>CAVRBN010000019.1:0-215736 GCA_963719255.1 uncultured Actinomycetota bacterium | reverse complement strand
GAATCCGGTCCCGTGCAGCTGGACCACCGCGGACAACTCCCGGCAAGGCTAAACGCTCGCTCGGCGGCCGCCAATGCAGCGCTGGTCGAGTCTGTGGCGGGCGTGCAAGGCGACTATCCCGCCGTCAAACTCGAACGGGAACCGGTCGCCATGGCTCCCGGGCTGGCGCTGACCCAGGCGTCTGCCAAAGCGTCCCTCGTCGTGACCGGTTCGCGAGGACGTGGCGCTGCTCGCCGGGCTCTGCTCCGATTGTCAGCCAGCACCTGCTCCACCATGCTCAATGTCCCGTGGCGGTGGTCCGCTGACCAGACCACGCCCCGCCGGCCCACTGAGCGCATTCTCGTGGCCAAGGTCCGTGACAAGCATCCTGGCGTTCCTGAACGGTCGAAACAGCCAGGGACGGGTTTGCGCTCTCCGAGCCCGCTGACGGCCGGAACGTGCCCCGCACGCGGTTCGTTCGCGCGGGCGCAGCAACCCCCCTTCACCGATGGCAGTGTGGTCTCAGAAACCAGCACGGTGACGGTCTGGCCTTTGTGCGCCCGGCCAAGTGCGACCTGCTGGCCCGCCACCATGATAATCCGCCTGTTCGATGCCCGCCCTTGCACCAGGATCGGCTCGGCATCGAGCCGTGGCGGTGGCCCGACGCGCCCCACCTCGCGAAAGTGCCGGGGCTGGGCGGGAGTGACCGGGTTGCGCCGGGTCCGCAGCAACTCACGTATCCCGCCACAACCCGAGGAGGAGCAATGCCGTACTGCACACAATGTGGTCACGCGATCCCTGCTGGTGGCATGTTCTGTCCACAGTGCGGTGCCAGGCGCGCCCCTGACATCGCTGACGGGCAGGTCGAGAGCGTCGTCGACTCGTCTCCGACCATGACCTTGCCTGGACCGGACAGGACTGCGCCGTACGATCGACAACTCAAACCGGCCGATGCCCAGGCTGTGGGCTCACTGGCCCGCGGGAACGCGTTGCTGCTGGTGCTGCGTGGCCCGGACGCGGGCGCCCGGTTCCTCCTCGATACCGACGTCGTGACCGCCGGTCGCCATGCGGGCAGCGATATCTTCCTCGATGACGTCACGGTCTCACGCAGCACGCCGAGTTCCGTCGCGACGCGGCGAGCTTCACAGTCCGTGACGTCGGCAGCCTCAACGGCACCTACGTCAACCACGACAGGGTCGACGCGCGGCAGCTCGCCGACGGCGACGAAGTTCAGATAGGTAAGTACCGCCTCGTGTTCTTCCACGGTCGCGCCAATTGACCCAAGACAAGGGGTTGGCTACACGCCAGGGTGGGGCTGGGCCGGGCGTGACGAGCCGGGCGCCGCGCTTCGTGTGGCTGGTCTCCCGGGGTGGATCGGGAGTTCATCGGCACCTGTTCGACCCGGCGACCCGGCGGCAGCGCCTAGAGCCAACCAGTCGGCGAGGCGACTCGAAGAGTCCCGCGTACAACGAGCCTCGGGCACCGAAAGACTCCGGCCACGGTACGAAAGGGGTTCTGGAGCGCTGGTGACTAGTTCGCACCCAAACCTTGCGCCGAGAGTCTTGACTCGAGCCCGCTCGAGGCTTAGTTTTCCAGTTAGTTAATTAACCGATAGGAAAAGTATGAGGGCGAGCATGACTGGTCTCCTGCAGCAGAGCCCGGGTGCGGGCGGCCTTGGGTGTGCTCACGCGATTATGTTAGTCACTAACATTCAAGGATGGCAATAGGTTTCCCCGACGTCTCGGCAGGCACTGCGCCATTGCACGCCGTGCCCATTCGTGTCCGTGTGACTGGGGTCCCGATCGGGAATGCGAAGCGACCTCGATGGGACCCAACGAGGGCCTTACGTCAACCGCGGACGCGCATCCGCGCAGGTCACGGAGCCGCGTCGTTTCGTGGTCTCAGGTGGGGCAGATGGAGATCCGGTCTGCCCCCTTCGCCCCGTCGAAGTAGCCGAGTTCCCGAGGCATCCAACGAGACCTAGCAGCCGCCCGTGATGTCGCGTAGACGAGCGAGCGTGATGCCCGCATCCGTTCGCGGAGGCGCGCCGCGGTGCGGGGTGAGACGTTCCCACGATCGAGTTCGGGGTCATCGACCCAGTCCACGTATACGCTCATACCGCGCGACTCGAGCAGCTCCTTCAGACCCAGGATGACGTCAGCATCGACGACGCTGTGGCTCAGGAAGATGTCGAAAGTGCCCGTGGCCCTCCTCGAGGCCTCCTTGAGCACCGTGTTCGCACCACTCGCGGTGAGACTATTACGGCCCCGCAGTTCTGACTCGGTGAAGTAGGTCATAGCTCACTCCCTCCCAGCACTTACGAGCGAGTGAACGCGGCGCCGCCGCTCTTCTCTCCCACGCGGATCGCGCCTGACATAACTCGAGTTGTTCAACAACTCGTAGACAATTTCCAACTTCGCTGCATCTCGACAACAACCGGTTCAGTGCGCCATGTCGACGAAGCGGGAGTAATGGCCCTGGAAGGCGACGACGAGGTCGCGGGTCGGGCCGTTGCGGTGCTTGGCGACGATCAGGTCGGCCTCGCCCGCGCGGGGGGACTCCTTCTCGTACATGTCCTCGCGGTGCAGCAGGATGACCATGTCCGCGTCCTGCTCCAAACTGCCCGCTCTCGCGCAGATCGCTGATCAAGCGGCCTCTTGTCCGATCTCTGCTCGGGACCACGGTTGAGCTGCGAGAGCGCGATGATGGGGACCTCGAGCTCCTTGGCGAGCAGCTTGATCTGACGGGAGAACTCCGAGACCTCGATCTGGCGTGACTCGACCTTGCGCCCCGATGTCATCAGCTGCATGTAGTCGATGACCACGAGACGAAGGTCGTGACGCTGCTTGAGCCGGCGGGCCTTCGCCCGGATCTCCATCATCGTCATGTTGGGGCTGTCGTCGATGAACATCGGCGCCGACTCGACCTCGCCCATCTTGCGCGCCAGCCGCGCCCAGTCGTCGTCGGTCATCTGGCCGGTGCGGATGTGGTTGAGCGGCACCTTGGCCTCGGCCGAGAGCAACCGCATGGTGATCTCGGAGCGGGTCATCTCCAGACTGAAGAAGACACTGGCCAGGTTGTTCTGGATCGACGCGGCCCGACACAGGTCGAGAGCCAGCGTCGACTTCCCGACGCCGGGGCGGGCCGCGACGATGATCATCTGGCCGTTGTGCAGACCGTTGGTCAGGTCGTCGAAGTCGGCGAAACCGGTGGGTACGCCGTAGAGCCCCGCCTCCCGGTTGCCGATCGCCTCGATCTCGTCGAGGACGTGATGCATGATGTCGGACAACGGGGCGTAGTCCTCCGAGGTCCGCTTCTCGGTGACCTGGTAGACCTCGGCCTGCGCCTGGTCGACGACGTCGTCGACCTGGCCCTCGCCGGCGTACCCGATCTGGACGATCTTCGTGCCGGCCTCGACCAGCCGCCGCAGGATCGCCTTCTCCCGCACGATCTCGGCGTAGTAGCTGGCGTTCGCGGCGATCGGAACGTTGGCGGACAAGGTGTGCAGGTAGGGGGCGCCGCCGACCTTGGCCAGCTCACCGCGTCGTTGCAGCTCTGCGGCCACGGTGACCGGGTCAGCCGGTTCCCCGCGACCATAGAGGTCGACGATCGCGTCGTGCACGATCTCGTGGGCCGGCCGGTAGAAGTCGGTGCCGCGCAGGACCTCGTTGACGTCGGCGATGGCGTCCTTGCTCAGCAGCATCGATCCGAGCACCGACTGTTCGGCCGCCATGTCCTGCGGCGGGGTCCGGTCGACGCCGCGAGGCGCCTCTCCCGGGGCGTACGACGACGGACCGTCGCCCCACTGCGGCTCCGGGCCGAAACCGGTCTCGGCGTGCTCGGCGACGCTCATCCGGCTCCTCCCGATCGTCGGGCAACGACACTGACAACGACCTGATCCGAACCCTAGGTGGGATCACCGACAACCCGTGCCGAAGGCCAGAAACCGGGGGTGGACCAGCCGCCGACGCTATGCCGTCAGGACCGCCCAAGTAAAGGCTCGCGCCACTCGTTATCCACAGGCGTCAGGCCAACCTGGGGATAACTCGGGCAGAGCCGTGGACGACACGCCGACCAGTGTGCACAGGCTGCCGGAATACCTGTGGAGTATCGGCCGGGCTCACGCCCGGCAGTAGGCGTCTGACCTGCGTAAACGCCGCTCCACAGGTGTGGAGGAGAAATACTTGGCAAACAACTCTGTTCATCTTGCCGTAACCCGCCCGTCGCTTGTAGGCAAGTCGACAAAGCGCGTCGGAACGGCAAACCAGGCCCGACACGGGGAATGTATCCACAGGCTGGACTGTACGAAGCAAGAGGCGTCTAAGCCCCTTACTCTGCTAGCCTCGGGACGTGTTGCGCCCGACGGACCGCGAGATCCTGCGCCTTGCCTTTCCGGCGTTTCTCGCACTGGTCGCCGAGCCGCTGTTCCTGCTCGCCGACGCTGCCATCGTCGGTCACCTCGGCACCCCCGAACTGGCCGGGCTCGGCATCGCCGCCGCGGTCCTGCAGACGGTCGTTGGCCTCTGCGTCTTCCTTGCCTACGGCACCACCGGCAGCGTCGCCCGCAGCCTCGGCGCCGGGGACCGTCGCGGGGCCATGAGCCAGGGCATCGACGGCGTGTGGCTGGCGGTCGTGATCGGCCTGGTGGCCACCGTCGTCGGAGTCCTGCTCACCCCCCTCCTCGTGGACGCGTTCGGAGCCGGCGAAGCGGTTTCCCACCAAGCCACGATCTACCTCCGAATCGCCTTTCTGGGCACCACCCCGCTCCTGGTCATGCTCGCGACGACTGGCATCCTGCGCGGACTGCAGGACACCCGGACGCCGCTCGTGGTCGCCGTGGCCGGAAACATCCTCAACATCGCCCTCAACCTGCTCCTCGTGTACGGCGTCGGACCGTTCGACGGGCTGGGCATCGCTGGATCCGCGCTCGGCTCGGTCCTCGCCCAGATGGCGAGCGCAGCCGCCCTCCTCCTCGTCGTGGTCCGGGTCGCCAGAGCCGAGGGCGCCCCCCTGCGACCGCACCGGACCGGCATCCGTAGTGCGGCCCAAGCCGGCGTACCGCTGCTGATCCGCACCCTCACCCTCAGGGTTGCCCTGCTCCTCACGGTCTACGCCGTGGTGCTCGCCGCACCCACCGGTGAGGGTGCCGACCTCGCCGCTCACCAGCTGGCGCTGACCATCTGGTCCTTCCTCGCCTTCGCACTCGACGCCATCGCGATCGCCGCACAGGCGATCACCGGTCGCGCGCTCGGCGCCGGTGACGTCGACGGAACCCGTGCCCTCACCCGACGGATGATCCAGTGGGGGCTGGTCAGCGGCGTGGTCACCGGTCTCGGCCTGGCCGCGGCGAGTCCGTGGCTTGGCCACCTGTTCACCGAGGACCCCGCCGTACGCCGACCTGCTCACGCCGGTGCTCATCGTCGCCGCAATCGGGCAACCCCTCGCCGGGGTCGTGTTCGTCCTCGACGGCGTCCTCATCGGTGCCGGCGACGGCCGCTATCTGGCCTGGGCGGGCCTGGCCGCCCTGCTCGTCTATGCGCCGCTGGCGTCTCGCCGGAGCGCTGCTGGGCGGCTCCCTGCTCTGGATCTGGATCGCGTTCTCCGGCGGCTTCATGGCTGCGCGCGGCGTCGTACTGGTCCATCGAGCGCGCGGAGATGCCTGGCTGGTCACCGGCGTCTGACCAAGCGCCGACCCGGCTCTTGTTGACAGCACGGGGCGTCAACACGAGCCGGGTCGGCGTGGAGAACGGTCAGGCGGAGACGACGTTGAGGGCCACGGTGGCAGACACCTCGTCGTGCAGCTTGACCGACACCTCGTGGGCGCCGAGCGACTTGATCGGGTTGCCGACGACGATGGTGCGCTTGTCGACAGGCTCGCCCGAGGTCGCCGCCAGTGCGTCCGCGATCTCCGCGACGGTGACGGATCCGAACAGGCGGCCGCCCGAACCGGCGCGAACCGCGACGTTGACCGGCGAGGCCTCGAGCTTCGCCTTCACCTCGGCGGCGTGGTCCTGGTCGCGCAGCGCGCGCGACGTCCGCGCGGTCTTGATGGACTCGATGGTCTTCTCGGCGCCGCGGGTCCAGCGGATGCCGAAGCCACGGGGGATGAGGAAGTTGCGGCCGTAGCCGTCCTTGACCTCCACCACGTCGCCGGGCGCACCGAGGCCGGTGACCTCCTGGGTCAGGATGAGCTTCATGTTCCAGCCTCCTTATCGACCGGTCGAGGTGTAGGGCAGCAGGGCTACCTCGCGGGCATTCTTGACCGCGATCGCGACGTCCCGCTGGTGCTGGACGCAGTTGCCGGTGACCCGACGGGCGCGGATCTTGCCGCGGTCCGAGATGAACTTGCGGAGCAGGGTGGTGTCCTTGTAGTCGACACCGGTCGCCTTCTCCTTGCAGAACTGGCAAACCTTCTTCTTGGGCTTGCGAATAACTGCCTTGGCCATTGTGGTGCTCCCTTTCATGAAGCCCGGCATGCGCCGGAATGGTTAGGTGGTTTGGTTATGGAGTTGTGGTCATCTCGACGAGACTCGACAACGACCGAGACGAGCTCGACCGAGAGCGAGCTCGACGAGGTGGATCAGAACGGAGGTTCGTCGGAACCCACGCCCGGGGCTCCCCACGGGTCTGGCTGTCCGCCGTACTGCCCGCCCTGTTGTCCGCCCTGCTGCCCGCCCTGGGGGGCAGCCGGCTGGCCGGACTGCACGGGCGCGGGAGATGCCCACGGGTCGGCGTCGCCGCCGGACGGGGCGCCGCCCTGGGTGGGCTGGCTCCCACTGGAGAAGCCGGTGTTGCTGCCCGAACGGGTGGTCCTGGTGACCTTTGCGGTCGCATACTTCAGGCTCGGACCGACCTCGTCGACCTCGATCTCGAAGACGGTGCGCTTCTCACCCTCGCGGGTCTCGTAGGTGCGGGCCTTCAGTCGTCCCTGGACGACGACCCTCATGCCGCGCTGCAACGATTCCGCGACATTCTCCGCAGCCTGTCGCCAGACCGAGCAGGACAAGAACAGCGAGTCGCCGTCCTTCCACTCGTTGGTCTGCTTGTCGAAGGTGCGCGGCGTCGACGCGACCCGGAAGTTCGCCACGGCCGCACCCGACGGGGTGAAGCGCAGCTCCGGGTCGTCGACGAGATTTCCGACCACCGTGATTATGGTCTCGCCTGCCATCTCAGGACTCCTTGGTTGATCCGTGGTTTCGGTTGCGACACATGGTGTACGCCGTCACCGACACTGCGAAAGGTTTTCCACAGGCTGGTTTCGAGACGGTCGCAGAGCGACCTCCTCAACCAGCGAGACGGGCTCACGCGTCGGAGCGCAGAACCTTCGTGCGCAGGACGGACTCGTTCAGGGTGAGCTGGCGGTCGAACTCCTTGACCGTGGCCGGCTCGGCCGAAAGGGTGATGATGGCGTAGATGCCCTCGGCGTTCTTCTTGACCTCGTACGCGAGGCGTCGACGTCCCCAGACGTCCACGTTCTCGACGCTGCCACCATCCTTGCGGATGACGTTGAGGTACTTGTCGAGGGACGGTTCGATCGTCCGCTCTTCGAGGCTGGGGTCGAGGATGACCATTACTTCATAAGCACGCATAGCAGTCTCCACCTCCTCTGGACTCGGCGGCCACGGTCTTTCCGTGGCAGGAGGGCTGTGCGTCACACCTGTCAGGAGAGATCCCGGCAAGCGGCTTCTCACACGAATCGACCCTCGGTTGGGCGACCGCGATGAGAAAGACAGCCAAGGCTAACAGCGGGACCCGCCTGCGCCTAAATCCCGCATCGACGGGAGAGGAATAGCCAAACCCACGGCGGGTAGGGTGACCGCGTCATGACCGGAACGAGACAACACACCCTTGGCCGGCCGCTATGTCCTGATCGACCAGATCGGGGCCGGCGGCATGGGCTCGGTGTGGCGCGCCTGGGACCTGCGCAACCGCACGTTCGTCGCCGCCAAGGTGCTCGGGCAGCACGACGGCGGCATGCTGCTGCGCTTCGTGCGCGAACAGTCGGTGCGCATCCAGCACCCTCACGTGGTCGCCCCCAGCGGCTGGGCCGCCGAGGACAACCTGGTCGTGTTCACCATGGATCTGGTCGCGGGCGGTTCGATCCAGACCCTGCTCGGCGACCACGGCCCGCTCCCCGAGAGCTACGTGGCGGTCGTCCTCGACCAGACCCTCCAGGCCCTTCAGGCCGTGCACGGCGCCGGAGTCGTCCACCGCGACGTCAAGCCCGCCAACCTTCTCCTGGAGCCGACCGGCACCCGCCGCCCCCACGTCCGGCTCGGCGACTTCGGCGTCGCGGCGCTGATCGACGACGTGCGACTGACCCGTGTCCCCGGAGCGATCGGCACCGACGGCTACATGGCTCCCGAGCAGATGCACGGCGCCCCGCCAGACCCTCGCCAGGACCTCTTCGCCACCGGCGTGGTCGCCATCCAGATGCTGACGGGGCTGGGACCGCGCCAGCACACCGGCGCACCCGACGGCGTCCTCAAGCCACTGCTGGACGGGCTCACCGAACCCGAACCCGAACAGCGGATCCCGACTGCCAGCGCCGCGCTCGAGCTGCTGCGGCGGCTGGGCGTACCGCCGGGGGCGCCGTGGCAGGACGACCCCGAGCCGCCAGAGGTGTTCGACCAGCTCGGCGAGGTCGAGGTGCCCCCGGAAGTGGCGAGCATGCCGTCGTACGTCGGCCCGAAGGATCCCGCCTCCGCGGCCTCCGCCGTCGGCGGTCCCGAGCGCGGGACGCCGTCGGGGGAGATCGATACGGAGCCCAGTCAGCAGTCGGCGACGATCACCTCCCGCAGTCAGGCCACGATCATCCTCACGATCATCTGTTTCCTGGCCGCGATCGGGCTCAGCGCGGCCGCGCTGTTCCTGATCTTCAACTGAGCCGTGGCCGGCGAACGGCCGCAGGTCAGCTGCGACGGCGGACCAGAACCAGGCCCAGCAGCCCGGACAGCAGCGCCGCACCGCCCAGGCCGCCGATCAGGGCCCACTCCCCGGCACTGCGTCCCGCCGACGACGACGCGGACTTCTCCGGCCGCATCGGGATCGTAGGGCTCCGGCTGCGGACCCGAGGGCGCCGGGTACGACGGGAAGTCGCCAACGTACTTCGGGCAGCGTGTACTCGTCTCCTTCGTAGGTCTCATGCGGGTTCGTCTGCGCCTTGATGGTCACCGGCAGGCTGCTCACCGATGATCCGGACAGCTTCTGGGCGTAGACCGCCACCAGATAGTTCCCGGCCGAACCCGTGAGCGCGATGTTGTTGGGCGTAGGCGGGAATGCTCGGCGTCGTCCTAGAAGCGATGGTGCGGATCGACCTCGTAGGTGACGGCGGCGACCATGCCGGGACCGGCCGCGAGATTCGTGGAACGCGTCGCCGGCATGATGGTCGTCGGGTCCGCCTCGTCGATCAGCCCGCCGACCGGAGACAGGATCCTGGCCTCGAAGCCGGCGCCGGCGATCGAACCCCCGTCGGCGGTCTCGACAAGGACCTGCAGACGTTCTCCGAGCTCCACCGGCACGTAGAACCACGAGATCTTGCCGAGCGGCAGGTCAACCGCGGCGGTCTCGCCGTCAGGCAGCGGCACCGCCTCCGACATGGACACGCCGGGTTCGGCCTGCACCTGCGGATCGTCCGCATCGGCGTGAACCCAGTCGTTGCCGAGGGAGGCGCTGAGGTCCGAGATGTTGCTGATCGGCGGTTGCTCCCAGACGTCGATCTCGTAGGGCGTCCCGGTCGGCACCTTCTGCTTCTTGTCTGTGAAGCGACTCTGGGTGGCATTCTCGACAACGAGGTAGAGCACGTCGGCGCTCTTGCACTCCTTTCGCCGCCACGACCAGCCGGCCACCGTGCTCAGCGGCATGGTGGCTGCCCCGGTCGTCAGGGTCGAGCCGCGCCAGGCTGCAGGTCCAGTTGCCATCGTCGCCCGGCTTTCGGGCGTAGAGGCGGACGACGAGACGCCTCTTCGCGAGTGATGTCCTCCCCGAGAAGGGTGACGCCGTACGTCAGCGTCGACCCCGGCATGGTGCGATGGAACGCATACCCCTTCAGGGTGTCCTTGTCGGGGGCGGTATCGATGTATCGGCCGGTCTCGATCGGGGGCGCAGTGGACGCGCGGTCGCCCCCCGAGATCGGGGTCAGGCCTTCGACTCCGGCCAGTCCGGACTTCGGGTCACCAGTGGGTTCATCGGTTGGCTGACTGCTCTGCTCAGTCGGGGTGTCACTGGCCGACTCGCTGGGCGAACTGGACTCCTCGTCGTGCGCGAACGCGGGACGGGTGGACATCAGGGCGGGCAGCAGCACGGCTGCGGCAAGAGCGAGACGAGTAGGACGATTCACGAACGGCCTCCACGGATGCGGGCGAGCAGGACCAGGCCGACCACGGTGAGCACCGCGGCGCCGATGACGAGGATGAAGACGAGTGGCCACGGAGGCCCGGCGGTGAGCGGTTTCACGAGCGACGACCCCTCCTGGAGCGATTCAGCGCCACGACCCCGATGACCCCGAAGATCGCCCCGCCGCCGAACAGCATCAAGACGATCGGCCATGGCACGTCGCCGCCGCCGTCCGAGTCCGTCGACGAATCGGTCTTGTCGACCTCGTCCTCCTCGAACGTGGCCACCTCCGGGATGGCTGGCGGGTTCGATTCGTAGTTTGGCGCCCCGACTGGGTAGTCGGAGAAGTAGCCGCTCTGGAACGTGAAATCCACTCCCTTCGAGACGCCCTTCTTGAGGTGAACGACGAAGTAGTAGGTGCCCGGCATCCCGGTCTGGTCGAGCCCGAAGGTGCCCCTCTCCAGCTCGCGGTCCCGCCAGTTCACCACCGGGGTGGCGATCGCCGCGGTCGCGGCGCCGTCCTCCAGCTTGAAGCCGGTCCCGTCGGCGTCGGGCGGCGCGTTCTGAAGCTCCGGCCGGGTGATCGCGCCACCCTGAGGCCCGGCCCAGTAGGTGGCGATCGCCTCGTAGTCCCTGATCCGCTCCTTTGTCGAGATCAGCACCTGGCCGTGCTCTCCCCAGTCCAGGCGCATCCGGAAGACGGCAACCGTCCCGGGGTCGAGATGGAACGCGTAGGTGCCCCCCGACGAAATGTCCGGTGCGTCGGACCAGCTGTGGCCCGGCTCCACCTCGACGGGTTCATCCGGTGCGCCCAGATCCCCCCAGCTGACCAGCTTGCTCGGGGCCTGAAGCCCCGCGATGCCCGTGGCAGGCGGCTCCTCCCACACGGTGAGCTGCACCGAGGTGTCGGGGGGCGGAGTCCACTTGAAGGAGCTCACGGCGACGACGATCGTGGCGGCCGCCTTGCAGACGGGTTCGTGGTTGGTCTGCCACAGCCTCGTCCCCAGCCGTGGCGAGTCCCGGCCGTCCGGGGTGTCGGAGTACACGGACGTCCCGAAGCCCCAGCAGGCATCGCTGACGGCGCCGTCTGCGAAGCCGGAGACGCGCAGGGCGCCGCCGTCGAGCACCTCGCCTGGAGGCATCCGCGCCCATGTCCACGGTGGCGCCGACCCAGATGTTGGAGCCGTCGATGGTGCGAGGTATCTCGAAGTAGCCGGTTTCGCCCTCGGCGGGGGCGTCGACGACGTAGACGCCGCTGGTCACGCGCGGGGCGCTCTGGAGCTCGGCCGAGGTCTCCAAGGGAGTTCCCGTGGTAGTCGCCGTCCGCGGCCGGCGCACTGGCGACGGCGGGGCCTCCGGCGCCTGCGGTCAGGAACGCGCTTGCCAAGAGTGTCGCGCACGCGACGAGGGTCCGCGATCGACCCGTCGATCGTGGTTGCGCCATCCCTGCGTGCCCCTCCGTGTCTGCGTCCGCAACGGCCACCGTAGCGGCACCGCGCGGACGGGCGTTCCCGGCCTCCTTGGGCCTCCTTCCACAGCAACGGACACGGGAAACCTCCCTGTCCTTGCCTGCGGATAAAGTGGCGGCCGTGGCAGACAGTGATCGGCAGACTGCGGATCGCCGCCGGCAACAGTCCGAGTTGTACGGCGCCTCCGTCGACGTACTCACCCAGCGCATCGGCCAGCACATCGGCCTCCAGCCCCGCGACGTGGCGCGCACCATCGGCGTCTCGTTCCCGATGTTCACCGAGGTGCTCGCCGGTCGGCGAGTTCGGATCGGGAACCCCCTGGCGATCTCGCGTCTGGGCATGCTGCGTGACTTCGCGGGCACCCTCGAGTCCGGGGAGTCCGACCGGGCCGACATCGAGTTGACGCTCGCCCAGATCCGGGCCTCCACGCTGGCCCCCGGTCCCGGCCTGACCACCCCGGCTCAGCGCCGATCGGGTTCGGGACTGCCGTCCGGCACCCCTCCGGGCAAACATTCGGCATCATCTCGTCAGCATCGTCGTCACCCTCGCCGCTCCTCCTCGACCGGCCGACCCTCGACACCGCTCGCGAGCTCGTGGGCCGTCACGTCCGGCCGACGCCGACCCGCCGGTGGCCGATGCTCGAGGCCGTCACCGGCACCGAGACCTGGGTCAAGCACGAGAACAACAACCCGACTGGTGCGTTCAAGGTGCGCGGCGGGCTGCGCTACGTCTCCCGGCTCCGGTCCGGGGAGCCCACACCTCGTTGGGCTGATCGCGGCGACGCGCGGCAACCACGGCCAGAGCATCGCGTTCGCCGGGTCGGCGCTCGGCGTCCCGGTCACGATCGTGGCGCCGGAGTCGAACAGCCCCGACAAGAACGCCGCGATGCGCGCCCTGGGTGCCGACCTGGTGCTCCACGGGCACGACTTCCAGGAATCCGCTGGAGCACGCCAAGCTGCTGGCGGCCGACCGCGGACTCACGATGGTGCCGTCGTTCCACCGCTGGCTGGTCGAGGGCGTGGCGACGTACGCCGCCGAGCTGCACGAGTCGGTGATCGGGCTCGACACGATCTACGTCCCGGTCGGCATGGGCTCGGGCATCTGCGCCAACATCGCCGTCCGCGACCTGCTCGGGCGTGCGCACCGAGATCGTGGGCGTCGTGAGCGAGCTGGCTCCTGCCTACGCGTTGTCGTACGACGCCGGCCGGCCAGTGTCGACCCCGACCGCCGACACGTTCGTGGACGGCGTGGCCTGCCGGACGCCGGACCCCGACGCGGTCGCGATCATCGCCGGTGGGGCCGCCC
Organism: uncultured Actinomycetota bacterium; assembly: GCA_963719255.1. Taxonomy (GTDB): domain Bacteria; phylum Actinomycetota; class Actinomycetes; order Propionibacteriales; family Nocardioidaceae; genus Nocardioides. Next base: position 202,648 of record CAVRBN010000019.1, on the reverse strand, counting down.
GGATCGTCCGGGTGTCCGAAGCGCAGGTCGCCGAGGCGATGGCCATCATGTACCGCACCACCCACAACCTTGCCGAGCCCGCCGGCGCCGCGGCCCTTGCCGGCCTGCTCGCCGAGAAGGACCGCGCCGCGGGCAAGAAGGTCGCCGTGATCCACACCGGCGGCAACTGCGACTTCAGCATCCTCGACCGCGTCATGAAGGAGTTCCCGTGACCGTCACACTCGGCGCACACGTCGACCAGGCGGACCCGATCGCCGAAGCCAAGGCCCGGGGCACCACGCTGGTCCAGTTCTTCCTCGGCGATCCGCAGGGTTACAAGGGCCCGGCCTATGCCTATGCCGGTGGCGCCGACGGCCTGCGCGACGACGCAGCCGCTGCCGGCATCGACCTCTACGTCCACTCGCCGTACCTCATCAACGTGGCCACCACCAACAACCGGATCCGGATCCCGGGCCGCAAGCTCCTCCAGCAACACATCGACGGAGCCGCGGCCATCGGCGCCAAGGGCTTGATCGTCCACGGCGGCCACCTCAACAAGGACGAGGACCCGGCGATCGGCTTCGACAACTGGCGCAAGGCGGTCGAGGCGACCGACCTGAAGATCCCGCTGCTGATCGAGAACACCGCCGGCGGCGACAACGCGATGACGCGCTACCTCGACCGGATCGCGGGCGTCTGGGACGCCATCGGGTCCGCGTCGGGTTCGGAGAATGTCGGGTTCTGCCTCGACACGTGTCACGCCCATGCCGGCGGCAACGCGCTGGAGACGGTCGTCAAGGACGTCCTCGCGATCACCGGCCGGATCGACCTGGTGCACTGCAACGACAGCCGCGACGAGTTCGACTCCGGCGCGGACCGGCACGCCAACCTCGGCAACGGCATGATCGACCCGGACTTGCTCGCTTCGGTGGTCCGCGAGGCCGGACGCACCGGTCATCTGCGAGACCCCGGGTGGAGCCGCCGAACACGCCGCCGACTTCGCCTGGCTGCGCGAGCGCCTCTGAGGAGGTCAGCCGAAGCAGACGAACGGCGCGGGCGGCCGGTCCTCGCCAACTGCCGGCACCGCCGCGGCCAGGGCGGCCGCAGGGTCCAGGCCGGAGGCGAGCGCCGCGTGCATTGCGGTGAGTACGTCGTGGGCCGCGACGTCGCTCACGGCAGCCGGCGAAGCGATCACGCAACGGACGCCGGCGTGCAGCCAGGCTGCGGTCATGCCGATCAGCTCCTCGCCGTACCGCACCGTGGACCGGCCGACCTCACACGCCGACAGCAGCACCACCTGCGGCACCTTCGGCAGCTGGTCGATGTCGTAGCCGAACCACGGACCGCCGACGAGCTCCACACCCGAGAACAGCGGGTTGTCACCGGAATGCCGACCGTGCGCTGCCAGGTGGAGTACGTCGACCCGCGCGGCCAGCTCCGCGACCGCCTCAGCGGTGGCCGCGCCGGCGGCCAACACCTCGGACCCGGGCCAGAGCGCGGAGGCTCGGAGGACCTCCGCCTCGGCCCGCACGACCCGCGGGCCGGCGACGAACCCGGCGGTTTCCAGCCGCAGGGGCGTGCGGTCGGCTGCCCACGAGGTCGCGGACTGCGCGACGGTGACCGGTCGGCCCACGAGGCCCGGCAGCAACGTCCACGGCGTACCGGCGAGCAATCCACTTGGCGTCAGCACCACCCGTCGATCCCCGATCCGGTCGAGCAGGGGCGAGACCAGGAACGCACCCATCGCGTCAAGCCGGGCCGCGAGCTGGGCCGCGGACGCTGCGGGCCAGGACCTCGGGGAGGTCGGACGCCGCCACGTCGAGGTCCGGCAGCAGCCCGTCGAGCAGCTCGTCGAGCTCTGCGCGCGGGCCGAGGTCGTGCGCGGTGACCCCGTCGTCGGTCACCACCAGCGCGGTCACGACAGCCGGGGTGACCACCCAGGCGACCAGGGCGGTGTCGCGACGCAGGCCTGCTGGACGAAGCTCAGCGACGCGGGCTCGGCTACTTCGCCTGAGCCGCGCAGCTGCCAGGCTCGCTCCCGCACTGCGGGTCCGGATCTCCGCGCCGAGCGCCTCGCGGGGATGGGGCACCCGCGCCGCCGTCCTCGGGCGTTGTCAGCTTGCGCAGCTCAGCAAGGTCGGCGGTCATCTGCGTCGTCGGCGGGGACGCGGACCGGCTGGATCCGGCTGGCCAGCATCCGCGCCCGTTCCGACCACTCGTAGAGGATCGCCGGCGTTCCCGACTCGACGGCCAACCGCCAGCCCGCGGCCCGCGAGCCGAGTCCCATGGCCGACGACCATCGTCTGGAGATCCAGCGAACCAAACGAGCTCTGCCAGGCATGCAGCTCCTCGAGCCCCGCCCGTACCTGGTCCAGGGCCGCGCTTCGCCGTCGCCGGCCGCCGCGATCTCGGCCCGGACGTCTCGCGCCAGCAGCCGCAGCGACGAGCGGAGTCGCTGGCTTCACCCGCACCTGGCCGACCCGTGCCGTGCCGCTTCGAGGTCCCCGCGGCGCACCAGCACCCGCGCCGTGTGCAGCCCTGACGGACGCCGCGCCCCAGTCCAGGCCCCGGGCTCGAGCTCCGCGATCAGGTCGTCGCCTCGCGCAAGCAGCCCGGACCCGCTCTTCCCAGGTCGACTTCCGCCGCCAGGACGACGCCGTCCGCCCGCACCCGCCAGCTCCGTCGCACCAGTGCGCACGAACCGCCTGCCGCGCCTCCGCGCCGCGGCCAGCGCCGCGCCGGGATCCGTCTACAGCAGGGTCCGGGCCAGCGCCAGCTCTGCCTCACCACGCCGTTGGTGCATCCGTGCGCTGTCCGAACGTCCGCGCCGCCGCCCTCAGTCGACCGCTGGCCCTCGCGCGATCATGCCGGCGCCGAGCAGCACCTCAGCCCGGTCCTGCTCGACGGTCGCCTTCAGCAGCGGCTGACAGGGCGCAGCACGGTCGGCGCGCCTCGTCCATGCGGCTGAGCGCCGAGACCAGGTCGCCACCGAGCATGTGCGCATAACCGAGGTTGTGCATCGCCATCGCCGCTCGGCGACGCTCTGGCTCGCCTTGGAATGCGCGCACCGATGGCCTCCGCGAAGTCGGCGATTGCCCGGTCTGCCTGGCCCAGCTGGAGGTAGACGCCGCCGCGGTTGATGTAGGCCCGGCCAGTTCGACGGGATCGACGAGCGTGCCGGATCGCTGCGCCGAAGGCAACGAGCGCGTCCCTCGTCCGGCCCTTCGCAGCAGCAGCAGCGCTGCTGAGCACTCGACATGCCCTTCGTCTCGGTGCCGAGGCCGGTGGCTGCGCGGCTGCCGCGCAGAGCCGGAACGCCCTGCCGGATGTGCCCGTCTCGTAGGCCGAGAAAGCGCTGACTCGCCTCGATCCGCGCGAGCACATCAGGGTCGACCGTCAGCGGCGCGGGCACGCGTCAGCAGCCGCCCCGCCGGTCGAACCGGCGGCGTGTAGTGCAGCTCACCCCACGGTGATGCAGTGCTTCGGCGCCGATCCACCCACCCATCATGGCGTGACTTCGGTCATAGCCTCCACCGCGTGCCCACCGGCTCGACCTGCGCCCGTTCGAGATCGTCGCCCTTGGGAAGGTGCGGCAACAGATTCTGCCGCGAGCCGACCGGCCAAGAGCGGCGCGGCGAAAGACGTGCCGCTCCAGACCGCGAATCCGACCGCGGAAGTCGTCGGGATCGATGCAGCTCCCGCTTCCGGCCGAACGCCGTCGTCGCCGCCACCGGCTGGAGGCCGCCCTGGAACGCGCGGGATCGTGCTCATCACCGCAGCACCGCGGTATACGGCCGCACCCAGGGGCCGGCGTTGCTGAAGAGCGCGTCGGTACTTGTCGTTCGGATTCAGCGCCCCGACCGACACGAGCGGCAACGTCCTGGGGTCTCGACAGGAGCCGTCCTACCGCTCGTCCGACCAGGGCGCGAACGCCGCCGGGAAGCAGGGCCGTGCCGTGGCATCGTTGCCAGCCGAGCAGACCACGAGCGTGCCGTTCGCGGCCAGGTCAGCCAGGATCGCCCAGAGGTCGGGTCGAACAGTGATCGTCGCGGGCGTCTCGTGGTAGTACCCCATCGACAGGCTCAGGATGTCGATCGCCCGGCCGCCGTCCTCGTCCTGGCGTGCCGCCGTACCAGCTCGGCGATCTGGGCGAGCGCGATGACCCAGTCCTTCTCGACGAGCGGGCCCTCCGAGGGCACGACCGCCAGGACAGGATGTTCGGCGTCAGGGCAGGCCTGGTGCACCAGCCCGGCGATGAACGTGCCGTGGCCGGCAACGGGTCGATGCATCCCGTCCAGCGACCCCGTCGAGGTCGCCGTGCAGCTCGGGATCGGTCGCCGGCGTCGTTGTAGCCGATGGGCAGCCCGTCCAGCGTGCAGACCCGTACGACGTCTCCTTGAGCCATCGGTGGGCGCCGCAACCGGTGTCCAGGAGCGCCACGACCGGTCGCCGGCCCGATTCGTCGTCGCGCCGCACGACGCGGGATGGGCCCGACGTAGGCGACCGGCTGCCGGCCGCCCCGACCCGGGACCCCGTACGTGGCCACGGGCCAGCCGGGGACCCCGCCGGGTGGCTCAGGTTCGAACGGGTGGCTGCGGCTCGAACGGGTCTGGACTCGACGGGCGGACGAGGCAGCACCACGTGGTCCAGGCTGACGCCCTTTGCAGCTCGTCCACGTTTCCCTGGGCGAGCCTGCTGCAGCAACGTCCAGGCATCCGGCGCCAGGGTCACATCGTTGTCGGGATCGGCAGAACCTGAAGCGTCGTACGCCGAACGGGAGCTTGGCGGTCCGGGGTCCTCCTCCTCCAGTCTACCTCCCAGCCGAGTGACCACGGCGACCGGCCGAGCAGGCCGAAGCGTCTTCCAGCGACGCCGACGGTTGGAGACCGTCAGCCGGCGACCGACATACACCGTGGGCCGGGGCCCGACGCCGTCGAGAAGAATGCCGTCGCCGGGTCAAGCACCCTGCCGTGCCCGGGCTGCACTCCTTCGCCGGGAGGCCGGGGGTCCCGGTCCAACGGCGGGCGCTTGGCTTGCCATTGGGCTGCTGCTTGCCATTCGGCTGCTGCTTGTCATCGTGCACGGGGGCTTGCTTCGGCTGACTTGCCATTCGGCTGGGACATTCGCGGGCCCTCGAGTCCTTCGGTGGTCGGAATCGGTCAGAGTTCGAAAGCGGGGGTGCCGAACGGCTTGACCCCGGCATCGCGGGGGGTCAGCCACAGGCGGAAGAGTCCGGAGGGCAGGTTGCGGAACTCGAAGCGTCCGCGTGAGTCGACGTCGGTCTCCCACTCGCCGCTCCTTGCCGCCGTCGTCGCTCACGCGCGCTGCCTTGACGGTCATCTCGGTGGCCGGCGCGAGCCAGCCGTCGAGGCGGCAGCCGTCGCCGGGTTGCTCGGCGGCGGCCGCGCGCACCAGCAGCGCCACGTCACCGTGCGCGAACTGGAGGGTGTACGCCGACCCGCCGCGCGCGCCGGCCAGCTCACGGGAGCGCTCGATCAGGACCAGCAACTCGTAGTCGAAGTCGACGTCCTCGGCCGCCACCACGGCCTGCATCCTCGCGACCAGGCCCTCCGGCACGGGGTCGCGCTCTGTCCATACCTTGCGGACGACGGCAAGCAGCGCGTCCCGACTCACCTCGTTCATGACAGACCTCCTGTCTGCATCAGCGCGACGCGCAGTTTGGCAAGGCATCGACCGCGGGTCGGGCCGATGCTTCCGACGGGCATCCCGAGATCGGCTGCCAGTTGTGCATAGTCGGGGCGGTTCTCGAAGGCGACGATCCGAAGAAGTCGCCGACAGCGTTCGGGGAGGACGTCGACGGCCTCCCAGAGGAGCCGGTTGTCGTCGAGCTCGACGGCGGCCACCTCCGCGGAGCGTTGCCTGGGCAAGCGCACGGCAAGTTCCTCGTCCTCGACGGCGATCGCGCGGTTGCCGCTCTTGCCGACCCGCCAGGCCTCGCGTCTCGCCGTCGTGGTCAGCCATCCTCCGATCGCAGTGGGCTCCGCGATTGCGTCACGACAACGCACCAACGCGAGCCAGGTGGTCTGGATGACGTCCTCTGCAGACTCCTCCGACAACCGATAGGCGCGAACCACGTGCCACAGCACGGGAGTCATCAGCCCCACGAGGTCGTCGAGGGCGGTCGCGTCACCGCTGACCCAGTGCTCGAAGCATCGTGCGCACTGGCCCCAGAGGTCGTCGGCCTTGTCGGACCGCGAGGTGCTCACCGTCATCGGTTGCATTCTCACATCACCCAAGAGTTGCGATCCGACCCGCTGATACCTGTCTGGACCACCTATTTCACGCCTCCCTCGATCCCCGACTTGCAGAGTTTGCCAACTTTTTCCGACGGGCAGGTATCTGACAAGGCAAGCGCCGCTCCTAGGTGGCACAACTGAACGGGAAACCCTTTCCCACCTCAAAGGGGATTCGAGCCGCGCGGGGGGCTGCTCGAATCCCCTTCGCTTGTGCCGGTGCGCCCGACCTGTTCGCAGCGACAGGCAGTTCGTCGCCGACTCGGCCGCGAAGGCGGCCAACCGCCGTGACCAGTGGCGAACTGCCTGTCGCTAGGTACGCCGAGCCGCCGTCGCCAGGACGTCTCGCACGTAGTCGGGGTGCTTCATGGCGTGCTCCCAACCGATCCGAAGCACCCGCCAGCCGCGCAGGACCAGCGCGTTGTAGCGCTCCATGTCCCTTCGGAACGCGGACTTCTCCGCATGGAACATCCAGGAGTCGCACTCGACGATCAGCCGCAGCTCGCCGTCCACCAGATCGGGTGTGATCCCGACCAATTGGCGCGGAACGGCCGCGTGGACCTCGGGTCGACCTGTCGTCGTCGACCAATTGGCGCGAACGGACGGGATCAACCCCCGCGTCGACCGGTCGTAGTCGACCAATTGGCGCGAACGGGAACGCGTAGACCGCCTCGACCCAGACGGACGACGGCTCCGGCCTCGATGGCCGCACGGATCTGGCGGGGAGTGCACAGGGACAGGAGTTCCGTCCGGGTTGCGAGGCCGCCGAGCTGGGTCACCACCGAATCCGCGTTCATGCCCCGCTCTGCCCGGCCGCGAGGCGGGTTCAAACCGTCGCGGCTGGGGCTGTGGACATTCGGTAGCCTCGGGTCGTGACTTCCCCACGGATGACCGTCCGGCCGATCTCGGAGCCCGAGCACCTGGATTTCCTGCGTGGTCAACGCTCGGCGAGCTTCCTGCAGACCCCGGCCTGGGGACGGGTCAAGTCCGAGTGGAAGCGCGAGTCGCTCGGCTGGTACGGCGCCCGCGGCGAGCTGACCGGCGTGGGGCTGGTGCTCTACCGTCGGCTTCCCAAGTTGAAGAAGTACCTCGCCTACCTGCCCGAGGGCCCGGTCATCGACTGGGAGTCCGACGGCCTCGCGGCGTGGCTCGACCCGATGGTCGCCCACCTGAAGAAGCAGGGCGCGTTCGGGGTCCGGATGGGGCCGCCGGTCGTGACCGCCCGCTGGTCCGCTGCGCAGGTCAAGGACGGGATCGCGAGCGACGACGTAGGACGACTCGGTGACCTGCCGCCCAGCGAGCGCAGCCAGTCCGGGGCCCAGGTGGTCTCCCAGCTCCACGAGCTCGGCTGGAGGCGACAGGGGGCCGAGGGCGGATTCGCAGCCGGACAGCCGGCGTACAACTTCCAGATCCCGTTGGTCTCGACAAGCTCGACCGACGAAGACCGCTCGACCACGAAGACCGCTCGACGACGACGAACGTGCGCCGAGGACCGAGGAGGAGCTCCTCAAGGGCATGAACCAGCAGTGGCGGCGCAACATCAAGAAGGCCGCCAAGGAGGGTGTCGAGGTCACCGTGGGGGACCCGGGCGCCGACCTCAAGCTGTTCCACGACCTCTACGCCCACACGGCCGAGCGCGACCACTTCACGCCTCGTCCGCTGGCCTACTTCCGCACCATGTTCGACGCGCTCCTCGAGGAGGAGCCGGACCGGATCAAGCTCTACCTCGCGCGGCACGACGGTGACCTGGTGGCCAGCACGATCGCGATCCGCGTGGGTGCCCATGCGTGGTACTCCTACGGCGCCTCGTCCACCGAGAAGCGCGAGGTGCGCGGCTCCAACGGGATCCAGTGGGCGATGATCCAGGACGCGCTGGCGGCCGGTGCCGACGTCTACGACCTGCGCGGCATCACCGACACCCTCGACCCGAACGACAGCCACGTGGGGCTGATCCAGTTCAAGGTCGGCACCGGCGGCGAGGCGGTCGAGTACGCCGGGGAGTGGGACCTGCCGATCAACCGACCGCTCTACAAGGCCTTCGAGCTCTACATGAAGAGACGATGACATGAGCCTCACCCTCAACGTCGACGGTGGCCGTTGGCGGGCACATCTGCGGGCGATGGCAGAGGCGAACCCGGGCCTGGTCCCCGTCGCCAAGGGAAACGGCTACGGCTTCGGGCTGCGGCGGCTTGCCCGTGAGGCCACCACGCTGGGCGTGGACACGCTCGCGGTCGGCACGTACGACGAGCTCGGCAAGGTGTCGACCCGCTTCCCGGGCGACCTGATGGTGCTCTTGCCGTGGCGCCCGTTCGGCACGGCCGACCAACGTGGACCCGAGCGACCGGCTGATCCACACCGTCAGCAGGCTCGAGGACCTCGAGCAGCTGCTGTCCGACCACGACCCCACCGCCCGTTTCCTGGTCGAGCGGATGACGTCGATGCTGCGCCACGGGCTCTCGGCCCGCGAGCTCCGGGATGCCGCGAAGATCATCGCCGAGCACCCCGGTGCCCGGCTCGACGGCGTTGCGGTTCCACCTGCCGCTCGCGTCGGGGTCCAACCTGTCCCAGGCCGAGCGGCTGATGACCGACGTCGTGGCTTCCGGCCTGGACACCACGACCGTCTGGGTGAGCCACCTGACCAGGTCCGACCTGGCGTCGCTGCGCGCGTCGTACGCCGACTTCACGGTCCGGCCACGGATCGGCACCGACCTGTGGCTGGGTGCCCGCGACGCCCTGAAGGTGACCGCGACCGTGCTGGACCGCCACCAGGTCGAGCGCGGCGACACCTTCGGTTATCGCGGGCGTACGGCGCCCAAGGCCGGCACCATCCTCGTGGTCAGTGGCGGCACCGCCCACGGCATCGGCCTGGAGGCGCCGTCGGGAGACCTGTCGATCAGGTCGCGGGCCGCGACCCTGGCCCGTGGCGGCATGGACGCGGTCGGGTTCGTGCGGTCGCCGTACTCCGTCAACGGCAAGCAACGACTGTTCGCCGAGCCCCCTCACATGCAGGCCTCGATGCTGTTCCTGCCCCAGGGCGCACTGGCGCCCGACGTCGGTGACGAGATCGAGGTCCGCGTGCGCTACACCGCGACGGGCTTCGACAAGGTCGCCGTGTCGTAGTCGTCGCGCGGCACGGGATCCTCCCAGGGCCGCAGCATGTCGCGGACCACCACCCCGACGAGGTAGAGCTCGGCGAGCATCCGCAGCACGATGGCGATCCACCAGACGGGGGCGTCGTCGCCGTTGGGCGCGCCGTCCAGCCACAAGCCGAGGTACCACCACACGCAGCAGAAGTAGAAGACCTCGCCGGCCTGCCAGATCAGCAGGTCCCGCCACCGCGGCCGAGCGAGCGCGGCGAGCGGCAGCAGCCACAGGACGTACTGCGGCGAGTAGACCTTGTTCACCAGCAGGAACCCGGCCACGATCACGAACCCGAGCTGGGCGAACCGTGGCGTCTCGGGCGCCCGGAGCCCGATGAGGAGCACGGCCAGGCACCAGACGCTGAAGAAGATCCACGACCCGACGTTGATCGTGTGCGACGTGAACTCGTGGTCAGTCGCCTGGCCGAGCATGATCCAGACCGAGCCGAGGTCGGCTGCGCGGCCCTGGTTGAACGTCCAGAACACCTTCCACTGGTCGGGTCCACTCAGGTAGGCCGGCGCGTTGGCAGCCAACCAGGCCGCGACTCCGGCCCCCGTCACCCGCGCGAAGTCGGGCAGCCGGCGCTGACGCAGGCAGATGACCAGCAGGCCGCCCAAGAGGAACAGCGGGTAGAGCTTGGTGGCGACGCCCAGCCCGATCAGGACGCCGGTGAGCACCGGTCTGTCCCTGGCCCAGGCCCACAACGCAGCCGCCACGAGGACGACGGCAAGCAGGTCCCAGTTGACCAGGCCCGTCAGCAACAGCGCCGGAGAGGCCGCGAACCCCAGCGCGTCCCACGGGCGGCGCGGGTTCACCCCGGAGAGGAAGAACGTGGAGAGCAGGGCGGCCAGGGCGAAGAACAGCGCCGAGACGATCACGAAGGCCCGCACCTCGCGGATGACCTGAGGGTCGCCCGAGAGCTCACCCGCCGGCCTCTTCGCGCGGGGCTCGAGGTCGGGCGATCCGGTGACGAGTTGGGTCAGGACCGCCGTACCCCAGGCGAAGTAGGAGATCCCGACGGGATACTCCATCGTCTCGTAGCGCGCGCGGACCTCGGGATCGTCCGTGTAGGGCCAGTCGAGCTCGGCGAATCCGCGCCCCGTGTAGAGGTAGGGCAGGTCGGAATAGCACATCTGGGAGTAGCGATCCTCGCCGTTCTGCCACGTGTCGTGATAGCAGCCGGCCTTCTGCACCATGCCGAGCGCGAAGCACACGGCCGTGATCACGAGCAGCACCCGGACCGGCGTCCACCACGGGTGACCGGACGAGTGCTCGCCAGCCGGCCCCCCGAGCACCTCGCTCACCCCGCGGGTGAGCGGGTCGTCGAGCGTCGGGTGGGTCACCCGCTCACTCAACGGAGGCGCGCTCCTCGCGCGCCGGAATCGATGCCAAGGCTGGTGGGGTGTCGGTTGGCGGGGTGGAGGGACAGTTCGGCTCGCAGGGGAGCCCGGTGCCGGTGTCCGTGGGACGTGCCGGAGTCCGTCGGCTCGGTCTCGGTCGGCGTACTCGGTGGGCGTCTTGGTCGGGGACTTCGACGGCGATCTGCGTGGTCTTCGTCGGCTTGGTCGGCGTGGCTGCGTCGTCGGCGGTGGCGTGTACGGCGCGTGGCCCTCCTCCGGCGCGTCGCCGTCGACGTTGGCCGCGTCCGGCAGATCCTCGACCGGCTCGCCCTCGAGCGCCTTGGCCATCACCGCCGTCCACGTGCGTGCCGGATAGTTGGCACCGAAGTAGCCGGCCACGCCGTTGTAGTCCGGGAGCCAGCCGTCCAGCTGCTCGTTGCCCGTCCCACGGACGTACATCACCGCCGTGGCCAGCTGTGGCGTGAAGCCCACGAACCATGACGAGGACACGTCGCCGTTTCCGTTCGTTGCGGTGCCGGTCTTGCCGGCTGCCGGGCGCACGAGCGCCTGGGCGGCGCTACCTGTGCCGGCCTCGACGACCTGCTGCATGGCGAAGGAGACGTCGTGGTCGATGTCCTCGTCGATCGCCCGCTCGTTGCTGACCTTGTGGTTGTAGAGGGTCTCGCCGTTGCTGTCGACGACCTTCTCGATGACGTAGACGTCCGCGCGCTCGCCGTCGTTCGCGATGGTGCCGTAGGCGTTCGCCATGTTGATCGGGCTCTCGGTTGCCGAACCCAGCGAGATGCCGGTCTCGGGACGCAGCCCAGGGGAGCTGGTGGGGATGCCGGTGGTCTTGGACTTGGCCTTCTCGGGAGGGATGCCCATGGCCACCGCGGTGTCCATGATCGCCTCCGGGCCGTCTGGCATGCCCAGCGTCATGTCGATGAAGGCGGTGTTGATCGAGTCCTCGGTCGCCTCGAGGAGGCTGACCGTGCCGTAGCTCGTGCCGCCGCCCTCGCCCTCGTTCACGACGTCGCCGCCCCCGGGCAGCTGATAGGGCGAGTTGCCGTCGAAGGTGTCCTTGAGTGAGTAGCCGGCCTTGATCCCCGCCGCGACCGCGAACGGCTTGAACGCCGACCCGGGTGCGCTCCCCGCCACCGCCCAGTTGATCTGCGACTTCAGGAAGTCGTGACCGCCGTAGAAGCCGCGGAGGGCACCGGTGCCCGGCTCGACGCTGGCCACGGCCACGTGCAGGTTCTTGTTGTCCTTGCCCAGGTCCGGCCGGACCTCTTCGACGCCGGCCTCGGCGGCGTCCATCGCCTTCTTGCTCAGGGTGGTGGTGATCTCGAGGCCGCCGCCGGTGATCTGCTCCTCGGTGAAGAGCGGGTCGCCGTCACCGTTCTCGAGCTTGAGCAGCTGCGACTTGATCAGCGTGAGCGCGTGGCCGCGCTGGCCGCCGTAGGTGTCCTCGGCCTTCTGCTTCGGGAACTTCGGCAGCGACTCCTCCGCCTTCTCCGCCTCGTCCGCGGAGATCTTGTCCATCTTGACCAGCTGCGACAGGACATAGTCGTAGCGACTCTTCAGGGCGATCTCGGCGGCGTCGCCGTTGGCCGGGTCGAGGCCGACCGGGTTGTTGACCACGCTGGCCAGGACCGCGCACTGATCGAGCTCGAGGTTCTTGGCGTCCTTGTTGAAGTACGCGTGCGAGGCCGCCTCGATGCCGTAGGCACCCCGGCCGAAGTAGATGGTGTTCAGATATCCCTCGAGGATCTGCTGTTTGCTCAGCTCGTTGCGGATCTTCAGCGACAGGAACGCCTCCTTGACCTTGCGCTTGATGCTGCGCTCCTGGGTCAGGTAGAGGATCTTGACGTACTGCTGGGTGATCGTCGAGGCGCCCTGGGTGGCGTTGCCCTTTGCGTTGCTGAACGCGGCTCGCACGATTCCCTTGGGATCGATGCCCTTGTCGGTCCAGAACGACTCGTTCTCCGCCGCGACGACGCCGTCCTTGATGCAGTGCAGGCATCTCGTCGAACCCGATGCTGTCGCGCTTCTGTACGGCGAGCTGCCCGAGCTCGGTCTTGCCGTCGGAGTAGTAGATGTGCGACGTCTCCGTCAGGAACTCGGCGTTCGGGTCCGGAATGGAGGTCCTCTTGTAGACGATGTAGCCGGTCGTCGCGAGCGCCAACATCCCCACGAGGGTCACGATCAGCAGCCACTTGACGACCTTGAGGATGCGCGTCCTCCTCGAGGGCTTCTTGCTCGGGTTGGGCTTGGCCACGGCCGGGCCCTCGGCCCCGCGCTTTGCACTCAAGTCAGGATCTCCGTCGTCGTCGGGTCGCGTGCTGCGACCTCAGGCGGTCCGCACCAGAGTAGTCGGTCGACACGCTGAGCCCATCTTTGGAGAGTGGCTGATATATCGGTACGATAGGTCTATGGCAAGGCGTGGAGAGACCATCGAGCTCGCGGTCCTCGGACTGCTGCACGAGTCACCCATGCACGGTTACGAGCTCCGCAAGCGGCTCAACCTGATGCTCGGCTGGGGACGACTGCTGTCCTATGGATCGCTCTACCCCGCACTGAAGAAGATGCTGCGGGCGGCCTGGATCGAGGAGCAGGTTGCTCCCGCGGCTCCGGGTCGGCGGCAGCGCATCACCTACCAGGTCACGGAGCTGGGCACGGCGGAGTTCACCCGGTTGATGTCCGAGGTCGGTCCCACCGCCTGGGAGGACGACAACTTCGACATCCGTTTCGCCTTCTTCGGCCGCACCGACATGGAGATCCGCCTCCGGGTGCTCGAAGGGCGGCGGATGCGGCTCGAGGAGAGGCTCGAGCGGGTGCAGTCGCAGCTCTCGCGCACCCAGCGCGAGGTGGACCGATACGCGGACGAGCTCCAGCGGCACGGCGTGGAGTCGGTGCAGCGCGAGGTGCGGTGGCTGTCCGACCTGATCAAGGCCGAGCACAACAACCCGGGCATCACCAGCCGACAACCAACACGGCCCACAACCAACCGGGCCACGACCAAGAAAGACCTGACACAGAGCTGACAGCGCTGACCCCGCGGGGGGCAGCGACATCACGAGGGAAAGAGGAAGGCCAATGGGCTCGGTACGAGTAGCAATTGTCGGAGTGGGCAACTGCGCCACCTCCCTGATCCAGGGCGTTGAGTACTACCGGAACGCGGACTCGGACGCGAAGGTCCCCGGCCTGATGCACGTCATGTTCGGGGACTACCACGTCTCCGACGTGGAGTTCGTCGCCGCCTTCGACGTCGACGCCAAGAAGGTCGGGTTCGATCTCTCGGAGGCCACCCAGGCGTCCGAGAACAACACGATCAAGATCGCCGACGTCCCGCCGACCGGCGTGACGGTGTCACGCGGACCGACGCTGGACGGCCTCGGCAAGTACTACCGCGAGACCATCGAGGAGTCCGACGTCGAGCCGGTCGACGTGGTCTCGGTGCTCAAGGAGTCGGGAGCCGACGTTCTGGTGTCCTACCTCCCGGTGGGCTCGGAGGACGCGGACAAGTTCTACGCGCAGTGCGCGATCGACGCGAAGGTCGCGTTCGTCAACGCTCTGCCGGTCTTCATCGCCTCCGACCCCGAGTGGGCCAAGAAGTTCGAGGACGCCGGCGTCCCGATCGTCGGTGACGACATCAAGTCGCAGGTCGGCGCCACCATCACGCACCGCGTGATGGCGAAGCTGTTCGAGGACCGTGGCGTGGTGCTGGACCGGACCTACCAGCTCAACGTCGGCGGCAACATGGACTTCAAGAACATGCTCGAGCGGGACCGCCTGGAGTCCAAGAAGGTCTCGAAGACCCAGTCCGTGACCTCGAACATCGGTCACGACCTCGGAGCTCGCAACGTGCACATCGGGCCGTCGGACTACATCCAATGGCTCGACGACCGCAAGTGGGCCTACGTCCGCCTCGAGGCACGCGCGTTCGGCGACGTCCCGCTGAACATGGAGTACAAGCTCGAGGTCTGGGACTCCCCCAACTCGGCCGGCATCATCATCGACGCGATCCGCGCGGCGAAGATCGCCAAGGACCGTGGCCTCGGCGGGCCGATCATCTCGGCCTCGTCGTACCTCATGAAGTCCCCGCCCGTGCAGATGCCGGACGACGAGGGGCGTGCCGAGGTGGAGAGGTTCATCCGCGGCGAGTGACCCATGCTCGGTGATCGAGCCGCCTCGGTGATCGAGCCGTCTCGGTGATCGAGCTTGTCGAGATCACGTTGGCCCCCAGCTTCCGCTGGGGGCCATCTCGCATTTCAGCCGACCGGGCATTCAGCCGACTGGGCTCAGCCCCCTTGGGCCGTGGGCTTCCACTCGTAGGCCTGGACGACGACGAAGCCGGGACCGTGGAAGGCGTACTGGACGGCCTCGCCCGAGCCGCCGCGGAGCATCGAGCTCATGTTCATGCTGTTGTGTACGCCGGGCGAGAGGTTGGCCGACCAGCACACTGCTGACTGCGGGTCGACGAACGTCGGCCGCTGCGTGCAGTCGAGCACGACGGGTTTGCCCACCACGTTGATCGCGACCGTGCCGGTGCCGCCGATCGTGGTGTTGAACAGTCCCCCGGTCGCGATGCCGGCACCCTTGGTGCGGTTGATGTCCCACTGGAGGGAGGCGTCGAAGGCCAGGATGTTGCGGCTGTTGATGCTGATCCCCTCGTTGTCCAGGTGCATCAGGTGGATGTAGCCCGCCTCGTCGGCGAAGTACACCTCGCCCTGCCCCGAGACCCGCATCAGGCTGACGTTCTCGCTGGTCACCACCTTCTTCACCAGCTTGGCGACGCTGCCGGACTTCTCGTGGTGGAACTGGACCTGGCCCTGGTAGGCCACCATCGAGCCCTTGGCCGCCAGGATGTCGGGACCGAGCCCGACCTTGAGCATCTGGCTGTTCTGGAGGACGAACCGCTCACTGCTGGTGACTTCGAGGTTGGACTTCTCGAACAGATCGCTGCGCATGCGCCCATCCTGCCCTAGGAGCCTCCTGAAGCGTGCCTGCCCCAGCTAGGCGGTCGACTCCGACTCCGGAGCCGCCCGGAACCGCATCGAGGCCGGCTCGAAGCCGTGATGGACGGCCCACAGCACCGCTTGGGATCGGGTGGCGACCCCCATCTTGCGGTAGGCCGAACGGATGTAGGACTTGACCGAGTTGATGCTGAGGTAAGCCTGACTGGCGATCTGCTTGTTGCTCAGTCCGAGCGTGATCAGGGCGATGACTTCAGCCTCCCGAACGGTGAGGCCCTGTGCCTGCCCGGGCCACCGGCCGCCGGCGGGTGCCTCGCCCGCGTCATCGGCGCTGACGACGACCTCGCCTGCATGGATCCGCTCGATGGCGGCCACCAGCTCGGCCCCCGTCAACCGCTTGGACAGGTAGCCGCTCGCGCCCTTGCGGAGCGCCATCTCCACGAGCTCGCGCTGCACGTTCCAGGTGAAGATGACGACCCGGCCGGCGCAGTCACCGGCGATCACCCTGTCGAAGTCGTCGGCGTCGACCTGGGGCTGGGAGAACGTGTCGTACAGGGTCACGTCGACCTGCGTGGTCACGTCAGCTCCGGCGACCGCCTCGACGAGCGTCACCCGGTCGGCGAAGGGCGCCAGCATCTCGGCCAGTCCGAGCACGACCAGCTGATGGTCGTTGGCCAGGGCCAGCGATACCGGGCGGGCCTTGGAAGATGCGGGCATGCGGGCAGCGTAAGCCCCTGCCGGGCCGGTCGTCGCGTCCTTCACCCTAAAG
This sequence comes from uncultured Actinomycetota bacterium, assembly GCA_963719255.1. Classification (GTDB taxonomy): domain Bacteria; phylum Actinomycetota; class Actinomycetes; order Propionibacteriales; family Nocardioidaceae; genus Nocardioides. Next base: position 186,189 of record CAVRBN010000019.1, on the reverse strand, counting down.
GGTGTGACCGGGCCGCCGGGGTGCGCCTACGGTGCGTTTGGCGGGCGTCGGTCCACGGGGGATCGGGGCATCGGAGATCTCTGGTTCGTTCCGACGTCCGCCACCACTTCCGACGCGGCCCGCACGCGCTCAAGCACAAGGCGACGCCTAGGTCCCGCGCCGCCCACCAGGCGAGCAGAGCAGCCTTCGCGTCTGCCTCGGTCATCGGCCCCTTGTCCATCCGCAGCTCCAGCAGGAAGTTGTACGCCGCGCCCACGTCCCGGCCGGGTGGGATACCGAGGATCTCCATGATCTGCGTGCCGTCGAGGTCGGGCCGGATCGCTGCCAGCTCCTCCTCCTGGGACAGTCGGGCGATCCGCTCCTCGAGGTCGTCGTACGTCCTGCGCAGCCGGTCCGCCTTGCGCTTGTTGCGGGTGGTGCAGTCGGCCCTGGTCAGGATGTGCAGCCGCTCGAGCTGGTCCCCGGCGTCGCGCACGTAGCGGCGGACCGCGGAATCGGTCCACTCGCCCGAGCCGTAGCCGTGGAAGCGAAGGTGCAGCTCGACGAGCTTCGCCACGGCGTCTATCTGGTCGTTGGAGAACCGCAGTGCCTGCATCCGCTTGCGGGTCAGCTTGGCCCCGACGACGTCGTGGTGGTGGAAGGTGACGGTGCCGTCGTCGAGGAACCGGCGGGTCTTCGGCTTCCCGACGTCGTGCATCAAGGCGGCGAAGCGCGACACGAAGTCGGGAGACGACTCCAGCCGGGACTCGAGGTCGACCGACTGCTCGAGCACCGTGAGCGTGTGCTCGTAGACGTCCTTGTGCCGGTGGTGCTCGTCGCGCTCCAACGCCAGCGCCGGCAGCTCCGGGAGCACGATCTGGGCCAGCCCGGTCTCCACGAGCAGCGACAGCCCGCGGCGCGGGAACGGCGCACAGACCAGCTTCACCAGCTCGTCGCGCACCCGCTCGGCGGAGATGATCGAGATCCGCTCCGCCATCTCGGTCATCGCGGCCACCACAGCGGGGTCCACGGTGAACCCGAGCTGGGCCACGAAGCGGGCCGCGCGCATCATTCGCAGTGGGTCGTCGGAGAACGAGTCGTGCGGTGTGCCCGGCGTCCGTAGCACCCGCTCGGCGAGGTCGACCACACCTCCGAACGGATCGACGAAGACCCGCCCGGGCACCGACACCGACACGGCCATCGCGTTCACCGTGAAGTCGCGCCTGCCCAGGTCGACCTCGATGCTGTCGCCGAACGCGACGTCGGGCTTTCGCGAGCTCGGGTCGTAGCGGTCCGAGCGGTACGTCGTGATCTCGATCTGCCATTCGCCCTTGCGGCAACCGATCGTGCCGAACGCGCGACCCATGTCCCAGATCGCGTCCGCCCAGCCCTTGAGCAACCGTTCGGTCTCGTCGGGACGAGCCGAGGTGGTGAAGTCCAGGTCGTTGTGCATCCGGCCGAGCATCGCGTCCCGCACCGGCCCGCCGACGAGGGCCAGATCGTGGCCTGCGGCAGCGAATCGGGCGCCCAGCTCGTCGACCACCGGTGCGACCCGGTCGAGCTCTGCCTCGACCCGCTTCTCCACGTCGGAGATCAGCAGGGGAGGCAGCGCGTCGGACACGGGACGAAACTCTAGTGGGCACCCGGGCGGGCACGGGGCCGCGCCTCGGTTGCCCGGATAGGGTCGACCCGTGATTCGACGGGTCGTGGGGGTGCTGGCCGTGCTCACCTCCCTGCCCCTGGTGGCCACCGCTCTGGCCTGGCCCGGGTCGGCCGACGCGCGCGGCCAGGGCCGAGGAGGACCCGCTCCAGGTCACCATCACCGGCATGTCATCCCTCGGTGATCCCTCGGAGGGGCCCGCTCGAGCTGTCCGGAACCATCACCAACGTCTCCGACGACACCTGGTCGCGGATCAACCTGTACGCCGTGGTGTCCCACACCCCGATCACCACCGGCCACGACCTCGAGGTCGAAGCCCAGACCGACCCAGGTGGTCGCCAACCGGATCATCGAAGACGACCCGGTCACCCACGACTTCATCGAGGAGCTCGCGCCCGGGTCCAGCGCGCAGTACTCACTGAAGTTGCCGCACGACGTGCTGATGATCTACATCGACCAACCCGCCGCGGCCGGTGTCTACTCGCTGGGCGTCCAGGCCCTGGGCCAGACCGCCGACGGCCGCGACACACCTCGGACGGCCGCGCGAGCCGCGTTCATCCCGCTCCTTCCAAGGCAGGCCGACCAGGTCCGCGCCGCACTGGTGATGCCGATCCGGCACAGCGTCACCTACAACCGGAACGGAAGACTGGGCGGAATCCGCAGGTGGGCTCGGGATCTGGCCCCGGGCGGCCGGCTGGACAACCTGCTGGACTTCGCTGCCGCGAGCTCCGCCGGGCGCCGTCACCTGGCTGATCGACCCGTCAGTCCTCGAAGCCGTACGCCGCATCGCCGCCGGCAACCCGCCGCGGGACCTCGGCCCCGTCAGTGACGAGTCCGAATCGCCGAGCGAGTCACCGGAGGAGTCACCCAGCGACGGCGCGACGGCGGGAGGCGACGGCAGCGCCGGCGTGCCTCGCGACAACGACGCCCGGTTGGCCGGCGAGTGGCTCGATCGAGTGGTCGCCCTGACCCGTGACGACGCCGTCCTCGGCCTTCCCTACGGCGACGTGGACATGGCGGCCGCGAACGACCTCGATCCCCAGGTGGCCGTGCGCGCCCTCGCCATGTCGGCCAGCTCGTTTGAGGAGCTGGGCATCGACGCCGACCCGACCGTCGCCCCGCCGTCGGGCTACCTCAACGCCATCTCCGTGGCCGGCCTCGACAACGACGTCACCATCCTTGCGTCAGACGCGGTGCTGGCCGCGCCCCCCGGCGAGCTGACCGAGAACCCGGGTGCCGTCACCGTCAACGAGCACACCGTCCACCTGTACGACGCCTCGGCCTCGCTGGGCGGGCCGCTACCGAACAACCCGCTTCGCCGACCTCGCCGTCCGGCAGCGCCTTGTCTCCGAGGCGGCGCTGCGGTCGATCAGCCACAGCACCGACCCGCTCGTGGTCTCGATGCCGGCCGACTGGAACCCGGGCCCCGCCCGAGCGGGTCTCTTCGACGACCTCGACCTCTCGTGGTTGTCCCTGGTGCCGCTCCCGTCGCTGGCTCAGGTCGACCCGCCACTGGTCGCAGCCGACGATCTCGTCTATCCGGAGCGGCAGATCACCGCGGGAGCTCGACGGGGGCAACTTCGACGCTGCGGAACGGTTGCTCCGCGCCGGGCGCCACGTTGCAGAGCGTGCTGAGCGAGAACTCGACGGTCGAGCGGGAGGTGGCCGCGCAGGCGCTGACCACGACGTCGTACTTCATGCGCGCCGACCCGACCCAGGCCGGGGTTGACGCGGCCGAGGCCCGCCGGACGATCCAGCGTCTGTTCAAGCGGATCCAGATCTCCGCGCCGCCGTACGTCACGCTCTCGAGCACCAGCGGACGGTTCCGCGTCGACGTCAGGAACGACCTCGAACAGCCCGTCTCGGTGAAGATCAAGTCGCTCGTCGACGACGAGCTGGAGATCGACGGCCCTGTCGCGGATCGCGGTGGAAGGAAACAGGATCAGCAGCGTGTTCCTTCAGGTGCGGTCCACCGGGCTGGGGGTGCACCAGGTCAAGCTCGTCCTGACCGACGAAGAAGGCACCCGGCTCGGTCCGGCCGCCGACCTGCCGATCCGGTCCAGCCAGTCCGGCCGGGTGATCTGGGTGATCATCGGTGTCGGCGCGGCGCTCCTGTTCGGCGCGATCGCACTGCGGCTGTTCCGCCGCCTCACCGGAACGAAGGCCGGGTGACGCCAGGAGTGAGCAATGAGGTGAACTCCGACCAGAGCCGGATCCTCTCCTCGAGTGCGGTGATGGCGTCCGGCACCATCGTCTCGCGGCTGAGCGGTTGGGTCCGGTCGGCGCTGCTGGCCGCGGCACTTGGTGCCGGCCTGCACGCCGACGTGTTCAACATCTCCAACACCATCCCGAACATGCTCTACATCCTGCTGGCCGGCGGCATCTTCAACGCCGTTCTGGTCCCGCAGCTGGTCCGGGCGATGCGCAACGACAGCGACGGCGGGGAGGCCTACACCAACCGGATCGTCACGCTGGCCGGGCTGTTCCTGCTGACCGTCACCACGCTCCTGGTGATCGCCGCGCCCTGGGTGATGCAGCTGTTCCTGGACCCGTCGTACAACACCTCGGAGCTGGCCGAGCAGCGCGACGCCGTCATCGACTTCGCCCGGTTCTGCCTGCCGCAGGTGTTCTTCTACGGGATGTTCGTGCTGGTCGGACAGATCCTCAACGCGCGCGGCAAGTTCGGCCCGATGATGTGGGCCCCCATCGCCAACAACGTCATCTCCGTGGCCGTCCTGGTCGTGTACCTGTTCGCGTTCGAGGAGCCCGAGGGGGCGCAGCTGCAGGGCGGCTACACGCTTGACCAGGAGCTCGTCCTCGGCGTCGGCTCCACGCTCGGCATCGCCGCCCAGTTCCTGATCCTGGTGCCCTACCTCAAGGCGGCCGGCTTCAGGTATCGACCCCGGTTCGACTTCCGGAACACCGGCCTGGGACACACGCTGCGGCTCGGGGTCTGGACGGTGCTGTTCGTGGTGGTCAACCAGATCGCCTACACCATCGTCGTCCGCCTGGCATCGAGCGGCACCGCCGACAACATCGACGGCACGGGCTACACCATCTACTCCCAGACCTTCCTGCTCGTGATGGTGCCGCACTCCGTGGTGACCGTGTCGCTGGCGACCGCCATCCTCCCGCGGCTGTCGGCGAGTGCTGCGGACGCAGACCTGGCGGGACTGGCCAGAACCCTGTCGTCGACGCTGCGATCCACGCTGGTCCTGATCGTTCCGATGGTGTGCGTCCTGCCGGTCGTGTCCCGCGAGATCAGCAAGTTCGTCTGGGGTCACGGTGCCGCCGCGTCGTCGTACGAGAACTTCGTGCCCTCCCTGGCTCTGTTCGCGCCCGGGCTGCTGTTCTTCACCGTCCACTATCTGATGCTGCGTGGCTTCTACGCCCTCGAGCGCACCCGCACCGTGTTCTGGGTCCAGTGCGTGGTGGCCTCGACCAACATCGTGCTCGCCCTGGTGCTCGTCCAGCAGGCGTCGGCGAAGGACACCTCGCCCGCCCTGGTGCTCGCCTACGGAGGGTCCTACCTCGTCGGTGCGTCGGCGTCGTACCTCCTCCTGCGGCACCTGCTCGGCGGCCTCGACACCCCGGTGCTGGTGCGGTTCCTGGTCCGCCTGCTGATCGCCGCCGGGCTGGCCACGCTGGTGGCGTACGGCGCGGAGCGCGGCCTGCACCGGCTGTTCGGCGAGCCCGGATTCTTCGGAGCGGTCGGTGTCGCCGCCCTCGTCGTGGGGATCGACGTCGTGGTCTTCCTCGCCCTGGCCCGGATGATGCGCATCCGGGAGGCCACGACCGTCCTCGGCGCCTTCACCCGTCGGCCGCCCGGATCCGGAGGCGTTGACGGCGGAGTCCTACGATGACTCAGATGCCAGGATCACGCGGAAGGGGAGACGTGCCGAACTCGATCCGGCCGGGCGACGTGATCGCGGACCGGTACCGCATGGTCGACCTGCTCCGGGAGACCTCCGGCGGGCTGTTCTGGCGTGCCCACGACCAGGTGCTGGCCCGCCACGTGGCCTTCCACGTGATCCGGGCCACCGATCCCCGCGCTCCTCTCCTGCTGGACGCCGCGAAGCGATCGGCGACCGTCGTCGACGCCAGGATCCTGCGCGTCCTCGACGCGGACGAGCGCAACGACCTCTGCTACGTCGTCAACGAGTGGGGCTCGGGGCAGTCCCTCGACCTCCTCCTCGCCGAGGGCCCGCTGTCGGCTCGTCGGGCGGCCTGGATCGTCTCCGAGGTCGCCGAGACGATCGCCAGGGCTCACGACCAGGAGCAGGCGCACGGTCGGCTGGTCCCGGAGAACGTGCTGATCGACCACAACGGGACCGTCAAGATCATCGGGTTCGCGGTCGATGCCGCTCTGCACGGCCTGCCCCCGGGTCGGGTCACGACCGACACCGTCGACCTCGCCGGCATCCTGTACGCCGCCCTGGTGGGCAAGTGGCCGGGCGTCTCCCGATCCGGACTGCCTGCGGCCCCTCAGTCCGGCGGCCAGCCGTTGCGGCCGCGAAAGGTCCGCGCGGGCATCCCGAAGGCACTCGACGCCATCTGTGACGACGTGCTCAGCCCTTTCGCACACACGTCGGGGACCCACACCAGGAGCATCGCGACGGCTGCCGACATCCACGATGCCCTGGTCGCCTTCGTCGGCGACCCTGGCGCGCTGGCCGCTGCGGAGGCCGACCAGGCTCCGCTGTTGTCCTGGCCCACTCGCGACCCGGACGCCACGCAGAGAATGGCTCCCGTCGATCGGGTCGAGCCCGAGACGAGGCAGAGGCTGCCACCCGGACCGAACCAGCCGATCCCGACGCCACCGTGGTCGACGTGCCGCTCCACGACGACACCGCCGACGTACCCCTGGAAGACGCCCGACCCCCAGGAGACGGTGGCCGGAGCACCCGCCTTCGAGACCGACTGGCTCACCCCCCGCAAGGACAACCCGCCACCACCTCCGAGCTTCGAGCAGCCCCCCGAGCGACCGCTCTACGCACCCGACCCCGTCCGCCGCCCGCGCCCGTCGGCGACCGGCGCGGCAACGGCGGCAACGGGGGCAACGGCGACTACTGGCCGTGGGACTCCGGCAGCGGCAGCGGTCCCATCGTGGCTCGCCGAGCCCGAGGACCAGCCCGAGGGCCGGGTCCCGGGCCGGTCCTGGCTGCTGCTCGCGGCCGTGATCGCGACCGGGGTGATCGTGCTGGCGATTGTTGCGTTCGCCCTCGACTTCGACTTCGGCGGCAACGGGAACGACGATCCGAGCGGTGACTCCACGTCCGACCCGAGCGGGCAGGGCACCGAGCGCGCAGGAGCGCGGATCAAGGTGGCCAGCGCCGACGACTACGACCCCCAGGGTGATCCGCCGGAGGAGTATCCCGAGGACGTCGCCAACGCCATCGACGGCGACCGCGCGACCGTCTGGACGACGTCGACCTACGACCAGAACTTCGGGCCTGGCGGACTCAAGGATGGGGTCGGCGCTGCTGCTCGACCTCGGCAAGGACCGAGAAGTCGGTGAGGTCGGGGTCGACTTCGGCGGCACGCCGACCGACGTTCTCCCTGTATCTCTCCGACGAGCCCCCCAGCGGAGTACCGACCGGCGATCCCGTTGCCGAGGACACCGCCGACCAGAACAGCGTGACCGTCTCCATGCCAGACGACTCCTCCGGTCGCTACCTCCTCGTGTGGCTGACCTCCCTGCCCGAGCAGGGTGGTTTCACTGGCGAGATCCGTGAGATCACCGTCCGGTCATGAGAACCCCATGACCGACCGCACCGACGCCGAGCTGCTCCAGGCGCACGTCGACGGTGACGCCGAGGCATTCGGGGAGCTCTTCGGCCGGCATCGGGACCGATTGTGGGCGGTCGCCGTACGCACCATGGGCAACCCGGACGATGCCGCCGACGCCCTGCAGGACGGGCTGATCTCCGCGTTCCGGCGGGCCGACAGCTTCCGCGGCGATGCGCAGGTCACCACGTGGCTGCACCGAGTCATCGTCAACGCCTGCCTGGACCGGCTCCGGTCGCAGAAGGTCCGGGCCGCGGACGCCCTGCCCGACGACCTCGAGGAGTACGCCGGTCGCGGCTCGACTGGCGACTGCCACCGGCAGCGATCCTGCCGACGAGGCCGACGCCGGCGACGTCCGCCGTGCGGTCCTCGAGGCCCTGGCGACCCTGCCCGCCGACCAGCGGGCTGCCCTGATCCTGGTCGACATGGAGGGCTACCCGGTCGCCGAGGTCGCCGAGATGCTCGACTGTGCGGTCGGCACGATCAAGAGCAGGTGTTCCCGGGGCCGGGCCAAGCTGGCGCCCCTGCTCGGCGTCCTCAGACCGTCTGGCACGGGTGACCTCCCTCACGGGAACCAGCCGCCCGCGCCCACCGTCCCATCCACAGATCCAGCCCGGGCTCCCCCACCGAGATCCAACCCGTGAGGCAGCCGAACGACCCGCCCGACGAGGAGGTGACCGCAACATGACCGAACCGGAGTCGAACCCTCCGGAGCTGAGCCCCGCCGAGGAGGATGCGGTACGCCGCCACCTCGCGGCGGCCCGCCACACCGAGCCCATGCCCGACGCGGTCGTCGGAGCGCCTCGACCGGGTCCTGGTCGGGCTCGCGGAGGAGCGGACAGCCCGACAGCCGGCGGTTCCGGCCCGTCACCGACCTGGCGGCCCGCCGCCGGCGGCGGCGCGGCGTACAACTGCTCGTCGCGGCCGCTGCCGTGGTCGTCGCCGGGGTCGGCATCAGCCAGCTGCCGGGCACGGGCTCCGACGACTCAGGCGGTGACGCCGCCAGCAGCGCTGACCAGGACAACGGCTGCCATGGAAGGTGGGCCGGACAGTGAGTCCGACGACAAGCCAGCCGGCCACGACGCAGGACCCGACGAGCCGGCCGCCGTCGAGCGACGACGCGGCACGTTCACCTGTTGCCCGTGATCCGACCCGACCACTTCCGTGCCGACGTGGCCGAGCCGCACCGACAGACCGGCTGACGACAGGTCGGACATCGACAGCCTGCGCGGAGCGCAAGGCAGTGCGAGCCGCCTGCCCGGTGGCCGCCGAAGGGCGAGCGGACCCTCGTCGTCACCTATGCGGGAGCCGCTGGCCGAGCTGGTCTACCGCGCCCCGACCGACGACGGACAGCGCGTGGACCTCTACCGCTGCGAGGTCCGGGACGACGACGTCCGGCTACGTCCGCAGCGTGGTGCTCCCCAGCCCCTGACGCCGTGCCGGAGCGGGCTGCGGAATGTCCTGCCCCTACGATCGGTTGTGTCGACGTACCTCGGCCGAGCCCTCGCCAAGCCGTCGCCAGCGCCGACGCCCACACAGATCCGCAAGGAGCAGTGCACGCATGTCCGACCCCCGCAACGTGATCATCATCGGTTCCGGCCCCGCCGGCTACACGGCCGCGGTGTACGCCGCCCGCGCCTCGCTGCAGCCGCTCGTGTTCGAGGGCTCGGTCACCGCAGGCGGCGCGCTGATGACCACCACCGAGGTCGAGAACTACCCCGGGTTCAAGGACGGGATCATGGGCCCGGCCCTGATGGACGAGATGCGCGCCCAGGCCGAGCGCTTCGGCGCCGAGCTGGTCAGCGACGACGTCGTCGAGGTCGACCTCACCGGCGACGTCAAGGTCGTCAAGACCGCCACCGACACCTACACCGCCCGTTCGGTCGTCCTCGCGATGGGCTCGGGCTACCGGAAGCTGAACCTGCCGCGGGAGGACGAGTTCTCCGGCCGTGGCGTCTCGTGGTGTGCGACCTGCGACGGGTTCTTCTTCCGCGACCAGGCCATCGCGGTCGTCGGCGGCGGCGACTCGGCAGTCGAGGAGGCGACGTTCCTGACCCGGTTCGCCTCGAAGGTCTACCTCATCCATCGGCGCGAGGAGCTCCGGGCCTCCAAGATCATGCAGGAGCGCGCGTTCGCGGACCCCAAGCTCGAGATGGTGTGGAACTCCGAGGTCGCGTCGATCGAGGGTGACGACCGGCTCACCGGCATCACCCTGCGCGACACCGTCACCGGCGAGACCCGGCCGCTCGACGTGACCGGCCTGTTCATCGCCATCGGCCACGACCCGCGTTCGGAGCTGCTTCCGGGGCAGGTCGACCTCGACGACAACGGCTACGTGCTGGTCGCCCAGCCCTCCACGGCCACCAACCTGCCCGGTGTCTTCGCGGCCGGCGACCTCGTCGACCACCACTACCGGCAGGCGGTCACGGCGGCCGGCACGGGTTGCGCCGCGGCCCTCGACGCAGAGCGCTACATCGCCCACCTGGACCACCGCGCCTCGACCGCCGGCCCGGACCTGTCGGACGAGGAAGCCATCGAAGCCATGACCGAGGAAGTGCAGACCGCCGGGGCCTGAGCCGGGAACAACTGTCCATGGTCGCGTGTTGACTGGGGGACAGACGTGAACCATCGCCTGAACCATCGACAGCCAGACCAATGAAAGGCAGCCTCGTGGGCAACATTGCAGCAGTGACCGACGCCGACTTCGAGATCGAGGTCCTCAAGTCCGACAAGCCCGTGCTGGTCGACTTCTGGGCCGAATGGTGCGGTCCGTGCCGCCAGGTCTCGCCCATCCTCGACGAGCTCTCCATCGAGCACGGCGACAAGATCACGTTCGTCAAGATGAACGTCGACGAGAACCCCGTCACGCCGTCGTCCTACCGCGTCACCGGGATCCCGACCATCAACGTCTACCAGGGCGGCGAGGTCGTGAAGTCGATCGTGGGCGCGCGCCCCAAGGCCGCCCTGCTCAACGAGATCGCCGAGTTCATCGCCTGATCGCTGCCTGATCACTCTGCCTGATCGATCTGCCTGATCGATCCTCCTGAGCAGGCTGCGTCAGAGGATCGACCGAGTGCCCCGGGCCGAAGGCCGAGACGCCTTCGGTGCCGGGTGCACGATCGGCCGCACCGCCCCGATCAGCCGTTCCAGCGCCTGCTCGACCTCGTCGCGCCAGGTGAGCGCGGTGCGGAGGTCCATCCGCAGCCGGGGCGTGGCCCAGTGCGCGCGCTGGGTCTTGAAGCCCACCCGTCCGCAGAACTCGGCCGGCACCAGACAGTGCCCACGGGTCCCGCGGGCGTCCGCGAACGTCTCCACCGCCCTGATCCCACCCCGCCTGATCAGGTCGCGGGCCATCCCCTGGATCAGCAGCCGGCCGATGCCACCGCCGGTGTGCGCCGGGTCGACGTACACCGTGGTCATCACGACTGCGTCGGGCGAGACCGGGGCCGTCGGGAACGAGTCGATCCCCGGCACGTAGGCGGTCGGGGCGTAGATCACGTAGCCGACGACCTGATCGTCGACCAGGGCCACGCGGCCGCAGGAGCCCCACTCGCGGAGCACCCCGGAGACCCAGCCCTCTTTCTCCTCCGCGGCCTCCTCGGAAGGGACGCGCTGGCGGCGGACGGGGTCGAGCTCCCAGAACAGACAGGACTGGCAGCGGCCCGGCAGTTCGGCGAGCCGATCGACCGTCAGCGGCGCGGTGTTGCGGGCCAAGCGACACCTCCTGAAGGGACCGGATCACGACCCAGGTGCTGCGGGGGGTCGTGGGATGATCCATGCTAGTGCTGTCATGAACGAGATCGTCCGCAGCAGCACCCGCCTCGACAGCTACGTCGATCGGTATGCCGCCCGCACCAAGGGGATGACCGCCTCCGAGATCCGGGCCCTGTTCGCGGTTGCCTCCCGGCCCGAGGTGGTCTCGCTCGCTGGCGGGATGCCCAACATCTCCGGACTCCCGCTCGACGTGGTGGGCGAGGCGATCGGCGACCTGATCGCCACCAACGGACCCGTGGCCCTGCAGTACGGCTCCGGCCAGGGCGATCCCACTCTGCGTGAACAGATCACCGACGTGATGCGCCTCGAGGGCATCGACGCCCACCCCGACGACGTGGTCGTCACCGTGGGCTCCCAGCAGGCGGTCGACCTGGTCACCCGGATCTTCTGCGACCCCGGCGACGTGGTGCTCTGCGAGGCCCCGTCGTACGTCGGGGCCCTGGGGGTGTTCAAGTCCTTCCAGTGCGACGTCGTCCACGTCGAGATGGATGCCGGCGGTCTGGTTCCCGAGGCGCTCCGCCAGGCGATCGTGGCGGTCAAGGCAGCCGGGAAGCCGATCAAGTTCCTCTACACGATCCCGAACTTCCACAACCCCGCCGGCGTGACCCAGTCCGCGAAGCGCCGGCTGGAGATCCTCGACATCTGCCGCAAGAACGACATCCTCGTTCTCGAGGACAACCCCTACGGCCTGCTCGGCTTCGACCAGGAGCCGATGCGGGCGATGCGCGCCGACGAGGCCGAGGGCGTGATCTACCTCGGCTCCTTCTCCAAGACCTTCTCCCCCGGGATGCGGGTCGGCTGGGCGCTGGCCCCGCACGCCGTGCGCGAGAAGCTCGTGCTCGCCCAGGAGGCCGCGACCCTGTGCCCACCGTCGTTCAGCCAGATGGCCGTGTCGGCGTACCTCGCCAAGCACGACTGGCTCGGCCAGATCAAGCAGATGCGCGAGATGTATCGCGAGCGGCGCGACGCGATGATGGAGGCGCTGCACGACTTCCTGCCGGCCTCGTGTGCCTGGAACACGCCGGCCGGCGGGTTCTTCGTCTGGGTGACCCTTCCCCCCGGCATCGACGCCAAGGCGATGCTGCCGCGGGCGGTCACCGCCCGGGTCGCCTACGTGCCGGGCACCGCGTTCTTCGCCGACGGGTTCGGCTCGAGCTCGATGCGGCTGTCGTTCTGCTACCCGACGCCGGAGCGGATCCGTGAGGGCGTACGGCGTCTCGCGGGCGTGCTCGAGGCCGAGATGGAGCTGCGTGAGACCTTCGGTGCCCTGAAGCCACACCCAGAGCTGGCCCCGCGAAGCGGGTACGACAGCCCGGGCACGGACCTGACCTGATGGAGGAGCCAGACATGGTCTCGACAGGCTCGACCGCCGAAAACTCAGGCTCGACCGCCGAAAACTCAGGCTCGACCGCCGAAAACTCAGGCTCGACCGCCGATGGCCCGAGCGCCGGCGCGGGGCGTCTGGTCGTGCTTGCCGGCGGGTTGTCCCACGAGCGGGACGTGTCGTTGCGCTCGGGACGGCGGGTCGCCGAGGCCCTGCGAAGCACCGGAGTCGAGGTCGAGGAACGCGACGTGGACGCCTCGCTGCTGCCGTCTCTCGCGGCGGACCGACCGGCTTGCGTGATCCCGATGCTGCACGGGGAGGCCGGCGAGGACGGCGCGATCCGTGAGGTGCTCGAGCTCCTCGACGTGCCGTATGTCGGCTCTCGACCCGCAGCCTGCCGGACCGCGTTCGACAAGCCCGTCGCCAAGACGATCGTTCGTGCGGTCGGGATCCGTACTCCCGAGTGGTACTGCCTCCCCCATGAGACGTTCCGCGAGCTCGGCGCCTCCACGGTGATGAATGCCCTGGTCTCGAAGCTCGGGCTGCCGGTGATGGTCAAGCCTGCTCGCAGCGGATCCGCGCTCGGCTGCTCGGTGGTCCGCGACGCGGCCGACCTGCCCGGCGCCATGGTGAATGCCTTCGCCTACGGCGGCGACGCGTTGCTGGAGCGGTTCATCGAGGGCGACGAGGTCGCCGTACCCGTGGTCGACGACGGTTCCGGGCCGCGGGCGCTTCCCGCCGTGGGCATCAAGCCCGACGGCGGCGTTTACGACTACACGGCCCGCTACACCGCAGGGTCGACCGAGTTCATGGTGCCGGCCCGGCTGTCGCCGGAGCTGTCCGAGCGGGTCGCCAAGGTCGCGGTCGATGCCCACGAGGCGCTCGGGCTACGCGACATCTCCCGTTCCGACCTGATCATCGACGCCGACGGCGTGGTGTGGTTCCTGGAGGTCAACGTCGCCCCTGGCTTGACCGAGACGTCGACCGTGCCACTGTCGATCCACGCGGCCGGCCTCGACCTCGGCAAGGTGATGACCTCGCTCGTGCAGGCAGCAGTAGATCGTTGAGGAGCCCGAGATGCGTGACCTGACCTATGCTCCCGTCATCCTGACGGCCAAGACCGCCTTCAAGGCACTCGGCCAGCGGTTCGTGATGACGGGCACCGACAACGTGCCGAAGACCGGCGGCGCGCTGCTGGTGTTCAACCACATCAGCTACGTCGACTTCATCTACGGCGGGCTGGCAGCCAACCCCTCGGGCCGCTACGTGCGGTTCATGGCCAAACGTGAGCTCTTCGACCACAAGCTGTCGGGCCCGATCATGCGTTCCCTGCACCACATCGAGGTCGACCGGGCTGAGGGCATCGGGTCGTACAACCTGGCCATCGACTACCTCACCGCCGGTGAGATCGTCGGGATCTTCCCAGAGGCGACCATCTCTCGGGCGATGGTGCTCAAGGAGTTCAAGACCGGCGCGGTCCGGATCGCGGCCAAGGCCGGCGTGCCGCTGGTGCCGGTCGTCCTCTGGGGAACTCAGCGGTTGATGACCAAGGACCACCCCAGGGACTTCTCGCGCGGCAAGACCATCGCGATCAGCGTCGGGGCACCCCTGCATCCCGCTGGTGACAACCCGGTCGCCGAGACCGCCGAGCTGCACGACGCGATGACGAAGCTGCTCGACGAGACCATCCGCGCCTATCCGGCCGACGAGCAGCCACCCGGATCCTGGTGGCTGCCTCGCTCTCACGGCGGGTCCGCGCCCACCCTGGAGGAGGCCAAGGCCCTCGAGGTCGCCGAGAAGCGCGAGCGGGCCGCAGCGCCGGCGAGCGAAGGCGAAGAAGAAGTAGTTGATAAGTGGGTTTGTCGACAAATCCACTTATCGCTTAGATGGGGCGATCGCTGCGGTTTCGCGGGTCCATGATGTCGACGATGCGGCGCAGGTCGTCGAGCGAGGCGAACTCGACGGTGATCTTGCCCCTGGACTTGCCGAGATCCACCTTGACCCGCGTCTCCAGCCGCTCGGACAGGCGTTCGGCCAGTTCCTCGAGACCCGGGGCGGTCGGCCTGCGGCGTACCTGACGCGCCTCGCGGCCGGCGCGCTCGCCCACGGCCACGATCTCCTCGAGGCCGCGCACACTGATGCCCTCGGCCACCACCCGCTGGGCCAGGCGATCCTGCACGTCTCCGTCCTCGACGGCAAGCAACGACCGGGCGTGCCCGGCGGAGAGCACGCCGGCGGCGACCCGGCGCTGCACCTGCGGGGAGAGCTTCAGGAGCCGCAAGGTGTTGCTGATCTGGGGCCGGGAGCGGCCGATGCGCTGAGCGAGATCGTCGTGGGTGCAGCCGAAGTCCTCCAACAGCTGGGCGTAGGCGGACGCCTCCTCCAGCGGGTTCAGCTGCGAGCGGTGCAGGTTCTCCAGGAGAGCATCGCGGAGCATGTCGTTGTCTCCGGTCTCCCGGATGATCGCGGGGATCTCCTCGACGCCGGCCACCTGGCACGCCCGCCAGCGCCGCTCCCCCATCACCAGCTCGTAGGCGTCCGGCCCGGTGCGGCGGACGACGACGGGTTGGAGCAGGCCGACCTCCCTGATGGAGTGGACGAGCTCGCTCATCGCCTCCTCCTCGAACACCTCGCGGGGCTGCCGCTGGTTCGGGACGATCTGCTCGAGCGGGATCGCGGCGAAGTACGCTCCCGCGGGCGTCCGCTCGGTCGGACCAGCCTCGGGCGGCGTGGCGCCGTTGATCGACCACGTGGGCGTGTCACCGTCGGAACCAGGCGCTGGCGACGGCGCTTCGGTGATTGTTGCGCTCGCACCGGCGCTCGGGCTCGTGGGGATCAACGAGCCGAGGCCCCGACCGAGTCCCCTTCGCTGCGGCTGCCTGTGGTTCATGCGGGGGCTCCCTTGCTAGCCATCTCGCGGGCGGCTTCCAGATAGCACAGCGCGCCGGGCGAACCCGGATCGTAGGTCATCACGGTCTGGCCGTACGACGGCGCCTCCGAGACCCGGACCGAGCGCGGGATGGTGGTCCGCAGCACCTGTGCGCCGAAGTGCTCGCGAACCTCGTCGGCGACGCCCGCGGCCAGCCGGGTCCGGCCGTCGTACATGGTGATCAGGATCGTGGAGACGATCAGCCGCGGGTTGAGGTGGGAACGGACCATCTCCACGGTCTCGAGCAGCTGCCCGAGACCCTCGAGCGCGTAGTACTCGGCCTGGATCGGGATCAGCATCTCGGCACCGGCGACGAGCGCGTTCAGGGTCAGCAGGCCGAGCGATGGCGGGCAGTCGATGAAGACGAAGTCGAACCGGTCGTCGCCGGCCTCCTCGGCGGAACCGACGAGCGGATCGGCCATGATGGCGCGGTACAGCCGGTTCTCCCGCGCCACGACGCTGACCAGTTCGATCTCGGCCCCGGCCAGGTCGATGGTCGCCGGCACGACGTACAGCCCCTTGGCCTCGGGCGACTCCTGGACCAGGTCGGCGAGCGGAGCCCCCTCCACCAGCAAGTCGTACGTCGACGGGATGCCGCGCTGATGATCGATGGCCAGAGCCGTGGACGCGTTCCCCTGCGGGTCGAGATCGAGCACCAGCACCCGCTGTCCGAGCTGGGCGAGCGCCGCCGCCAGGTTCACGGCGGAGGTGGTCTTGCCGACGCCGCCCTTCTGGTTCGCCACGACCATGACTCGGGTCGCTTGTGGGCGCGAGGCAGCGCCGCGAACCCTCGCCCGCGCCCGGACGCTCCGTTCGGCCGCGCGGGCCAACGGGGTCGTCGAGTCGTGGAGCAGATCGGCCTGGATGGCGACCTCGGCGGCCGTCCGGACCACGAAGCTGGTGGGTGCCACCGAGGTTTCACGTGAAACCTCGGGCTCGGCCGTGGAGCGGTCGTCCTGTGGATGAACCCCCGGTACCTGTGGATAACCACGCTCAGCCAACGGTGGATAACCGGTGGATAACCGGACAGATGACTCAGACACGCCTTACTTCCTCCGGCCCCGATTCTTCCTCGATCGCGATCCGAAAGCCGACCTCGCGAACCTCTCCGAAGGTACCTTCCCGGGGTCGGCCCAAGCGACGCGAACCGCGGAGGTGGGCGAAGAATCCTCCGATTCCTTCAGTTCGACCACCTCGGGGGTGGCGCAACCAAGGGCCGTGAGCACCGACTGCGCGGCCTCGATCTCGGACCCGGCCGACGAACCTTTCATGGCGAGCAGGATGCCGTCGGCGGCGACCAGTGGCATCGACCACTCCAGGAGGCGGCCCAGCGGCGCCACCGCGCGCGAGGTCACCACCGCGAAGGTCCGGGCCCCGTGCAGGGCGTCCGCGCGGGCCCGCAGCACCTCCACGTTGGTCAGGCCGAGCCCGTCCACGACCTCCTCGAGGAAGGTGGTACGACGCAACAGCGGCTCGACCAGCGTCACGGTGAGATCCGGGCGACGGATCGCGAGCACCACCCCCGGCAGCCCGGCGCCGCTGCCCACGTCGCACACCGTCGCGCCCTCGGGGATCGCGTCGGCGAGCACGGCGCAGTTGAGCAGGTGCCGCTCCCAGAGGCGTGGCACCTCGCGGGGCCCGATCAGGCCACGCAGGGTGCCCTCGGTCGCGAGCAGGTCGGCGTACCGGACGGCCAGTGCGTGCCGCGAAGCAAACACCCGCTGCGCCGAGTCCGGCACAGCGGGTGTTTCACGTGAAACCTTCAGCATTGAGGAGGGCGCTCAGCGCCCGTCTCCGTGGATTGAGGAGGGCGCTCAGCGCCCGTCTCGAAATCCGTCACACCGGCTGGACCACGACGTAGCGGCGCGGCTCGGTCCCCTGGGACTCCGACACCAGGCCGGCGGCAGCGACGACGTCGTGGACCACCTTGCGCTCGAAGGGCGACATCGGCTCGAGTGAAACCGGCTCACCGGTCTCCTTCACCCGCGCGACGAGCTCCTCGGCCAGCTTCTCCAGCGACGAGCGCTTCTCGGCCCGGTAGCCGCCGATGTCGAGCATCAGTCGCGACCGTTCGCCGGTTTCGCGATAGACCGCGAGCCTCGTGAGCTCCTGCAGCGCGTCGAGCACCTCCCCACGGGGCCCGACCAGCTGGGAGAGGTCCGCACCCACGATGGAAACGGCCGCGCGATCGCCCTCGACGTCCATGTCGAGGTCGCCGTCAAGGTCGGCGATGTCCAGCAGTTCCTCGAGGTAGTCGGCAGCGATGTCACCCTCGTTCTCGAGGCGCTCCAGCCGCGAGGGTCGAGCCGGCGTGCCGGCGTCGTCGCCGTCGGTCTCCTCGTCGCTGGAGGCCTCGTCGCTGGCGGCCTCGTCGACGATCTCGTCGGTGGCTTCTTCGTCCGTCACTTTGGTCACGTCTTCGCTCACGTCTGCTCCTGGGAGTACGGGTGGTGGTTCAGGGACGCTTCTTCTTCTTGTTCGGCGTCTTTCGCGGGGGCTGTTTGTTGCGCTGGCTGCGCGTCTGGCGCTTGGGCTGCTGGCGCGGTGCGGGCTTGGGGTCTTCCGGGGCTTCCTCGACCGACTTCTCCAGGGAGACCTCGGTGCCCGGGATCGGCTTGCCGTGCTTGATGGCCTTGGCCTTGTCGCGGTCTTTCTTGGCCTTCTCGGCGGGTGTGCCGGGCGCGGGGTTGTTGCGGATCACGTAGAACTGCTGGCACATCGTCCAGAGGTTCGAGGTCGTCCAGTAGATGAGGACACCGATGGGGAACGCGACCCCACCCACGGCGAAGACCACCGGCAGCACGTAGAGCAGCATCTTCTGCTGCTGCGCGTACGGGCCGGTCAATGCGTCGGCCGGCATGTTCTTGCTCATCAGTTGGCGCTGGGTCAGGAAGGTGGTCACCGTCATCGCGACCACGAGGATCGCGGCCAGGATCTGCACGCCCAGCTGCCCGTCGGCGCTCAGGAACGTCTTCGAGATCGGGATGCCGAACAGCTCGGCGTCCGCGAACTGCTGGGCGCGTGATGTCGGTCAGGAACCCGTGGCCCTTGCCGTTCTTCGCGGCGATGTCGATGAGGCGGAACAGTGCGAAGAAGATCGGCATCTGCAAGATCAGCGGCATGCACGAGGCGAACGGGTTCGTGCCCGGTCTCCTTGTAGAGCGCCATGGTCTCCTGCGCGAGCTTCTCGCGGTCGTGACCGTACTTCTTCTGGAGCGCCTTGACCCTGGGCTGCAGCAGCTGCATGTTGCGGCTGGACTTGATCTGCTTGACGAAGAGCGGGATCAGCAGCGCCCGGATGACCACGGTCAGGCCGACGATCGACAGCGCCCACGCCGCCCCCGAGGTCTCGGGGAACACGTGGCTCCACAACCAGTGCCAGCCAACCAGGGCCGCGCTGGTGAGGTAGTACAACGGCGTCATGATCGCGCTGCCGATGTCTCCGAAGATGGACACTCAGGCTCCTTGAGTCTGGGAGTTGCCCCGCTTGGCACGGGGTGGAACGGGGTCGTAGCCGCCAGCCGCCCACGGATGGCAGCGCCCGAGCCGGCGTACGGCGAGCCAACTGCCGCGAATGCTGCCATGTTCGGTGACAGCCTCGAGCGCGTAGGCCGAGCAGGACGGGTGGTAGCGGCAGACCTGGCCGTAGAGCGGGCTGATCAGGAGACGGTAGGCCTTGAGGAACGCGATCAGGAGGTACTTCACCGCAGCACCCGCTTCAGGCAACGATCCAGGTCGTCGCCGAGTTCCGGCCAGGTTGCCTGCGCAGCCGCAGGCAGGGCCCGGATCACGAGCACGCAAGAACCCGGCAGCGACGTGAGTCGCTCCCGGGCGAGGTGGCGAAGTCTGCGTTTCACACGATTGCGCGCGACGGCGTTTCCGACGGCCCTGCTCACCACGAATCCCACCTGCGCGTCGCCCTCCTCGAGTCCGTTGGAGGTGTACGACGATCGTGCGCGACCCGGCTCGGGAGCCCGATCGCACCGCCTGGCGGAACGCTTCGCTCGAGGTGAGTCGGTGCGCCTTCGCCAGCACGGGCGGGTCGTTGCCGGGCCGGTCAGACGGCCAGGCTGCTGCGGCCCTTGCGGCGGCGCGCCGACAGGATGCCGCGACCCGCGCGGGTGCGCATGCGCAGGCGGAAACCGTGCACCTTGTGGCGGCGACGGTTGTTCGGCTGATAGGTACGCTTGCTCACGACTGGTTCTCCGATGCCAGATCAGTTTCTTCGGACTTGTCCACACCGGGTGCAGTGGGCGACGGGCCTTTCGGCAGGCACCGCCCACCCACAGAGAGCCGCCAGACGGCGTTGCTGTGGACATGCGGCACCGGTCGACACCGGGTGACCGCCCAACGGTACGCGTCCGCCGGAGACAGGGTCAAACTCAGCCGCCTGGCCGGTCTCCGACCGCCTGTGGATGACGGGTTGATCCGCAGGCCTTCGCCTTGTTAGGTTCGCGCGGACCAGGATCGAACTCGGGTCCCTCTCCACAGCGGCGAGGACTCACTGTGATCCGGGTCACATGCACCGTCAAAAACCCGGCTGACCTGCGGAAACGTGTTCCTGACCGACTGAGGTCCGGAGGCCGACCCTGCTCGGGACCACCATTACCGGCTGGGTACACAGATTGTGGACAAACATGTGGAACTAACCTCCGGGACCTTCCTTGTGGACGGGGTCCCGGGGTTGAATGGGAGACCCGTCCTCCGGGATCAACCGGTCGTTCGGCCCGTCATGACCGAGTCATGACCGACGTCGTGAGCAGGAAGTGGAGCCTCAGTGGAGCACGAGGAAACCAACGGCACAGCGGTCGACCTGACGGCCGTGTGGCGAAAGCTCGTCGACGACCTGCAACCCAACCTTCGGGCCTGGCTGCGCGACAGTGAGCCGGTCACCCTGCACGAGCACACCGCGATCATCGCCGTACCCAACGACTTCACCCGCACCCAGCTCGAGGGCCGCCTGCGCACTCGCCTCGAGGACTCGTTGACCGACGCCTTCGGACATCAGATCCGGATCGCGGTCACGGTGAATCCGCTGCTCGACGACGGAACCGCGCCACAGCCTCCCAACGAGCCACTTATCGATGAGTTGCTAAGTCAACAAATGGATAAGTCGATACACAACGACCGTGGGATCGGCCTGCCACCGGAGGCCGCGATGACGCCCGGGGTCCTCGAGACCCGCCTGAACCCGAAGTACACCTTCGAGACGTTCGTGATCGGCGCGTCCAACCGGTTCCCGCACGCCGCCGCCATCGCGGTGGCCGAGGCGCCCGGCAAGGCCTACAACCCGCTGCTGGTCTACGGCGACTCCGGACTCGGCAAGACCCACCTCCTGCACGCGATCGGCCACTACGTTCGCAGCCTCTACACCGGCGCCAAGGTCCGCTACGTGTCGAGCGAAGAGTTCACCAACGAGTTCATCAACTCGATCCGTGACGACCGCCAGGACCGGTTCAAGCGGCAGTACCGCGACGTCGACGTGCTGCTCATCGACGACATCCAGTTCCTGGAGGGGAAGACCCAGACCCAGGAGGAGTTCTTCCACACCTTCAACACGCTCCACAACGCCAACAAGCAGATCGTGCTCACCTCTGACCGCGCACCCAAACGCCTCGAGGCGCTCGAGGACAGGCTGCGCAACCGGTTCGAGTGGGGCCTGATCACCGACGTGCAGCCGCCGGACCTCGAGACCCGGATCGCGATCCTGCGCAAGAAGGCCGCCATGGACCGGCTGACCGCGCCGCCGGACGTCCTGGAGTTCATCGCGTCCAAGATCCAGACCAACATCCGTGAGTTGGAGGGCGCACTGATCCGGGTGACCGCGTTCGCCAACCTCAACCGTCAGGAAGTCGATCTGACCCTGGCCGAGATCGTCCTGCGCGACCTCATCCCGGAGGGCGCCGAGCCCGAGATCACCGCCGGCGTCATCATCGCCCAGACCGCGGCGTACTTCGGGATCTCGATCGAGGACCTCACCGGCCCCAGCCGCGGCCGCCACCTGGTGCAGGCCCGCCAGATCGCGATGTACCTCTGCCGCGAGCTGACCAACCTCTCGCTGCCCAAGATCGGCCACCAGTTCGGCAACCGTGACCACACCACCGTGATGTACGCCGACCGCAAGATCAACCAGCTCCTCGCCGAGCGCCGATCGGTCTTCAACCAGGTCAGCGAGCTCACCAACCGGGTCAAGATGCAGGCCCGGCACGTCTGACTCGAATCACACGCCTGTGAGATGTGCAGGATTTGTGGTTCGTTGGCCACGTTCCGGTGCACACCCTGTGGATTCTTTGGAGGACGCTGCCGCCGGTCCGAGCGTCGTGCACCGTCAGCTCAGGTTCTCCCCAGGTTTATCCACAGCCCATGTGCACGAGAAATGCCCGTCTGACCTGCGGGCCTCGCAGTTATCCACAGTTTCCACCGAGCCTATGACTACGACTAAACCCTAATTGGCTCCCAACATCGCGGAAACCCAACTGAGCTCAACCTGGGGAGAACTCCCGCTTGTCGGGGCTCCATGGCAGGATTCAGGGTCCAGTGGTGTCACCGGTCCACCGAAAGGCAATGAGAGTCGTGAAGTTCCGCGTCGAGCGCGACGTGCTCGCAGATGCGGTCGCCTGGGCTGCCCGCAGCCTGCCGGTCCGACCGAGTGTTCCTGTCCTGGCCGGCCTGATGATCGAGGCCGGCGCCTTCGACTCGGGTGAGGGCCTGCAGTTGTCGACCTTCGACTACGAGACCTCCGCCCGGGCCACGCTGTCCGCCGATGTGTCCGCCGAGGGCCGGGCCCTGGTCAGCGGCCGGCTGCTCGCCGACATCTGCCGCAGCCTGCCCAACAAGCCCGTCGAGATGGTGCTCGAAGGCACCCGGGTCTCGCTTGACCTGCGGCTCGGCACGCTTCAGCCTGCAGACCTTGCCCGTCGACGAATACCCGACCCTGCCCGCGATGCCGTCGGCCAGCGGCACCGTCGGCAGCGACGTGTTCGCGGGCGCCGTCGCCCAGGCCGTCACCGCCGCCGGTCGCGACGACATGCTTCCGGTCCTGACCGGAGTCCGGATCGAGATCGACGGATCCACCATCTCCCTGCTGGCCACCGACCGGTTCCGGCTCTCCCAGCGCGAGCTCACCTGGTCGCCCAACGCGCCCGACGAGTCCCTCGCGGCGCTCGTGCCCGCCAAGGTGCTGGCCGACACGGCGAAGTCGCTGACCGCGGGCAGCCAGGTGACGATCGCCCTGGCCGCGACCGGCTCGGGCGAGGGCATCATCGGATTCGAGGGCGCGGCCCCCGGCGGCACCCGACGTACGACGACCCGGCTGCTCGACGGCGAGTTCCCCAAGGTGCGCAGCCTGTTCCCCAACGAGCACACGACGACCGCGAAGGTCGACAAACTGGCGCTGATCGAGTCGGTCAAGCGGGTCGCGCTGGTCGCCGAGCGCAACACCGCCGTCCAGCTCGCTTTCAGCGACGGGGTGCTCACCCTCGACGCCGGGTCGGGCGAGGAGGCGCAGGCGTCCGAGTCGATCGAGGCGACCATCGAGGGCGAGGACATCACGACGGGGTTCAACCCGCAGTTCCTGCTCGACGGCCTGACCGCCATCGACCAGCCGGTGGTCGAGCTCGCGTTCACCCAAGCCTCGAAACCGGTCGTCATGAGCGGCTCCGGCGACGTCGACGGGGGCAACGGCGGTGGCAACGTCGGGGCACCCCATCCGGCTTCCGCTACCTCCTGATGCCGCGGCGACTGCTCTCTGGAGCTCCGACCCGCAGCCCCGCGCTAGCCTGCAGTCAGGCACCCACGACCGAAAGGGCTTCGCACATGGACATCGGACTCGTCGGCCTGGGCAAGATGGGTGGCAACATGCGGACCAGGCTCCGCAACGGTGGCCACACCGTCGTGGGCTTCGACCGCAACCCCGAGGTCAGCGACGTGGGCAGCCTCGAGGACATGGTCGCCAAGCTGCCCAGCCCCAAGGTGGTCTGGGTGATGGTGCCGGCCGGCGACCCGACCCGCGACACCGTCCGGGATCTGGGCGAGCTGCTCGGCGAGGGTGACCTCGTCGTCGACGGGGGCAACTCGCGCTGGACCGACGACCAGGCCAATGCCGCGATGCTCGCCGACAAGGGCATCGGGTTCGTCGACTGTGGTGTCTCCGGAGGTGTCTGGGGCCTCGAGAACGGCTACGCGCTGATGTACGGCGGGTCGGACGACGACGTGGCCAAGGTGCAACCCGCCTTCGACACCCTCAAGCCCGAGGGCGAGTTCGGGTCGGTGCACGCCGGCAAGAGCCCGGGCGCCGGGCACTTCTCCAAGATGGTCCACAACGGCATCGAGTACGCCATCATGCAGAGCTACGCCGAGGGCTGGGAGCTGCTGGAGAAGGTCGACCTGGTCGACAACGTGACCGACGTCTTCCGGTCCTGGCGCGAGGGCACGGTGATCCGCTCCTGGCTGCTCGACCTCCTGGTGGCCGCGCTGGACGAGGACCCCGGTCTGTCCAAGATCGCCGGCTACGCCGAGGACTCCGGAGAGGGTCGCTGGACGGTCGAGGCAGCGATCGACAACGCCGTCCCGCTGCCGGCGATCGCTGCCTCGTTGTTCGCCCGGTTCGTGTCGCGGCAGGACGACAGCCCGTCGATGAAGGCGATCGCGGCGATGCGCAACCAGTTCGGTGGCCACGCGGTGCGCACCGGGCCGCCGCCCGGCGGCGACGCGTCCAGCGAAGGCTGAGAAGGGCCGACTTGCACGTCGCTCACCTGACCCTGCACAACTTCCGGTCGTACGCCGACCTCGACGTTGCCCTCGAACCGGGCGTGAGCGTGTTCATCGGCCCCAACGGCCAGGGAAAGACCAACCTGGTCGAGGCGATCGACTACCTCTCCAGACTGCAGTCGCACCGGGTCGCCACCGACGCGCCGCTGGTCCTGGCCGGTGCCGGACCAGGGCGTGATCCGGGCGGCCGTGGTGCGTGAGGGGCGGACCGCCGTACTCGAGATCGAGCTCAACCCCGGCCGCGCCAACCGGGCCCGGGTCAACAAGTCGCCGTTGCCCCGCACGCGCGAGCTGATCGGCCTGGTGCGCACGATCGTCTTCTCGCCCGACGACCTGACCCTCGTCAAGGGGGACCCGGCGGATCGGCGCAAGTTCCTCGACGACCTGCTGGTGCTCCGCGCTCCCCGGCTGGCCAGTGTCCGCGCCGACTACGACCGCGTGCTGCGGCAACGCAACTCGCTGCTCAAGACCGCCGGCTCCGCCCGCCGGGGCTCGTCGTCCCAGGAGGGCGCCCTGTCGACGCTCGGGGTCTGGGACGCCAACCTGGCCAGGGTCGGCTCGGAGATCCTGTTCGAACGTCTGCGGCTGGTCGAGGCGCTGCAGCCGTTCGTCGGAAAGGCCTACGCCACCGTTGCGCGGGGGGCGTCCCGCGAGGACGCCGAGATCGGCTACAAGCCCTCCTTCGAACTGGCTCCCGACAGCCTTGGACCGGCGGCTGGACCAGAGGAGCGCTCACCGAGGCCCTGCTGGCCGAGGTCGAGCGCCGTCGCAACGACGAGCTCGACCGGGGAGTCTCGCTGGTGGGCCCACACCGGGACGAGCTCGTGCTGACCCTCGGCAACGGCCAACATCGGCTGCCGGTGAAGGGCTACGCGTCGCACGGCGAGTCGTGGTCGTTCGCGCTGGCTCTCAAGCTCGCGTCGTACGACCTGTTGCGCAGCGACGGCGATGACCCGATCCTGATTCTTGATGACGTCTTCGCCGAACTCGACACCCAGCGCCGCCGGCAGCTGGCCGAGCTCGTGGCCGGCGCCGAGCAGGTCCTGGTCACGGCGGCCGTCGACGCAGACGTGCCCGAGGCGCTGGCCGGCGTGCGCTACGTCGTCGCGGACGGCGAGGTGACCCGTGGCCGATGACGAGAGGGTCTCGACAAGCTCGACCAGCGAGGGCACAAGCTCGACCAGCGAGGGCACAAGCTCGACCGGCGAGGGCGAGCCGCACGACGACACGGGACTCGAACTGGCCCGGCTGATCTCGCGGTCGCTCGCCGGCGCCGCCCGCGGCCGCCCGGCTCAGAAACGCTCCGGCGGCGGACGCCGGCGTTCGCGCGCGGCCCAGGTGACCGGCGCCCACCCCGACGACCGCGACCCGCAACGGCTGGACACCACCGTCGGCAGACTGGTCAGCGACCTGGGCTGGGAAGTGGATCTGCGGGTCCACGGCGTGATCGCGCGCTGGCCGGAGATCGTCGGTACGGCGATCGCCGAGCACTGCACCCCCACGTCGTACGCCGAGGGTCGGCTGAGCGTCCGGACCGACTCCACGGCGTGGGCGACCCAGCTGACCCTGCTCGCCGCCAACGTCGTACGCCGCCTCAACGAGGAGCTCGGGGACGGGACGGTGACCTTCCTCGACGTCTCGGGACCGAGCCAGCCATCGTGGAAGAAGGGGCGCTTCACCGTGCCCGGCCGCGGCCCCCGAGACACCTACGGGTGAACGTCGAGCCAAGCCGAAACTAACGATCTGCGGGGCTCCCGGACGTATGGGGACTCACCCGCCCCCCTGTTCGGCCGCGAAATCACCCCTCAGAGCCCCGGAAACCACCTGTTTATCCACAGATCCATCCCATGTTGAGGGGCGTACGCGTGGAATCCGGCCCTCAGGCCGGTATCATGGGGTTTGGGTCGCAGGCTCCCGCAGCTGCGGCCTTGATCATGCAACGGGCCATGCTCGCAGGCCGACCGTCGGTGTGCCGGGGTCGAACAGAAGAGGTACGCGTGACTGAGGACGTCAACAGCACTGCTCCCACCGAAGAGGCGTCCTACGACGCCAACTCGATCCAGGTTCTCGAGGGACTCGAAGCGGTGCGCAAGCGCCCCGGCATGTACATCGGCTCCACCGGCGAACGCGGCCTGCACCACCTGGTGTGGGAGGTCGTGGACAACTCGGTCGACGAGGCGCTGGCCGGATACTGCGACCGGATCCTGGTCACCCTGCAGGCCGACGGCGGCATCCGCGTCGAGGACAACGGCCGCGGCATCCCCACCGACATCCACCCCACCGAGGGCATCCCCGCCCTCACGATGGCGCTGACGCTGCTGCACGCCGGCGGCAAGTTCGGCGGTGGCGGCTACAAGGTCTCGGGCGGACTGCACGGCGTCGGCGTCAGCGTGGTCAACGCCCTGGCGAGCACACTCGTCGCCGAGGTCAAGAACCGCGGCCACCTCTGGCGACAGACCTTCCACCTCGGCGTACCCGACGGTGAGCTCGAGCAGGTCCGGCCCATGGAGCCGGGCGAGTCCACCGGCACCACGATCACCTACTGGGCCAGCGCGGACATCTTCGAGACCACGACGTACTCGCTGGAGACGATCACCCATCGGTTCCGGGAGATGGCCTTCCTGAACAAGGGCCTGGAGATCGTGATCCGCGACGAGCGGCCCGCGGCGGCCGAGATCGCCGACGCGGTCGAGGACTCCACCATCGACAACGCGGTGGACGCGGTCGGCAAGGACGCCATCCACCGTGGCGAGGGCGGCGGCCTGGAGCTGCAGGTTCAAGTACGACCGCGGCCTCGTCGACTACGTCGAGCACCTCAACCGCCGCAAGGACAAGGCGAACCCGACGGTCATCAGCTTCGAGGCGGAGACGCCGGACAGCGTCGAGAACCACATGTCGCTGGAGATGGCGATGCAGTGGAACACCTCCTACACCGAGTCGGTGCACACCTTCGCCAACACCATCAACACCCACGAGGGCGGCACCCACGAGGAGGGTTTCCGGGCCGCACTGACCGGCCTGGTCAACCGGTGGGGCGAGGAGTGGAACCTGATCAAGAAGCCGGAGGACAGGGTCTCGGGTGACGACATCCGCGAGGGCCTGACGGCGATCATCTCCATCAAGCTCGCCGAGCCGCAGTTCGAGGGCCAGACCAAGACCAAGCTCGGCAACACCGAGGCCAAGGGCTTCGTGCAGCGGGTCGTCAACGACGGGCTCGGCGCCTGGCTGGCGCAGAACCCGGCCGAGGGCAGGGACATCGTCCGCAAGGCCCAGGCCGCCGCGTCGGCCCGGATCGCCGCCCGCAAGGCCCGCGACCTGGCCCGCGGCCGCAAGGGGCTGCTCGGCGGCGGCGGCCTGCCCGGCAAGCTCTCGGACTGCCAGTCGACGAACCCCGAGGAGTGCGAGGTCTTCATCGTCGAGGGCGACTCGGCCGGCGGCTCGGCGCGGCAGGGCCGCAACCCGCGGGTCCAGGCCATCCTTCCGATTCGCGGCAAGATCCTCAACGTCGAGAAGGCACGACTCGACAAGGTGCTGGCCAACACCGAGGTGCAGGCGATCATCTCCGCGCTCGGGACCGGCATCCACGAGGAGTTCAACCTCGACAAGCTGCGCTACCACAAGGTGGTGCTGATGGCCGACGCCGACGTCGACGGCCACCACATCAACACGCTCCTGCTCACGCTGCTGTTCCGGTTCATGAAGCCGCTCATCGAGCACGGCTTCGTCTACATGGCGCAGCCTCCGCTCTACCGGCTGCGCTGGAACAAGCCGGCCGAGCACGAGTTCGTCTACTCCGACTCGGAGCGCGACCTGCTCAGGCGCGACGGGCTCGCGCAGGGCAAGAAGCTTCCCAAGGAGAACCCGGTCCAGCGCTACAAGGGCCTCGGCGAGATGAACGCCGACGAGCTGTGGGAGACCACGATGAACCCCGAGCAGCGGTTGATGCTCCAGGTGACCCTGGACGACGCGGCCCAGGCCGACGAGATCTTCTCGATCCTGATGGGCGAGGACGTCGAGCAACGCCGCTCCTTCATCCAGCGCAACGCGAAAGACGTCCGATTCCTCGATATCTAGGTCTCTAGCACTTTCCCTAGATATTCGTAGAACCGACCAGAAAGACGAACCGTGACCGACACCACGAATCCACCCGAAGGCCCCGGACCTGGCGGGCGCATCGAGCCGATCGAGCTGCAGACCTCGATGCAGCGCGCCTACATCGACTATGCGATGGCGGTCATCGTCGGCCGGGCCCTGCCCGACGTACGCGATGGGCTGAAGCCGGTGCACCGCCGGGTTCTCTACGCGATGTACGACGGTGGCTACCGGCCGGACCGCGGGTTCTCGAAGTGCTCGCGCGTCGTGGGTGACGTGATGGGTCAGTACCACCCGCACGGCGACACCGCGATCTACGACACCCTGGTCCGGCTCGCGCAGCCCTGGGTGATGCGGGCCCCGCTGATCCAGGGCCAGGGCAACTTCGGCTCGCCGGGCAACGACTCGGCCGCGGCCATGCGCTACACCGAGTGCCGGATGGATCCGCTCGCGCTCGAAATGGTGCGCGACATCGACGAGGACACCGTCGACTTCCAGCCGAACTACGACGGCCGCTCCCAGGAACCGACGATCCTGCCCGCTCGTTACCCGAACCTGCTGGTCAACGGATCGGCCGGGATCGCGGTCGGCATGGCCACCAACATCCCGCCGCACAACCTTCGCGAGGTCGCGCAGGGCGCCCAATGGGCGCTGGAGCACCCGGAGGCGAGCCGGCACGAGCTGCAGGACGCGCTCGTCGAACGGATCACCGGCCCGGACTTCCCCAACGGCGCGCTGATCGTGGGCCGCGAGGGAATCGAGCAGGCCTATCGCACCGGCCGCGGCTCGGTCACCCAGCGCGCGGTCATCGAGGTCGACGAGGACAACAAGGGCCGCACCTGCCTGGCGATCACCGAGCTGCCCTACATGGTCAACCCCGACAACCTCGCGCTGAAGATCGCCGAGCTCGCCGACTCGGGCAAGGTCCAGGGCATCTCCGACGTCCGCGACGACTCGTCGGGGCGGACCGGCCAGCGGCTGGTCGTCGTACTCCGCCGCGACGCCGTGGCCCGCGTCGTCCTCAACAACCTGCTCAAGCACACCGAGCTGCAGACCAACTTCAGCGCCAACATGCTGGCCCTGGTCGACGGGGTGCCGCGCACGCTGACGATCGACCAGTTCATCAGCGCCTGGGTCGCCCACCAGATCGAGGTCATCCAGCGGCGGACCCGGCACCGGCTCCGCAAGGCCGAGGAGCGGGCCCACCTCCTGCGTGGCCTGGTCAAGGCCCTCGACGCCCTCGACGCGGTCATTGCCCTGATCCGGAGCTCTCCCGATGCGAACGAGGCGCGAACGGGACTGATGTCGCTGCTCGACGTCGACGAGATCCAGGCCCAGGAGATCCTGAACATGCAGCTGCGCCGGCTGGCGGCGCTCGAGCGGCAGAAGATCATCGACGACCTGGCCGGCATCGAGGTCGAGATCGCCGACCTCGAGGACATCCTCGCCAACGAGGCGCGGCAGCGGTCGATCGTGTCGGAGGAGCTGGCCGAGATCGTGGCCAAGTACGGCACCGACCGGCGCAGCCAGATCATCGCGGCCGACGGCGACCTCTCGATGGAGGACCTGATCCCCGACGAGGACCTCGTCGTCTCGATCACTCGCGGCGGTTACGCCAAGCGGACGCGCTCGGACCAGTACCGCACCCAGAAGCGGGGCGGCAAGGGCGTGCGCGGCGCGACGCTGCGCGGTGACGACGTGGTCCAGCACTTCATCGCGACGTCCAACCACCACTGGCTGCTGTTCTTCACCACGGCCGGCCGGGTCTACCGCACCAAGGCCTACAACCTGCCCGAGGCTTCGCGCGACGCGAAGGGCGGCCACGTTGCCGGCCTCCTCTCGTTCCAGCCGGACGAGTCGATCGCCCAGGTGCTGGCGATCCGCGACTACGACCAGGCGCCGTACCTCGTGCTGGCCACGAAGAACGGCCTGGTCAAGAAGACCCGGCTCGGCGACTACAACAGTCCGCGCCAGGCCGGCGTCATCGCGATCAACTTCCGCGAGGACGACGACGAGCTGATCGGCGCCGAGCTGGTCAACGCCGACGACGACATCCTGCTGGTGTCGCGCAAGGGCCAGGCGATCCGGTTCAAGGCGGACGACACCCAGCTTCGGCCGATGGGCCGCGCCACCTCGGGCGTTTCCGGCATGAAGTTCCGACGGGGCGACTCGATGCTGTCGATGTCGGTCATCCGGGCCGCCCAGGTGGCGGCCGAGGTGGCGGCCGGCCTCGACCTGGAGACCGAGCCGCGGCCGCAGTACGCCGGACCCGTCGGCCGAGCAGGTGTCCGCGGCCGACGTGAAGCCGCAGTACGTCTTCACGATGACCGACGGCGGTTTCGCCAAGCGGACCCGGATCAGCGACTACCGATCCCAGTCGCGTGGCGGCCTGGGCATCAAGGCGATGTCGCTGACGAACGAGGACCGGGGCGGCCTGGTCGGCGCGTTCATCGTCGAGGAGGACGACGAGATCCTGTCGATCACCGAGAAGGGTCAGGTCGTTCGCAGCCCGATCAACGACCAGTTCCGGGCGACCGGCCGGTCGACCATGGGCGTGAAGTTCGTTACACCCAAGGCCGGCGACGCGGTCGCCGTGGTGGCCCGCTCGGTGGAGTCGAAGGTGGGCGACGAGGCCGTCTCACCTGCGCTCGGAGAGGCCGTCGAAGGTGCGGTCGAGGAGCCTTCGGAGGCCCTGGCCGAGGACGGCGCGGAGCTCGAGGAATCGGACGACGCGCAATCAGATGCAACAATCGAGGCTGAACCCGATCCCGAGAACGGGGAGAGTGAAGCCTGATGACCGACACCCGCACCCAGGGCGCCCAAGGCGGCGCGGGCGTTGAGGACACCGCCGCACGTGACGACTGGCGTGCCCGGTTGCAGGGCAAACTCGCCGCCGCAGCCGACGAGCACCGCGACAACGCCAACCCCGAAGCGGCGCCGGTCAAGCGGTCGGGCTCGAAGCTTTCGCGGCGGGCCCGTCTGCGGCTGAGCCGGGTCGACCCCTGGTCTGTCATGAAGACCGCGTTCCTGCTCTCGATCGCGTTCGCCATCGTCACCATCGTCGCGGTCATGATCGTGTGGTCGGTGCTCGGTGCCGCCGGCGTGTGGGAGTCGATCAACGAGTCGGTCAAGAACGTCATCGGTGGCGAGGAGTCCAAGAACTTCGACGTCGAGAACTACGTCGGCATGTCACGGGTGCTCGGGTTCACGATGCTGGTCTCGGTGATCGACGTCGTACTCATCACCGCCATCGCCACGCTCGGTGCGTTCCTCTACAACATGTCTGCGGCGTTGCTCGGCGGCGTCGAGGTCACCCTGGCGGAGGACGGCCGCTGATCCGTTTTGTGCCGGGTCTCGCGGGTGGGGTAACCTTCCCCGGCGGCTCCCCGCAGCGGGCCTATAGCTCAGACGGTTAGAGCGCTTCCCTGATAAGGAAGAGGTCAGAGGTTCAAGTCCTCTTAGGCCCACCCCGTAGACCGCAGCGGCATCGCAGGACTTGCCCAAGGGGCCCCAGACGGTCATCGATCGTGCGGCCGCCTGGGACAAGGCCCGAGGACTACGTCTCCTGTCAGACGTTGTACTTGATGCCCATTAGGTAGCCCTCGATGAGCTGGTTGCCAGCATAGGGACCGTCGATCCACCGGTTGTTGTTGACGCCCGTGTTGAGTCCGCTGACGGGAGTGGTGTGGTCGTCGAACCTGATCCAGTATCCCGAGCAGTTGGGCTCGGTGCCGCCGCCGCCGGAGACCTGTGCCGTCTTGCGGTAGTGCTTGTTGTTTCGGTAGACGAACGCGATGTTCTGTTTGACGACGAGTTGCGCCTTGCCGCCGTAGAGGTAGTTCTGTTCCGCGACGGTGGTGTTGTCCACACCTTGGCCGGTGTTGTTCTGGATGATCAGCGCGGCACCGTTCCCCATGTTCTGACCGATCAACCACGGGCACTGAGGGTTGGTCCCGGAGCCTGCGGTGACATCGGCAGGTGTGGTGGTGCAGTGCAGCGCGTTGCCCCGGATGCGGACGTTCTTGCCGCCCTGGTGCTGGATGCAGTCGTTGTGGGTGCCGTCGGTGTGCGACGGCGTCAGCGTGTCGGGGTAGGTGTAGGCCAGGTTGTGGATGTAGTTGCCCTTCACGTTCACGTCCGCATTGGCCGTGCCCTGCGAGGTGGTGGCGAAGATGCCTACTCCGTCAACCACGTTGTGAATGTCGCAGCGGTACGCGTTGAAGGCCCGACCGCGGATCCCGTCACGACCCAGAGACGGCCGTCTGGGGGCGATCTCACAGTCGATCATGGTGACCTTCGCGGCTGATCCAGTCCGACTCGATGAGGCGCAGTTCATCACGCCGTCGTCGTAGGCAGGTTTGTGATTGCCACCCACACACTTGCTGTTCAGGATGAAGATCGGGACCGTCTGCCCGGTCGGCGGCCGCATGTCGCCGTAGATGAGCTTGTCCTTGAGCGCCATCCCGCCCTGGTACGAGAACCACCCGGCAGCGATCGCAGCCGAATTGAGGGCACTCGGCAGAGTGAACGTGTCAACCGAGGTCGAGTTGTAGGCGGTCAAGGTTGTTCCCGGCAGGATGCCCGTCGTGTCGGCAGTCGGCTCGTAGCTGCCGTAGACCAGGGCGTCACGCTGAGCCTTGGTGAGTTTCCCCTCTGCCGCGGACACCTCAGACGCGTCAGCCGCATCCCAGAAACCCACAGAGTTGCGGAGAGGGATGATGGCCGTCGCTGCGAGTGCGCCGGTCAGAAGGCGTCTGCGGCTAATAGACATGGAGGTCTTGGAAGGCATGGGGAATCAACCCAATCGGGGGCGTGGTTCGAAGGACTGCCGACCGGACGGCCGACAATCGGGATCGCTACTGAACAGCTGGTGAATGCGGACGCCAAAGGAGGGACAAACGTGCCCGAGTCTGGCTAGGCCAGTTGAGGTGGCGTCTGATAACGCATCGCACACGCGAGGTCCTGACGTGTAGCGCTATCGTGCCAGCGCGACTTTCGAGCCAATAGGGTCAAAGGTCCCAGAACGGGCGAAAGGGTTATACATGACCGATCAGACATCTGGTGTGACTAGCCCGCGTCCTCCGATCGGGCCTTCCGTCCGCGCGCGCACTGTGGTCGCTACCAAGGCCTGACCTGCTGACAGACCGCCGCTCGGTGCTGCCAGCGGTCCTCAGATACCCGGACCGGGCGCGCACTCGGAGAGCAACTTTGATACTCTCCGTGCCGCGGGTGGCCCCACCTGATGAGGAAGAGGCCAAACCTCAAAGTCCTCGTGGGCCTACCACGCGACTCCCATCAACTCGAGGGGTAACACCATGAAGAAGCTCCTGCTCATCCTGCTGGCCGTCGTCGGCGGCGTGTTCGCCAAGAAGAAGCTCGACCAGTCCCGCTCCGAGCAGGCACTCTGGGCCGAGGCGACCGACAACGTCGACAAAGCCTGACTAACCCGATCTCCACCGCCTGACCCCGCCGGTCGTGCTCGTCGAGATCCCAGGGGCCTTGGCGCAATTGGTAGCGCACCTGCTTTGCAAGCAGGGGGTTAGGGGTTCGAGTCCCCTAGGCTCCACCACGAGAAACCGCAGGTCAGCCCCCGGTTTCGGGGCGAAGCCGATCAGTCCTGCGAGAGCCAGGCGCGAGCCCCGCGGTCTGGCAGGCCTTCGTAGTCGGGCAGCTCGGGGCCGCCGACCGCGCGCTCGACCAGCGCGGTGAGGGCCTCCATGTCGGGCTCCGGGCTCGGCTCGGCGCCCGGGTCGGGAGGGGCGAGCATCTGCACGTGCATCCGGCCGATCTCCTGATTGGCCTCGACGTACGAGCGCATCCGCTCCTCGTAGCCGGCGAACCCGGCCGCGGGGTCCCAGTCGGCGGCGGCGAGCTCCCCAGCCAGCATGTAGGCGCCGACCAGGGCCAGCCCGGTGCCCGCCCCGGACATCGGCGACGCGCTGAACGCCGCATCTCCGATAAGCCCCACCCGCCCGATGTGCCAGCGATCCATCACCACTTGGGCGACCTGGTCGAGGTAGAAGTCCGGGGTGCCGTCGAGGTGCGCGAGGATGCGCTGGGTCTCCCAGCCGAAGCCGGCCATCTGCTCGCGCAGCAGCCGCTTCTGC
The DNA here is from genome assembly GCA_963719255.1 of uncultured Actinomycetota bacterium. GTDB lineage: Bacteria > Actinomycetota > Actinomycetes > Propionibacteriales > Nocardioidaceae > Nocardioides. The sequence continues at coordinate 151,768 of CAVRBN010000019.1, read as the reverse complement.
GCTTCGACATCTCGGTAGTCGATGTCGAAGTTGGGTGCGGGGAAAGACAACATGGCGATCGCGCGGGTGGCGTCGGGGACGGGCCGCAGGCCGGCGGAGCGCCCCGCCTCCTGGTAGTCGATCAGCCAGCGGTCCAGCCCGAACTCGTTGGGCACGGTGTAGAAGGCGAGCACCAGCCCGAGGTGGCGGATGAACTGCTCGCGCGGCCCGAAGACCATCGCCCGCAGCGCCGAGTGCAGCCCGTCGGCGCCAATCACGAGCTCGAAGCGCCGCCGGTCGCCGCTCGCGAAGGTGACATCGACCCCGTCCGCGTCCTGGGTGAGCTCGGCGATCCGGTCGCTGAAGACGTACTCGACACGGTCCCGGGTGTCGTCGTACAGCACCTGGGAGAAGTCTCCGCGCAGGACCTCGATCTCCGAGATGTACCCGTCGCCGTCGTTGTCGTCCGCGCGGAACGTCTCCAGCACCTTCCCGTCCGCGTCCACCGTGTACGCGCCAGCGGTGTCGGTGCACACCGCCCGCACCGCTGCGTCGAGCCCCATCCGGCGGATGACCTCCTTGGCCACCCCGCGAGCGTCGACAGCCTGCCCACCCGGGCGCAGTCCGGGCGACTGCTCCACCACGGTCACCTGGGCACCCCGTCGGTGCAGCCAGTGGGCCAGCGCAGGACCCGCGATGCTCGCTCCCGTTACCAACACCCTCATGTCGCTCATCGTGTCCCCTGTTCGTCCGTTGTCTGACGGCTGTTTGACTTCATCATCGGTCGCTTCTCATCGGTCCACGAACGGTCGACCACTGATACGACATCCGCCGATGTGACGACGCCATGAGCTCCTGCCTGGCCCGGCATGGTCGACCGGCAGTTTCAGGGGGTCGTGGCACTGGCCCTTCCGAGGTCGTGGTGTCGTGCGTAGCGTCGGGTCTGCGGGTCCGGCTGCTCGACCTGCTCGCCCACCGGAACGAAAGAGAGACACCTCGTGGCTGACCACAGCACCGATGGCGCGTGGGATCTGATCGTCACGCCCTGGCACCTCGACGAGCACATCCCGGCCTTCCCGATCCCCGCCACTGCGACTCAGGTTATCCGCCCGGTCCTCCCCTCCGGCCCCGTCCCCGCCCGGATGAGCCTGCTGCACCGGGCCGCCGTCGACGCGGTGACGCAGGCCGCCAGGCCCCTGGTGCTCTCCGGCGACTGCCCCACTGCCCGGGCATCGGTGGCCGGGCTGCAGCGCCGCCATCGCGACCTGGCCGTGCTATGGCTGGACGCCCACGGCGACTTCAACACCCCCGCCATATCGACCAGCGGCTACCTCGGCGGCATGGCACTGGCCATGCTGACCGGCCGCACACCTGGCCTGTTCGACGACACGCTCGGCCTGCGACCCGTCCCCGATACCAGCGTCGTGCTCGCTGACGCCCGCGACCTCGACCCCGCCGAGCGCGACGCCCTCACCACCAGTCACGTCCGCCGCGTGCCCGCCGACCCCGCCGCGATCACCTCCGCCCTCGGCCAGCTCGGCCCCGCCCCCGTCTACCTCCACCTCGACATCGACGTCATCGACAGCGCCCAGCTGCCCGGCGCGCGCTTTCCCTCCGGCCCCGGACCCTCCCTCGCCCAGATCGAGGAATGCCTGGCCGCCGCCTGCGCCACCGCCAACATCGCCGCCGCCTACATCGCCTGCGCCTGGCTCCCCGAGCACGTCAGCGACCAGACCAGCCGCCAGACAATCACCCGCCTCACCGCAGCACTCGGCGCCAGCCTGGCCTGGCCCGAACCCGCCGGCAGCTGACCGTCCAGCCAGGCACTCGCCACCCGCCGGTAGTCATAGACCTCCGGCCAGGGGCAAGGGATTCGAGTCCCCAGGCTCCACCAATCACCGACTCGCTGCGTCCACGATGGACTGGACGAACGCAGCTGTCGCGGGCGAGTCGGGGGGTTCTCCGTAGGTCGCGACGTACACGCGTCTGCGAAAGTCGGTCAGTTCGGTCGTCTCGATCCCGGGCACCCGGGGCGTGGAGAGGGAGAGTCCCGGGAGGGTGGTGACGCCCAATCCTGCAGCCACCAGGGACTGTTGGACGAAGGGGTCGTCACTGGTGTACATGATCCGTGGCGTGAACCCGGCGGATTCGCAGGCGTCGACGAGTTCACCTCGGCATCGCTCGCATCCCGCGATCCAGGGAGAGTCCCTATGGTCGGTCAGGGTCTGGCCGGCCTCCTTGCTGAGCAGGTGCATCGGGTCGTCGAAGAGGTGCGTGAAGCGCATGTCCTCGGGGACTGTGTCGTCGTAGCGGAACACGACGGCGATGTCGATAAGACCTTCGCGCAGGTGGCGCAGGGCGAGGGCTGGGTGCAGGTCCACGAGGCTGAGGTCGATACCTGGCGCGGCGGCGCGCATGCTCACCGCAGCGTCCGTCACCATCGTGCCAAGCACGGACTGGAAACCGGCGATGCGGACCCTGCCCGCTGCGCAGCCCGCCGATTTCGGCGAGCTCATCCTCCGCAGACTCGACCCTGCCGAGGATCTCCGCCGCACGCTGCGCCAGCAGCTCACCGGCAGGTGTCAGTCGGATACCACGCCCCACGCGTTGCGTCAGCGGGAGTCCCACCTCTGCCTCGAGACGTGAGAGGTGGTGGCTGACCGAGGCTTGGGCATAGCCCAGCTCTCGCGCCGCAACGGTCACCGAGCCGTGACGTGCCACCGCCGCGAGGACCTTCAACCGGACCAGATCGAGCACCCATCGACGATATCGAACAATCACCACAACAATTGGCATTAGACCTATACGTCGATCAGGCCAAGACTCGCACCCATGGCTACCAAGGGCTACGTCGACCTGTTCCGACAGCGGGAGTTTCGGGCTCTGTGGACCGGCAACGCCCTGGGAGTCGCAGCCACGACGATGTCCGGCCTCACCCTGGGGACGCTCATCTATGCACAGACGGGCTCGCCGTTCCTGACCGCCGTCGCCATGTTCGGCCCTTCCCTCGTACAGGTCGTCGGCGCCAGCACCTTGATGTCCGCGGCAGACACGACCCAACCGCGGCCCGTGCTCGTCATCGTCGCCTCGGCGATGACCCTGGCCTTCGCCGCACAGGCCCTCTTCGACCTCGCGCCCTCTTCACGAGTCGTGATCGTCCTCGCGGCCGCCTACGTACTGTCCATCGGCAGCGGAGTGCGGTGGGGGCTGCTGTCCCAGATCATTCCCGCCGACGACTACGCCCTTGCCCGTTCAGCCATGAACGTCTCGGTCGGGGTCATGCAGATCGTGGGCTTCGCGACCGGCGGGTTCCTCCTGCACGTCCTCTCGGTCGGCCAGGTCTTCTGGCTCGCCACGGTGCTCGCGGGTTTCGCCGTCCCGATCACGTGGGCCGGAATCGGTGTCCACGCGCCGCGGCGGGCCGGCCGGACGGGCATCCGCGAGACCTGGCGAGGCAACAGGACGCTTCTTGGGTTCCCGTCGACACGGGCGCTGATGCTCGCGCTCTGCGTTCCTACTGGGCTCGTGGCGGGATGCGAGGCGCTGTTTGTGCCCTACGCCGGTGACCAGGCTGCGCCACTGTTCGTGGCGGCGGCGCTGGGCATGCTCACCGGAGACGTGTTGATGGGCCGCGTACTGACTCCGACCCAGAGGCGTATCTGCACGAGGTGGCTACTCATACTCTTGGCGGCACCGTTCCTGGCCTTCCTATGGAGGCCGGACGTACCGCTTGCGGCTTTGCTGACCGGTGTGGCCTGCGTCGGCTATGCAGCCTCACTGGGCCAGCAAGAGCTTCTCGTGAAACTCACTGCGGCATCGCTTTCCGGCCAGGTCCTTGGCGCCGAGGCGGCAGCCCGAGTGACCTGCCAGGGCCTGGGAGCCGTTCTGGCCGGGAGCCTGGCAGAGGTACTGCCCCCGGCCGCCACCATCGCCGTGCTCGCGCTCGGCTCGTTGCTCGTGTCCGTGGGCCTGACCCCGGCTCTGGCTCGCGCCGAGCGGCACGCCGCGACCGCGGGCTCGCCCTCGTCGTACCTGAGCCGAGCCACCCAACCTCGACCGGAGACGCCCCACCACCCGACCGGAACAATGATGACCGCTACCAATGCAAGGAGATCCTGAAGAGATGGGAAACATGCGAAAGCTCATAGTCCAGCAGTGGGTTACCGTCGACAACATCGCCGCCGAGGAGGACGGCGGGCTGAGCTTCGTGTCGGGGGAACCGTTCGACGACGCGGTCACCGACGACCCCTTCAAGAACAGCTTGATGGGGTTCATCGACTCGGTCGACACGATGCTTCTCGGCGCGAATACCTACAACCAGTCCAAGGACTATTGGCCGTACGCCGACGACCAGGGCGAGTACGGCAGGAAGCTCAACAACCTCACCAAGTTCGTCGCCTCGTCGACGCTGGATGACGCCCCCTGGGGCGACTTTCCTGCCGCGACCGTGACGCGTGACCCGGCCGCCACCATCCGGGAGCTCAAGGAGCAGAGCGGCAAGGACATCTGGCTGTGGGGGAGCTTGAAACTCATGCACTCCCTGTTCGACGCCGGCCTCGTCGACGAAGTCCGAATGCTGGTCTGCCCGGAGTCACGCGGCAAGGGAACGCGCGTTTTCGAGGATCGGCGAGAGCTGAAGCCGGTCGAGGCCACTGCGTTCGAGAACGGCGTGGTGCTTCTGCGCTACGAGATCAAGAAGTAAGCGGAAGGTCCGCACTCGCAAACGGGAGGAATAACCGTGCAACCGCACGAGATCACCGAGGTTCTGAACCGACCGCTCAGTCAGGAGCTGTTGGCTCGCGACATCACACGTTTGGCGTACGTCGCCAAGGACGGGACTCCACGCAATGTCCCGATCGCGTTCGCTTGGAATGGCACAACAATCGTGATGTGCACGGCGAAGAACGCTCCGAAGCTTCAGGGCTTGAGCGTGAACCCGATGGTGGCCCTGACGATAGACACGGAAGCGCACCCGCCCAAGATCTTGCTCATCCGAGGCCGGGCCGAGCTGGACTACGTCGATGGCATCCCGGACGAGTATCTCCAGGAGACCAGCAGCTACGAGATGTCGCCTGAGCAACGGGTCGAGTGGGAGGCGGAGGTGCGTTCGCTCTACCACGACGGCATGGTCCGGATCGTCGTGACGCCGACCTGGGCGAAGCTGATCGACTTCGAGTCGACTCTGCCGAGCGCGGTCGAGGAGCTGATCCGACAGCGGGCGGAGCGTCAGCGAGCCTGAGCTTCACCGAGCCGGTGGGAGGCTTGGCCTTCCCGTCTTCTCGTCATGCGGCTTCACCACGGGCCCTCTTTCGAACACGACGATGCTGTCGTAGAAGTGCATCGACCGAGTGGTGCGCGTGAACTCGTCGACGGCGAAACCCTCTTCTCGGGAGTGCCACGCGTTGAGCTGGTCGGCGAGCCCCTTCGCGTACTCCATGAACGTGTCTGGTTTGCGGTAGCCCCCGCCGAAGCCCTTCCAATAGCTTGACCCCGAACTCGAGGATCACGACCGGCCGGCCCGAAAGCGTTCGAAGTGGCGGTGGTAGATGTCGAAGTAGTGGACCCACTTGTGGATCAGCCGGCCGGTGTTGGCGCGGAAGTACTTCTCCAAAGGGTTCTCCGCGGGGGCAATCACGGTTCGGGACCCTACCCTCAGTGGGCCTTGATGCGTGCCTCGAGCAGTGTTCGCGTCACTTCCATGGCCCGGTCGACGTCGGCCTCATCTCCAACGGCGTGGGCGGCGGAGACGAGCGCGGAACCGACTTGTACGACGAGCTCGGCCAGGTGATCGCGGTCCTCGATGCCGATCTTCGGGACGGCTTGGGCGAGCAGCTCGGCGACCCCCTCCGCGGTGTGCCGGAAGAGCGGGCTTCGGCGCGACATGACCAGGCGGAGTGCGATCTCGGGCTCTCGGTGGAGGAAGGTCTGGAAGGAGGGGGCGCCGATGCAGAGCTCGAGGTAGCTGCGGATGCTGGCGAGGAAGCGCTCGAGTCCCGTGCCAGACGCCTGCGCGGCGGTCATGGCGAGCAACTCGTTCGCGAGCTCGGAGAGCATTTCGCCGAGGAGTTGCTCGCGGTCGCCGACCCAGCGGTACAGCGTGGTTCGCCCGACGTTCAACTGGGCGGCGAGGATCTGCATGTCGACTCTCTCGCCGGCAAGGAAGTGCTCGCGGGCGAGCGCGAGGGCGTCGTCGCGCGTGGGGCGGCGGAACAGCGGCTCGGCGACGGCGGTGGGCTGGCTGGTAGTCATCATGAAAACCGTAGCACATCTGCCTAGTTCGTTCCGTACGGAACATTCATGTGAATGTTCCGGACGGAACAGATTTGTAATCTGTTCCATTGTGTGTTGAGGTTCTCTCATCAACCCGCCCCACAACACTCAAGGATTCCCCGTGAGCCACATGCCCCAGCTGTTGAACGAACGTTCGGCCGCCGTCAAGGTCGTCCTCGCCGTCGCCGTACCGACGCTGCTCGGAGTCCTCACCGGCTTCATGCTCGGCGTCTCGGAGCTTGTCTACGTCGTGTTCGCCCTGCTCGGCCTCGCCGGCGCCTACGTCGCTGGTCTCGAGCACGACGGAGCCCGCGCCGGAGCTCCTTCGCGGCATCCTCGGCGGGTCGCTGTTCGGGGTCTGGATCCTGATCGCCCACGGCATCTTCTTCGACGCCGCCCCCAAGGCCCACATCCCCGACCCCGCGATCATCCACGTCGCCATCACCACCGCATTCGGTGCGCTCTTCGGCGCCCTCGCCGGCCGCCGCCGCGCCAAGCACGAGCGGCAGACCCAGGAGCACACCACGTCACCACCATGACGCGGGAGCCCGCCACCGTCACCGCCTGACCTATCGGCTGACCCACCGCCCAACCACGCCCCCGGCCCGCCTCTCGCGCGCCGGGGGCGTGGTCGTCCGGTCGTGCCGATGGTTTCGGCGCTAGCGGTGGCGGCTGCCGTCGCGCTGGTGCTTGCCGCGCTTGGCGCGATCGACACGTTGACGCCCGTGGACGCCGGTTGGGACTAGCCGCGTGGGGTGGTCATCGGGATGGTCGGAAGTCAGGCCGACCAGGCTCTCGAACTCGCCTGCCGGCATCGGCCGACCGAGATGCCATCCCTGGACCCGATCGCAACCCAGGGCGCGGAGGACCTCGAGGCTGGCCAGGTTCTCGACGCCCTCGGCGACCATCCGGAGTCCCAGCGCGTGGGTCAGCTCGATCGTCGAGCGCACGATCGCCACGGAGTACTCGTCGCCCAGGTTTGTCGAGAACGCCCGGTCGAGCTTGATCTCCTTCACGGGAAGCTTGAGCAGGTATTCCAGCGAGCTGTAGCCGGTGCCATAGTCGTCGATGGCCAGTTCGACGCCGAGGTCAGCGAAGGCGCGCACGACGGTGCGCGCCATCTCCGGGTCGCGCATCATCGCGGTCTCGGTGATCTCGATGGTCAGTGCCTGCGGTGGGAGCCCATGAGTGAGCAAGGCGTTCGCCACGATGGCGACGATGCTCTCATCTCCCAGGTCCGAGGCCGAGACGTTCACCGACGCGGTCAGCTGTGGGTCCCGGGTCCGCCACCGGGCGAGGTCCGAGAGGGTCACGTCGAGCACCCGCTCCGCGATGGCCTGGGTCAACCGGTACCGCTCGGCCGTCTCGAGGAAGTCGGCCGGGCCGAGCCGGCCACGCTCCGGATGGTCCCAGCGGACCAGGGCCTCGGCGGCGACCAGCCGCCCGTCGGGAGCACAGATCGGCTGGTAGGCGACAGTCAGCTCATGCTTGTCGAGTGCGGTGTAGAGCTCTTCGGCGATCGCGAGCCGGATACGGCGGTCGCCGACTCCGTCGGGTGAGTGCAGGGAGACCGACTCACCGGACGTCTTCGAGCTGTACATCGCGGCATCGGCGGCGAACAGCAGGTCGCTGCGTGTCGTGCCGTGCTCAGGTGCCATGGCCAGGCCGATACTGGCCCGGACATGCAGCCGGGCAAGTCCGACCTCGACCGGCTCTCGCAGGCTGGCGTTCAGCGCCTCGGCGACCGCCAACGCCTGCCGAGGTGTCGCGACCTCGTCCAGCACGACCGCGAACTCGTCGCCGCCGAGCCTCGTGAGCAGGTGCGGGGTGTCCAACTCGTCGAGCGCGGCGGCGAACCGGGAAGCCACCGCCTGCAGGAGCTCGTCGCCTGCCGCGTGCCCGAGCGAGTCGTTGACCTCCTTGAAGCGATCGAGGTCGACGAACGCCAGGGTGAAGCGCTCGGGCGCCGCATCGCCGGAGTCGCCTCCCGAACCGGCCAGCAGTTCGTCCAGACGCAGGTAGAGGGTACGACGGTTTCCGGCACCAGTGAGCTCGTCGGTGAGCGCCTGCTCGCGCACAACTGCCAGCTCGCGCAACTGGAGGAATGCCAGGGCGAAGCGGACCCCGCACCCGGCCAGCGTGCACAGCGCCAGGGTCCAGGCGACCTTGTTCGTGGACCATCCCGGGGCGAGGGCCAGCACCGTCACGGCCGTGAGCGAGGCCAAGCGTGACCACCGCGAGCGATCGCGCGGGCGGCACGTTCCTCGGCGGGGGAACGCTCTCGGTGGCCGCTCCGACGGCCATCAGGGCCAGGCCGATCAGCCACAGGCTGTCCAGCCAGGTGCCGACCTGATAGGCGTCGTACGCGAGTAGATAGGCGTAGATGATGTCGCCCACCGTGAAGACGAGCATGCCGAGAGCCACCACGGCGAAGTTTCGACCGTGTCTCATCCCGACCATGGAGAGCGCGCCCAGCGACGCGGCGAAGAGAACGACGTCGCCGAAGACGAGGGACAGGCTGAACAGGGACTCCGCGGACCCGTCGAACACCCGCGCGGTGAGGGGGGTGATCGCGTAGGCGGCGAGCGCCGCCCCGGCCAGCGCGCCGGTCAGCCCGTCGAGGCTGACGATCAGCCGGGCGTGACGCAGATGCTGCCGCAGAGCCAGCAGAATCCCGGCGAGCAGGCACGGGTAGACGGCCAGGTACGCGATCTGGGTCAGGGCTGGGGAGCTGTCGCCCCCACCGGTCGCGGACAACAAGAGGTAGAGGTCAACGCCTACGAAGAACAAACAGATCCCCAGGCAGATGGGGACGACCCAGGCGCGCTCCGCCGGGTGTGTCCGTGCGCGGTCGACCAGAAGCACCACGGCCAGGACGCAGACGAGGTTGGCGAACAGGGCAGTACCCACCCAGCCGGGAAGCGAGCCGGCAGGGGCCAGGAGTGACGCGAACTGCGCCACGAGGACGCCGGCCAGCGCCGTACGAAGTATGCGTCCTGTATTCAGGCTCGACACCTCGCTCGTACGCCGTCCGGAAGGATCCTCACATCTCTTATCGGTCCAGGCGCCGCTCACCTTGACCGCGCGGGCAGCACCCCCTCTGCGCCGGATCGTAGGCTGACCGGGTGCCCCTGCCCCGAGCCGTCCAGCCCAGGTACTGGGGGTTCCACCTGCTGGCGCTGGTGTTCCTCTCGGCTGCCGTCTGGCTCGGGGTCTGGCAGTACGACGCGTGGTCGACGAGGCGCGCCGACGAAGCGCGGGACGTGACTCGGCAGGAGCCGATCCCGCTGGAGTCGGCCATCGGCCCCGATGACGCCTTCCCGGGTGATCGCGTCGGACAGCCGGTTATCGTGGACGGGACCTGGGTGCCGTCCGGGACCGTCTACGTCAGCGGGCGCGAACACGACGGTCGTGAAGGGTTCTGGGTGGTGACGCCGCTGGCCACTGGCGGACCGGGATCGTCGGCGCTGGAGATCGTGCGCGGCTGGACGCCGTCGCTGTCCGACGTACCTCCGGCGCCGACGGGGACCGCCGAGTTCGTGGCCTGGCTCCAGCCACCGGAGGGCACCGGCGAGACCGACCCGGATCCGGGCGACGACGTACTCCCGCAGCTGCGGATCGCCGACGCGGTCCAGCACGTCGACCAGGACCTCTACGGCGCCTACGCGATCGTCGCCGACCGGGCCGCCCCGGGCGCCTGGCCCGTGGGTTCGGCAGCCACCAATCCGGGCACCGACGGGCTGACGCCGGCCGACCTCGACCAGCTTCCGGACGCGGGACGCTTCACCGCCGTACGCAACCTGCTGTATGCGATCGAGTGGTGGTTCTTCGGGCTGTTCGCGGTGTTCATCTGGTGGCGGTGGGTGCGGGAAGAGGTCTTGGGGGCCACAACTGCCGCTTCGCGGGGCCAGAACTGACGCTCGCGGGGCCAGAACTGACGCAGCTCGCGGGGCCACAACTGCCAGCTCGCGGGGGCGTGGGTAGGTTGGGCCGGTGCGAAGACTGTTCACGACCTACCGAGTGCTGGCAATCGTTGTCGGGATCCTGCTTGCCTTCGGCACCTTCGTCGCGATCCCGCTGCGTTACCTGACCACCGAGGGCTCCGACCTCCAGGAGCTGGGCGAGACCCTCAGCCTGGTGTGGGTGCTGCACGGCTGGCTGTACATGGTCTACCTCGTGGTGGCGTTCCTGCTCGCGCGCCGGTCCCGATGGACGATGCCGTTCACGCTGCTGATGCTGGTGGCCGGGCGTGGTCCCGCTCCTGATCTTCTGGGTCGAGCACCGCGTGGTGCAGCGCACGCGCGCAGAGCACCCGGAGCTCGTCAGCGGCTAGGGTCACCTCGTGACCAAGGGCGTGGAGAAGACCGCGTTCGTGCTGGGCGGTGGCGGCGTGCTCGGAGCGGTCGAGGTGGGCATGCTGCAAGCCCTGTTCGAACGCGACATCACCCCAGACCTGGTGCTCGGCACCAGCGTCGGTGCGCTCAACGGGGCGATGGTCGCCCGGGATCCGAGCCTCGCGGTCATCGAACGGCTGGTCGGGTTGTGGACGACCGCCGGGCAGTCGCGCGAGGTCTACCCGACGCAGCCGTTGAAGAACGTACGACGAGCCGTCTCCTCCGGCACCCACGTCTTCTCCGACCAGCCGATGCGAGACCGGCTCCAGGAGGAGTTCGGTGACCTCACCTTCGAGGAGCTGCCGGTCGAGTTCCAGGTGTGTGCCGCGTCGATAGAGCGTGCCGCGGAGCACTGGTTCACGTCCGGACCACTCGTGCCGGCAGTCGTCGCGAGTGCCGCCGTACCGGGTCTGCTGCCGCCGGCCAAGGTGGGCGACGAGCACTACCTCGACGGCGGGATCGTGAACTCCATCCCGGTCGGCCGGGCGGCGCAGCTCGGTGCGACCCGGATCTTCGTGCTCCAGGTCGGCCGGATCGACCGGCCGCTGACCCCGCCGAAGCGGCCATGGGAGGTCGCCCGGGTGTCGTTCGAGATCGCCCGGCGGCACCGGTTCATCCGCGAGCTGGCCGAGCTCCCCGAGGGCGTCGAGGCGCACGTGCTGCCCGCGGCCGGTACGTCGGGCCGCGACGACTCGATCTTCGCGTTCCGCGACTTCTCCGTGGTGGCCGCCAAGATCGAGGCGACGTACGAGGCGTCGGCGGCGTACCTGGAGGAGTGGTCTCGACAAGCTCGACCACCGAAGGACGCTCGACCACCGAAAGATCAGCCGTGATCTGGCTGCTCCGGCGCCTGGTCGTGGCGCCGGCCGTGATCGGGCTGACCGGCCTGATCTGGGTCACCCTGCCACTGTGGCTGATCGTCGCCGCAGCCCTCTCGCCGGTGCTGCCCGGTCGGCTCCGCGCCCTGCGGTTGTTGTGGATCTTCATCCTCTACCTCACCTGCGAGAGCCTGCTCCTGCTGGTGATGTTCGTGCTCTGGCTCAGCTCAGGGTTCGGCTGGCGGATGCGGACGCCGTACTTCGAGGGCATCCACTACGACCTGGTCCAGATGGTGATGTGGTTCTTCTTCCGCGAGGCGCGGCGGGTGGCCCGGCTGAAGATCGTGACCCAAGGCCCGCCCCCCGATGCCCACCCCGGCAAGCCGATCCTGGTGTGCTGCCGGCACGCCGGGCCCGGCGACTCGTTCACGCTGATCCACACCTTGATGCACTGGTACGGGCGTGAGCCGCGCGTCGTACTCAAGGACACGCTGGCCTGGGACCCCGCGATCGACGTGCTGCTGCGTCGGATCCCGGCGCGGTTCATCTCGCCGAATCCGGCCGCGGGCGAGAACTTCGAGGAGCAGATCGCGGCCCTGGCGACCGGCCTCGACGAGAACGACGCGTTCGTGATCTTCCCCGAGGGCGGCAACTTCACGCCGGCCCGCAGGGAGCGGGCGATCCAGCGGCTGCGCAAGCTGGGGATGGAGAAGATGGCGCTGCGGGCCGAGGCGATGATCCACGTGCTGGCGCCGCGACCGGGCGGGCTGCTGGCCGCACTGGACGCCGCACCCGAGGCGGACGTCGTGCTCGTGGCGCACACCGGGCTCGACCACCTGCTGACGGCCGGCGACGTCTGGCGCGAGCTGCCCATCGACAAGGTCATCATCATGCGGTGGTGGCAGGTGTCCAGCGAGGAGATCCCGGCCGGGCGGGAGGCGCGGATCGACTGGCTCTTCAGCTGGTGGGAGTTGATCGACGACTGGATCGCAGAACACCGGCCGGAGGATCTTCCCCCGGGCCGGCGTCCGCGTGCGTCCAGTCGTTCGTGAGTCAGCCCTTGTGCGCCCCGGGCTCCTCGACGTCGACGACGTCGGCCGGGTCCTCAGGCGTCGTCACCTCGTGGGGCTCCTCCGCCGCGTCGGCGAGGGCCTCGTCGGGGGACGCCGCGGCCTTGTCGTCACCCGCGGCAGTGGCAGCTGGGTGCGGGCTTGCTCGCCGGCTTGTTCGCCGGCCTGGGCGGCGGCGCCGGGGTGTACGACGACTGCCAGCTGTCGTCGCTCGCAGTGAACTTCTTGTAGGCAAACGCGGCCAGACCACCGATCCCGGTGAGCAGCAGGATCTTCTTGAACTTCCCGCCCTTCTTCTTCGGTGGCTCACCCTTGAGCTCGGCCACGCGGGCTGCCGCCGCGTCTCGCGCGGACGCTGCCGTGTCGGCCGCGAACGCGGCTCCGGCTGCGGCCTTCTCGGTGGCGACGGCCCTGCCCTGGGCAATGTAGGGGCGGGCATTGTCCCGAGCGTCGTTGATGAGGGGCACGGCGCGGTCGCGCGCGTCGGTCAGCATCGGCCCAGCCTTCTCGCGCGCCTCGGTGAGCAGCGGGCCAGCCTTTTCGCGTGCCTCGGTGAGCAGCGGGCCTGCCTTGTCCCTGGCGGTTTCGACGGCACTCTCGATCGTGGGCCTGATCCCCTCGACGATGTCGGCAGCCTGATCCATCAGGGTCTTCTTCTTGCGGAAGCCCATGAGTGTTTCCTCTCGCTAGCAGTACCCGGGACCACCATCCCACCATGCCGCGAGCCCGAACCCAAGGCCCCCTTGGGGGTAGCGCCGTTTGATTCCCCCGGCTGGCCTGCGAAGATCACCGGAGCACAACAACCGATGAGACGAATCAGCTGGAAGGGCAAGTCATGACTGACCTGCAGGCCGTCCTGAAGACCAACCGGGGCGACATCAACATCAACCTCTTCCCGAATCATGCGCCGGAGACGGTTGAAAACTTCGTCGGGCTCGCGGAAGGCACCAAGCCTTACAACGCCGACGGCGGGAAGTCATCGGGGCCGTTCTACGACGGGCTGGGCTTCCACCGGGTGATCAGCGGCTTCATGATCCAGGGTGGTTGCCCGCTCGGGACCGGCACCGGCGGCCCGGGCTACACCTTCAAGGACGAGCCGCACCCCGAGCTGGTCTTCGACAAGCCCTACCTGCTGGCCATGGCCAACGCCGGCCCCGGCACCAACGGGTCGCAGTTCTTCGTGACCCTGGGCCCCACCACCTGGCTGAACCGCAAGCACACGATCTTCGGCGAGGTGGCCGACCAGGCATCCCGCGACGTGGTCGACGCGATCGGAAGCACCCCGACCGGTTCCGGCGACCGTCCGGTCGAGCCGGTGGTGATCGACAAGGTCGAGGTGGTCCGGCCTGAGTCGGGCGGGGCAGGGGCGTCCTGAGCGCACAACCGCCTCCCGAAACCGGGGTTCCGACCTGCTATCGGCACCCCGGGCGGGAGACGTACATCATGTGCCAGCGCTGCGAACGGCCGATCTGTCCGGACTGCATGCGCGATGCCTCGGTGGGCTTCCACTGCCCCAGCTGCGTCGCGGAAGGCTGCCAGGACCACCCGGTCCGGCCGCACGGCGTACGGCGGCGTGCGTTCGGCCAACCCGCAGCTGACCTCGATCGTCCTGATCGCCGTCAACGTGGGCGTCTGGTTGCTGATTGCTTGCGACCGGCGGCTCCTCCGGTGCCTGGGCCGACCGGCTGGCCCTTTGGCGTGAGGACGTCATCCTCAGGAGCCAGGACGGGCGGGCTGCTCGACATCCACGGCGTTGCCGACGGCGCCTACTGGCAGCTGATCACCAGCGCCTTCACGCACGTCGAGATCTGGCACGTCGGCTTCAACATGCTGGCGTTGTGGGTCCTGGGGCCCGCGCTCGAGGCGGCCCTCGGGCGGGTCCGGTTCCTCGTGCTGTACCTGGGCTCCGCGCTGGCCGGTTCCGCGCTGGTCTACTGGTTCACGCCGATCAACAGCTCCACGGTCGGCGCGTCGGGCGCGATCTTCGGCCTGATGGGCGGGCTGCTCCTGGTGGCCCTCAAGGTCCGCGGCAACGTGCAGATGATCTTGATGTGGATCGGCCTGAACTTCCTGATCACCGTGGTCGGCCGCGGCTTCATCTCCTGGCAGGGCCACCTCGGGGGCTTCCTCGGCGGACTCGCCATCGCGGCGGTCCTGATCTGGGCGCCGAAGGACCGGCGGGTCGCCTGGCAGGTGGCCGGTGTGTCCGCGATCGGTCGTCGCCATCGCGGTCGCCGTGATCGCGACGCACCGCCCAGCTCACCGCCTGAAAGTTATCCACACTGTGGATAACTCCTGTGAATAACTACATCGATGTTATTCACACCGATCTCCACACCTGTGCACTCGCCGATCCCGGGTCACTCCCAGCGGGTGGCGAAGGTGAAGCCGACGGCCATGAAGCCGATGCCCACCACCAGGTTGAACTGGTCGAGGTCGTTCATGATCGGGATCTTGCTGGGGTCGTTGCTGAAGACGTAGAACGTGCAGATCCAGATGAGGCCGAGCAGGAAGCAGCCCAGCATGCCGACGACGACGCCGCGGCCGCGGCCGAGAGGCGTCGAGGGGTGCGCGGAAAAACCGAGCCCGAACAGCGCCAGACCGAAGCCGATCGCGTAGTTCCAGTCCTTGAGGTCGGCCATGAACTTCGGGTCGCCGGCCTTGGGTGCCGGAACCGCGGTGGGGTCGACCCGGACCTGCATGTAGTAGTAGACGATCCAGGCGATCCCCAGCGCGATGAGGAGCAACGCAATCAGGAAACGCACCGAGAACACCGGTCCCGTGGTGGGACCGAGAAAATCCTGATTGGCCTTGGGCTTGGACACCAACTTCTCCGATCTGGGTTGCTGCTGGCTGTGCAGAAGTGAATACTCCCGCGCCGCGGGCTAGCGTAGTCGCCATGCCCGCCGCCCCACCCCCCGACTCACCTGCCGCTCAGCCGGCGACCCAGCTGGCGACCCAGCCGACGACCCAGCCGCGACTCGGCCACGACTCAGCCGGCCAGGGCGAAGCGGGTACGCCGGGTGTGGCAGGTCGGCACGCCGCTGGTGGCAATCCTCAGCGGCGCGCTGTTCGTGGTCAGCGCGGAGAGCAGCGAGGGCACCGACCTGCGCCCGGGTCGGTACACCGACCTGTCCGCGATCGTGTCCAGTGAGAGCCGCGACGTCGCCGGGCTCAAGGACCGGGCGGCCGGCCTCAACGAGCAGGTCCAGGCAGCTCACCGCCGAGGTGGGCAGCAAGAAGGTCGACGAGATCAATGCCAAGGTCCGTGAGCTTCAGGGCCCGTCCGGCCGCGACCCGGTGACCGGATCCGGCGTCACCGTGACCCTCTCCGACGCTCCCGAGTCGGTGCGCGAAGACTCCGACATCGATGTCGACTACCTCCTGGTGCACCAGCAGGACATCCAGGCCGTCGTCAATGCGATGTGGCTGGGTGGAGCCACGGCCGTGACCATCGCCGGTCAGCGGGTGATCACCACGACCGGCATCAAGTGTTCGGGGAACGCGGTCCGGCTGCACGGCATCCCCTACGGCCAGCCCTACGTGATCTCGGCGGTCGGCGACCAGGACGCCCTCAACGACGCGTTGATGGGCAGCCACTATCTGCAGATCTATCGCGAACAGGCGGACAATCCGGACATCGCGATCGGGTGGGATCTCAAGCTCGAGAACATCATCACCGCACCGGGCTACGAGGGCCCGATCGACCTGTCCTACGCGAAGGCAACCAAGGGAGCGCCGGCCGAAGCGGACGTCGCCGACTGAGTCACCGCTGAGTGACCGCAGCTAGGCGGACCGTTGGGCGACGTACCGATCGTCGGACTCTCCGTCGGACTCCCGTCGGACTTCCGTCGGGCTCTCGTCGAGGCTGGAGACCACGATCGTCACCGTCGTGCCTTCCGCGGCGGGCTCACCAGCCGCGGGGCTCTGCCGGAAGACGGTGCCCGCGGGCTTGGTGCTGTTGGCGTCCATGATCACGTCGGGAACGAAGCCGGCGTCTCGGATGGCCTGCTCCGCATCGGCCTGGCTCAGGTCGACCACGTCCGGGATCTTCTCCGGCCCGTCGGAGAAGGACACCGTCACCGTCGAGCCCTTCGGCAGCGTGGTGGGGTACGCCGGATCGGTCTCGACCACGCGTCCCTTGGGATCGTCGGACTCCACCTCCTGGAGTTCCACGACGAAGCCGAGCCCCTCGAGGGTCGCCTTCGCCTCGTCCTTCGGCTGGCCGACCACGTTCTGCAACGCGACGGGGGTGACCCCTGTGGAAACGGTGAAGGAGACGGTGCTGCCGGGATCGACGTACCCGTCGCGGTCAGGGCTCTGCTCGAAGACCCTTCCCTCGGGCATGTCGTCGTTGCGGGCGAAGCTCACGTCCGGCACCAAGCCGAGGTCGCCGAGCGCGGAGCGGGCCTGCTCCTCGGTCTTTCGAATGAGGTTGGGCACCTGGACCTGGTCGGGCGGGCTCTCGAACATCCTGGGCAAGAAGATCACCGCGGCCACGATGAGGCCGACCAGCAACAGCGAGAGGACGACGATGAGTCCGGTGTTGGTGCGGTCCTCGTCGTCGTACGCCGGCGGCCGCGGCCGCCCGCTTGACGGTCGGCGTCGGGTCGGCGGCCAGGAACGTCGTGTCCTCGACGTCGACGGGCGGCGCCTGCACGGGCCGGCCGGTCAGGTAGCGCTCGATGTCGGTGCGCATCGCCGCGGCGGACTGGTAGCGGTCCTCGACCCGCTTGGCCAGCGACTTCATGACGATCTGGTCGACCTCGGCCGGGAGGGCGGTGTCGTGGTGGGAGGGGGGTACGGCGGGTTCGCGGACGTGCTGGTAGGCCACCGCGACCGGGCTGTCTCCGACGAACGGGGGCCGGCCGGTGAGCAGCTCATAGAGCAGGCAACCGGTGGAGTAGACGTCGGACCGCGAGTCGACGGTCTCGCCGCGGGCCTGCTCGGGCGAAAGGTACTGGGCCGTGCCGACGACCGCCGCGGTCTGGGTCATCGTCGACGAAGCGTCCGACACGGCGCGGGCGATGCCGAAATCCATCACCTTCACGTCACCCGCCAGCGTGAGCATCACGTTCCCGGGCTTGATGTCGCGGTGGATGATGCCGGCCCGGTGGCTGTAGTCGAGCGCCGAGAGCACGCCGCTGGTGATCTCAAGGGCACGCTCGGGCAGAATCTTGCGACCCTCGCGGAGGATGTCGCGCAGGGTCCGCCCGGCGACGTACTCCATCACGATGTAGGGCTGGGCGACCCGGTCGTCGGTCATCTCCTCACCGGTGTCGTAGACGCTGACGATCGAGGGGTGATTGAGCGAGGCCGACGCCTGCGCCTCGCGGCGGAACCGGGCCTGGAAGGTGGCGTCACTGGCGAGGTCCGTGCGCAGCCGCTTGACGGCGACGATCCGGCCCAGCCTGGTGTCGGTGCCCTTGCGCACCTCGGCCATGCCACCACGGCCGAGCAGCTCGCTGAGCTCGTAGCGGCTGCCCACCAGAGTCGGCTCCGGGCTACTCATCCCTGGTCGCCCTTCGCGGGCCCCTGAGCTTCCTCGACCGGTGTCTCGGTGCTCTTCGATGACGAGTCGGCGGCCGGCGTCGTCGTGGGCGGCGAGGTCGGCGGCGAGGTCGGCGGGGTGGTCGGCACGGAGGTGTCGGGTGTGGTCGGCTCCGTGGTAGGCGGTGAGGTGGTCTCCGGCGGGGCTGCCCCAGTAGGTGACCGTGACCTTGTCGCCCTCCTCGAGTTCGCCGTCTGGACTGACGTTCTCGACCGTGTCCGCCTCCTCGTCGCCCGGGTTGTCGACTGCGCCGGGTGGACGGCCGGAGGCCGAGGTCGCGGAGCTCCTGGGCGACCTCGTCCACGTTGCGGCCGATGAAGTCGGCGGCGTCGATGGTGACCGTGGCGGCGCGGATGTGGTCGACGACGAGGGCGGAGTCGTGTCCTCCGTGGGCGTGGACGCGGGAGGCGCGGTCTCCTGCGGGCCGGGGTCGTCGCTGGAGTTGTTCAGCTGGGTGATGAGGAGGACCGCGACAACCGCGATGACGACGACAGCCAGCAGGATCCAGAGCCAGGCGGGGCTGCGGGGGCGTTGATCGGCACTCGGCGTGGAGGTCGGCGTCGAGGTCGGAGTCGGGGTCGGCGCCGGAGTCTCGCGGACCCGACACTTGGCAGCACCCAGGTGGACTCGTCGGCTTCGCCCGGCGGCGCGGGCGCGACCACCGGGGGCGCGATCCGCGCCGGTGGGGTTGCGGAGGGCCGCCGCGAAGTCGGCCGCGGTGGCGAACCGCTCCGACGGCTTCTTCGCCAGAGCCCGTCGTACGACGGCGGCCAGGTCGGCCGGCACGAAGTCCGGCAGGTCGGGGATGGGGTCGCGAAGGTGGGCCAGAGCGGTCGTGATCGGGGTGTCGCCGCCGAACGGGCGGTAGCCCGCCAGGCACTCGAAGAGCACCACGCCGAGCGAGTAGATGTCGGAGGCGGGGGTGGCGGTGCTGCCCTCGGCCTGCTCCGGAGAGAGGTACTGCGGCGTGCCCATGACCTGGCCGGTCGCGGTGAGCGCGATGCCGTCTGCGGCCCGGGCAATGCCGAAGTCGGTGATCTTGATCTGGCGGTCGGGGGTGACGAGGAGGTTGGCCGGCTTGACGTCGCGGTGCACGATGCCCGCCGCGTGGGCGGCCCCGATGGCGTCCGCGGCGTCGGCGATCAGGGTGCGGGCCACGGCGGGGTCCAGGGGGGCGTTCGGGCGCAGCAGGTTGGACAGCGGCTGGCCGTCGACGAACTCCATGACGAGGAACGGCCGAGGCCCGCCACCGTCGTTCGCCTGGCCCTGACCCGAGTCGAAGACGGCGGCGACGCCAGGGTGGTGCAGGGAGGCGGCGTGCCGGGCCTCGGTCTCGAACCGGGACCGGAACGTCGCGTCGTCGGCGAACTCGCCCTTGAGGATCTTGATCGCGACCACCCGGTCCAGCACGGTGTCCGTGCCGCGCCAGACCACGCCCATGCCTCCGGTGGCGATCCTGGAGTCGAGGCGATAGCGGCCGGTGTCGTCCGCGAAGACCTCCGACACTCCGGTCACGGGTTGATCACCGCCTCCATCATCGCCTTGGCGATGGGTGCGCACAGGGCGCCGCCGGCGATCTCGCTACGGCCGGTGTTGCTCGACTCGACGAGGACGGCGACCGCGATCTCGGGGTCGTCGGCCGGGGCGAAGGAGACGAACCAGGCGTAGGGCGGCCGCTCGCCCAGGCTCTGGGCCGTCCCGGTCTTGCCGGCGACCTCGACGTCGGGGATCTGGGCGTTGGTGCCGGTGCCGTTGTCGACGACGGCCACCATCATCTTCGTGAGCTCGCTCGCGGTCAGGGACGAGACGGCCTTGGACAGCTCCTCCGGATCCTTCCTGGGCAGGACGTCGAGGTCGGGGGAGAGGATCTCGTCGACGAGGTAGGGCTTCATCACGACGCCATCGTTGGCGATGCCGGCGGCGACCATCGCCATCTGCAGCGGGGTCGCGCGGACGTCGTACTGCCCGATCGCGGACAACGCGCGCTGCGGCTCGTCGACCTCGTCGGGGAAGGCGCTGATCGCCTGCGGAGACAGCTCGTCGAGGTAATGCTGGCCGAAGCCGAAGCGTTCGGCCTGCTCGCGCATCTCGTCGTCGGACAGCTGGAGCCCGAGCCAGCCGAACGAGACGTTGCAGGACACCTCGAGGGCCCGCGTGAGCGTGATCCGCTCCCCTCCGCAGCTGCCGCCGCTCTCGTTGTGGATGTCGTGGGTGGTCTGCGGCACGTCGAGCACCGCCCCACCGGGGACCAGGCTGTCGGCGTCGTAGCCCTTGTTCTCCATGGCGGCCGCCGCCGTGACCAGCTTGAACGTCGACCCGGGTGGCAGGGTGGTCTGGATCGCCCGGTTGAGCAGCGGCTGCGCCTCGTCGGTGTTCAGTGCGTCGTAGGCCTTGGTGACGTCCGCGAGGTCATGGGACGCAAGCCGGTTGGGGTTGAAGTTGGGCGAGGACACCATCGCCAGGATCCGGCCGGTGCTGGGCTCGAGCGCCACCGCCGCGCCCTCGACGCCCTCGCCGAGCGCCTCGAGCCCGTCGTACGCCGCGTCCTGCGCCTTGCGGTTCAGGGTGAGCTCGACCGAGCCGCCCTTGGGCTCCTCGTTGCTGAGCATGTCGAGCACCCGGTTGACGAACAGCCGGGAGTCGTCTCCGGAGAGCACGGAGTTCTCGGAATGCTCGATGCCGGTCTGCGAGTAGAACGAGAAGTAGCCGGTGATGTGGGAGTACTTGGCCGGCTCGTCGTAGGTGCGCTGGAACTCGAACTGGTCGTCGCTCGCGACGCTCTTGGCGACGGGCTCCTGGTCGACCAGGATGGCCCCCCGCTCGCGGGAGAACGCCGCCTCGACGACGCGCCGGTTGCGGGGGTCGTCGTTGAGTGCTTTCGCCTTGTAGTACTGGAGATACGTCGCGTTCACCATCAGCGCCACGAACAGGAGCATGCACAGGATCGACATCGTGCGGATCGGCTTGTTCATGAAAGCTTCACCACCTGGGTCGCGTCGGAGTCGGCGTCGTCGGGCTCGGACAGGTCAGGCACCGGGCGTCGGGCCTGGTCGGAGATCCGCAGCAGGAGAGCGACGATCACCCAGTTCGCGACCAGCGACGAGCCGCCGTACGACAGGAAGGGTGTGGTCAGGCCGGTCAGCGGGATCAGCCGGGTGACGCCGCCGATCACGACGAAGACCTGGAGGGCGATCGAGCAGGCGAGACCGGTCGCCACCAGCTTGCCGAACGAGTCGCGGCAGATCAGGGCGGTGCGCAGACCGCGCTCGACGATCAGCCCGTAGCAGAGGATGAGTGCCATCACGGCCGTCAGGCCGAGCTCCTCGCCGATCGCGCCGACGATGAAGTCGGACTCGGCGAAGGAGATCCGGTAGGGGTTGCCGTTGCCGAAGCCGCGCCCGAGCAGCCCGCCCCACGCCATCCCGAACATCGACTCCACGACCTGGCGGCCGCTGTCGTCGGTGCCCCCGCCGTAGTGGTCGAACGGCGCGATCCACAGGTCGACCCGGCTGCGGACATGCGCCGAACAGCTGGTACGCCGCGAACGCTCCGGCCAGGAACATGCCGCCGCCGACGAGCAGCCAGCCGGGCCGCTCGGTGGCGACGTACAGCATCAGCAGGAACAGGCCGAAGAACAGCAGGCTCGAGCCGAGGTCGCGCTGGAAGACCAGGATGGCGAGGCTGACCAGCCACATGGCGAGGATCGGGCCCAGATCGCGGCCGCGGGGCAGGTCGACGAACAGCAGACGCCGCCCTGCGAGCGCGAGGGCGTCGCGGTGCAGGACGAGGTAGCCGGCGAAGGCGACGACGAGCAGCACCTTCGCGACCTCGCCGGGCTGGAAGCTCAACGGCCCGACGTGGATCCAGATCCGGGCGCCGTTGATCTCCTTGCCGATGATCGGGAGCATCGGCAGCAGCAGCAGCAGGATCGCGAGCAGGCCGGAGGTGTAGGTGAAGCGCTGGAGCACCCGGTGGTCGCGGAGGATGACCAGGGTGGCGGCGAAGAGGATCACCCCGAGCGTCATCCAGATCAGCTGCTGCCGGGCGTAGGTGTCTGCCTCGTCGAGTCCCTTGGCCAGGTCGAGCCGGTGGATGACAGCCAGACCGAGGCCGTTGAGCGCGGCCACGAGCGGCAGCAGGACCGGGTCGGCGTACGGCGCGGTCAGGCGGACGACCACGTGCGCGGCGAGGATCAGGGCGGCCAGCCAGCCGCCGTACCCGAGGATGTCGGGCGGGACCTTGCCCTGGACGCCGACGCCCACCGCGGCGTAGCCGCCGACGCCGACCATCAGCGCAATGACGAGCAGGAACAGCTCCGCACCCCGACGGCGCCGGTGCACGAATCTCAGCAGGTTCCCTTGTTGGCTCATCGACATCAGCAGTCGTTCCCAGGCGTCCGTCGTGGTGCCGCAGTCCTGGTGAGCAGCCAGGTTTTCGACCGTACGACGGGCCTCGTCGAGATCTTCGGCCTCGATGCCCTCCTTGACCGGGTCCGCCCAGGTGTCGGAGAGCCGGTCGAGCGTGACGTCGGTGGTCTCGTAGGGCTGGTAGAGGTCGATGCCGGGCAGGTCGGTGTTGATGCCCCGGTAGATCGTGACCACGCCGTCCTGTTCGCCGACGAAGTACTGGTTCTGGGTCCACGACCAGGCAGCGGCGATGCCGATCCAGAGCAGGCCCACGACGGCGGCGAGCGCGAGCAGGGCTTTCAACCAGCCGAGTCGCCGTGGCGGGCGGGGTGCGTAGCGGGCGGTCTCCTCGTCGAGCGGGTCGTTGGGGATCGCGAACGGAACCTCGTCCGGGACGGGCTCGAGCTCGCCCGTGTCACCCGAGCGGTGCCCGCGGAACATGCTGCCCTTGGTGCCGCCGGCCTTGGGACGCGGCAGCTCGGCGGCCGCGCCAACCAGCAGGGGAGCGACGGCTTCCGCTGGAGCATCGCCGTCGACGACATCGGCCACGACGCAGGTGACGTTGTCGGAGCTGCCGGCCTCGAGACTGGCGCGGATCATCTCGGTCACGGCGTAGTCGGGGGTCCCGCTCGAGAGGATGTCGGCGAGGCGGGCGTCGTCGAGCACCCCGGAGGCGCCGTCGCTGCACAGGAAGAGCCGGTCGCCTGCGGTCACTGCGATCGTGAACAGGTCGGGCTCGGTCTCGTGTACGCCGTCGACCGCCCTGAGGATGAGGTTGCGATGCGGGTGGACCCGCGAATCCTCCTCGGTGATCCGGCCCTCGTCGATGAGGCTCTGGACGAACGTGTGGTCCTTGGTGAGCTGGCTGAGCTCACCGGCGCGGTAGAGGTAGCCCCGGCTGTCACCCACGTGCCCGATGCCGACCTCCTTGCCGTTGAACACGGCCACCGTCACCGTGGTGCTGGTGCCGTTGATCGACGGGTCCTCGTCGACGAGCTCGGCGATCCGGTCGTGGGCGCGGTGGATGGCGCCGGCGATCGCGCCGAGGAGGTCGTCGCCCGGTTCCTCGTCGAGCCGGACCAGCTGCGCGACCGCCGTACTGGAGGCGATGTCACCGCGTGCGGCTCCGCCCACGCCATCGCAGACGGCGAGCATCCAGGAGCCGGCATATCCCGAGTCCTGGTTGTCCTTGCGGACGCGACCCACGTCGGAGAGCGCGGCGAAGTCGAGGCGCAGCGGCATCTCACTTCCTCAATTCGAGGGTGGTCTTGCCGATGCGGATCTTGGTGCCGAGTGCGATGGTCGTCGGCTGGGTGATGCGGGCGCTGCCGACGTACGTGCCGTTGGTCGAGCCGAGGTCCTCGACGAACCACTGGTCACCGCTGGCCGCGATGCGGGCGTGCCGGGTGGACACGTAGTCGTCGTCGAGCCGGATGGCGGCGTCGGCGCCGCGGCCGATCAGGATCGGTGCGGCGTCGAGCTCGGCCCGCTGTCCCGCGTTGGTGCCGTCGACCACCGCCAGGTGGGTTGGCGAGCCGCGGCGCTTGGTCGGTGGCTTGGCCGCCTTCTGCCGACCCTTCGGGCGATCGACCCGCCCCGCCCCGTCGGCGACCCGGGCGCCGAACATGTCGGAGCGGATCACCGAAATCGCTGAGAGGACGAAGATCCACAGGATCGCGAGGTAGGCGATCCGGATCAAGAAAAGCGTGAGCTCAGACATCGGCTCTCTTCTCGTCGGCCTTCAGCTGTCACGACCTGCACCGTCATGGTGGTGTTGCCGATCTTCACCGTCGATCCGTCGTGGAGTGATGCTTCCGGGACCTTGGCGCCGTCGACCAGCATGCCGTTGGTGGAGCCGAGGTCGCGGACGGCGAGCCGGACCCGGTCGCCGGAGTTGTCGACGTGGTACTCGATGTGCCGTCGGCTCACGCCCGGGTCGTTGATCCTCAGGTCGGCGTCGGTGCCGCGACCGACCACCAGCCCGGGTGGGTCGAGCGGGTGCCGGACACCGTTGACGACGAGCAGCGCGCGGGCCCGGCCGACCTGGGTGTTGGTGGCGTTGTGGGTGACCTTGGCGATCGCCTTGCTGCGGACCCGGAAGCGTCCGGTCGTCAGGTCGTCGGCCCCCTCGAAGGCGATCGACACCGGTCCCGGGAAGACGTAGCTCTGCTGGTCCGCGTGGTCGCGCAGGGCGTTGGTGAGCTCCTCGGCCATCGCCGAGTCGTAGGGGCTGAGCCGCTCGAGGTCACCGCTCGCTGAGCTCCACGTGGAAGCTGTTGGGCACCAGCCGACGGTCGCGGCTGAGGATCTGGGCGTTGTTGTCGACCTCGCGCTGCAGGGCCGCGGAGATCTCGACCGGCTGTACGGCGCTCCGGAAGGCCCGAGCGAATACGCCGGAGATCAGCTGCTCCAGCTTGTTCTCGAAGTTCTGCAATCCACCCATGGCGCCTCCTTCCCACAGTGTTTCGCACGCCGTCTCGCACGCCGGTGTCGACCCTCTGTCCGCGCCCCCGAACCCGGTCGGGACCCGCCGGGCTCCGACGATCGTAACGGGGTCGCCCAGTTTGGGATCCGCTGCCGCGCTGGGATAGCCTTTGCTGGCTTCACGCGCGAGTGGCGGAATAGGCAGACGCGCACGGTTCAGGTCCGTGTGTCCTAACGGACGTGGGGGTTCAACTCCCCCCTCGCGCACCATGAAGGCCCCGGTTCGCCCGGGGCCTTCGCGCATTTGGGGCCGGCGACGGCTTGGGTTGAGTCCAGCACGCACCAGGTACGTGCGGGACTCGACCTAGGCGCGACACGCCAGGAGCTATGGCCTCGGGGTGGGTGCAGGTGGTACGACGGAGTTGCGTACCTGCGACCGGGTGCCCCGTCCGGCTGCGCGCGAGCGAGAGGGAGACACCATGACGGAACTCGATAGCGCAACGCTGCTGAAGGAGCTGGCGCCGACCGTCGAGGACAACCTCAACCGGCACTTGAAGATGGCGGACGACTGGATGCCGCACGAGTACGTGCCGTGGAGCCTCGGCCGCGACTTCAAGGACCTCGGCGGGGAGCCGTGGGAGGTCGCCCAGTCGAACCTGTCACCGATCGCGCGGACGGCGCTCGAGGTCAACCTGCTCACCGAGGACAACCTGCCCAGCTACCACCGCGAGGTGGAGCGCGCCTTCGGCCGGGACAGCGCCTGGGGGACCTGGGTCAACCGGTGGACCGCCGAGGAGGGCCGGCACGCCTTCTGCATCCGCGACTACCTGCTGGTGACCCGCGGCGTCGATCCCGACGAGCTCGAGCGGGCCCGGATGGAGACCATGGAGGTCGGGTACGACTCGGAGGACAAGCCGCTGCTGAACGTGTGCGCCTACGTGTCCTTCCAGGAGCTCGCGACCCGCGTCTCGCACCGCAACACCGGGCGGTACACCCAGGAGCCGATCGCCGAGAAGCTGCTCACCCGGGTGGCCAAGGACGAGAACCTGCACATGATCTTCTACCGCAACATCGTGCAGGCGGCGCTCCAGATCGCGCCCAGCCAGACGATGCGGGCGATCACCGACGAGGTGGTCGACTTCCAGATGCCCGGCAGCATCATCCCCGGCTTCACCCGCAAGGCGGTGCAGATGGCGAAGGCCGGCATCTACGACCTCCGGATCCACCACGACGACATCGTCGCCCCGCTGCTCAGGCAGTGGGGGGTCTACGAGCTCGAGGGCCTGGACGCCGAAGGGGAGAAGGCCCGCGATCAGCTCGCGGAGGCCGTCGGCGCGCTCGACGCCGAGGCCACGCGGTTCGTGGAGCGCCGGGACGAGGCAGCGGCCAAGAAGGCGGCCAGGCAGGCGAACTGATCACGTTCCGGCGCGCTTCGCGCCACATCATCGAGATCAGGCTCGGGTTGTCCTCGGTGGTGATGACGTGGCCGACCTTGCGGATGAACCGCGGGTCGTGGAGCTGGCGCAGCATCGCCGCGGCCAGATCCGCCCGCGAGGTCAGCCGCCCCGGGCCGTGCCCTTCCGTGAGCGAGTAGTCGGTCACGGCCGGCAGCTCGAACAGGCCGGAGGGACGCAGGATGGTCCAGTCGACGTCGCTGCTGGTCACGACCGACTCCATCCTGCGCATGTCGTCGTACACGGTCCTTCCGAGCACCTTGGTCACGTAGGGCTGGAGCACCCGGTTGAAGACGAACCCGCCCGTCGGCTCGTCCTCACCGGTGACCGCGCCCGAGCTGACGACGACCAGGCGGCGTACGGCGAACCTCTTCATGGCGTCCAGGATGTTCGCGACGCCGCGCGAGTAGACCTCCACCGGCTCCTTGCCGAACGGCACGCCGAGCACTGACAGCACGGCGTCGCTGCCCTCGACGACAGTGTCGACGCAGGCCTGGTCGAGCACGTCGCCGCCGACCACCTCGAGGCCGACGTCCTGCAGCGGGAACTCCGAGGTCGCCTGGTCACGGCGACGACCTCGTGGCCGGCGGCGAGTGCCTGGCTGACGAGAAGGCGGCCCGTGGGACCGTTGGCACCGAAGACGATGACGCGCATCTGCTTTGCTCCTTGAGTCGAGGATCCGCCTTGTGCAGATCCTATGAGAACTCATACTATATGACAATCATAGTAAATACGAGGTGACGACGTGGCGGACAAGCGGAGCCAGGGC
Organism: uncultured Actinomycetota bacterium; assembly: GCA_963719255.1. Lineage (GTDB taxonomy): Bacteria > Actinomycetota > Actinomycetes > Propionibacteriales > Nocardioidaceae > Nocardioides. The sequence goes on along the minus strand of CAVRBN010000019.1, from coordinate 124,633 downwards.
CGCGAGCGGCGTCGCCAGGTGGTCGCGGCCAAGACCTGCCTGCGGGATCTGCGCATCGAGCTCGTGGTGCTCAACCACCGCGTGGGCTCCCGGGTCGCGCTCAAGGACGTCGACTTCGACTGCCTCGACGTCATCACCCGCCACGGTCCACTCACGCCGAGCGCACTCGCTGCGCGGGTCGGCGTGCACGTGGCCACCATGACCGGGATCCTCAACCGGCTCGAGGCGGGCGGCTGGATCTCCCGGGACCGTGCCGAGGGAGACCGCCGGGCCGTGGTCGTCACCAGTACGCCGGACCGTCAGGGTGAGCTCTACGGGCTCTTCGACCCGATGAACACCAGGCTCGACGAGATCTGCGCGGGCTACTCCGACGAGGAGCTCGACACCATCGTCGACTTCCTCCAGCGCACCGTGGCCGCGGGCAGGTCGTCCGCGGACGACCTGGCCTGACCGGGCGAACCCGGGACATTCGGTCGCAGTCCAGGGGACCTTGGTCCGTTCCCGCGCCGCCCGATCTGCGACAGGTTGGATGACGAGGACGCACAGGGAGTGCGCCTGCTCAGTTGCGAAAGGCATCACCATGACGACCGCCACGGTCCTGCGAGACACCGGACGACGCGGAAATGCCGGGTTGATGCTGGGCCTGGCGACGGCCGGTTTCGCCGTGAACTTCTGGGCCTGGGCCCTGCTGAGCCCGCTCGGCCCGCTGTTCCGCGAGCGCGGATCCTTCGGCGCCCTCACCGAGTCCGACGTGGCGCTGCTGGTCGCGGTGCCCGTCGTCGTGGGGTCGCTTGGCCGGATCGTCGTCGGCGCCCTGACCGATCGCTACGGCGGCCGGATCATGTTCCCCGTCGTCTCCGCGGTCACGATCCTCCCCATCCTGTTCATCGCGTTCGTCGCGCTCGACTCCTACGCGCTCCTGCTCGTCGGTGGGTTCTTCCTCGGGATCGCCGGCACCGCGTTCGCCGTCGGTGTCCCGTTCGTGAACGCCTGGTTCCCGCCCGAGCGACGGGGTCTGGCGGTGGGCATCTTCGGCGCCGGCATGGGCGGAACCGCCATCAGCGCCCTGACCACGGTGAAGCTCTTCTCGAACGTCGACCCCAAGGCGCCGTTCCTGATCACGGCGGTGGTCCTGGCCGCGTATGCAGTCACGGCCTGGCTGCTGCTCCGCGATGCCCCCGGACGAGTCGCGCCCACAGGCTCCATGATCGAGCGGATCAGGGCGAACCTCGTGCTGCCGATCACGTGGCAGGCGAGCGTCCTCTATGCAGTCGCGTTCGGTGGGTACGTCGCCTTCTCGGTCTACCTGCCGTCGTACCTCAAGACCGCCTACGAACTGACACCCGCGGATGCGGCGAACCGGATGGCCGGCTTCGTGGTCGTGGCCGTGATCATGCGACCGGTCGGCGGCTGGCTCTCCGACCGTCTGGGGCCGATCCCCGTGCTGGTGAGCGGGTACGCCGTCGTCGTGGTCGGCGCCGCGGTCGCAGCCACCACACCGCTGCTGGCCCATGTCGGCACCATCGCGTTCCTCGGCATGGCTGCCGCGCTGGGCTCCGGGAAGCGGCGCGACGTTCGCGCTGATCGCGAAGGTGACCGAGCCGTCGCGGGTCGGCGGAGTGACCGGACTTGTCGGCGCGGCCGGGGGACTCGGCGGCTTCGTTCCGCCGCTCATCATGGGCTACATCTACGGCCGGACTGACTCCTACGCCATCGGCCTGATCATGCTGGCGGTCGCGGCAGCCTTTACTTTGGTCCTCACAGCGACGACGGTTAGGGGGACGGCCAACCCGGCCAGGATCGGACAGCATGTATGACGGGCAAGCCATCGGGCGCGATCGGTCTCGACGGTCCGCTCGCCCAGGCTCTCGTGGGAACGAGACGCTTCTTCACTCGCGCTGAGGTGAGCGACGACCTCCGTAGCGTCCACCGACAGGGTGGCCGGAGCGCCGACGACTTCTACCGAGACCGGTGGAGCCACGACAAGGTGGTCCGGTCGACCCATGGCGTGAACTGCACCGGCTCCTGCTCCTGGAAGGTCTACGTCAAGGACGGGATCATCACCTGGGAGACCCAGCAGACCGACTATCCGTCGGCCGGCCCGGACTCGCCGGAGTACGAGCCGCGCGGCTGCCCGCGCGGCGCCGCGTTCTCCTGGTACACCTACTCGCCGACGCGGATCCGCTATCCCTACGTTCGCGGCGTCCTGCTGCAGATGTACCGCGAGGCCAAGACCCAGCATGGCGGCGATCCGGTCCTGGCCTGGGCGCACATCGTGGACAACCCGGCGCGGGCGAAGGCGTACAAGTCCGCACGCGGCAAGGGCGGGCTGGTGCGGGCGACCTGGGACGAGGCCGCCGAGATCGTCGCGGCCGCGCACGTGCACACGATCAAGAAGTGGGGACCCGACCGGGTCGCTGGCTTCTCGCCGATCCCCGCCATGTCGATGGTCTCGCACGCGTCCGGGGCGCGGTTCGTGAACCTGATCGGCGGCTCGATGCTGAGCTTCTACGACTGGTACGCCGACCTGCCGGTCGCGTCCCCGCAGGTGTTCGGCGACCAGACCGACGTCCCCGAGTCCGGCGACTGGTGGAACGCGGGCTACCTGATCATGTGGGGCTCGAACCTTCCCGTCACGCGGACGCCCGACGCGCACTGGATGACCGAGGCCCGCTACCGCGGCCAGAAGGTCATCGCGGTGGCGCCCGACTACGCGGACAACGTGAAGTTCGCCGACGAGTGGCTGCCGGCCAGGCCGGGCACGGACGGTGCACTCGCCATGGCGATGGGCCACGTGATCCTCAAGGAGTTCTTCGTCGACCGGCAGACGCCGTACTTCAGCGACTACGTGAAGAAGTACACCGACCTGCCGTATCTGGTGATGCTGGACGAGGTGGTCTCGACAGGCTCGACCACCGACACCGCAGGCTCGACCACCGACAGCGACCGTACAAGGCCGGGAAGTTCCTGACGGCCGCCGACCTGACGGTCTACGAGAACCAGGAGAACGCGGCGTTCAAGCCGATCCTGATCGATGCCCGCACCGACGAGCCCACGCTCCCCAACGGCTCGCTGGGACATCGCTACGGCGAGACCGGGATCGGGCGCTGGAACCTCGACCTCAAGGGCGTCGACCCGAAGCTGTCCCTGATCGACACGTCGGGCGAGACCGCGCTGGTCACGATGCCGCGGTTCGACACCCCCGACGGATCCGCCGGCGACCTGCCCCGGGGCGTGCCGGTGCGCCGGGTGGGTGGCCGACTGGTCACGACGGTGTTCGACCTGCTGCTCGCCCAGTACGGCGTCGGACGCTCCGCCAACGGGCAGGGCCTGCCCGGCGAGTGGCCCACGTCGTACGACGACCCGGACGCGCCCTGCACGCCGGCCTGGCAGGAGCGGATCACCGGAGTCCCGGGTGCGGCGGCGGCCCGGATCGGCCGCGAGTTCGCGCGGAACGCCGAGGAGTCCAAGGGCCGGTCGATGATCGTGATGGGCGCGGGCACCAACCACTGGTTCCACTCCGACACGATCTACCGGGCGTTCCTGACCCTCACGACGCTCACCGGATGCCAGGGCGTCAACGGCGGCGGCTGGGCGCACTACGTGGGGCAGGAGAAGGTCCGGCCGATCACCGGCTACACCCAGATCGCCAACGCGCTCGACTGGAACCGGCCACCGCGGAACATGATCCAGACCGCGTACTGGTACCTCCACACGAACCAGTTCCGCTACGACCCGTTCGGCGCGGACACGTTGTCAGCACTGCGTCATGGAGAAGGGGCCGGGGCGGGTCAGCTCGCGGGGATGAGCACCGCCGACGTGATCGCCAAGAGCGCGCGGATGGGCTGGATGCCGTCGTACCCGACGTTCAACCGCAACCCGCTCACGATCTGCGACGAGGCGGCGGCGGCCGAGCAAGCCGGTCGCGGAGTACGTCGTGGACCAGCTGAAGTCCGGGGATCTGGACTTCGCCGGCGAGGACCCGGACGCTCCGGAGAACTATCCGAGGATCCTGTCGGTCTGGCGGGCCAACCTGCTCGGCTCGTCGGGCAAGGGCAACGAGTACTTCCTCAAGCATCTGCTCGGCACCGACTCGTCGCTGCGGGCAACCGAGGCCCCGGAGGGGAACCGGCCTCGGGACGTGAAGTGGCACGAGCAGGCGCCCGAGGGGAAGCTCGACCTGCTGATGAGCATCGACTTCCGGCAGACCAGCACGACGGTCTTCTCCGACGTCGTCCTGCCCGCTGCCACCTGGTACGAGAAGCACGACCTGAACACCACGGACATGCATCCGTTCGTGCACTCGTTCAACCCCGCGATCGCACCTCCGTGGCAGACCCGCACCGACTGGGACGCCTGGCAGACGATCGCGGCGACGTTCAGCGATCTCGCCGCGGACAATCTGGGCGTACGCAAGGACCTGGTTGCGGTGCCGCTGACGCACGACACCCCGGACGCCATGGCGAACCCGCACGGCGTCGTCCGGGACTGGAAGGCGGGGGAGTGCGAGCCGATCCCCGGGGTCACCATGCCGAAGCTGGTCGAGGTCGTGCGTGACTACGGCGCCGTGGCCGACAAGATGAACGCCCTCGGCCCGTTGATGGACACGCTCGGTGCCACCACCAAGGGCGTCACGTTCGAGCTGGGCAAGCAGGTCGACTATCTGCGCCGCAAGAACGGGCCGGTTCGGGGCGGCGTCGCCGACGGCCGGCCGTCGCTGCGCCGCGACGTCGACGTCTGCGAGGCGATCCTCACGCTGTCGGGCACGACCAACGGGCACCTGGCCACCCAGGGTTTCAAGACCCTCGAGAAGCGGACCGGCGTCAAGCTGGCCGACCTCGCCGAGGAGCACGAGGGCAAGCAGATCACGTTCGCCGACACCCAGGGGCCGCCGGTGCCGGTGATCACCTCGCCCGAATGGTCCGGATCCGAGTCCGGCGGGCGCCGCTACTCCCCGTTCACCATCAACGTCGAACGCCTCAAGCCGTGGCACACCCTGACCGGCCGGATGCACTTCTACCTCGACCACGACTGGATGACCGAGCTCGGCGAGGGCCTCCCGGTGTATCGGCCGCCGTTGAACATGGCGTCGCTGTTCGCCGAGCCTGCGCTGGGGAACGTCTCGGACGGGTCTGCCGGCGAGGTGGCCGGACTCACCCTCCGTTACCTGACCCCGCACAACAAGTGGTCGATCCACTCGGAGTACCAGGACAACCTGTTCATGCTGTCGCTCTCTCGAGGCGGCCAGAACATCTGGATGAGCGACCGGGACGCGGCCAAGGTCGGGATCAAGGACAACGACTGGATCGAGGCGGTCAACCGCAACGGGGTCGTCGTGGCCCGGGCGATCGTGTCGCACCGGATGCCCGAGGGAACGGTGTACATGTACCACGCGCAGGACCGGCTGATCGACGTACCTCTTGCCGAGACGTCGGGAAAGCGCGGCGGCATCCACAACTCGCTGACCCGGCTGCTGGTGAAGCCCAGCCACCTGATCGGCGGCTATGCCCAGCTGACCTTCGCCTTCAACTACCTCGGCCCCACCGGCAACCAACGCGACGAGGTCACGGTCATTCGCCGACGCTCGCAGGACGTGGAGTACTGACCATGAGGCTGATGGCGCAGATGGCCATGGTGATGAACCTGGACAAGTGCATCGGGTGCCACACCTGCTCGGTCACCTGCAAGCAGGCGTGGACCAACCGCTCCGGCACCGAGTACGTCTGGTTCAACAACGTCGAGACCAGGCCGGGGCTCGGCTATCCCACGGACCTACGAGGACCAGGAGAAGTGGAAGGGCGGCTGGGAGCTCGGCAGGCGCGGCCGGCTTCGGCTCAAGGGCGGTGGCCGGCTGAAGAGACTCGCCACGATCTTCTCCAACCCGAAGCTCCCCTCGATCGACGAGTACTACGAGCCGTGGACCTACGACTACGCCACGCTCACCGACGCACCCGCGCAGGAGCACACGCCGGTCGCCCGGCCCAAGTCGCTGATCTCCGGCAAGAACATGAAGATCAAGTGGTCGGCCAACTGGGACGACGACCTCGGTGGCTCCACCGCGACGGCACACCTCGACCCGATGCTGAAGAACATCGCCGACAAGGTGAAGTTCGAGTTCGAGCAGACCTTCATGTTCTACCTGCCCCGGATCTGCGAGCACTGCCTGAACCCGTCCTGCGCCGCGTCCTGCCCGAGCGGCGCGATCTACAAGCGCGCTGAGGACGGGATCGTCCTCGTCGACCAGGACAAGTGCCGCGGCTGGCGGATGTGTGTTTCTGGTTGCCCGTACAAGAAGATCTACTTCAACCACCGCACCGGCAAGGCCGAGAAGTGCACGTTCTGCTTCCCGCGGATCGAGGTCGGCCTGCCCACCGTCTGCTCCGAGACCTGCGTCGGGCGGCTGCGCTACATCGGCCTGATGCTGTACGACGCCGACAAGGTGCTCGAGGCCGCATCGGTCTCCGACGACCATGACCTCTATGAGGCGCAGCGGTCGGTGTTCCTCGACCCGTTCGACCCCGACGTGATCCGCGAGGCCGAGAAGGCGGGCATCGCCCGGGACTGGGTCGACGCCGCGCAGCGGTCCCCGATCTGGGCGCTGATCAACAAGTACAAGGTCGCCCTCCCGCTGCACCCGGAGTACCGCACGATGCCGATGGTCTGGTACATCCCGCCGCTGTCGCCGGTGGTCGACGTCGTCAAGGACACCGGCTACGACGCCGAGGACCGGACCAACCTGTTCGCGGCGATCGACGCCCTGCGGATTCCCATCGAGTACCTCGCCGAGCTGTTCACGGCGGGTGACGTCGGCCCGGTCGACGCGACCCTGAAGAAGCTTGCCGCGATGCGTTCCTACATGCGCGACATCAACATGGGCCGCGACCCTGACGGCTCGATCCCGGCCGCGGTCGGGATGAGCGAGGAGGACATGTACGACATGTACCGCCTCCTCGCGATCGCCAAGTACGACGAGCGCTACGTGATCCCGCCGGCGCACGCCGAGCAGGCGCACTCGCTCGAGGAACTGGCCACCGAGTGCTCCCTGAACTACGAGGGCGGTCCGGGCATGGGAGGCTCCGGTCCGTTCGGGGAAGGGTCGGGTGCTCCGACGCCGATCGCCGTGGAGAACTTCGCGATGCTGCAGTCCCGGCAGACCTCGGACTCGCTGGCGGGGCCCGAGGACAAGTCGGCGCGCGTGAACCTGCTCAACTGGGACGGCAAGGGTTCGCCCGCCGGGATGTTCCCGCCACGGCGGCGTGGGGAGCCGGACGGATGACCCTGTCTCCGGAGGTCCTCACGATCGGCTGGCAGTCCGCGTCGCTGTTGCTCAGCTATCCGGACGAGGCGTTGCTGGCCCACGTGCCCACGGTGCGTGCTGCCGCGAACGCTCCTGCCGCAGCCGATCCGGGAGCCCATCGAGAGCTTTCTCTCGCATGTTGACTCGACGCCGCTTGACGAGCTGCAGGAGGCGTATGTCGAGACCTTCGACAACCGCCGGCGGTGCAACCTGTTCCTCACCTACTTCGCCCACGGGGACACCCGCAAGCGCGGGATGGCCCTGCTCCGCTTCAAGCAGACCTACCTGGGATCGGGCTACGCGCTGGACGACTCGGAGCTGCCCGACCACCTCTGCGTCGTCCTCGAGTACGCCGCAACCGTCGACCAGACGCTCGGCCGGCAGCTGATGCTCGACCATCGGGCCGGGCTGGAGCTGCTCCGGCTCTCGTTGCGCGACATGGGGTCGCCGTGGTCGTCGGTGGTCGACGCCGTGTGTGCGACGCTTCCGCCGCTGCGGGGCGACGAACGCGACGCCGTACGCCGGCTGGCGGCCGAGGGGCCGCCGGAGGAGGAGGTCGGGCTCGCCCCCTTCGCCGCTCCGGAGTTCAGTGCGAACGACCCTGCTGGGGCGAGCGACCGGGTGCTGTTGCCGATGCCGACCTTCCCGGGGGTGCGCTGATGGACCAGCTGCTGTGGGTGGTCGTTCCCTACATCTGCCTCACGACCTTCGTGGTCGGCCACCTCTGGCGCTATCGCTACGACAAGTTCGGCTGGACGACGCGCTCGTCGCAGCTCTACGAGAACCGCCTGCTGCGGATCGGCAGCCCGCTGTTCCACTTCGGCATGCTCGGCGTCATCGGCGGCCATGTGATCGGGTTGATGATCCCTTCGTCCTGGACCGACGCAGTCGGCATGAGTGAGCACATGTACCACCTGGTCGCCGTTTCCGGCGGTCTGGTGTCCGGCGTGATGGTCACGGTCGGGCTGGTCATCCTGATCTACCGGCGCCGTACCGTCGGGCCGGTCTTCTCGGCGACGACCGTGATGGACAAGGTCATGTACGCCGTCCTCGCGGCGGTCATCCTGCTCGGCATGTGGAACACGCTGGCGAGCAGCACCTTCCAGCTGGGCGGCCACGAGTACGACTACCGCGAAGGCGTGTCGGTCTGGTTCCGCGGCATCTGGGCGCTGGACCCCGACTCCGCCGTGATGGCCGCGGCTCCATTCGGGTTCCAGGTGCACGCCCTGCTGGCCTGCCTGCTCTTCGCACTGTGGCCGTTCACCCGGTTGGTGCACGTCTTCAGCGCACCGGTCGGCTACCTGACCCGGCCGTACATCGTGTACCGAAGTCGCGACGACCAGCAGCTGGGGAGTCACTCGCCACGACGTGGGTGGGAGCGCAGCGGGCAGAAGTGATCCGGGTCTGTTCGCGGAGATAGTTTGCGGTGGGCTGTGGACAACCCGCTTTGGGGGCCGGGTTGTCGGCGGGGTTTGCTTGGCTTTTTTCATGCGGGTGATGGAGCGGTTCGAGGACTTGTCGGGGAGTGAGCTCCTCGACGAGGTCGAGCTGCTCCACGAGTCCCAACGCCGGACCGAGATCCTGATCTTGAAGGCTGCCGTCCGGCACGCGGATCACAACCACCCGTCCAGGCTGATCCCGCGCAGGCGCAGCTTCCGGGCCGCGAGCGTGCGGTCCGGCTCGGTGGCGAGGGGACACCGCTGGTGCGCGAGTTCGCGCGCGGCCGAGCTGGGTGCGCGGTTGCAGCTGTCGTCGTACGCCGCGGGGCGGCTGATGGCCGACGGTCTGGATCTGCGGCACCGCTTCCCGCGGCTGTGGCAGCGGGTCGAGGCGATGGAGGTCCGGCGTCGGTCACGCCCGCTATGTGGCCCGCCGGACCCGTGACCTGACCGCGCAGCAGGCCGGGTTCGTCGACGAGCGGGTGGCCGAGTCCGCCGACGGACGACTGACCTGGACCCGGTTCACCGACCTGGTCGAGGCGATGATCGTCGCCTCCGACCCAGTCGCGGCCGCCGAGCGTGAAGCGGTGGCCGCGCAGGCCCAGTTCGCGCAGGCCCACCCGGTCGACCGACCACGGGATGCGGGGCTTCTACATCCGGGCACCGTTCCCGGTGATCGCCCGCATCGACGCGACCGTCGCGCTACCTCGCCGACGCGCTCCTCGCCCTGGGTGACACGTCCACCCTCGACCAGCGACGGGTCAAGGCCCTGCTGGTCATGGCCAACCCGACCGAAGCCGTGCAGCTCCTCGAGGCCTATGCCAGGTCGCGTGCCGGGGCCGACCGGCCCGACGCGATCGACACTGACGCAAGCTCCTGCCCACGGTGTGGCTGTTCGTGCATCTCGCCGGCCGAAGAACACGACAACGGCGTCGCCCGTGTCGAGGGACTCGGTCCGGTCTCGCCTTCGTGGGTGCAGGAGCACCTGGGAGCCGACTGCCGGTTCAAGATCACCCCGGTCATCGACCTGGCCGGACAGAGTTCCCGTGGACGCCTGGGAGATCCCGGACCGACATAGGCAGGCCGTGCATCTGATGACGCCGGCCGACACCTTCCCGTTCTCCTCCAGCACCTCCCGCACGATGCAGATCGACCACACCCAGCCCTACGTACCCAAGGGCCCGGACGAGCACCGGACGATCACGCGAGCGGGCAGTCGAGGGTGGGCAACTACGGGCCGATGACCACCACCCATCACCGGATCAAGACGTTCGGTGGCTGGCAGGTCAAGCAACCCTTCCCGGGGATCTACGTCTGGCGCGACCCGCACGGGGCGTTCTACCTGGTCGACCACACCGGCACCAGGAGAATCGCGCGAGCAGCCTGAGCGGGCCACGCCCCCCACGCCCTACGGTGGAGGCCATGACTGTGAACTGGGGAATTGCCGGGACCGGGAGAATGGCCGACGTCTTCGTGTCCGACTTCGAGCATGCGGCCGACGCCAAGGTCGTGGCAGTGGGGTCGAGGCGACCAGGCGAGCGCCAAAGAGTTTGCCGAGAAGCACGCCATCCCCGCCGCACACGGGTCCTATCGACGACCTGGTCGACGACCCCGACGTCGACGTCATCTACATCGCGACCCCGCACCCACAGCACCTCGGGCTGGCCCGGGCCGCGATCGAGGCGGGCAAGGGCGTCCTGGTGGAGAAGGCGTTCACCGCGACGTACGACGGCGCGGTGGAACTGGTCGAGCTGGCCAGGCAGAAGCAGGTCTTCTGCATGGAGGCGATGTGGACCCGCTTCCAGCCGGTCGTCGTCCGGGCCCGGGAACTGATCGCTGCCGGCGAGATCGGCGAGGTGATCATGGTGCAGGCCGACCTCGGTGCGTTCCGGCAGTACGAGCCGGCGGACCGGCTGTTCGCGCTCGAGCTCGGCGGCGGAGTGGTCCTCGACCTCGGCGTCTACGTCATCTCGATCGCCCAGCATTTCCTCGGCAATCCGGACCGGGTGACGGCCACCGGACGGAGGTATCCCAACGGCGCCGACGCCAGCGCCAGCATCCTGATGTCCTACGACGACGGGCGGTCCGCGAGCGTGATCGCCTCGCTGGAGAGCGAGTGCGGACGTCGGGCCGTCATCATCGGCACGAAAGGCTCGATCGAGCTCGCCCCTCAGTTCCACCACTCGACGAAGCTGATCATCCGACGAAACAACGGGGAGCCCGAGGAGATCGACGCACCGGCGAAGGGCCGCGGGTACGCCCACGAGATCGACGAGGTCAACCGCTGCATCGCCGAAGGGCGGACCGAGAGCGACGTGATGTCGCTCGACGACACCCTCGCCGTACAGGACGTGATGCAGCAGACTCTTGAACAGCTGGGCATCAAGCCGAGCGAGGATCCGGGCATCATCTGAGTCGGCAGTGAGTCGGCAGCGATAGGGAGAGGTTCACGTGAGCGAGGTCAAGCAACACAAGATCCTTCTCGACGAGAGCGAGATGCCGACCCGCTGGTACAACGTCCGCCACGACCTGCCGACCGCGCCGCCGCCGTACCTCCATCCCGGCACCATGCAGCCCGTCGGCCCCGAGGACCTCACCCCCCTGTTCCCGATGGACCTCATCGCGCAGGAGATGACGGCCGACCAGTACGTCGACATCCCGCCGGAGGTGCTCGACGTCTACCGGCTGTGGCGGCCCTCGCCGCTCTACCGGGCGCACCGGCTCGAGGCCGCGCTCGGGACGCCGGCCCGGATCTACTACAAGTACGAGGGTGTCTCGCCGGCCGGCAGCCACAAGCCGAACACGTCGGTCCCGCAGGCGTTCTACAACGCCAAGGCCGGCATCAAGAAGCTCACCACCGAGACCGGCGCCGGCCAGTGGGGCACCGCCCTGGCGTTCGCCTGCGCGCAGTACGGGATGGAGTGCGAGGTCTGGCAGGTGCGGGCGTCGTACGACGGCAAGCCCTACCGCAAGATCATGATCGAGACCTTCGGCGGCACGATCCATCCCTCACCGTCGGACCTGACCGCCGCCGGCCGCGCCATCCTGGAGCAGGACCCCGACTCGCCCGGATCGCTCGGCATCGCGATCAGCGAGGCCGTCGAGATGGCGGCCCAGTCGCCGACCACCAACTACTCCCTCGGCTCCGTGCTGAACCACGTGCTCATGCACCAGACGATCATCGGCGAGGAGGCGCTGCTCCAGTTCGCCAAGGTCGGCGAGACACCCGACCTGATCGTGGGCTGCACCGGCGGCGGTTCCAACTTCGGCGGGCTGGCGTTCCCGTTCCTGCGCGAGAAGCTGGCCGGGAGGATCGCGCCGGAGATCCGCGCGGTCGAGCCCGCGTCCTGCCCGTCCCTGACCCAGGGCACCTACGCCTACGACTTCGGCGACACCGCCGGCATGACGCCCCTGATGAAGATGCACACCCTCGGCCACGACTTCATCCCGGACCCGATCCACGCCGGCGGGCTGCGCTACCACGGGATGAGCCCGCTGCTCTCGCACATCTACGAGGAGGGCCTGATCGAGGCGACGTCCCGCAAGCAGATCGAGTGCTTCGCCGCGGGGGTGCTGTTCGCCCGCACCGAGGGCATCGTGCCCGCGCCCGAGCCGACCCACGCGCTGGCCGAGACGATCGCCGAGGCCCAGCGCTGCGCGAAGACCGGTGAGGAGAAGGTCATCCTGACGGCGCTGTGCGGGCACGGACACCTCGACCTGCCCGCGTACGGCGCCTACCTCGACGGCACCATGACCGACCACTCCTACGAGGAGACCGAGATCTCTGAGGCCGTGGCGGAGGCCCTGCGCAAGCTCCCGGCCATCCCCGGCTGAACCATGGCGTTGACTTCGAGCGCGCTGTAACTCCTAGCGTCGTGGTCATGACCACACCTGTCTCCCTCATCACCGGCGGCTCCAGCGGGATCGGCGCGGCCGTCGCCACCCAGCTCCTGACCCGCGGCCACGCCGTGGCCGTGACCGGTCGCAGCGAGGCCCGGCTCAAGGAGTACGCCGACCAGCAGGGCAACCCCGACAACCTCCTGGTGCTCCCAGGCGATGCCGCCGACCACGAAGCAGTCGTGCACGCGGTCACGACCACCGTCGACCGGTTCGGTCGTCTCGACCACGCCATCGCCAACGCCGGCTTCGCCACCCATGACGACCTCGTCGACGGCGACCCGGCCGGCTGGCGCGACATGGTGCTGACCAACGTGCTCGGACCGGCTCTGCTCGTGAACGCGGTCGTACCCGCGCTCCGCGAGACCAAGGGCCGGATCGTGATGGTCGGCAGCGTTGCCGGGTTCGTCTTCACCGCGGGCAACATCTACGGGGCGACCAAGTGGGCCATCACCGGCCTCGCCGAGAACACCCGGCTGGCCGTGACCGCCGACGGCATCGGCGTCACCCTGATCGCGCCGGGCCGGACCGAGACCAACTTCTGGGCCGACGACGGACCGCCGGAGGGCATCCTGCTCAGCGCCGACCAGATCGCCGACTCGGTCGTGTGGGCCCTGACCCAGCCGGAGGGCGTCGACGTGAACACGGTCGTCGTACGCCCGATCGGGCAGCCGCGCTGACCCCCAACTGAGGTCCATCTCTGCCCTGGGTCATAGACGAAGTTCTGTCCGTGGCGCGATGTGTCCGCAAGCCCCGCGTCGCGAGGCTTGGGACATGAACCGAATCCACAAACCAACCGACGTGGTGACCGTGCGCGGCCTCCGCAAGTTGTACGGCGACCGGGTGGTCGTCCACGACCTCGACCTCGATGTGGCCGCCGGCGAAGTCGTCGGCGTGATCGGCGCCAACGGCGCCGGCAAGACCACCACCGTCGAGTGTCTGCAAGGGCTGCGGCACCCGGATGCGGGCGTCGTGAGGGTCCTCGGGCTCGACCCGATCAAGGATGCCGACCGGCTCCGCCCGCAGATCGGAAGCCAGCTGCAGGACTCCGGACTTCCGGACCGGCTCCGGGTGAGCGAGGCGATCGACCTCTTCTCGACGGCCCGGGCGCGCAACGCTGACGAGCTGCTGGAGCAGTTCGGGCTGGCGGCCCGGCGACGCTCGGCGTTCGCCTCCCTCAGCGGCGGCGAGCGGCAGCGCCTGTTCCTCGATCCTGGCGCTGCTCAACCGGCCGCGACTGGTGATCCTCGACGAGCTGACCCAGGGCCTCGATCCCGCCGCCCGCCGCGAGGTGTGGACGGCGGTCGCCCGGCTGCGCGACGCCGGCACCACCGTGCTGCTGGTGACCCACGAGCTCGACGAAGCCGAAGCCCTGTGTGAGCGGGTGGTGGCCATGCGGTCCGGACGGGTGCTGGACGCCGGGACGCCGGCCGAGCTCGTCGCCCGGCACGCCGGCGCAGCCGTGGTGAGCTTCACCGGCGCCGCCCACGCAGTGCCCGAGCTGCACGCCCTGCCTGGGGTGCGGGACGCGTCGTACGACGCCGGGCGGATCACCGTCAGCGGCGAGCGTCAGAGCATCGCCCACGTCGGCGCCTGGCTGGTCGCGCACGGTCCCGTGCCCCCCGATCTCCGCGTCGACGTACCCAACCTCGAGTCCGCCCTGTTGGCCCTGCTGGACGGCACGTCCGGCCCCGAGCAACCGCGACCCACGACCACCCACGACCTGATCGGAGCAGTCCGATGACCATCACCCTCGACAGCCGCCCCGACCAGCCCAGCGCTGGCCCGCCGCCCCAAGTCCGTCGTACGGCGCCTGATCGGCACCGAGATGCGGCTCATGGTCCGCGACCCCCTCACGCTGACCTTCGTCTTCGTCTTCCCGATCGTCACCATGCTGATCATCGGCGGCTCGTTCGGCAGCGAACCCGATCCGGCGTTCGCTGGCCAGGACCCGTCCGAGTGGTACGTCGCGTCGTACTTCACCGTCGTCATCGGAGCCACCGGGCTGATCATGCTGCCGGTGCACATCGCGTCGTACCGCGAGCGCGGCGTCCTGCGCCGGTTCGCCGCCTCGGCCTTCCCACGCTGGTCGTTCGCCCTCGCCCAGCTCGTCGTCGGGCTCACCACGATCGTGTTCGGCGGCGCGCTGCTGCTGGCCGTCGCGGCTCCCGTCTACGGCGTGCCCGAGGTGCAGGACTGGTGGCGCGTGGTCGCCGGTGTCGCCGCCGGTTCCGTGGCCTTCGTCAGCATCGGCGTGCTGCTCGGGACCGTCCTGCCCTCGGCACGTTCGGCGCAGGCGATCGGGCTGCTGCTGTTCTTCCCGTCGTTCCTGCTGGGTGTCGGCGGACCGCCTCCGGCGGTGATGGGCGACGCCCTGGAGAAGCTGTCCGGGATGCTGCCGCTGGCGCTGGTGACCAACTCGGTGCGCGAACCCTGGCTGGGGATGGGCAACGCGACCGGCTCGCTCGTTGCCGTGGTGGCCCTTGCGCTGGCGGCGTTGGCGCTGGCGGCTCGGCGGACCTCGCTGTGACTGCCCTGTCCGGGTCTGGACCGAGACTAGGCTGAAACGCATGACTGACCGGGCAGCGCGATGGGCGGCACCCACCGCCCTCGCGCTGTTCGTCGCCATCGGGGCCGTGTTCAGCGACCGGGACGCAGTGGTCGTGGTCGCGGCATCGGCCGTCGCAGCCGTTGCGGCGCCGTTCCTGCAGACCACCGGCTGGCGGCTGCTCGCGACGTGCCTGGTCGCCGGCGCGGGCTGTCGCGGTGCTGTGCGCGGGCTGCCGGTCGAACATCGGCTGGTTCGGGCTCTGCGTCCTGGCTGGGTGGTGTGCGTTCCGCGCCGGGGTGGTGCTGGGTGGCGCTCTTCACTGCCGCCGTGGCCGCGCTGATCGCCTACGCAGTGGATCGTGGCGGAGGAGGACGGGGCTGGGCCGCGTGGATCGCCGGCACCGTCTTCACCGTCGTCTTCGCCCTGATGGCGCGCCGCCAGGGCCAGCTCATCGACGAGCTACGCGCAGCCCAGGCCGGCCTGGCGGACCGGGCCCGGGTCGAGGAGCGCAACCGGATCGCGCGCGAGCTCCATGACGTGATCGGGCATGCGCTCACCGTCTCTCAGCTACACGTGTCCAGTGCTCGGCTGGCCGTCGAGGAGGACCCGACCCAGGCGGTTGCGTCCCTCGTCGAGGCGGAGCGACTGGGCCTGCAGAGTCTCCGCGAGGTCCGGCAGGCAGTCGGGCTGCTCCGCGAGGACGGCGACCCGTCCGCGACGACGCCGCTACCCGGTGCCGAGCAGCTTCCGACGCTGGTCGACGGTTTCCGCCGGGCCGGGGTCGACATCTCCTACGAGGTGGTCGGTGAACCGGCCCGGCTCCCGGCGACCGTCGCCATCACCGTCTACCGGATCCTGCAGGAGGCGTTGACCAATGTCGCCCGCCACGCGGCGGGGGCCGCGACCCGGGTGCGGATCGAGGTCGACCCGGCACAAACCGTCCTGACGGTCGACAGCATGGGTGAGGCGGGAGTGAACAATCACGGTGGGATCGGCCTGTCCACGATGAAGGAACGGGCCGAGGTCCTCGGAGGGGATCTCGCCGCCGGGCCCTACCGACCGGGGATGGCGGGTGCGCGCGGTGCTGCCCGGCGCTCCGGACGGCGCGGGGCGACTGTGATCCGGGTGATGCTGGTCGACGACCAGGAGCTCGTCCGGGCCGGGCTGCGGGGCATCCTCCGAGCGCGGTTCGGCTTCGAGATCGTCGCCGAGCTGTCGGATGGCGCCGGTGTGGTCGCCGCGGTCAGGGAGTCGCGACCGGACGTCGTACTCATGGACGTGCGGATGCCCGGGGTCGACGGGGTGACCGCAACCCAGCAGCTGCGGGCCTCCGACCAGGCACCGCCGGTGCTCGTGCTCACCACGTTCGAGGACGAGGAGATCCTGGCCGGCGCGCTGCGGGCGGGGGCGGCCGGATTCCTGCTCAAGGGTGTCCCGGTCGAGGACCTGCAGCGCGCCGTACGCACGGTCGCCGAGGGTGGCGCCTGGCTGGACCCCGCCGTCACGGCGCGGGTCCTGGCGGCGTACCGCGATGGCCCGGTCCCCCGGGCTCCCGACCCGGCGCTCGCGGTGCTGACTCCGCGTGAGCGGGAGGTGCTCGTGCTGATCGGGTCCGGGCTCAGCAACACCGAGATCGCAGAGGAGCTCTTCCTCGGCGAGGGGACGGTCAAGACCCACGTGGGGCACGTGTTCGCGAAGCTGCAGCTGCGCGACCGGGCCGCGGCGGTGGTCTTCGCCTTCGACCATGGCCTGGTGCGACCCGGCACCGGACCCGCCTGACCGAGACACGCACGCCGACACACAACCAATGCACAGGTTCCGCCGAGGTTCCTCGCAGGAACCCGACGTCAGATGGGACCATGAACGACTCGCCCCAGCCCTCAGCCGCACCGGAACCCACCGCGCCCCTTGAGACGCCCACTGAGACGCCTACTGCGGCGCCCGCCCCCAGGCGCGTTCGCTGGCGTACGGCGCTCGCCGGTGGCCTCGCCGGGGGCGTGCTCGCGGCCTCGATCGCCATCCCCGGCACGCTCTGGCTGGACCGGAACGACGACGCCAGCCCGGCCTCGGCAGCCGACAGCACCACCCAGCCGCAACAGCCGTCCGACCGGGGAGATGGCTCGTTCACCTTCCCCGAGACCCGGTCGAGCGGCAGCCGACGCCACCGACGAGCAGTCCCAGGGCGTCGTACTCGTGAACACGGTGACCCCCACCGGCGAGGGCGCGGGAACCGGCGTGGTGCTCTCCGCGGACGGCCTGGTGCTGACGAACTACCACGTCGTCGAGGACTCCTCGACGGTCAAGGTCACCGTCGCGACAACCGGGGACACCTATGACGCCGAAGTTGTCGGGCACGACCAGACCGCGGACGTCGCCCTCCTCCAGCTCGACGGCGCCGAGGATCTCGCGACCGCCAAGCTCGACGACGACGGCATCTCGTCCGACGACGCCGTCACCGCCGTCGGGAACGCGGAAGGCCAGGGCTTCCTGTCTGCGGTGACCGGCAAGGTCGTTGCCGAAGACCAGTCGATCACCGCAGGCGAGGGCCACGGGCCGTTCGGTAGCGCGGAGGATCTGACTGGACTCATCGAGACCGACGCCGCGGTGGTGCCGGGCTACTCCGGAGGCCCGTTGCTCGACGACGAAAATGAGGTCGTCGGCATCAACACCGCGGCGTCGTCCAATGGCTACCGCGGGATGTCGTCCGGCGTGACGACGTTGTCCGGGGACAGCTACGCCGTCCCCATCGACGACGCCATGGCAGTGGTCGACCAGATCGAGGCGGGTGACGAGAGCGGCTCGGTGACGATCGGACCCAAGGCGTACCTCGGCATCGGCGTCGCCGACCCGGCCGCGCGCCAGGGTCGCGCAGGTCGAGTCCGGCGGGCCGGCCGCGGACGCGGGACTCGCTGCGGGCGACACCATCACGGCTCTGGGCGACACCTCGATCACGTCGTACGACGTCCTGGTCGACACCCTGGCCACCTACGAGCCCGGCGACCAGGTCACCCTCGAGTGGACCGACGCCAGCGGCGCGAGCCACTCGGCAACGGTCACGCTCGGGGAGAGCCCGACAAACTGAGCCGGGTCAGTTGCCGCCGCCGCAACCGCCTCCGCCGCCGCAGCTCGATCCGCTGCTGCAGGAGGACGAGCTGCAGGAGGAGGACCCGTCGTTGTGGGAGCCGCCGTCACCGGAGGTCCCGTAGTAGGTGCCGTTGGCACGGCGGCGGCTTCGGCGCGGTCCGGACGACGCGGACGCGCCGGCGGCGAGTGCGATGACCACGACGATCACCAGGCCCAGGCCCAGCGACAGCAGAACTCCGATAGCAGTCATTTCAGTCCCCCTTTGTTCGAGTGACGCGAGAGGCGCCACACCCGGTTGCCGAGACCGATCACGAACATCCGCCGGCCGGCCACCTCGTACCCATGCTGCCCGGCGACGACCGTCGTACACCTCGTGTAGACGGATCCACGCAGAATTCGGTTCCAGCGAGGCCACGAACGCGCGGACGTCGTCGTGGGCGCACCCCACCGCCGGGTTGTCCGGCGACCACGCCAGGAACGGGTCCGGCCAGCCGGGCAGCTCGGCCAGCTCCGGGGCGACGGCCAGCGCGCCGGCGCTGCGCTTGCGGTGCAGCACCCGGGAGGTGAGGCCGGTGCCGCGCGGGTCGAAGGACGGCGGGGTCCGTCCGGCAAGCAGGTCATCGAGTACGGCGTGCTGCCGGGCGCGCAGAGCGTCCCGGTCGGCGACGCTCATGACGACCCTCGACGTTGGGACCGCCGCGACCAGGCGGCCGTACTCGCTGCGAACTCCTTCGACGGTCACGTCGGTGTCGCGTTCGAGCATCACCCCGGGGACCTCGCCGGGATAGAGCGAGACGAGCTCCGTCAGCAGGTCGACGACCGGCTCGACGAGGTCGTGTCCGTGGGTGTCGACATAGAGCCCGTCCTTGAACTCGCCGCCGGCGATGTGGACGTACTCGACCGCCTCGAGCGGGAACCTCCGCAGGTCGGCAGCCGCCGACGAGCCGCGCGCGGTCGCGCTCGAGAACAGGTTGGCGACGTCCAGCACGAGACGCACGCCGGTCTGGGAGACGAGCTCGGTCAGGAAGTCGGCCTCGGTGAAGGTGTCCTCCGGCCAGACGAACAGCGCCGCGATGTTCTCGACGGCCAGCGGGACCGGCAGCTGGGACTGCGCGATCCGGACGTTCTCGACGAGTACGGCGAGCGACTCGGCCGTGCGCGGGGGTGGCAGGAGGTGGCCGGCCTCGAGCACGTCGGGATGCAGCGAGTCGGGGGTGTCGGCGGCGCGGACGAACGCGACATGCTCGGACACCACCGGGCTGTCGAACCTCAGCGCCAGCTCGGCGAGCCGCGTGAGCCGTGCGGGTGAGGGCTGGTCGGCGCCCGCCAGGCCGAGGGTCACGCCGTGCGGCACGACCGGCACGAGACGGGACAGCTGGGCGAGCCGGGAATCGAACCGGGCGGGGTCGGTGTTCTCTGCGATGACCTCGGTGAATCCGAGCGCGCCGGCCTCGGCGTACTCGAGCAGCAGGTCGGCGATCTCGCGCCGCCAGGCAATGGCGGTCCCCCTCATGGACAAAGGATGACACGGTGACGGAAGTCGCGGACGCGATGCACGAACTGCTGGCCGGCCGCTGGAGTCCGTCCATCTTCGATCCGGCGCACGTGGTCAGTGACGAGGAGGTCGCCAGCCTGATCGCGGCCGCCCGATGGGCACCGAGCGCGGGCAACTCCCAGCCGTGGGCCTACGTCGTCTGCCGGCGCGGCGACGAGAACCACCGGCGGTTCGTCCAGCACCTGTCGCGAGGCAACTCGGGCTGGGTGCCGAGGGCCTCGCTCGTGCTCGTGACGCTCTGCCAGACCGCGACGGACCCGATGCCCGATGCACCGTCGTACAGCGACTACGCGGAGTACGACACCGGCCAGGCAGCCGCCCACCTCACGATCCAGGCCCGCGCCTTCGGTCTGGAGGCACACACGTTCGCCGGCTTCGACCACGAGGCCGTGACCGAGACCTTCGGGATCCCGTCCAACTTCAAGGTGATGACCGGCATCGCGATCGGCCGGCCGGGTGACCACGCCGAGATCGCCGCCGCGTCCGAGCGCGACCAGGAACGCGAACGGCGCGAGCGGGTCCGCCGCCCGGTCAGGTTGTTCTGAGCGACTCCAGGATCGACGGGTCCTCGCACGCTTTCGCGAAGGCCGCGATCCGGGTCCGGATCTCGCGGCCGAGGAGCCACTGTCCGACCGGCTCGGCGACGGGACGCAGCCACTTCGGCTGCACCGAGTACGTGTACTTCCACACCGCCTGCGTGCCGCCCTCGGCATGCGTGAACCGCCAGCCACCCCCGAACGACGCGAAGAACCACGGACCCTTCACCATCGTCATGCCGACGCTCGTCGGCGGCCGGTAGGAGACGTACTGCGAGATCATCGTCGGTCCGACTCGAGCCTTGGTCAGCGTCTGCACGCCCTTGCCCGGGCGGTCGGCTCCGATGAGGTGCTGGTGGCGGATGAACGGGTCCCACCGCAGCCGCACCTCACCGGTGGTCTGGGAGACCGCGAACGCGATGTCCGGCGGAACCGGCACGAAGGCAGTGGCGGTCACCTGAGGCACCGTTGCCAGCCTTTCAGAGGGGGATGGTTTCACTGGCACGATGCCACGACCGGCCAGATCGGGCGCACCTGCGCGGCTCATCTCCCGGCTGTTCCCCCGCAGGTCACCGTGATCGTGATGACCCTTCCAGAAGCAACGTGAGGAGACGCCGCAGATCATCATGGCCGAGTCTCCCCAGGATCTCGGTGATGCGCTCCTCGATGCCGTGGATGGTCTGCTGACCGGCGGCGATCGCCTCGCGGCCGCGAGTGGTGGGCTCGATGAGTTTGGCGCGCCCGTCAGCAGGGTCGGGCCGGCGCACGACGTACCCCAACTCGACGAGCTCGTCGATGACCTCGCCCATCGCCTGAGGAGTCATGTTCGCCCGGCGCGCCAGGTCCGTCAGGCGTGACCCGTCCAGGGACAACTGGGAGAAGACCGCAGAGTGCTTCGGTTTCTGCGGGTAGCCCGCGCCCACCACCCCGTCGACGATCTGGAACCCCAGCAGACTGTAGGCCTGCCCCAGCATCGACACCGTGTTGAGCCGCTCTCGCATTGACGTCACCCCGAAGACAGTGTATTCAGGTTACCTGAACATCTCTCGGGATTGCGGCGTACGCGCGTTGAGACATCCGGTGTCGGATCCTTCGGGCCCGACCGTGTCGGGAGGCAGCCATGGACGACGACGGGACCGGAGGTGCCTGCGCCCGCGAGATGCCGGTCCTGCACGATCTCATGCGCACGAGTTCACTGCCCTTCACCGACTGGTCGGAGGGGTCGACCCCCAGGACGCATCACGCGTGTCTGCGGTCGCCCAGCACATCAGATTCATGATGGACCTGCTGTACTTTCACCACTCCACTGAGGACGACCTGATCTGGCCCCCGCTGAAGCAGCGGGCCCGCCTCGACGTCGAACGCATCCAGCGGATGGAGGACCAGCACGAGCAGATCGAGCGGGCCGTCAACGAGGTCCGCAGCGCGACGGCGACGTGGGAGTCGTCACCGGAGCCGTCCACGGCGGCCGCGCTGACCGAGCACCTCGAGCAGTTCCTGCGCGTCCTCGAGCCCCACCTCGAGGAGGAGGAACGCGACGTCGTCCCGCTCATCGACCAGCACTTCAGCGCCCGCGAGTGGCGACAGGTGGGGGACGAGTCATTCGAGAAGTTCACTCCCGCCCAACGCTGGATCGCCCTCGGGCTCCTCACTGATCTGCAGACGCCGAGCTCCGCCGCCATGCTTTCCGAGCTACCGGCGCCGGTGAGGATCCTCTGGCCGCTGGTGGGCAGACGCCGCTACCGCCGGTACATCTCACCCGTCCGCGGCACCCGCTGATGCTCAAGGTCGCCGCCGCCTGCTCCATGCTGCTCGGGCTCGGTTTCGGCCTGCCGGCGGCCTACGGCGCGCGACACCTCGCCACCACTGGTGAGATCTGACGTTTCTCGGCTTCCCCACCTACGGCGGCGGACCGTTCGAGCGGTGGGGCATCCCAACGACGGTGCCGCTGATGCTCGCGTTCGTTGCCGTCTGTTTGGCCGAGGTTGTCCTCGCTGTCCTGCTCTGGACCGACCACACGGCCGGGTTGTGGCTGGCGCTCGCCTTGCTGCCCTTCGAGATCGTCTTCTGGATCGGATTCGCGCTCCCCTTCGCACCTCCATTCGGCATCGTGCGGACCGTCCTCGTCGCCCTCGTCCTGACCGGCTCTCGCTGACCCGGTGGCCTGGGAGACCGCGAACGGCGGGAGCGGGTCCGCCGCCCGGTCCGGTTGTTCTGAGGGCGGTAGTCCGAGACGAAATGGCCCCTCCGATCGGCGTGTCGGGAGCCATTTCGTCTCGGACTACCAAAGCGGGGACCCCCTTCCACTACCGTGACCGTTATCTACGAAACCCCGCAGTGACTTGCCGGTGAGCCCGGCCGGGTACCAAGGTGGGGGCATGGCCGCCACAACCTCGTCCTACTCGATCACCATGCGGCTCTACACCGACCCCGACCACAGTGTCGTCGGGACGGTCGCCACCGCCATCGCCTCCGCCGGCGGGATCGTCACCGCCATCGACGTCGCCGAGTCGCGGCACGACCGGCTGGTCCTCGACGTCACCTGCTCGGCGACCGACTCCGACCACAGCCTGGAGCTGGTCAAGAACGTCGAGGAGATGGAAGGTGTCGAGGTCCACAAGGTCTCCGACCGGACCTTCCTGCTGCACATCGGCGGCAAGATCGAGGTCACGTCCAAGGTGCCGCTGAAGAACCGCGACGACCTGTCGATGGCCTACACGCCAGGGGTCGGCCGGGTCTCGATGGCGCTCTACGAGAACCCCGACGACGTACGCAAGCTGACCATCAAGGGCAACTCCGTCGCGGTCGTCACCGACGGTTCCGCGGTGCTCGGCCTCGGGAACATCGGCCCGGGCGCCGCGCTACCGGTCATGGAGGGCAAGGCCGCCCTGTTCAAGCGGTTCGCCAACATCGACGCCTGGCCGATCTGCCTGGCCAGCCAGGACGTCGACGAGATCGTCCGCGCGGTCGAGATGATCGCGCCCGGGTTCGGCGGCATCAACCTCGAGGACATCGCCGCGCCCCGCTGCTTCGAGATCGAAGCCCGGCTGCGGGCCTCGCTCGACATCCCGGTCTTCCACGACGACCAGCACGGTACGGCGATCGTGGTGCTCGCCGCCCTGACCAACGCCCTCCGGGTGGTCCGCAAGGACCTGTCCCAGATCCGGATCGTGGTGGCCGGTGCCGGCGCGGCGGGGAGCGCGATCGTGACGCCTGCTGCTCGCCGGCGGCGCCGAGGACGTCGTCGTCTGGGACCGCGAGGGTCTGCTGTCCCGCGACGACGACACGTTGCCGATCGCGAAGGCCGAGCTCGCAGGACGGACCAACCCGCGCAAGCTGCGCGGCGACCTGCACGACGGACTGCAAGGCGCAGACGTCTTCATCGGGGTCTCCGGGCCCGGAGTGCTGAAGGCGGAGTGGATCGGCGACATGGCCAAGGACGCGGTGGTGTTCGCGCTGGCCAACCCGGACCCCGAGATCGACCCCGTCGAGGCCGCGAAGTACGCCACCGTCGTCGCGAGCGGCCGTTCCGACTACCCGAACCAGATCAACAACGTGCTTGCCTTCCCCGGAGTGTTCCGGGGTCTGCTGGACGCCCGGGCCTCGGAGATCACCAGCGACATGCTCACCCGAGCCGCCGCCGCGATCGCGCTCACCGTCAAGGACGAGGAGCTCAACCCGTCCTTCATCATCCCGTCGGTCTTCCATCCCGACGTCCCGAAGGCGGTCGCCGCGGCCATCAGCGGCCGGCCGCTCTCGTAGAGCTCAGCCGCGCCTGGCGTACAGCGCCGCGCCGACGATGCCGGCGTGGTTGCGCAGCTGCGCCGGCACGATCGGGGTCTCGATCCCGAGCAGGGGCAGGAACTCCGCCGACTTCTTGCTGATCCCACCGCCGACGACGAACAGCTCGGGGGAGAACAGGCCCTCGAGCACGCGGTAGTACGTCGTCAGCCGCTCTGCCCAGTCCTGCCAGGACAGGTCCTCGTTCTCGCGCGCAGAGTTTGCGGCCCATTTCTCCGCCACCGCGGCCGCCGATCTCGAGGTGGCCGAGCTCGGAGTTCGGCACCAGCGCTCCGTCGTACAGGAAAGCGGAACCGATGCCGGTGCCGAGCGTGGTCATGATGACCAGCCCGCCCTGCCCGCGGGCGGCGCCGTAGCGGACCTCGGCCAGTCCGGCCGCGTCGGCGTCGTTGACCACGTGCACCTCGCGCTCGATCGACCCGGTGAACAGCGCGTCGGCGTCGGTGCCGATCCAGGACTTGTCGATGTTGGCGGCCGAGTGCACCACGCCGTTGCGTACGACGCCCGGGACGGTGACCCCGACGGGGCCGGTGGAGTCCGGGAACTGATCGACGAGGGCAGCGAACACCTCGGCCACCGCTTCCGGCGTGGACTTCTCGGGAGTCTTGATCCGCACCCGTTCCGCGGCGAACTCCCCGTGCTCGAGGTCGACCGGTGCGCCCTTGATGCCGCTGCCGCCGAAATCGATTCCGAAGCCTTGGTCCATGGCTGTCATTCGACCACACCTGCCCGAGATGACAGGGCGTATGACGACAACCATTTCCCGCCGACGTACGTCCGGGACGGCCGGATGATCTGAAAAAACTCAGCGGCGACGCGGCCGCAGACCTGACACGCTGAGCCCATGCTCGTACCCCAGCACCTCGAGGGTCTGCGGTCAGCGCTCGTCGCGTTCGTGAGGTACGTCGACCGGGCGGGCCTGACGCCGCGTCCCCACCACGCCGGACTGGACGGTCCGCCAGCTCGTCGCCCATCAAGGCATGGTGCACCGGTGGGCGGCCGCGATCGTCCGCGGCGAGTCGGTCGACCCCGATGCGATCGAGGCCGACGGCCTGCGGACAGCCGACCCCGTGGAGTGGCTGCGCGACGGCGCCTTCGAGGTGACCAGGCCATCTCGGACGCGCCCGACGATCTCGACGTCCTGGTCTTCCTCGCCGACGCGGGGCCGGCGCGGCAGTTCTGGGCGAGGCGACAGTGCCACGAGACCACCATCCACGCCGTCGACGCGCTGGCCGCGGCGCTGGGCCGCCGTCCCATGGCCGCCGAGACCTGGATCTCCACTGAGGTGGCCGTCGACGGCATCGACGAGCTGCTCACCGGTTTCATCACCCGGAAAGGCTCTCGGCTGCGCAGCGATGAACCCATGACGATCGCGGTCCGGCCCACCGACTCCGACCGTTCCTGGCTGGTCCGGGTCGGTCCCGGCCCCGCCACGACCCAACGAGATCCCGGGCCGGGAGCCGCAGCTGCGGACGTCGTACTCGAGGACGGCGCGGTCGCGCTCTACCTGACCCTGTGGAACCGCAGCGACGAGGTCAGCCCGGTCCGCGACCAGGACCTGTGGGCCGAAGGTGCGCAGGTCCGCTGGTCGTGAACCGGATCAGGACAGCTTGGCCACCGTGAGCAGGATCGCCGAGTCCTCCAGGGCCTCGAGACTGTGTCGCTCATCCGGCACGAAGATCATGTCTCCCGTGCGCGCCTCCCAGGAGCGGTCACCCGCGGACAACTAGACGCGGCCGCGCAACACCTGCACGGTGGCTTCACCCGGGTTCTCGTGCTCGGCGAGGTGAGCTCCCTTGATCATTCCGATGACGGTCTGGCGCAGGACCTTTTCCCGTCCTCCGTAGACCGTGTCGGCGGTGTGGCCGCCGCCGGCGCCGGCCGCGAGGTCGAGCTGCTGACGCGCGAGGGCTTCGAGTGAGATCCGTTGCATTCGACCAGTCTCGCACTCGTGACGTGGCCCTAGGGTCGAGAACATGACCGAGGCCTCCGCCAACGAGCCGATCCACCTGGGCACAGCCGCCGGCAGGGGCGTGATCGCGGCCGCCGTACTCGGTAGCGGGCTGACCTTCCTGGACGGAACGGTCGTCAACATCGCGCTGAAGACGATCGGCGAGGATCTCGACGCCAGCCTGGCGCAGCTGCAGTGGATCACGAATGGCTACCTGCTCTCGCTGGCATCGCTGATCCTGCTGGGCGGCGCTCTGGGCGACCGGTTCGGACGGCGCCGGATCTTCGTGATCGGCGTGGTCTGGTTCGCCGCCGCCTCCCTGCTGTGCGGCGTGGCCGCCAATCCCCTCGTCCTGATCCTGGCCCGCATCCTGCAAGGCGTCGGCGGTGCGTTGGTCACCCCCGGCAGCCTGGCCATGATCCAGGGCTCCTTCGGCGAGAAGGACCGGGCCGCCGCGATCGGCGCCTGGTCCGGGCTCGGCGGCATCGCGGCCGCGATCGGCCCCTTCGTCGGTGGCGTGCTCATCGACTACGCCACGTGGCGCTGGATCTTCCTGATCAACATCCCGATCGCCGCGGCCACCATCCTGGCGGCCCAGAAGTGGGTGCCCGAGACCAAAAACCCCGAGGACGTCGGACAGTTCGACATCCCGGGCGCCCTCCTGGCGGTCGTCGCGTTGGCCGGCACGACGTACGCCCTGATCGAGTGGGGAAACCAGGCAGCGCCCTGGGCCGCCGTCGTCGGCGTGGTCGCGGCCATCGCGTTCGTGGTCGCGGAGTCCCGCAGCACGCACCCGATGATGCCGCTCGAGCTCTTCACCGAACACACCTTCAGCGCGGCCAACCTGATGACGTTCCTGGTGTACGCCGCGCTGGGCGCGGTGTCGTTCTTCCTGACTCTGCAACTGCAGACGGTGAGCGGCTACAGCGCCCTCGAGGCCGGCGTCGCAAGCCTTCCGATCATCCTCTGCTTGCTGTTCCTGGCGTCGAGCGGCGGCCGCCTGGCCACCCGGATCGGACCTCGGATCCCGATGACGTTCGGGCCCATCGTCATGGGCGTCGGCACTCTGATGCTGCTGTGGGTCGGGCGCGATCCGTCGTACTGGCTCGACGTCCTGCCCGGGCTCACCGTCTTCGGTCTCGGCCTGGCGCTGATGGTCGCACCGCTGACCGCAACGGTGCTGGCGGCCGCTCCGGACGAGCACGCGGGAATCGCCAGTGGGATCAACAACGCGGTCGCCCGGGCCGGCTCGTTGCTGGCCGTCGCGGCCCTGCCGGTGGCGGTCGGACTGGGCGGCGCCGAGTATGCCGACCCGGTGGCGTTCAACGATGCCTACCGCTCGGCGACGATCATCTGCGCGGTGCTGCTGGTCGTGGGCGGCGCGATCTCCTGGGTCACGATCCGGAACACGTTGACCGATCTGGCAGAACGCTGAATCTGACCCCTGTACCCCGGTTCCCGCGACGGCTACGCTGGGCATGTCATTGCGTATAACGAAACGGAATGCACCATGCGCAACAAAGTTTCGGCAGGTCCCACGATGGTCCGGCTGCTCGAACACGCCCGTTTCGAGGTGCTGCCGACCGCCAGCACCGAGGACAAGGTGCTGGAGCACCTTTCCCCGGACCGGGTCATCACGGTCACCGCCTCGCCAAGCAAAGGACTCGACGCGACCTTCGACCTCGCCGAGCGACTGACCGCGCACGGGTACCCCGTCGTACCCCACGTCGCAGCCCGGATGGTCAGCGGCCGCAGCGAGCTCGCCGAGATCTGCGAGCGGCTGACGGCCGCGGGGATCAGCCGGGTCTTCGTGCCCGGAGGCGACGCGGAGCCGGCGGGGGACTACCCCGATGCGCTCGCAGTGCTGGAGGACCTGACCGTGCTCGGCCGACCCTTCGAGCATGTCGGCATCACCGGCTACCCCGAGTCGCACCCGACGATCAGCGACGACCTCACCATCCAGTCGATGTGGGACAAGCGGCGCTACGCCACTCACATCGTCAGCAACCTGACCTTCGACCCCGCCGCCGTCCGCGACTGGCTGGGACGTCTTCGCGGCCGCGGGGTCACCATGCCGGTCCTGCTCGGCATGCCCGGTCCCGTCGAGCGGACCAAGCTGCTGGCGATGGCGACCAAGATCGGCGTCGGGGAGTCGACGCGCTTCCTGGCCAAGCACAAGGGCACCCTTGTGCGGCTGGCCGCTCCCGGCGGGTTCACCGGGGAGCGGTTCCTGGCTCAGTGCGCTCCCGCGCTCGGCAAGCCCGGGGCTCTCGTGGAGGGGCTGCACGTCTTCACGTTCAACCAGATCGCCGAGACCGAGGCCTGGCGCCGCGACCTGATCGAGCGGCTCAGCCGGCGAAAGTGAGCAGGCAGGCGAGGGCGGTCTCGAGGCCGGTCTCGCCGGTCTCCACGACGGTGAGTGGAAGCCCGATCCGGTCTGCAGCCCGTGTGCCAGGGCTCGCAGCTCGTCGTCCGGTCGCTGGGCCAGCCACACCACCCGCGTGTAGTTGCCGAAGTAGGTCTCGCGGAGCTCGGGCTAGCGGTCCAGCCCCAGCTCGCGCGCCACCGTGCGGGCGAACGAGCGGACCAGGAAGTCGGTGAGCACGTAGGTCCCCGGCTGGTCGTCGAACATGCTCTCGACCCGGCGCTGCCCGGCGTACACGTCGTAGCAGTGCAGCCCGGGCAGCCGGCGCCAGCCCGCGGTCGCGGAACCTCGTCGAGGGCGCCGTACGTCCCGCAGTCGGCGTACCCGACCGCCACCCACCCGTAGCGGCCAGCGACTCCGCCAGCGTCTGGACCTCGCCCGGCGATCTTCTGGGCTGGTTGTGGAGCAACGGCGGCAGCGGAAGACGTCCACCGGCCACCCTTGCGCCCGACGATCTCCGCCGACGGCTGGGCGAGGGCTCCGCAGGCGATCGTGCGGTCGGCGGAGGGCGAGCCCGGCGGTCTGCCGCCGACACACTGTGGGAGACGGGCTGCGTCTCAGCCCCGGGAAGGCGAGGAGGTCGACGAACCGGTCGTTGAAGTCGCTGCGGTCGGAGAGCTCGACATACCTCACCTCCTCGAGCAGGGTGGTGGCGCCGCCACGTTCCTGCTTGCTCAGCAGGCACATCTTGGCGCCCTCGCCGGCAACGTTGCCGGCCGACACGATCCGCAGGACCGGCAGCTTGGGCACCAGCCCGATCCGAACGGCCGAGGCGGGGGAGAGGTAGCTGCCGAACGAGCCCGCGAGCAGCACCTGCTGGACGTCGCCGTGCTCAGCCCCAGCTCCTCGATCAGCAGCGTCCATCCGGTCGAGATCGCCGCCTTGGCGAACTGGAGCTCGCGGACGTCGCGCTGGGAGAGGTAGACGCATTCGGGCGGTCAGCCGGGATCGGGCCGGTGCAGCACGAACACCCGCTCCTGCCCGATCGTGGTCAGCCGGTCGGCGAGAGCGGGTGCGATCTCGGCCGCGCTCCGCGGCGACGAACCGCCCCGAGCCGTCGAGCAGCCCGGCCCTCACCAGCTCGGCGACCGCGTCGACCAGCCCCGAGCCGCACAGCCCCTGTGGCTCGACGTCGCCGATCACCTGAGGTGACCGGGTTTCGAGCGCTCGACGTCGTCGGTGAGCGGACCGACCTCGATCGCGCCGTCGGCGGCGCGCATCCCGCACCGGATCGCGCCGCCCTCGAAGGCCGGTCCGGCCGGCGCGGCCGTGGCGAGGATGGTGTCGCCGTCGCTGAGCACGATCTCGCAGTTGGTGCCCACGTCGATGAAGAGCCGCACGCGCTTGTCCCGGTCCATCCCGGTGGCGAGCATGCCGGCGACGATGTCGCCGCCGACGTAGGCACCGAGCGCCGGGACAGCACGGCCCGTGCGCCGGGTGCAGGTCGAGGCCGAGGTCGGAGGCCAGCAGCGGGGGCGGCCGCGGACATGACGAAGGGCGCGACGCCGAGCGGCTCCGGGTCGATGCCGAGCACGAGCGCGGTCATCGTCGCGTTGCCGGCGAGCGCCACCTCGTAGACGTCTCGGTTCGACGCCCGCCTCCTTGCAGACGTCCGGGCCAGCTCGGCCAAGGTGCCCTGCGCGAGCTCGCGGAGCCGGGGCAGCGCGTCCGGGTCCATCATCGTCGCGCTGATCCGGGTGATCACGTCGCCGCCGAACGGCTGCTGCTTGTTGAGCATCGAGGCGACGGCCGCGGAGTCCCGGTCGTGAGGTCGACCAGCGTCGCGACGACGGTCGTCGTCCCGAGGTCGAAGGCGAGCGCCCATTGCATGGCGGTCGTGTCGCCCGGCTCGACGTCGACGAGGACGTCGTCGACGACGACCGCGGTCACCTTGTGGTCGGCGTGCCGCAGCACCGTCGGCAGCCGGCGCAGCACGTGCAGGTCGGCGGTCAGCTCGAGGTCGTCCATCGCGTCGAGCAGCCGGGCCAGGTCGGGGCGCTGGTCCGGCAGCGACGCCTCCTCGAGCTCGACGTAGCGCTTCTGCAGCGCCGGGCGCAGGATCACCTGGCGCCCGACGCCGACGGTGGCCGCCTTGGGCCGGGTGGTCAGCGGGGGTACGTCGACCGCGAGATCGGTGTTCGCCTGCGCGAGGCAGGCCAGCCGCCAGCCGTCGCGGAGCTGGTCGGGGGTGAACGCGCGCGAGTCGAGGCGGGAGACCGGCACCGAGCCGTCGATGACCTGCACCTTGCACTTCTTGCAGGTGCCGTGCCCGCCGCAGGTGGAGTCGATCGCGATCCCGTTCCAGCTCGCGGCGTCGAACACGGTCACGCCGGGAGGCACCCGCACCCGCCCCCCCCGGTTCGACTGAACGAGAGCTCGACCCGCCCGGTGCCGTCGTGCCGCGCGGGCGGCTCATCAGGCCTTCGCGGCCCGGGCGTCGAGCGGCCAGGCTCTCGGTCACAGCGCAGCGGCCCGCGCCTGCCTCCCGCGGTGCGCCGCGATCCACTCGCCGCCCCACTCGTCGTGGCCGAGCAGCAGGTCGGCCGCCTTGACCGCCTCGACGATCTGCGGCGTGCGGGTGTCCATGATCGCGCTGGTCAGGCCGGCAGTCATCGCCATCGGCAGGAACGCCGCGCCCAGGGTGTGCCGGGCGGGCATGCCGAACGAGACGTTCGACGCGCCGCAGGTCATGTTCAGCCGACCGTCCCGGATCCGCCGCACCGTCTCCATCGTCGTGATGGCGTTCGTCGTGTCCGCGCCGATCGGCATCGCCAGCGGGTCGATCACGATGTCCTCCATGGCGATGCCGTACTCCTTGGTCGCCACGTCCACGACTTGCGGACCAGCTCGAGCCGCTCTCGGCCTCCATGGGGATCTCGTCGGCGTCGTTGGGCAGGGCGATGATCGCGGCGTCGTACCTCTTGACCAGCGGGAGGATCGCTCCATCCGCTCGTCCTCGGCGGTGACGGAGTTGACCAGCGCCCGGCCCTGGTAGACCGAGAGCCCTGCCTCGAGCGCCTCGACCACGGAGGAGTCGATGCAGATCGGCAGGTCGGTGAGCTCCTGCACCATGGTGATCGCCTTGGCGAGCAGCTCGGGCTCGTCGGTCAGCGGCACGCCCATGTTGACGTCGAGGACGTCCGCGCCGCCCTCCACCTGCGCCTTGACGTCGCGCTCGATCGCGGAGAGGTCGCCGGCCCGCAGCTGCTCCTGGAAGATCCGCCGACCGGTGGGGTTGATCCGCTCGCCGATCAGGCAGAACCGGCGGTCGTGCCCGATCACGACCTCCTTGGTCGCCGAGCGGAGCACCGTCTCGTGGAGCACGTGTGGCGCGGTCATGCGTCCACCAGCGCGCGCTTGCCGGCGAGCAGCTCCTTGGCCTTCTTGACGGTCGCCGAGGCGTCGGCCGCGTAGCCGTCGGCGCCGACCGCGTCGGCGTACTCCTGGGTGACGGGCGCGCCGCCGACCATGATGATGACCTCGTCGCGGAGGCCGGCCTTCTGGAGCGCGTTGATGTTCGCCTTGAACATCGGCATCGTCGTGGTGAGGAACGCCGAGAAGCCGACGATGTCGGGCTGGTGCTCCTCGATCTTCGCCACGAACTTCTCCGGCGCGACCTGGACGCCGAGGTCGATCACCTCGAAGCCGGCGCCCTCGAGCATGATGTTGACGAGGTTCTTGCCGATGTCGTGGACGTCGCCCTTGACGGTGCCCATGAGGAACTTGCCGATCGTCTGGACGCCGGTCTCGGCGAGCAGCGGCCGCAGCACCTCCATCGACCCGGCCATCGCCCGGCCGGCGATGAGCATCTCGGGGACGAAGAAGTCGCCGCGCTCGAACCGCGCGCCGACCTCCTCGAGCGACGGGATGAGGGCGTCGAAGAGCAGTGACTGCGGCTCCATCCCCAGCCCCAGCGCCTCGTTGGTCAGCTCGAGGACCCGCGGGGCGTTGCCCACCAGCGTCTCGTCGTAGAGCCCCTGCAGGATCTCCTCCGGCGTCATGCCGCTCCCTCCTTATGTTCGCCGACGCAGCAGCAGGGACAGAGATCCGCCTGTTCCACCAGCAGCCGACCCATCTCGTCGACCTGGTCGGCGAGCCGGGCGGTGGGACCCGAGACGCCCAGCGCGGCGACGACCTCGTCCGCGGCGCCGTGACCGGCGCGGCGACAGCGGTGAGCCCGACCTCGAGCTCGTCGACCGGGTGGCGAGCCCGGGCGCCGGACGGCGCCAGTGCTCCAGCAGCTCAGCGCGGTCGAGCGTGTGCGGCGGTCGGGTGGTCGAGCGGCTCGGGGGGCCGCGGAGCGCGCCGGGGCGAGGAGCACCTTGCCCAGCGCGCGAGTGTGCGCGGGCACGTCGGTGTCCGTCCAGTCGCGGGTGCCGAGCAGGTAGAGGGAGTCGACCTGCGCCACGTGGCGCACGGTCGCCGCGGGGGACGCCGAGGTGGGCGGTCTCGCCGGTGAGGTCGGGGAGCCGCTCGAGGTAGGGCCGGGCGATCCGGGCCATCTCCTGCCACGGGTCGTGGCGGGCGGCGTGCAGCGCGAACAGCGGGCCGGCGACGAACGCGCCGGCGGCGTCGCGCTGGAGCAGCTGGTTCTGCTCGAGGGCGCGAGCAGCCGCGAGGTCGTGGAGCGGCGAGCCCGGCGCGTCGGCGAGGTCGCTGAACGACAGCGGCTCGTCGGCCCGCACGACGAGGGCGACCAGCGCGCATGCGCGGTCGATCGCCTGCGTGCCCGGCATCCGGTCGAAGCCGGTGCGGAAGATCGATCTCTGTTCCACGGGGCCTTCGCTCTTGCTCGGTGTTCCATGATGTGGAACTGTGCTCCCACATGATGAGGCTATGATGCGGCAAAGGAAGAGTCAAGGACCGAATCACACCCCGGGCAGGAGGAGCGATGTTCCGCAACACGATGCCGCGCTACGAGATCCTCTCGGAGGACGCGATGGCGACCCTCGACAAGGGGTGGCGCCGGCTGGTCACCGAGATCGGTGTCGAGTTCATGAGCGACCGGGCCCTCGAGCTGTTCCGCGCGGCGGGCCAGCGGGTCGAGGAGAACACGGTCTTCCTCGACCCCGACTTCGTCCTCGAGCAGGTCGCGAAGGCGCCGCGCGAGTTCGACGTGCAGGCCCGCAACCCCGCGAACAACATCCACATCGGCGGCGACTCGATGGCGTTCGGCGCCGTCTACGGCCCGCCGTTCGTCCGGGAGGGCGACGTCCGCCGCGACGCGACCATGGACGACTTCCGGAGCTTCACCTCGCTCGCCCAGTCGTTCTCCGTGCTCGACTCGGCCGGCGGCGTGATCTGCGAGCCCAACGACACCCCGCTCGACTCCCGCCACCTCGACATGACGCTGGCGCTGCAGACGCTGACCGACAAGGTCTACATGGGCAACGTCGTCTCCGGCGTCAACGCCCGCGACACGATCGCGATGGGCGAGATCCTCTTCGGGGGCCGCGAGGCGATCGAGAGACGCCGGTCTCGATCTCGCTGATCAACTGCAACTCGCCGCTGCGCTGGGACGACCGGATGCTCGACGCGCAGTTCGAGTACGCCGCCGCCGCCCAGCCGGTCGTGCTGACGCCGTTCATCCTGATGGGCGCGATGTCGCCGGTGACGATCCCGGCGGCGCTGGTCCAGCAGATCGCCGAGGCGCTGTCCGGGATCGCGCTCGCCCAGCTGATCCGGCCCGGGTGCCCGGTGATCTTCGGCTCGTTCCTCTCCAACATCGACATGCAGTCGGGCTCGCCGACCTTCGGCACTCCCGAGTCGGGGATCGGCCTGCTCTGCACCGGCCAGATCGCCCGCCACTTCGGGCTGCCGTTCCGCTCCGGCGGCGGCTCACCTCGTCGCAGGTGCCGGACGCACAGGCCGGCTACGAGGCGCTGATGACGATGCTGCCGACGTTCCTCGCCGGCGCGAACTTGGTGATGCACTCCGCCGGCTGGCTCGAGGGCGGGCTCGTCGCCGGCTACGAGAAGTTCATCGTCGACGTCGAGCTGCTCCAGATGCTCCAGGCGGAGTTCACCCCGCTGGAGATCGACGAGGAGTCGATGGCGTTCGGCGCCCACGAGGAGGTCGGCCACGGCGGCCACTTCCTCGGCGCCATGCACACGATGGAGCGGTTCCGGACCTGCTTCTACCGGCCGCTGCTCTCGTCGTCGGAGAACTACGAGCGGTGGATGCGCAACGGCGGCGTCGACGCCGCCGCCCGCGCCGAGAAGATCTACCAGAAGAAGCTCGAGGAGTACGAGCCGCCGCCGCTCGACGACGCCGTGCGCCAGGAGCTCGAGGAGTACGTCGTCCGCCGCCGAGCGGAGCTCGGCGACTGACCCCTTATTTTTTTTTTTTTTTTTTTTTTTTTTTTTTTTTTTTTTTTTTTTTTTTTTTTTTTTTTTTTTTTTTTTTTTTTTTTTTTTTTTTTTTTTTTTTTTTTTTTTTTTTTTTTTTTTTTTTTTTTTTAAAAAAAAAAAAAAAAAAAAAAAAAAAAAAAAAAAAAAAAAAAAAAAAAAAAAAAAAAAAAAAAAAAAAAAAAAAAAAAAAAAAAAAAAAAAAAAAAAAAAAAAAAAAAAAAAAAAAAAAAAAAAAAAAAAAAAAAAAAAAAAAAAAAAAAAAAAAAAAAAAAAAAAAAAAAAAAAAAAAAAAAAAAAAAAAAAAAAAAAAAAAAAAAAAAAAAAAAAAAAAAAAAAAAAAAAAAAAAAAAAAAAAAAAAAAAAAAAAAAAAAAAAAAAAAAAAAAAAAAAAAAAAAAAAAAAAAAAAAAAAAAAAAAAAAAAAAAAAAAAAAAAAAAAAAAAAAAAAAAAAAAAAAAAAAAAAAAAAAAAAAAAAAAAAAAAAAAAAAAAAAAAAAAAAAAAAAAAAAAAAAAAAAAAAAAAAAAAAAAAAAAAAAAAAAAAAAAAAAAAAAAAAAAAAAAAAAAAAAAAAAAAAAAAAAAAAAAAAAAAAAAAAAAAAAAAAAAAAAAAAAAAAAAAAAAAAAAAAAAAAAAAAAAAAAAAAAAAAAAAAAAAAAAAAAAAAAAAAAAAAAAAAAAAAAAAAAAAAAAAAAAAAAAAAAAAAAAAAAAAAAAAAAAAAAAAAAAAAAAAAAAAAAAAAAAAAAAAAAAAAAAAAAAAAAAAAAAAAAAAAAAAAAAAAAAAAAAAAAAAAAAAAAAAAAAAAAAAAAAAAAAACCGAGGCGGTCACCGGAAGACGACGGTGCGGTGGCCGTTGAGCAGGACGCGGGTCTCGGAGTGCCAGCGGACGGCGCGGGAGAGCACCTGGCCTCGACGTCGCGACCGGCGGTGACGAGCTGGTCCTGGCTGTGCGGAGTGGTCGACGCGCATCACGTCCTGCTCGATGATCGGGCCCTCGTCGAGGTCCGCGGTCACGTAGTGGGCGGTCGCCCCGACCAGCTTCACGCCGCGCTCGAAGGCCTGGTGGTAGGGCTTCGCGCCCTTGAAGCTCGGCAGGAACGAGTGGTGGATGTTGATCGCCTGCCCGGACAGCTCGCGACACAGCCCGTCGGACAGCACCTGCATGTAGCGCGCGAGCACCACGAGGTCGACGTCGTGCGTCTCGACCAGCCGGAGCAGCTCCTTCTCGGCCTCCGGCTTGGTGTCCGGGGTCACCGGGAGTTGGAACGAAGTCGATGCCGTAGGACCGCGACCAGCGGCTCGGCGTCGCGGTGGTTGGAGACGACCGCCGGGATGTCGATCTGCAGCGAGCCGGTGCTCCACCGGAACAGCAGGTCGTTGAGGCAGTGCAGGTGCTTGGACACCATGATCAGCGTCCGGTACGGCGCCTGCGCGTCCCACAGCTCGAAGGCCATGCCGAACTCCGCGGCGATCGCCGCGAAGTCCGCGCGAGGGCGTCGGCGGTCAGTCGCTGGACGCGATCTCGAAGTCGATCCGCATGAAGAACCGCTCGGTCAGCTGGTCGCCGAACTGCTGGCTCTCGATGATGTTGCCGCCGTGCCCGACGAGGAAGCCGGTGACCGCGTGCACGATGCCGGGCCGGTCGGGGCAGACCAGGGTGAGCACGAAGTCCCCGACGGGATGCTCGCGTTCGTGGAGTCGTCGGCGCTCATGGAAGTCCCTGCCTTTCGGAGCGCGCGTGCGCTGTTGCGCGATCAGCGATCGTAGTCTGCGATACGCAACAGCGTCTGCGCTAGTGTTGCGCCATGGCGCAACGACGAGAGACCGGGCACTCCGGTCCAGTCGGTCGACCGAGCCGTCACGATCCTCGAGATGCTGGCCCGCACGGGCGAGTCCGGCGTCACCGAGATCGCCCCCGAGCTCGGCGTCCACAAGAGTACGGCGTTCCGCCTGGTCGCCACCCTGGAGTCGCACGGCTGGTCGAGCAGACCGAGGACCGCGGCAAGTACCGCCTCGGCGTGGGGCTGCTCCGCCTCGCCGGCGCCACCACGGCCCGCCTCGACGTGGTCCAGGAGGCCCGGCCGATCTGCCGGCAAGCTGGCCGCCGAGACCGGCGAGACCGTCAACATCGCCGTGCTCTCCGAGAGCTCGGCGCTCTACCTCGACCAGATCGCCGGGTCCTCGGCGCTGCAGTCGCACAACTGGGTGGGCCAGCACATCCCGTTGCACGCGACCAGCAACGGCAAGATCCTGCTCAGCGGTCTCGACCCCGAGCGGCTCAAGGCGCTGCTCGGCTCCCTGCCGGCGTACACCGGCACTGACGATCACCAAGAAGTCCCAGCTGCGCAAGGAGCTCGACCAGGTGCGCGAGCAGGGGTACGCCGTCGCCGTCGACGAGCTCGAGGTCGGGCTCACCGCTGTCGCCGCCCCGATCCGCAACGCGCACGGCGACGTGATCGCGTCGATGAGCGTCTCCGGCCCGACGTTCCGGCTCGCCGGGAGCGGGTCGACGAGGTGGTCGGCCTGCTGGTCGAGCGGCCGCCGAGGTCTCGCACCGGCTGGGCTGGGGACACCGCTAGAGGAATTGCTGAGGGATCCCGTCGACGCTGACCGTGCCTTGACTCGGACCACCGCCGCAGCATGCTCGGTGCGCGACGGGCCGTTGCGTGGTGAGCAATAGGTTGCGTCATACGCAACACGTCCGAGGGAGACTGGAGCTGCCGTGGCCGAGATCTACGTGGACGGGGTGCTGGCGCGGCGCGCGCGCGGGCGGAGCGCCGCGAGATCCGGTGCCCGCCGACGGCACGCTGGTCGCCGAGATCGACGAGGCCGGACCCGAGGACACCGCCGCCGCGATCGAGGCGCGCGCACGCGCCTTCGACGACGGACCGTGGCCGCAGACCTCGGCCCGCGAACGCGGCGACCTCCTGCTCCGGGTCGCCGACCTGCTGGTGCGCGACAAGGCCTGGTCGCCCGGGCCGAGTCGCTCGACACCGGCAAGCGGCTGGTCGAGAGCGAGTACGACGTCGACGACGTGGTCGGCGTCTTCCGCCACTACGGCCACGTCGCCGCCGAGGAGTCCGGCCGGATCGTCGACACCGGGCAACCCCGACGTCGTCAGCCGGATCGTGCACGAGCCGGTCGGGGTCTGCGGCCTGATCACGCCCTGGAACTACCCGCTGCTGCAGACGGCGTGGAAGGTCGCGCCCTGCCTGGCCGCCGGCAACACGTTCGTGCTCAAGCCGAGCGAGCTCACGCCGCACACCGCCATCCAGCTGATGCGGCTGCTCGAGGAGGCCGGGCTGCCGGCCGGCGTGGCCAACCTCGTCCTCGGTGCCGGGCCCGGACGCGGGCGCGCCGCTCGCCGAGGACCCGCGCGTCGACCTGGTCTCGTTCACCGGCGGCCTCGACACCGGCAAGCGGATCATGGCCACCGCCGCAGCCACGGTGAAGAAGGTCGCGCTCGAGCTCGGCGGCAAGAACCCCAACATCGTCTTCGCCGACGCCGACCGCGAGGCGGCGCTCGACTTCGCGCTCACCGCGGTGTTCCTGCACTCCGGCCAGGTCTGCTCGGCCGGCGCGCGCCTGGTCGTCGAGGAGTCGATCCACGACGAGTTCGTCGACGAGCTCGTCGACCGGGCCGGGCGGATCCGGCTCGGCGGTCCGTTCGACGACAAGGCCGAGACCGGCCCGCTGATCTCCGCAGCCCACCGCGACAAGGTCGAGGCGTACGTCGCCGCGGGGTCGCCGAGGGCGCCGTACTGCGCTGTGGCGGCACCCGTCCCGACGACCCCGCCCTGGCCGACGGCTTCTACCTACCTCCCGACGGTCCTCGACGGCTGCCACAGTGGATGCGGTCGTCCAGGACGAGTCGTTCGGTCCGGTGCTCACCGTCGAGACGTTCACCGACGAGGACGAGGCGGTGCGCGATCGCCAACGACAGCATCTACGGGCTGGCCGGCGCGGTGTGGACCCAGAACGCCGGGCGCGCCGAGCGGGTCGCGGGCCGGCTGCGGATGGGCACGGTCTGGATCAACGACTACCACCCCTACGTGCCGCAGGCCGAGTGGGGCGGCTACAAGCAGTCCGGCATCGGCCGCGAGCTCGGGCAGGTCGGTCTCGAGGAGTACCGCGAGACCAAGCACGTCTGGCACAACATCCGGCCCGGCGCCCAGGCGCTGGTTCGGCGGATAGGAGGAGTGAGCGTGGCGATGACCGCAGGACGGCGCTACGACTTCGTCATCGTCGGAGGCGGCTCGGCCGGATGCGCGCTCGCCAACCGGCTCAGCGCCGACCCGGGCACCAGGTGCTGGTCCTCGAGGCGGGGCGGTCGGACTTCAGGATCGACCCGTTCATCCACATGCCGGCGGCGCTGCCGTATCCCGATCGGCAACCGGCTCTACGACTGGAAGTACGAGTCCGAGCCGGAGCCGCACATGGACGGCCGCCGGGTCTACCACGCCCGCGGCAAGATCCTCGGCGGCTCGAGCAGCATCAACGGGATGATCTTCCAGCGCGGCAACCCGCTGGACTACGAGCGGTGGGCCGCCGACGCGGGCATGGAGGACCTGGGACTACGCCCACTGCCTGCCCTACTTCAAGCGGATGGAGACCTGCCTCGCGGGCGCGGACCCGTGGCGTGGCGGCAGCGGGCCGCTCGTCCTCGAGCGCGGTCCGGCGACGAGCCCGCTGTTCGGCGCCTTCTTCGAGGCCGTCCAGCAGGCCGGCTACCCGCTGACCGACGACGTCAACGGCTACCGCCAGGAGGGCTTCGCGCCCTTCGACCGCAACGTCCACCGCGGCCGGCGGCTCAGCGCCGCCCGCGCGTACCTCCACCCGGTGAAGCCCGCAAGAACCTCCGCGTCGAGACCCTCGCGCTGGTCACCGGCTCGTGCGTCGAGGGCAACCGGGCCATCGGCGTCGACTACCACCGCGCCGGCCGCGGCGACCGCCGCGTCAAGGCCGGCGAGGTCATCCTGTGCGGCGGCGCGATCAACTCCCCGCAGCTGCTGCTGCTCGCCGGCATCGGCCCGAAGGCGGACCTCGAGGCGCTCGGCATCCACGTCGTGGCCGACCTGCCCGGGGTCGGCAGCAACATGCAGGACCACCTCGAGGTCTACATCCAGTACGCCTGCAAGCAGCCGGTCTCGATCGGCCCGTGGCTCAAGCACCGGCACAAGCCGCGGATCGGCGCCGAGTGGCTGTTCCTGCGCAGCGGCGTCGGCGCGACGCAACCACTTCGAGGCCGGCGGGTTCATCCGCAGCAACGACGACGTCGACTACCCGAACCTGATGTTCCACTTCCTGCCGATCGCGATCCGGTACGACGGGTCCCGGCCGGCCGGCGAGCACGGCTACCAGGTGCACATCGGCCCGATGTACTCCGACGTCCGCGGGGCTCACCCTGAAGTCACGCGACCCGCTACGAGCACCCGGCGCTGCGGTTCAACTACCTGTCGACCGAGAACGACCGCCGCGAGTGGATCGAGATGGTCCGGGCCGCGCGGCACATCCTCAACCAGCCCGCGTTCGCGGCGTTCAACGCCGGCGAGCTCTCGCCCGGGCCGTCGGTCGAGACCGACCAGGAGATCCTCGACTGGGTCGCCAAGGACGCCGAGACCGCGCTGCACCCGTCCTGCACGGCCAAGATGGGCATCGACGACGACTCGGTGCTCGACCCGCAGTCGATGCGGGTGCACGGCGTCGACGGGCTGCGCGTCGTCGACGCCTCGTCGATGCCCTACGTCACCAACGGCAACATCTACGCCCCGGTGATGATGCTGGCCGAGAAGTCGGCCGACCTGATCCTCGGCAACACGCCGCTGCCGCCGCTCGACGCGCCGTTCTACCGCTACCGCGACGGCACGCCGCTGTACCCGCCCGGCGACCCGCGTAACGACTGATCTGACCACATGCAAGAGGCAGGTGACGGCCATGACCACAGCGCCAACCAACGCAGAGCCGACCAGCTCGGCGAAGCACCAGGCGACACGCCGGGCAGTGCCGCCCTCTCGGTCGAGGGACTTTGGAAGATCTTCGGGCCGCGGCGCGGACAAGATCATCGGGACGCCCGACGCCGACCTGTCCCGCGCGGACCTCAAGGAGAAGACCGGCTGCGTGGTCGGCGTGAAGGACGTCGTCCTTCGAGGTCGCCCCCGGCGAGGTGTTCGTGGTGATGGGCCTGTCGGGCTCCGGCAAGTCCACCCTGGTGCGGTGCCTCACCCGGCTGATCGAGCCGACGGCCGGCACCGTCGACGATCGCCGGCCGCGACGTCACCAGCGCCGACGACGCCAGCTGCGCGACCTGCGGCGCAAGCAGGTCTCGATGGTGTTCCAGCACTTCGGCCTGCTGCCGCACCGCAGGTGATCGACAACGTCGCCTACGGTCTCGAGATCCGCGGGATGGGCAAGAAGGAGCGCCGCGCCAAGGCGGGCGAGATCGTCGAGCTGGTCGGCCTCACGGGCTACGAGCAGTCCTACCCCGACCAGCTCTCCGGCGGCATGCAGCAGCGGGTCGGGCTGGCGCGGGCGCTGGCCGGCGACCCGACGATGCTGCTGTTCGACGAGCCGTTCTCCGCGCTCGACCCGCTGATCCGGCGCGACATGCAGAACGAGGTCATCCGGCTCCAGGAGGAGCTGCAGAAGACGATGGTCTTCATCACCCACGACCTGGCCGAGGCGCTCAAGCTCGGCGACCGGATCCTGATCATGCGCGACGGCGAGGTCGTCCAGATCGGCACGCCCGGACGAGGTCGTCGGCGCGCCGGCCGACGACTACGTCCGCGACTTCACCTGCGACGTGCCCAGGTCGCACGTGCTGACGCTGAAGTGGGTGATGCGCGAGCCGACGGCGCACGACGAACCTCGGACGGGCCGGTCATGCCAGTCCGAGCCGATCGTGCGGGACGCCGCCCGCGTCGTACTCGACCACCACGGGCCGTGTCGCGTCGTCGACGGCGACAAGCTCGTCGGCATGGTCGACGACGAGGCCATCCTGCGGGTGGTCGTCGCCGAGGAGGACGACGCGCCGCATGACCACCGCTCACCGCCCGACGCGACCGGTCGAGCCGGGCGCCGCGCCCCTCCTCCGCCGGAACGCCGCGTCGCTCCCGCGCTGGGTGTGGGCCCTGGTCGTGCTCGGGGTCTGGATCGTCTCTGGTCCTTCACCAAGGGCCAGGACACCCTGGCCCTGGCCGGCCCGCGCACACACGGACGTGCACGACAGGCTCACCGGTTTCCGCGACGACATCCTCGCAGGCCGCGACACCAACCCCTGATCCAGTTCACCTGCTGGCTCGGCGGCGCGTTCGTCGACGCCGTCGAGTGGCTGCAGCGCATGGTCTCGATCCCCGAACCTCCCGCGCCCGGTGCCGGCAGATCGGCTGGCTCGGAGTCACCGCCATCGCGATCTGGATCGGGTACGCCGTGGCCGGCTGGCGGATCGCCGTCCTGGTCGCGCCTCGTTCGGCTCGCTTCGGCGCTGTTCGGCTACTGGGACGACGCGATGGACCTGCTCATCGTGACCTTTGTCGCCGTCGGCGTGGCGGTGATCATCGGGATGCCCCTGGCGGTCTGGATCGGCACGAGCCGCAAGGCGAACGCGGTCGATCTCGCCGATCCTCGACCTGATGCAGACCATGCCGACCTTCGTCTACCTGCTCCCGGTCGTGCTCTTCTTCGGCATCGGTGCCTCGACCGCCGTGGTCTGCACCCTCATCTACGCGCTCCCGCCGATCATCCGGATCGCCGGCCACGGCATCCGGTCCGTGTCGACCACCACGATCGAGGCGACCGACTCCGCCGGCCAGACGAAGTGGCAGCGGCTGACGAAGGTCCAGCTGCCCGATGGCCCGCAAGACCATCATCGTCGGCCTCAACCAGACGATCATGGCGGCGCTGTCGATGGCGACGATCTCGGCGTTCGTCGACGGCCCCGGGCTGGCAAGCCGGTGCTCGCGGGTCTCCAGCGGTTGGACGTCGGAGGCGCCTTCGTCCCGGGCCTCGCTGATCGTGGTCATGGCGCGTCATGCTCGACCGGACGACGACGGCAGCCAGCGAACGTGGTGAGCTGGTGGCCCGCGGCGGTGGCGACGACCCGAGCCGCAGCCGGATCGTCATCGCCGCGGGCTCGTCGCCGTCGCTGGTCGCCATCTGGTTGTCGCGCTACTACACGTGGGCCGCGGAGTTCCCCGAGAACGAGTCCGGCAGGAAGGTTGCCGACGCCGTCGACTCGTTCGTCGACTGGTTCGTCGACACCTTCGGCGACCTCGCCGACGGCACCAAGGACGCCGTCACCTACGGGCTGCTCAACCCCCTCGAGTCCTGCTCGCCGAGTCCCCGTGGTGGCTGGCCGGACTGGCCATCCTCGCGCTG
The DNA here is from genome assembly GCA_963719255.1 of uncultured Actinomycetota bacterium. Classification (GTDB taxonomy): domain Bacteria; phylum Actinomycetota; class Actinomycetes; order Propionibacteriales; family Nocardioidaceae; genus Nocardioides. The sequence goes on along the minus strand of CAVRBN010000019.1, from coordinate 81,376 downwards.
GCCTTCGTCTTCGGCGGATGCGGGCCGTGCTCCCGCGATCATCTGCCTGGCCGGCATCCGTTACCTCGGCCTGTGGCACGACGCGATGATCACTCTGAACATGACCCTGGTGGCGACCCTCATCGTGATGGTCCTGGCCCTGGTCTTCGGGGTGTGGATGGCCCGCCGGCGCGCGTCGACCTCGTGCTCCGGCCGTTGCTCGACGCCGGACAGACGATCCCGCCGTTCGTCTACCTGATCCCGGCGCTGGCACTGTTCGGCAACGACCCGCTTCACCGCCATCGTGGCAGGCATCATCTACGCAGCCCCGGCGGCCATCAAGCTGGTCGCCGACGGCGTCAAGGGGGTGTCGCCGGCAACCATCGAGGCATCCCGTTCCACAGGTGCCACCACCTGGCAGGAGATCAGCAAGGTGCAGCTGCCGATGGCAAGGGGCTCACTGGTGCTCGCGGCCAACCAGGGCCTGCTCTACGTGCTCGTCGATGGTCGTCATCGGCGGCATGGTCGGTGCCGGAGCGCTCGGGTACGACGTCGTACTCGGCTTCTCCCGGTCCGAGGAGTGGGGCAAGGGGCTCGCCGCCGGAATCGCCATCGTGCTGCTCGGGATCATGATCGACCGGATCGCTCGTGCGGCCGCACGGGAGGACCCGGTCATGACGGACCCATCCAAGCGAACCTGGTGGCGGATGGGCATCGTCTGAGCCCACCAGCACAGGCACGCAAAACCAAACGACGAGGCAGAGGCCTTGGGCCAAATTGGAAGGAAGCAACAGCATGCGAACAAGCAGATACCGGTGGGGCCGGCCCGGCCCTGAGCATTGTTGACGACTGGAATCGCGGTGGTCGCGGCACTTGCCCTGACCGGCTGCGGCGGGTCGTCGATCGACGAGGAGACGGCCGAGAACGAGTCCCAGGCCGCGGAAGCCGGTGGCGAGTGCGGCGAGCTCAACATGGCGGTCAACCCGTGGGTGGGCTACGAGGCCAACGCGTACGTTGTCGGTCACGTCGCCGAGGACCAGCTCGGCTGCACGGTCAACTACAAGGAGCTCAAGGAAGACGTCTCCTGGCAGGGCTTCGGCACCGGCGAGGTCGACGTCGTCATCGAGGACTGGGGCCACCCCGACCTCGAGAAGAAGTTCTTCGACGGCAAGGGCGACGGCTCGGCCACGGACTTCGGCCCGACGGGCAACGTCGGCATCATCGGCTGGTACGTCCCCGGGTGGCTGGCCGAGGAGCACCCGGACATCCTGGACTACAAGAACCTCAACAAGTACGCCGACGAGTTCGCCACCTCCGAGTCCGGAGGGCAGGGCCAGTTCCTGGGCTCCGACCCGTCGTACGTCCAGTTCGACGAGGCGATCATCGAGAACCTCGACCTCGACTTCGACGTGACCTTCTCCGGCGGCGAGCCAGGCACGCTCACTGCCTTCCAGGAGGCCGAGGAGAACAAGGAGTGGCTGATCGGCTACTTCTGGGAGCCGCAGTACATCCACGCCGAGATCCCGCTGGCCAAGGTCAAGCTGCCGCCGTACAAGGAAGGTTGTCAGGACGTGCCGGCCGAGGTCGCGTGTGACTACCCGGAGACGCCGCTGAAGAAGATCGTGTCCACCGAGTGGTCGGAGTCCGACTCGACCGCGGTCGACCTGGTGCAGAACTTCGAGTGGACCAACGAAGACCAGAACCAGGTGGCCGCCTACATCACCGCCGACGGCATGTCGCCGGAGGACGCCGCAGCCAAGTGGGTCGAGGACAACCCCGACAAGGTCGAGGCCTGGATGTCCTAAGCGCATGAGACTCGCGGCCGGCGGCGTCGTTTCCTGACGTCGCCGGCCGGTCAGTCGGCAGCACCCCCGCTCTCCGGGATGACGGTGGCGCTGGCCATCTTCCTGATCGCGATCTTCTTCGTCACCGGAGCCGACAGCGCCTCGATCGTGATGGGGATGCTCAGCCAGCACGGCCAGGAGGAGCCGCACCGCTGGCTCGTCGTCTTCTGGGGCGTGGCCATGGGAGCCGTGGCGGCGGTGCTGCTGTGGTCCGACGGGCTGGCAGGGCTTGCAGACCCTCGTGATCATCGTCGCCGGTCCGTTCATGTTGCTGCTGATCACCATGTGTGTCTCGCTGCTGAAGGCGCTCCGGGAGGAACCTCCGGAATCCACCCGCCCTGCGCGCGATCGCAAGTCGCGCGGCGAGCCGGTGGCGAAGTCCGGCTGAACTCTGGATCGGTCTCACTGCTTGACAGAGGCGGGGGGTCGAGCCGATCCTTAGAGTTGTTCCGTATCACGCACACAGTTGCGCATAGCGCAACGATCTCGACAAGCTCGATCACCGATAGGAATGATCGTCATGGCCAGCGTTCCCAGCAAGGCTCAGGTCGTCGTCATCGGCGCCGGCATCGTCGGCAACAGCCTCGTCCACCATCTGGCGAAGCTGGGCTGGCGCGACATCGTGCAGATCGACAAGGGAGCGCTGCCCAACCCGGGAGGGTCCACCGGGCACGCGTCGAACTTCATCTTCCCGGTCGACCACTCGCGCGAGATCACGGACCTGACGCTCGACTCGATGAAGCAGTACAAGGAGATGGACGTCTTCACCGAGTCCGGTGGCATCGAGATCGCGCGCAGCGAGGAACGGATGGAGGAGCTCCGCCGGCGGATGTCGTCGGCGAAGGCCTGGGGCATCGAGGCCTACCTGATCAGTCCCGAAGAGGTCAAGGAGAAGGTGCCGTTCATCGAGACCGACGCGATCCTGGGCGCGTTCTGGACGCCCTCGGTCGGCGTCGTGGACTCCCTGCGCGCCGGCACGATCATGCGCGAACGGGCCATGGAGCTGAACGCGCTCACCGTCGTACCCACCGTCGAGGTGACCGGACTCGACGTCGAGGAAGGCCGGATCCGGCGGGTGCGCACGAGCGGTGGTGACATCGAGGCCGAGGCCGTGGTGATCGCGTGCGGCGTCTGGAGCCCCCGGATCGCGAAGATGGCCGGGGCGGCGATCCCGCTGACGCCCGCCGTACACCAGATGATCAGCGTCGGACCGATCCCGCAGCTCGCCGAGCGCGAGGGCGAGATCTCCTTCCCGATCGTCCGCGACATGGACACCTTCTGCTACGAGCGCCAGCACGGCGCCGACATGGAGGTCGGGTCCTACGCCCACCGTGCGATCCTGCACGACCCCGACGAGATCCCCTCGATCGACCAGGCCAAGCTGTCGCCGACGGAGCTGCCGTTCACCTCCGACGACTTCGACCCGCAGCTCGAGCAGGCCTACGACCTGATGCCCGACGCGTTGGGAGCCGAGGGCGCGGAGATCCGCTACGCCATCAACGGCCTGCTGTCGCTGACCCCCGATGGCGCGCCGGTCCTCGGCGAGACCCCCGAGGTCAAGGGGCTGTGGTCGGCCGCCGCTGTCTGGATCAAGGAGGGGCCGGGCGTCGGTCGGGCGGTCGCCGAGTGGATGACCACCGGCGCTCCCGAGATCGACCTGCACCACAGCGACATCGCCCGGTTCTACCCGCACCAGCGCACCCGCAGCCACATCCGGGCGCGCACGTCCGAGGCGTTCATCAAGACCTACGGCATCGTCCACCCGGGCGAGCAGTGGGAGAGCGAGCGCGGCAAGCGGCTCGCTCCCATGCACGCCCAGCAGAAGGAACAGGGCGCGCAGTTCATCGAGGCCGTGGGCTGGGAGCGACCCAACTGGTACGCCTCCAACGAGGCGCTGCTCGGCGAGTACGGCGACCGGGTGCTCGACCGCGAGCACGAGTGGGACCGGCGCTGGTGGTCACCGATCATCAACGCCGAGCACCTCGCGATGCGGGACCGGGCCGCGATCATCGACCTGTCGGCGTTCGCGATCTTCGACGTGGTCGGGCCGGGCGCCAAGGACGCCGTCCAGCGGGTCGTGGTGGCCCAGGCCGACGTCGCCCCCGGCAAGGTGATCTACACGCCCGTCCTCGACTCCCGCGGCGGATTCAGGTCCGACCTGACCGTGATGCGACTGGCCCACGACCGCTACCGCGTGGTCACCGGCGGCCTGCACGGCATGGCCGACAAGAAGTGGTTCACGGACCTGATGCCGTCCGACGGTACGGCGCACGTGGTCGACGTGACCTCGGCGTACACCACGATCGGCATCTGGGGTCCGCGGGCTCGCGACATCCTCGGCAAGCTCACCGACGACGACATCGGCCACGAGGCGTTCCCGTTCCTGACCAGTCGCGAGCTCGAGGTCGGCAACCTGTCGGTGCTCGCCTCCCGGATCTCCTACGTCGGCGAGCTGGGCTGGGAGCTGTACGTGCCGATGGAGCAGGGCGCGCGGCTCTGGACGCTGCTGCACGAGGCCGGCCAGGAGCACGGCGCGGTGCCCGCCGGCATCGGCGTCTACGGCACCACCGGCCGGATCGAGAAGGGCTACCGCGCGTTCGGCTTCGAGCTGGACTCCGAACGCACCATCGTCGAGGCGAGCATGCAGCGGCCGAAGGTCAAGACCGCCGACTTCGTCGGCCGGGAGGCCTACGTCAAGCAGCGCGAGGAGCAGCCACAGGCCGTGCTGTGCACGATGGCGGTCGACGACCACACGTCGGCGTCGGGGGTGCGCCGGTTCATGCTCGGTGGCGAGCCGATCCTGACCCGCGACGGCGGCACCCTCACCGACGGGCACGGCCACCACCCGTACGTCACCACCGCAGGCTCGGCGCCGTCGCTCGGCAAGCACCTGTTGATGGCCTACCTGCCGCCCGACCAGGCGACCGTAGGTAACCAATTGGCGGTTTCCTACATGGAGGAGCTCTACCCGGTCACCGTGGCCGCGAACGACGCGACGCCGCTGCTCGACCCTGCGAACGAGCGGGTCAAGGGGCTCGGCATGACCGACGTACTGGTGTGCATCAAGCGGGTGCCGGACTCGTCGGGCGAGGTCGTGCTCACCGGCGACGGCCAGGCCGTCGACGGCCGGTACGCCGGCTTCACGACGAGCAACCACGAGGACTGCGCCCTCGAGCTCGCGGTGCAGGTCGCTGCGGCGACGTCCGGCCAGGCAACGGTGGTGAGCCTCGGTGATGCCGATGCCGTCGAGCAGCTGCGCGGCGCGCTGGCCGTCGGCTGCACCGCGGCGACGCACATCGAGGCCGAGCCGTCGACGTTCGGGCCGGCCGACGTGGCCCGCGAGCTCGCGGCGGTCGTCCGGGCCCACGAGGCCGAGGGCCGACCGCACGAGCTGATCCTGCTCGGCAACGACGCCGCCGACAGCGGCGACTTCCAGGTCGGCATCCGGCTCGCCTACGAGCTGGGCCGGCCGGTGGTCAACGGGGCGGCCACGGTCAGCGTCTCGGACGGGGTGGTCACCGCCGAGGCGGACGGGCCGGAGGGTCACGAGACCTACCGGGTCCCGTTGCCGGCGGTCGTCACGATCCTGGAGGGCGGCGTGGAGCCGCGCTACCCGACCGTGCCGGGACGGATGAAGGCCAAGAAGATCGAGATCGAGAAGCGCACGGCCGCGGCCGAGCCGGCCGGGCCCAAACGCGTGCGCCTGACGCTTCCGCCGCCGCAGCCGAGCAACGTCCAGGTCCTCGGCACCGGCCCCGAGGCGGCGGTCGCCGTCGTCGACGTACTCGAGAAGCTGGGGGTGCTCTCGCGATGATCCTGGTGCTGGTGGAGAGCGACGCGTCCGGTGCGGTGGAGGTGTCCCGCGAGGCGATCACCTTCGCCCGGTCGCTGGCCGCAGAGGGTGGCGGTGTTCCGATCGATGCGGTCGTGATCGGTGCGGTTCCCGACGGAGTGGTCGAGCAGCTCGCGGCGTACGGCGTCCGGGAGGTGCACCATGCCACCGGCGACGCCTTCTCGGCGTACTCCGGTGCAGCGTGGGCGGCCGCCGTCCAGGCCGTGCAGCAGGCGAAGAGCTCCGTCGTGGTGCTGGCTGCCGGCACGCCCCGAGGCAACGAGGTGCTGGCCCATGTGGCGGCGCGCTCCGACGTGGCGATGGCGGCAAACGTCATCTCGTTCGAGGGCCTGGCGCCGTTCGTGGTCACCCGACAGGTCGTCGGCGGTGCGGCACTCGAGGAGATGGCGCTCGACGACCGGCCGGCGCTCTTCACGGTGGCCGGCCACGCCGTCGAGCCGGTGCCGGCCGACGTGCCCGGTGCCGCAACCCTGGTCGAGGTCACGGTGGAGGTGGCGGACGCCGACCTCGTGGCGCGGGTGGTGTCGACCGAGGAGCCGGAACCGGACCAGTCGGGGTCGCTGAAGTCGGCTCGGGTCGTCGTCGGGGCCGGCCGCGGAGCGGGCAGCGCGGACGGGTTCAAGGACCTGCTGGAGCTGACCGAGCTGCTCCACGGTTCGCTGGGCGTCTCGCGGGTGGTCACCAGCCTGGGCTGGCGTCCCCACCACGAGCAGGTGGGACAGACGGGGAGCCGGATCTCGCCCGACCTCTACGTCCCGTGCGGCATCAGTGGCGCGATCCAGCACTGGGCCGGCTGCTCGTCGGCGAAGACCATCCTGGCGATCAACTCCGACGCCGACGCTCCGATGGTCACCAAGGCGACGTACGCCGTCATCGGCGACCTGCACGAAGTGGTGCCGGCGATCAACGAGGAGATCAGGCGGCGGCTCGGCTGACGGTCTGTGACTGGTCTGCTGACTGGGCCTCTCAGGTCGCGCCCGGCTCGCCCATGTCCGGCATGCCCGCGACCTTCTTGGTCGGCGCGGCAGCGTCCTCGTCGTCCTGCGTCGTCGTCGTCCGGGTCGCGGGCCAACGGGTTCTTCTTCGGCTGCAGGTCCTCGGGGAGCTGCTCGTCGGAGATGTAGCCCCGCTCGGGGGTGGAGTCGGACCCGGTGGACTCTTCGCTCTCTTCGCCTGAGTTGCTCATGGTGCACCTGTGCCCGAATCCCGACCGCGCATGCGCCCGGCGCCCGGCCACGAATTACCCTTGAGCCTCGGGGGAGGTTCGGATGGAGAAGGTCGGCATGATCGGTGGGCCTGTGGCGCGCGCCCGCGCTGCAGCGGCGATCGCCCTGCTGCTCTTGGCGATGGCCTCCGCCTGCTCCGACTCCACGTCAGGTGCGGACCCGCGCCCCCGTTTCGCCGCACCGGTCCGTCCGAGAGCACCCCGTCCGACGAGCACGCATCGTCGAGTCCCTCCTCGGATCCGTCCCAGGTGGTCGACCCCGAGCACGCCGTCGAGGCACCGGGTCGGTTCAACGGAAGGCTGTACGCGGCGGACATGCTCGTCTACGGCAAGGACTCGATGAGCCCGTCCACGGTTGCGCGAGATCAGGCGCCTGCAGGGAGTCCAGCAGGTCGACTCGCTGTCGATGGCCGAGGTGGTCATCGAGAACCGGGCACTCACCGTGGCTGCCGTCGACCCCGACAGCTACCGCCACTTCACGCACTCCAACAGCGCCAACACCGACGAGGTCTGGGATCGGGTTGCCGGCGGGGAGGTCGCGGTGCTCCGGGGGTTGCGCGACAAGCTCCCGCTCGATGCCGGCGGATTCCTGAAGATGGGCAGCAGCGCCGACGTGCCCTCGGTGCATGTCGGCGCGTACGCGCCGCAGGTCTACACGGCGATCGACGCCGTGGTCAACGAGAAGTGGGGGTCGGAGCTGGGCTTGAAATCCAGCAACGCCCTGCTGATCTCGACCGGACACGAGGTCGCCGCAGTCGCTCCGCAAGTCGATCGAGAAGATAGCCGGCGACGACGCCTCCGTGCAGCTGCCTCGACGCGGTGGCCCGCTTCGGCCTCGACACCAGCGTCCAGCAGACCGCGTTCGTGACCGGGAGTGTCGGCCGACGCGGTGGGCACCTTCAACTACACGGTCCTCGGCGGAGGGAAGATCGCCCCGGACCCGGCGTGGGTGGCCTCGCACATCGCCACCGAGACCGTCCCCATCCTCGGCAGCGTGACCTGCAACAAGCTGCTGTTCCCGCAGCTGCGGGCCGCCCTCCGGGAGATCGAGCGCAAGGGCCTTGCGAACGAGATCCACCCCGACGAGTACGCCGGCTGCTACAACGCCGCGCTTCATCGCCGGCACCACCACGCTGTCCAACCACTCGTTCGGCCTTGCCCTCGACCTCAACGTGCCCGGCAACCAGCGTGGCACCGTCGGAGAGATGGATCGGACCGTGGTCTCGATCTTCCAGAAGTGGGGCTTCACCTGGGGCGGCGACTGGCGCTACACCGACCCCATGCACTTCGAGATGAACTCCCTCGTCACCCCCGGCTGATCTCGCGAGCTGGCAGTTCTGGCCCCGCGAGCTGGCAGTTCTGGCCCCGCGAGCCGGCAGTTCTGGCCCCGCGAGCGGCAACTCTGGCCCCGCGAGCGGCAACTTGGCCCTGCAGCGGCAGTTGCCGGCCGCGCGACGGCCACAGGTGCCGGTTCGCGGGGCCACAGCTGCCGGTTCGCGGGGCCACAAGTCGCCGGTTCGTGGGGCCACAACTGCCAGCTCGCGGGGGAAGGCTAGGGTCTCGGGTCATGCGCGCAGTACAGGTGACCCAGCCCGGCAGACCGGTCGAGATCCGCGACATCGAGGAGCCCACGCCCGGGCCGGACGACGTACTCGTCGAGGTGCACCGGGTCGGCATCAGCTTCCCGGACCTGCTGTTGAGCAAGGGCCAGTACCAGATGAAGCCCGAGCCTCCGTTCACGCTCGGCGTTGACTTCGCCGGCACGGTCGTCAGCGGGCCCGACGGGTACAGCCCCGGCCAGCGGGTTGCCGGAGTCCTGCCGTACGGCGGCGCGGCCGAGCGGGTCGCCGTACCAGCCCAGTACGCGTTCCCGCTCCCCGACACCATGTCGTACGACGAGGGCGCCGCCCTGCCGATGAACTACCTCACGGCCCTGTTCGCGCTCAAGGAACGCGGCCAGGTCCGACCGGGCGAGGTCGTGCTGATCCACGGGGCAGCCGGGGGCGTCGGGACGGCCGCGATCCAGGTCGCCAAGGGCCTCGGCGCCGAAAGCGTCGCCGTGGTCAGCACCGACGAGAAGGAGGCCGTCGCCGTCGGCGCCGGTGCCGACCGGGTCGTCCGCACCGACGACCTCGCCAGTGCCGGCAAGGTCGACGTCGTGCTCGACGTGGTCGGCGGAGACGCCTTCACGGCCAGCCTCAAGCTGCTGAACCCGCAGGGCCGGCTCCTCGTGGTCGGGTTCGCCGCGGGGCAGGGCATCCCGGAGGTCAAGGTCAACCGCCTGCTGCTCAACAACATCGACGTCCGCGGGGTCGGCTGGGGTGCCTACGCGATGGTGACACCGGGCTACATGCAGGAGCAGTGGCGAGACCTCGAGCCGATGCTGGCCGACGGCACGATCAGCCCCCCGATCGGCGAGACGTACGCCTTCGAGGACTTCGGGCAGGCGCTGGCCGACATGGAGGCTCGCAAGACCCTCGGCAAATCCGTCGTGATCGTGCGCCAGTAGCGAGGTCCGACTCGTCGTCGTAGGCAGTGCCCGTTATGGTCGGAAGTGTGAGCATTCTCGATGACGCCCGCGCGGGCATGAACCCCGACATCCGTCCGCAGGACGACCTGTTCGGCCACGTCAACGGGCGCTGGCTCGACGAAGCCGAAATCCCTTCCGACCGCTCCAGCTGGGGCCCGTTCGTGGAGCTGACCGACATCGCGGAGGAGCAGGTCCGCGCGATCATCCAGGAGCTTGCGGACAGCGTGACCGGCGAGCCGGACGACGACGCCGGCAAGATCGCCGCGCTCTACCACTCGTTCATGGACGAGGAGGCCATCGAGAAGGCAGGCACGCGCCCGATCCGGTCGCTGGTCTCCGCCGTGGACGGCCTGCGCGACGCGCGTGACCTGGCCGCCTTCCTGGGCGAGTTCGAGCGGATCGGTGGCCACGGGCTGTTCGGCAGCTACGTCGACACCGACAGCAAGGACTCCGACCGCTACCTGTTCAACATCACCCAGGGCGGGCTCGGACTGCCCGACGAGTCCTACTATCGCGACGACAAGTTCTCGGAGATCCGCGAGAAGTACGTCGCCTACCTCGACCGGCTGCTCACCCTGGCCGACATCGACAACGGAAGCATCATGGCCACCCGGGTGCTCGAGATCGAGACCGAGCTGGCCAAGGGCCACTGGGAGCGCTCGGAGACCCGCGACGTCCAGAAGACCTACAACCTGACCACCCTGGCCGAGCTCCACGAGCTCGCACCCAACTTCGACTGGGACGCCTTCGTCACCAACCTCGGCGGCTCCGAGGAGACAATCGCGGAGACCTGCGTCCGTCAGCCGTCGTACCTCAGCCACCTCTCGACCGTGCTCGCCGACGTGCCGATCGAGGACTGGAAGGCCTGGATGCTGACCCGGGTGCTGCGGTCCTCGGCGCCGTACCTCACCGACGACTTCGTCGAGACCAACTTCGACTTCTACGGCCGCACCCTCAACGGCACCCCCGAGCTGCGGGCCCGCTGGAAGCGAGGGGTGGGCCTGGTCGAGGCGTCCCTGGGTGAGGCCGTCGGCAAGATCTACGTCGAGCGGCACTTCCCGCCGGAGTCGAAGGCGAAGATGGACGACCTGGTCGCCAACCTCCTCGCCGCCTACCGGGAGTCGATCTCCAAGCTGGACTGGATGACCGAGGAGACCAAGCAGCGGGCCTACGAGAAGCTGGAGACGTTCCGGCCCAAGATCGCCTACCCCGACAAGTTCCGCGACTACTCGGCGCTGCAGGTCCGGGCCGACGACCTGATGGGCAACGTGGCCGCGGCGGCGAGCTTCGAGACCCTGCGCCAGCTGTCCAAGATCGGCTCGCCGGTCGACCGCGACGAGTGGTTCATGCTGCCGCAGACCGTCAACGCCTACTACAACCCCGGCACCAACGAGATCTGCTTCCCCGCCGGGATCCTGCAGAAGCCGTTCTTCAGCCCGGACGCGGACCCCGCCGAGAACTACGGCGGCATCGGCTCCGTGATCGGCCACGAGATCGGACACGGTTTCGACGACCAGGGCGCACAGTACGACGGCGCCGGCAACCTCAACGACTGGTGGACCGCCGACGACAAGGCGGCGTTCGAGGTGAAGTCGAAGACCCTGATCAAGCAGTACGACGTCTTCGAACCGCGAGCGCTGCCCGGTGAACATGTCAACGGAGCGCTGACCGTCGGTGAGAACATCGGCGACCTGGGCGGCCTGACCATCGGCCACAAGGCCTACCGGATCTCCCAGGGCGGCGAGGTCTCGCAGGAGGCGAGCCGGCGGCTGTTCCTCAGCTGGGCCTACTGCTGGCGCACGAAGCGACGCAAGGAGCAGGAGCAGCAGTACCTCACCATCGACCCGCACAGCCCACCGGAGTTCCGCGCCAACATCGTGCGCAACCTCGACGAGTTCCACAGTGCCTTCGAAACGAGCGAGTCCGACGGGCTCTGGCTTGACCCCGAGCTGCGGGTCCGGATCTGGTAGCCGCTGGCCTGTCGCCCTCCGCTGGTAGACAGAGGGCATGACGAACTCCGTGCGCGACCGCGCCGAGGGCCACCTCCGGGCACTGGTGGGCCGCGACGACGCGGTGCTGCGCGACGACCAGTGGACCGCGATCGAGGCGCTGGCAGTCGACAAGCGCCGGGCCCTCGTCGTGCAGCGCACCGGGTGGGGCAAGTCGGCGGTCTACTTCGTGGCGACCCTTCTGCTCCGCGCCGAGGGGGCCGGCCCGACGGTGATCATCTCGCCGCTGCTGGCCCTGATGCGCAACCAGATCGAGGCCGCCCAGCGGGCCGGCATCCGCGCCGTCACGATCAACTCGACCAATCTCGAGCAGTGGGAGCCCATCCACCAGGCAATCGCCGCCGGTGAGGTCGACGTACTCCTGGTCAGCCCGGAGCGGCTCAACAACCCCGGCTTCCGCGACCAGGTGCTGCCCCGGTTGGCGGCCACGGCCGGCCTGCTGGTCATCGACGAGGCGCACTGCATCTCCGACTGGGGACATGACTTCCGACCCGACTACCGACGGATCCGGACGATGCTGGCCGACCTGCCCGACGGCATCCCGGTGCTCGCCACCACCGCGACCGCCAACGCAAGGGTCACCTCCGACGTGGCCGAGCAGCTTGGGCAACCGCATGTCCTGGTCCTGCGCGGGGAGCTCGACCGCGAGTCGCTCCACCTGGGCGTGGTGCGTCTCAAGACCGCCGAGCAGCGGCTGGCCTGGCTGGCCGACCACCTCGGCGAGTTCGAGGGCAGCGGCATCGTCTACTGCCTGACCGTCGCGCAGACGCAGGAGATCGCCAACCATCTGCGGTCGCGTGGGCACACCGTCGCCGCCTACTCCGGCCAGACCGATCCGACCGAGCGCGAGGCGCTCGAGGGCGACCTGGCCACCGGCCGGGTGAAGGCGCTGGTGGCGACCAGTGCGCTCGGCATGGGCTTCGACGCGACCCTCGGTTTCGTCGTCAACATGGGAGCACCCCAGTCACCGGTCGCCTACTACCAGCAGGTCGGGCGCGCCGGTCGCGGCACCGATCGGGCCACCGTCGTACTCCTGCCGGCGCTCGAGGACCGCGACATCTGGAAGTACTTCGCCTCCCTTGGCTTCCCGCCCGAGGGTCAGGTGCGCCAGACGCTGTCGGTGCTCGAGGCACAGGCGAAGCCGCTGAGCACGGCCACCATGGAGACGTACGTCGACCTCAACCGGACCCGCCTCGAGTCGATGCTGAAGGTGCTCGACGTGGACGGCGCCGTCCGCCGGGTGCAGGGTGGCTGGGAGTCGACCGGCCAGGAGTGGGCCTACGACGCCGAGCGCTATCGCCGGGTTGCCGAGGCTCGCGAGGTCGAGCAGCAGGCGATGCTCGACTACATCGCGACCGACAAGTGCCGGATGTGGTTCCTGCGCGACCAGCTCGACGATCCAGGCGCCGCCGAGTGCGGGCGGTGTGACAACTGCGGTGCCCTGGAGCTGTCCACCTCGGTCTCGGAGACTGCGGTGTCGGAGGCGTCCGCGCAGCTGTCCCGGCCGGGCGTGGTCGTCGCCGCCCGGAAGATGTGGCCGACCGCGCTGGCCAATCTCGGGATCGACCTCAAAGGGAAGATCGCCGACGGCGCGGACGAGGGCCGGGCGGTGGCGCGGCTGACCGACCTCGGCTACGGCCAGCACCTGCGCGACCTGTTCCGCTCCGGCACTCCCGACGGGCCGGTTCCGGTGCCGCTGGTGAAGGCGGTGATCGAGGTCCTCGGCGAGTGGCAGCCGAAGGTCGAGGGGATCGTGCACGTCGAGTCGGCGCGAAGGAACACGCTGGTGCGGGACTTCGCCGACGGGCTGTCGCGCTACCTCAAGATCCCGGTGGTCGGCCGGTTCGCGATCGTCGACCCGTCGGTCGACCCCGACCGGGGCTCGGCCAACTCCGCCCAACGGGTCGCCGCGGTCGGGCGCCGGTACTCACTGCAGGGTGATCTCGACCAGCTCGATCAGCGAAGGGTGCTGCTGCTCGACGACCTCGTGGTCAGCGGCTGGACGATGACCCTGGCCGCCCGGGCCATCCGCTCGGCCGGCGCGAGCGCCGTACTCCCCCTCGCCCTCGGCACCCAGACCTGACCACGAGCTGGCAGTTGTGGCCCCGCGAACTGACGAGCGTGGCCCCACGAACTGACGCGTGTGGCCCCACGAACTGACGGCGTGGCCCCACGAACCGGCAGCTCGTGGCCGCGTGCGCGGGGCCAGAACTGTCGTCTCGCGGGGCCAGAACTGCCGTCTCGCGGGGCCGGAACTGCCGTCTCGCGGGGCCGGAACTGCCGTCTCGCGGGGCCAGAACTGCCAGCTCGCGGATCGAGCTCGGCTGGCGGATCAGCTGCTCGATCGTGTCGATGACCCGCTTGTCGTCGGGCTGGACGTCGGGGGTGAAGCGGGCCACCACCGTGCCGGCACCGTCGACGAGGAACTTCTCGAAGTTCCATTCGATGTCGCCGGCCGCGCCCTCCTCGTCCCCCCCTCCCCCCTCCTTCCCGCCCGCCCCTTCCTCGTTGGGTGTCGTGGTGAGCTCGGCATAGATCGGATGCCGGCCGGGTCCGTTGACCTCGACCTTCTCGGTCATGGGGAAGGTGACGCCGTAGGTCGCAGAACAGAACTCGGCGATCTCCGCCGACGTGCCGGGCTCCTGGCCGCCGAACTGGTTGCAGGGCACACCGACGACGGTGAACCCGCGATCGGCGTACGTGGAGTGGATGTCCTCGAGGGTGGCGTACTGCGAGGTCAGGCCGCATCGGGAGGCCACGTTGACCAGCAGGGCAGGGCGCCCACCGGTGATCTCGCCGATGCTGGTCGGGGTGCCGTCGAGCCGGGCGATGGGGGTAGCAAGCAGAGACATGCGCCAACCCTAGCCAGCGGCCCAGCATCAGCCCAGAAATCGCTCGTCAGGTCATCGAGCCGATCGTCTCCGGGACGAAGTTCGGGAAGATCTGGGCCCGGTCGCCGGAGACCTCGGGGAACCGCGAGGACAGCACCTCCCACAGCACGCTGCGGTAGTCCTGGCCCAGTGACACGTCGCCGTCGGTCAGGTTGGCAAGGCCGGGCCACTGACCGTGCACCGTGCCTCCGTTCACGCCCGCCCCGAACAACAGCATGGCGTTGCCGTAGCCGTGGTCGACGCCGTTGTCGCCGTTCTGCTCGACTCGACGTCCGAACTCGCTCATCGTCGCCACCGTCACCCGCGAGGAAGCGGCACCGAGGTCGGCGAAGAAGGCCTTCAGGGAGCCGGCCAGGTGGGTGACCTGGTCGTGCATCCAGCCCAGGGCTGGATCGTTGCCACCCAGGCCACTGTGCATGTCCCAGTCGCCGTAGTCGATCGTGACGACCTTGGTGCCGACGTCGGCCTTGATCAGCGCGGCGGTGTTGGCCAGCACAGCCTTGAGCTGGCCGTTGGGGTAGCCCGTCATCGGGATCTCGGTCGTGGCCAGCGACCCCAGCCGGGTGGTGGCCGCGAGGGTGCTGCGGACCATGTCGCCCATTCCTGTGCGGTCGCCGCTCCACATGCCGCGGAGGGAGTCCTTGCGCTTGACCGCGCCGGTGCCGAGATCCGCGATCTGCAGGTCGGAGACCTGGTAGACGCCCAGCGCGGGCGCGGAACCCACCAGTGAGGTGGGGAGCAGGGACGAGCCGAGCTGGACGGCGGTCTCGGGAAGTGCCAGGGAGTCCAGGCCGACCATCCGGTTGATCCAGCCGCGACGCAGGGACGAACCGGCATCGGCGTCCTCGACCGCCTCCATCGCGTCGAAGTGGCTGCGGTTGGGCGTCGGGAGGCCGATCGCGTGGACGGCGCCGAAGGTTCCGGCCTGCCACATCGGCAGCAGCGGTGCGAACGCCGGGTGCAGGCCGAACCGGGTGTCGCCGCCGATCAGCGAGGCGGCGGGAACGACGATGCCGGGCCGGTACTCGGCCAACCGGGCGTGGTCGGGGCCGCGCGGCACCACCATCGAGAGCCCGTCTGCGCCGCCGCGCAGGCTGAGTACGACGAGCACGTTGCCGCCGGGGACCGCGCCGTACGCCACCTCGCGGAACGCGTCGCCGAAGATGCTCGCTGCCACGCCGCCAGCGGCGCCGGCGGCGGCAGCCGCGAGGAAGCGTCGTCGGCTCACCGTGAAGTCGGTGCACCCGCAGTTCGCGGTGCTCGTTGTCAGTTCGTTCGTCATCTGGTTCGTCATTTCAGGCTCCTCACCGGTGCAGATGAGTCGGCGAGTCGAGCAGGGAGGAGACGATGCCGATCACAGTCCAGTACTGGTTCGCCTCGTTCACGGTCAGCTGGTGGTTGAGCGTGCGGCCGATCACCTTGGCGACTCCCTGCCGGACGAGCAGTCCCGGGCGGCTGTCCGAGGATCTGGCGGCCGATGTGGTCGATCACGACGTCGACGGTCGCGGGCAGCGGGGGCAGCCAGGCGGCGCTCGGCCGGTACGTCGCCTGCTCGGTCGGCCACCAGCCGGCGGCGAGGTCTCGGTGGTTGGCGAAGCTCGTCAGGATCCGGCCCGCCGAGGTCCACGACTGGTTGTCCTCGGGAAAGCCGTTGGGTGCGGGCCACTCATAGGGCGCCTGGCCCATGTCGTGGTACTGCCAGTACATCGCGTTGGCGAACGACTCGTCACTGACCGGCTTGGTCATCTGGATCCCCAGTGACCGAATCGTCGCGACGTAGTCCTCGGCCGGGCTGCGGACCTTGTCGCCGGCCGACGCGGCGAACTCCGGGTGGTCGACCATCGCCAGCAGGGTGGGGCGGATGGCCGTGTCGTTGTTGAGGTAGGCGCTGGCGACCGCGTTCACCAGACCGGCCGACGGCTGGTCGCTGACGAACTTCACGCACAACCGTCTGGCCAGCCGGTTGCGCAGTCGCGGGGTGATGGGCGAGGTACTTCAGGTAGGCCTGGGTCGCCGCCCGACCGTCGGCGGACGCATTGGCCGAGCTGTGGCCCATGATTCTCAGGAAGCCCGTGTGGTGGACGGTGGGGTCGTAGAACTGCCGGAACGAGGGCCACCACAGGTCGACGCGGTAGCCGGTGAGCATCTTGGCGGACCGCAGCACGTCGAGCTCGCTGTAGCCGGCGTCGATGCCGACGGTGTGCAGCTCGAGCAGCTCCCGGCCCAGGTTCTCGTTGGGTGCATCCTTGGTGGAGACCGCGTTGTCGAGGAACAGGCCCATCGCAGGGTGCACGGTCGAGTGCTGGAGCAGCCAGTCGAACCGGGTCAACGCGTAGGTGCGGATCATGGTGTCGTACGACACCCGGTAGAACATCGCATCGTCGTCCATCAGGGGCACGTGCAGAAGGTTCGACCAGAAGTCGACCATCACCTCCTTGAGCTGGCGGCTGCTGAACATCCGCCTGGCCATCGTCCACCGGCTGAGGTCGTACATCACCTCCCAGGCGCCCTGGGTCTCGTCGACCTGGCGGTCGAAGATCTCGCGTGGCGTGCGCGCCAAGGACGGGAACCAGCCGTCGACTCGTAGGCCTCCGGGGTCGGCGACCTGGGCCGGATAGAGCTGGTCCTCGAACCAGGCCCGGCCACCGCCCGCGTCCGTGATCGTGCGTGGTCAGGGCCGGCGTGATGCCGCCGCTGAAGCGCTGGGCGAAGTGCCGCGAGGCGGCAGGAAGTACGACGGGCGGCGCGAGCCTGGGCGCGCCCTTGGTCGAGGTGCGCAAACTGGAGACGGGCACGATGGGACTCCGACTACGGGATCGTCCGGGTGGGGTGGCAGCCGACAGTAGTCATCGCGTGGGCGGTTGGTGGTGGTTTCGACCAATTGGGGCAATTGGCGCACCGCGCCTGGAGCGGGAACGAATTGTCGGTGCAGCGCGTTAGCGTCTCTTGTCCCCATCGTTGGGAGGTCGGGCTTGAGCTTCGTCCCCGTGACCGGAGTCGCGAGGTTCCGTCTCGGCGAGCCTCCGCGGGAGAGCTCGATCGAGTTCAGCGACGAACGACGCGTGGTCAGCCTGCCGATCCGCGGTGCGCTCCCGGTGCTGTCGCGGGCCCACGCCGATGACTCCACCCATCCGTCGGTGTCGCTGCTGTCCGGGGCGGCGCTGCTCGGCCTTCGACTCGTGGCGGCTGGCCGCATGCACCCTGGGCCCGAGTCCTGGGTGGCGACGCTGGACGCAGCCGAGGACGATCGCGTCGGCCGGCTTGCCGCCGCGCGCGCCTATGACGACGTCGACCCGGCGACGGCTGAGGGCATCATCCGGGGCATGATCGACGCGGTCGTCGACGCGCTGCCGCGAACCGCTCCCCGGGGCGAGGCACAGCCTGGTCACGACGGGCGCGCCCGCCACCCAGGAGAGCTTCTCGGAGCGCCTGCGACGGTTGGTCGAGCAGCGCCGGACCCCGATGCCAGATGACCGGCCACACCTGGTCTCGCTGTCGCTCCGGATCGAGGCCGACGAGCAGGAGCTGATCGACGGGTCCTGCAGGCTGGTCCTCCAGGTTCACGACGAACGAAACGCTGCCCATGTCGCAGACGCGGCCCTGCTGTGGACCGAGTCCGGTCCGGACGCGAGCCACGGCTTCGGAGACCGGGCGCGGACCCACGCCACGATCGCGCTTCAGGCCGCGGCCGACGCCTGGCCGGTGCTGGAGCGCCTGCTCGAGGCCCGGGTCCCCGATGCGATCACGCTCGATGGTGATGAGCTCGCCAGCCTGCTGGAGGACGGCGTCGCGGCGTTGGAGTCTCGCGGCGTACCAGTCCTCTGGCCGCGCAGTCTCGGTCGCGAGCTCACCGCCCGCACCGTCCTGACGCCCCGCAAGGACGACAACCCGTTGATGACCGGGTTGTTCGGACCCGATGCGATGTTCTCCTTCAAGTGGGAGCTCGCCCTCCACGGAGAGACCCTCACCTCCGAGGAGATGGACCGGCTCGCCACCGCCACGACGCCGATCATCAAGCTCCGCGACAACTGGATCGTCGTCGACCCCCGGATGGCGCGTCGCGCGCGCCGGCGCCTGGTCCGCGAGGTCAAGCCCGTGCAGGCCCTCGCCGCCACTCTCACCGGTGTCGTGAAGGTCGAGGAGCAGGACGTGCCGGTCGTCGTGGGGGCGACCCTCGAGCGGGTGCGGGCCGACCTGGTCACCGCGGCGACCCGGGACCCGATTCCCACGCCGACGGGCCTGCGCGGACAACTGCGCGACTACCAGCGGCATGGGCTGACCTGGCTGGCCCAGCTCACCTCACTCGGCCTGGGTGCCTGTCTCGCCGACGACATGGGCCTGGGCAAGACGATCACCCTGATCTCGTTGCACCTGCATCGGGTCTCGACAAGCTCGACCACCGAAGGGACAAGCTCGACCGACATCGGGCCGACGCTGGTGGTGTGCCCTGCGTCCCTGCTCGGCAACTGGGAGACCGAGATCCAACGCTTCGCGCCCGGGGTTCCCGTACGCCGCTTCCACGCCGGCCAGCGCGACCTGTCCGACATGGTCGCGACCGGGTCGACCCCCGGCGGGTTCGTGCTCACGACCTACGGCACGATGCGGCTCGCGCACGCGGCCCTGGCAACCGTGCCCTGGGACCTCGTCGTCGCCGACGAGGCCCAACACGTCAAGAACCCGCAGTCCGCGACGGCGAAGGCGCTGCGCGCGATCCCGTCCACCGCACGGGTGGCTCTGACGGGCACGCCGGTGGAGAACAACCTCACCGAGCTGTGGGCGATCCTCGACTGGGCGACACCGGGCCTGCTCGGCAGCCGCAACGCGTTCCGAAAGGTGTGGGCCGCTCCGATCGAGTCAGGCGTCGACCCCGCGAAGGCGCGCCAGTTCGCCGACCTGATCGGGCCGTTCCTCCTGCGCCGGCGCAAGTCTGATCCAGGCATCGCTCCCGAGCTGCCGGCCAAGACCGAGACCGACCACCGGATCGGCCTGACCCGCGAGCAGGTGGTCCTCTACGAGACGCTGGTCCGCGACTCGATGGACCGGATCGAGCGGTCGGATCCCGAGACTCGCCGTGGTCTGGTGCTCAAGCTCCTCACCGGGCTCAAACAGATCTGCAACCACCCCGCCCACTACCTCAAGCAGGTCAACCCGCGCCTGAGCAACCGGTCGGAGAAGTTCGACCTGCTCGACGAGCTCCTCGGCACGGTGCTGGCCGAAGCCGGCGCGGTCCTGATCTTCACCCAATACGTCGCGATGGCGCGGCTGCTCGAGGCGCATCTCGCGCGAAGCGGCGTACCCCATCAGTTCCTGCACGGCGGGACGCCGGTCCCTGCCCGTGAGCGGATGGTGGACCGTTTCCAGGAAGGGGCGACACCGGTCTTCCTGCTCTCCCTGAAGGCCGGCGGCACCGGTCTCAACCTGACCGCCGCCGACCACGTCATCCACTTCGACCGGTGGTGGAACCCCGCCGTCGAGGAGCAGGCCACCGACCGGGCCTACCGGATCGGCCAGACCCGCCCGGTCCAGGTGCATCGCCTGGTCACCGAGGGCACGATCGAGGAGAAGATCGCCGAACTCCTCGCCCGCAAGCGCGCACTGGCCGACTCCGTGCTCGCCAGTGGCGAGAAGGCGCTGACGGAGCTCGGCGACGCGGAGCTCCGCGACCTGGTGACGTTGAGGCGGACCGAGTAGTGGCGATCACCTATCCCAGGATCGCCGCCCGGGCCAGGTCCGCTCGTGCCAACACCTGGTGGGGCAAGGCCTGGGTGCGGGCGGTCGAGGAGTCGGCGTACGGCGAACGCGAGCTGCGCCAGGCTCGGGCCTTTGCCCGAGCCGGGGTCGTCGGCGGGCTCACGGTCGAGGCCGGTTCGTTCTTCGCCGCCGTCGAGGATCGGGACCAGCTCTGGTCGCCACGCATCGAGCTCCCCGTGCTCGACAGCGACCAGCGTCGGGCGTTCGTCGAGGTCATCGCGGCCCGCGCCGGACGGATCGCGGCGTTGCTTGCCGGCGGGCTGCCCATCGACGTGGTGGAGGAGGCCGAGGACTCCGGTGTCGAGCTGCTGCCCTACGGGGGCGAGTTCGAGTCGACCTGCGCATGCGACGCGTGGACCCCGCCGTGCGTGCATGCGCTTGCCGTGCTCTACCAGTGCACGTGGCTGATCGACGACGACCCCTGCACCCTCCTGCACCTTCGTGGGCTCACCCGCGAGCGGCTGCTGGCCGATCTGCACGGCCGCGAGCAGCCCGAACCACTCGACCTCGAAATTGCCTACGACGCGACCCTCCGGGCCCATCGGCTCCTTAAAGAATTCGACAGCACCCCTAAAGTGGAGTGGGGGAGACGCCATGACGTGTAAGTCCGAGGAACACCGTGACCAGAGCGGGGAGGCGACTCGACTCGGGACCCGACTTTCCGAGCGAGTCGTGCAGGCGTTCCAGCGCAGCTGGGTCATCGAGCTGGTGGCCCTTGTCGTCCTGTTCGCTGCCTACAACGTCATCCGCGGTTCGGCGGGCAATGAACGCCCTTGCCGCGTTCGCGCACGCCGACGACATCCTCAGGGCAGAGAGCTGGCTGTTCCCACACCTCGAGGTTCCCCTCAACGAGTGGATGTCACAGATCACCTGGGTAGCCGTGCCCGCCTGCTACTTCTACGCCCTCATGCACTACGCCGCGACCCCGGGGATCCTGCTGCTGTCGAGGCGGATCGGCGGCTGGTACTACTGGCGCGGCTACTGGACCCTCGTGCTCGCCTCGGCGATCGCCCTCCTCATCTATGCCCTCTACCCGGTTGCGCCGCCCCGGCTGATCCCGGAGCTGGGAATCGTGGACGTCATGCGGCAGTTCGACACCTACGGGTGGTGGGGAAGCGCGGCCTCGGCGCCCACCGGCGTCGGCGACGCCACCAACCAGTACGCCGCCATGCCCTCGATGCACTTCGGCTGGGCGCTGTGGTGCGCGATCCAGATGTGGAGCCTCCGGTCGCGGGTGTGGCGCGGCCTCGCCGTTGCCTATCCCACCGTCCTGATGGTCGTCGTGCTCGCGACCGGCAACCACTTCGTGCTCGACGTCGTGGCCGGCGCCGCCTGCGTCCTCGTCGCCTACGCGGCCGTGAGCTTCCTCGGCCGGGCCTTCCGGCGGGCGACCCGTGCCGATGCGCCCGACTCGGTCGCGTCCGGCTGACGGCGTTCTTTGGCCAGCTGGTGGCCAGGGCTGCCAGCGCCATGCCCCGCAGCACCTCGCGCATCTCGACCTCGGGCAGGAACGCACTGTGGGGAGTCGAGTTGAGCAGGCCGAACGTCGCGTGCACGCGGGCCCTGGCCTGCTTGGCCGTCAGGGTCTTGTGTACGGCGCGCAGCTCGCGGGCCCAGAGGTCGACGTACTCACGCTGCAGTGCGCGCACCTGTTCCCGCGCATCCTCCGGCAGCGAGGACCAGTCCCGGTCCTGGACCACGATGAGCGGCTTGTTCGCCAGCGCGAAGGAGACGTGCCAGTCGACCAGCCCGGCGAGGCCGTCGCCGTCCGCCAGCCGCTGCCGTCCGACCCGCAGCAGCTCCTCGGAGATCGAGACCAGCATCTCGGCAAGCATCGCGTCCTTGGACTCGAAGTGCTTGTAGAGCGCGGGTCCGCTGATCCCGCATGCCGCGCCCAGGTCGGCGACGGAGACCCCGTGGAAGCCGCGCGTCGCGAACAGCTCGGCCGCCGTGGCGAGGATCTGGTCACGCCGGCTCATGGCCCATAGGTTAGCGGTTGTTAACGCGCTGTCCTGCCGTTCTCAGCCCTCAGACCCAGGGGTCCTCGCGTTCCCAGACCCGCGGCAGCTGCAGGGGGATGCCATCCTCGGCCGCGAGACCGCCGAGCAGCCGCATCGTCACGTCCAGGTCGTCGCCGGCGTAGGGCAGCGCCCGCAGGGGCGCGTCGAGCGGCCGGAAGAAGTCGTCCCAGTGGATGAGCACGACCCGGCGAGCGCCCACGGCGCGGACCGTCTCGTTCCAGTAGGTGCGCAGGTAGCTCTCGTCCTGGATGCCGAGCTGGCCGACGCCGAGATAGGCGACCTCGGCGTGCTGGCCGCCGAGGGCACCCGGGACGAAGCCGGCACTGCCCTGGACCAGGGCCGACCGACCGCCGCTGTGCCGCACCAGGATCGACCAGGCCTCGCCACACTTGTAGGCGCTGGCCCGGGTCGGGGGTACGACGGGCGCGTTGATGGTGCCCGGGAACCGGTCGGGCGGGCAGTGCGCGGATTCGACCAGCGTGACCGACCAGGGGCCGTACGCCATCGGATCGCCCGGGACCGCGACCCGGATCCGTTCCTCGGGAAGCCCGTGGCCGCGGGCGATGTTGGCCGCGGACTCACCGCCGACGAGGGTCGCGCCGGTGCGCTCGGCCACGACTGCCGAGTCGAGGGCGTGGTCGAAGTGCGTGTGTACCGGCAGCACGGCCTCGAGCCGGGACACTCCGGCTCGATCGAGGCACGCGTCGATCCGGCCCTGGTCCGGCCCGATCCTGCGGGTGGAGCACTGCGAGCAGTCCCGGGCGGCTGAAGAAGCCGTCGGTCATCAGGGCCGAGGTGCCGTCGTCGATCAGCAGGGTGCTGACCCCGAGAAAGGTGACCGACAGCGGTCCGGCCGCGAGGGGTACGTCGAACCGGCTCTCGTAGGCGGACAGGTCCGGTCTCCCGAGTCGGATGCGCATGCCGGTGAGACTACGGCCCGACCGGCCGGCCCGGAGTGGACGTCCGTGGTTAGTGACCGTTAACCTCGGTGGTTAACAACCCCTAACCTGAGTACCCTCGGGAACGCGCCAACGGGCGCACCAAGACGTCCCACCGGGAGGCGATGTGGACATCCGGCCTCAAGCCGCTGGTCGACGAGCTGCGCGAGCGGCTGGCCGTCGTCCGCCAGGGCGGCAGCGAAGCGGCGCGCACGAAGCACACCGACCGCGGCAAGCTGCTCGTCCGCGACCGGATCGACCGGCTGATCGACCCGGGCAGCCCGTTCCTGGAGCTCAGCGCCCTCGCCGCGACCGGGATGTACGACGACGCCGTGCCGAGCGCCGGTGTCGTCACCGGCATCGGCATCATCGAGGGCCGACCCTGCGTGATCGTGGCCAACGACGCCACGGTCAAGGGCGGCACCTACTACCCGACCACGGTCAAGAAGCACCTGCGCGCCCAGGAGATCGCCCGGCAGAACAGGCTGCCGTGCATCTACCTCGTCGACTCCGGCGGCGCGTTCCTGCCGATGCAGGACGAGGTGTTCCCGGACAAGGAGCACTTCGGCCGGATCTTCTTCAACCAGGCCAACCTGTCCGGTGAGGGCATCCCGCAGCTCGCCGCGGTGATGGGTTCCTGCACCGCCGGCGGCGCCTACGTGCCCGCGATGTCCGACGAGACCGTCATCGTCAAGGACCAGGGCACGATCTTCCTCGGTGGTCCGCCGCTCGTGAAGGCCGCCACCGGCGAGGTCGTCACCGCGGAGGATCTCGGCGGCGGCGACGTGCACGCCCGCAAGTCCGGCGTCGTCGACCATCTCGCCGAGGACGACGCCCATGCGCTTGCGATCCTCCGCTCGATCGTCGACACCCTGCCCGACCTTCGGTGATCGAGCTCGACGGCGCGCAGCTCGCACGTGGTCTCGACAAGCTCGACCATCGAGGACACCGAGATCGAGGAGCCGCACGACGCTGCCGAGACGCTCTACGACGTGGTGCCGCGTGGACACCCGGACGCCGTACGACGTGCGCGAGGTGATCCGGCGGGTGGTCGACGGCAGCCGCTTCCACGAGTTCAAGCGGTTGTACGGCGAGACCCTCGTCACCGGGTTCGCGAAGATCTGGGGGCACCCGGTCGGGATCGTCGCCAACAACGGGATCCTGTTCTCCGAGTCGGCCCTCAAGGGGGCCCACTTCATCGAGCTGTGCAACCAGCGCAAGATCCCACTGGTGTTCCTGCAGAACATCACCGGCTTCATGGTCGGCCGTGAGTACGAGAACCCGTGGCATCGCCCGCGACGGCGCCAAGCTGGTCACGGCGGTGGCGTGCAGCGTGGTCCCCAAGTTCACGGTCGTGATCGGTGGCAGCTTCGGGGCCGGCAACTACGGCATGTGCGGGCGCGCCTACGACCCTCGCTTCCTGTGGATGTGGCCCAACGCCCGGATCTCGGTGATGGGCGGGGAGCAGGCCGCGTCGGTTCTGGCGACCGTCCGTCGCGACGGAATCGAGGCCAAGGGCGGCGAGTGGAGTGCCGAGGACGAGGAGGGGTTCAAGGCCCCGATCCGAGACCAGTACGAGCTCCAGGGCTCGCCGTACTACTCCACCGCGCGGCTCTGGGACGACGGCGTGATCGACCCCGCCGACACCCGCCGCGTCCTCGGCATGGGCCTGGCCGTCGCGGCCAACGTGCCCACACCCGCACCCAACTACGGCATCTTCCGGATGTGACCACCGGTGGTTGAGGAGGGCGCTCAGGCCCGTCTCGAAACCACTCGAGCAAGGACTGACGATGAACATCTCGACAAGCTCGATGACCAGTACGACAAGCTCGATGACCACATTGCTGATTGCGAACCGGGGCGAGATCGCGCTCCGGGTGCTGCGCTCGGCCCGCAAGCTCGGGTTGCGCACCGTGGCGATCCACACCGACCTGGACCGCTCCGCACCCCACGTCCGGGCCGCCGACCTCGCCGTACCCGTGTCGTCGTACCTCGACATCGAGGCCGTCGTCGCCGCCGCGAAGCAGGCCGGTGCGGACGCCATCCACCCCGGCTACGGCTTCCTCTCCGAGCGCTCGGCCTTCGCGGCTGCCGTCGAAGCCGCGGGCATCAAGCTGGTCGGCCCGAGCGCGGTCGGTCATGGACAAGATGGGCCGAAAGGACGCCGCCCGCGAGATCGCGGTCGCCGCCGGAGTGCCCGTGGTCCCGAGCTACGCGCCCCCCTCGGTGGTTGAGGAGGGCTCGGCCCGTCCCTCGATGGGAGGGGCTCGCGCACCGTCTCGAAACCACGAGCATGGCCTTCCCGGTCCTGGTCAAGGCCGCAGCGGGCGGCGGCGGCAAGGGCATGCGGATCGTCCGGTCCGCCGGGGAGTACGACGCCGCGGTGGCTTCCGCTCAACGCGAGGCCCGGAGCGCGTTCGGCGACGACACGATCCTGATCGAGAAGTACGTCGAGCACGGCCGCCATATCGAGGTCCAGATCCTCGCCGACTCCCATGGCAACGTCGTCCATCTCTTCGAGCGCGACTGCTCCACCCAGCGCCGCCACCAGAAGGTGCTGGAGGAGGCCCCCGCGCCCACCATCACCGAGGAGATCCGCAAGGTCATCACCGACTCGTCGGTCGCGTTGGCTCGTGAGGTCGGCTACGAGAACGCCGGGACGGTCGAGTTCCTCCTCGACACCGCCACCGGCGAGGCGTACTTCCTGGAGATGAACACCCGGCTCCAGGTCGAGCACCCGGTGACGGAGCTCGTGGTCTCGACACGGTCGCAGCGCGACCTGCTCGACCCAAGGTCGGGCTCGACCTGGTCGAGCTCCAGCTGCGGATCGCCGCCGGCGAGGAGCTGCCGTTCACCCAGGCCGAGGTCAGCCTCCAGGGCCATGCGATCGAGGCTCGCGTCTACGCCGAGGACTCGTTCAACGGGTTCCTGCCCCAGGCCGGCACCGCCACCTTCGTCAGGTGGGCTGAGAGCAAGCACCGGAATCGCGCATTCGGGAGTGCGCGTCGACGCGGCCCTCGAGAGCGGGCAGGTCGTGAGCACGGCGTACGACCCGATGCTCGGCAAGGTGATCGCCCACGGGCCCGATCGCGAGTCGGCCCGCCGTACGCTCGTCGCCGCCCTGGACGACACCGCGATCCTCGGCCTGACCACCAACACGGGGTTCCTGCGCGCGCTGGCGGCGAGCGACGAGTTCCGTGACTGCACCATCGACACCGCCTGGCTCGACCACCACGAAGTCCCGCAGCCGGATCGTGACGTGGCCCGCGTGTTCGCGGCGTGGGCGGCAGCTCCGCGACCCGACACCCACCGCGGCCCGTTCCACAACGACGGCTGGCGTCTGGGCGGCGACCCGGCCCCTGTCTACGTGGAGCTCGACCAGGTGGTGACGGTTCGTTCCGACTCCGTCGACGGGGTCGGAGTGACCGAGCTGTCGCGGACCGACGTACCCGGCTCTCACATCGAGATGCGACTTGCGCTCGACGGCATGGCCCACCATGGCGTCGGACGCGTCGGGGCCCACGCCGTCGAGGTCGTCCTCCGAGGTCAACGGTTCGTCTTCGACCGGCCCGACGTGTTCGGCGACCATGGCCCGGCCGCTGGCGACGGAAGCCTGCTCGCGCCGATGCCCGGCACCGTGCTCGCGGTCAATGTCGCCGCCGGCGCCGAGGTCGCCGAAGGCGAGACGCTCGGCGTGCTGGAGGCGATGAAGATGGAGCTGGCGCTCAAGGCGCCGTTCGCCGGACGGGTCACTGAGGTCGGCGCCGAGGTCGGTGAGCAGGTCGCGCTGGGGGCCGTCCTCTTCGTGGTCGAGCCGTCGAGACGGCCTCGTTGGTCGAGCCGGACGTCGTTGGTCGAGCCTGTCGAGACCACGTCATGAGGCAGCCACAAGTGGTCTCGACAAGCTCGACCACCGAACGAGGCTCGACCACCGAACCGGGCTCGACCACCGAACCGGGCTCGACCACCGAACAGGCTCGACCACCGAACGGGTCACGATCTATGAGGTCGGAGCCCGTGACGGCCTGCAGAACGAGAAGGCGCTGGTGCCGACCGAGGTCAAGGCCGAGTTCATCCGCCGCCTGGTCGATGCCGGGCTGCCGATCATCGAGGCGACGAGCTTCGTGCACCCGAAGTGGGTACCTCAACTCGCCGACGCCGCCGAGCTGATGGGGCTGCTGGGCGACGCCGGCACGAACATGCCGGTGCTGGTGCCCAACGAGCGCGGCCTCGACCGGGCTCTCGAGCTGGGCGTGCGGCACATCGCGATCTTCGGAAGCGCAACCGAGACCTTCGCGCAACGCAACCTCAACCGCAGCCTCGACGAGCAGTTCGCGATGTTCGAGCCGACGGTACGACGGGCCCGCAGCCACGGCCTCGACGTCCGCGCCTACGTGAGCATGTGCTTCGGTGACCCCTGGGAGGGCGACGTCGCGATCGACCAGGTGGTCGGTGTCGGCAAGCGGCTGTTCGACCTCGGCGCCAGCCAGCTGAGCCTGGGCGACACGATCGGCGTCGGTACGGCGAGCCACGTCACCGAGTTGATCCACGCCTTCACCGCAGCGGGGATGGCGACCGACCAGCTCGCCGTACATTTCCACGACACCTACGGCCAGGCGCTCGCCAACGCCCAGGCCGCGCTGCACGTCGGCGTCACCACCTTCGACGCGAGCGCCGGTGGACTCGGCGGCTGCCCCTACGCCGAGTCGGCGACCGGCAACCTCGCGACCGAGGACCTGGTGTGGATGCTGCACGGCATGGGGATCGAGACTGGCGTCGACCTGGCCAAGCTGGTGTCCACCAGTGTGTGGATGGCGAGCCAGCTCGGTCGGCCGAGCCCGTCACGAGTCGTGACGGCGCTTGGTGCAGAATTCGCGACATGAGGCGGGTCGTCCATCTCCACATCGGGGCGCCGAAGACGGGAACGACGTACGTCCAGGATCGGCTGAGCCTCAACGCCGGCGAGCTCGCCAAGCACGGGGTCACCTACCCCGGCCGCACCCTCGGGGACCCGTCCACCTTCCATTTCCGGGCCGCGCTCGACCTGCTCGACGAGGACTGGGGCGGAACCGCCGGACACGCCGACGGCGCCTGGAACCAGATGGTTCGCAAGGTGCGCAGGCAACGCGGGAACGTCGTGATCAGTCATGAGATCCTCGCGCCCGCGCCGCCGGACAAGGTGGCGAAGGTGATGCACGACCTGCGCGGCTCGGAGATCCATCTGGTCTACTCCGTGCGCGATCTCGGCCGTCAGCTGCCGGCCGCGTGGCAGGAGAGCATCAAGCAGGGTCGCAAGTGGACCTTCCGCCGGTTCCTCGACTCGACCGAACGCGGGGACGCCTGGTTCGCGCGCGCGTTCGACCTGCCGGGCGTCCTGAACACGTGGGGCAAGGACCTGCCACCCGAGCACGTCCATGTGGTGACCGTGCCGAGGCGCAACACGCGGAACCCGGATCTGCTCTGGCGCCGGATCTGCCTGGCTCTCGACATCGAGCCTGACTGGGCGCCGGTGGACAGCACGAACACCAACAAGTCGCTCGGCACGGTCGAGACCCAGCTGATCCGCAAGCTCAACCGGCGAATGGGCCGAACGGTGCAGCGCGACGACCAGCACGACGAGCTGATCCTCGGGCTGCTGGCCCGCGAACACCTGGCTGGCCGGCGGTCGGCGAAGGTCACCCTGCCGCCCAACCGCTTCGACTGGGCCGAGGAGAAGGGAAGGCTCTGGATCGACTGGATCCAGGGCAGCGGGATCGACCTCATCGGGGATGTCGAGGAGCTCATCCCCCGACGGCCCGCAGCGGACGCCGCGTGGGTCGATCCGGACAACGTGCGGCCACGACGGCTGCTGCGGGCGTCGCTCGACGCCCTCGAGGTGATGACCAGGGAAGCCGCCAGTCGTCCCAACCCCATCGGCCGCAGGGTACGGCGAAGGCTGCGCGGGAGAACCGTTCCGGGGTGACGGGTGCCGCCCGGCGTGATGAGGGCGTGATGAGAGCCTATTTGCGGGCGCGCATCAGGAGCTCGCGGTCGGCATAGCGTCCGATCCGCCAGGTGGCGAAGCCGTCGGCGCCCATGCCGACCAGGCCGCCCACGACCGGGATCCGACGCCCGATCACCGTCGCCAACCGCTTGCCGGCGACCCGGGTGATCAGCTCCGAGGCCACCTCCGACGAGATGATCTTGTCGAGATGGGCGTCGTGCTGAGGAGCGGTGGCCAGGGCCATCGGCGGTGCCGGCAGCTTCTTCTTCTTGACCAGACTTGTTGACCGAGTCCTCGCCGAGCAGGCTGATCAGGACGGCATTGCGCACCCGCGGGTCGGCCAGGTCATAACCGCGCACGTGAGCGATCCCGGCGACCATCCGGCACTGGATCAGCGCCAGACCGGTGATGTTGGCCGGGATGGCCACGGTGGCGGTCACCAGCCCGCCGAGGTTGGTGACGAAGCCCTGAGCGCCGGCGTAGCGGACGTGGTTCTCGATCACCTCGTGGACGGCGGCGTCGATGTTGCCGCGCTGCTCCTTGAGCTGCTTGTCCGCGGCTGCGGCAGCGCCGGGGAGGGGCCCGACCCCGTTGATCGCGCGCTTGAGGGCCTCGCGCACGAAGCTGTCGGTCAGGTCCGGCGCGAGATCGGTGATTCGGGGCGCGAGCTGTTTGCCGATGCTGCTCTTCACGCTCATGGCCAGATCCTACGAGGCGAGTTGTTAACGTGGGCTCGTGCCTGTCGAACCCCCGGCCACGCCGTGGCTGTTCCCCGGAGCCGAGGAGATCGCAGAGCGCGCAGTCGATGATCTGGTCGCCGTGGGGGCGGACCTGGAGCCGGGCACCATCCTTGACGCGTATCGCCATGGGTTGTTCCCGATGCCGGTCGGCAAGAGGGCCATGCACTGGTGGTCACCCGACCCACGGGCTGTGCTGCCCCTCGACGGGCTGGTCGTGTCGCGGTCCTTGCGCCGGTCCTGTCGCAACTTCGAGATCCGGGTCGACTCGGCCTTCGCTGACGTCGTGGCCGGATGTGCCGATCCGCGGTCGCCCGCAGCCCTGGATCAACGCCGACGTGGCCGCGGCGTACACTTCGGCTCCATGAGCTGGGCTGGGCGCACTCGGTCGAGGCCTGGCAGGACGGCGTACTCGCTGGCGGGCTGTACGGCGTGGCCATCGGCGGCCTGTTTGCGGGCGAGTCCATGTTCCACCGGGTGCGGGACGCCTCGAAGGTCGCCCTGGTCGGGCTGGTCGAGCGGTTGTCCGACGGCCTGCCCAGAGTGCTCGACGTGCAGTGGTGCACCGACCACTTGCGCAGCCTGGGCGTCGTCGAGGTGCCGCGCGCGGACTATCTGGCGCGATTGCCCGATGTTCTGGCGCTGCCCCGGCCGGACTTCGTCGCGGAGCGTGGGGGATGCTGAACGCACGAGTGAGGAGCACTGCCTCCTGAGCCTGGGCCAACAACGGATGGGGGTGTGACAGCCCCGAAAGTGGGCAGGATGGGGCAGAGTCTGTTCCGACACATTCACCTGACAGGGGATTCACAGATGAAGAAGGCACTCTGGGCCGCCAGCCTGCTGCTGGTCGCCGGCACTGCAACCGCGTGTGGCGATGACGGGGGAGGCGGCGGCGATGACGCGGGCGGCGCGCCCGAGGACGCGTCGGTCGAGGATTTCTGC
Organism: uncultured Actinomycetota bacterium; assembly: GCA_963719255.1. Taxonomy (GTDB): domain Bacteria; phylum Actinomycetota; class Actinomycetes; order Propionibacteriales; family Nocardioidaceae; genus Nocardioides. The sequence continues at coordinate 50,673 of CAVRBN010000019.1, read as the reverse complement.
AAGCCGTTCACGGACGCCGAGAACGACGAGGACGCAAAGGTTGCTGACGTCGCTGACGAGTCTGAAGGACGTCGGCACTCCGGAGGACATCCCGGACGATGCCCGGCAGGGCTTCGAGTTCCTGATCGAGAACGCCGAGGACCTGGACAAGAACAGCGAGGACCTCGACGACGAGCAAGCCTTCAAGGACAAGTACGGCGACGACGAGTTCAACCAGATCGAGGCGTTCATCGACGTACCTCGCCAAGACCTGCGCGCCGGAACTGCCGGACGCGCCCACATCCGGCCTGCCGACAGAAGACCTGCGCGACGCTGCCCACCGATGAGCTGCCCACGGACGACTGCCCACGGACGACGCTCGCCGAGCTTCCCGAGCCCAGCTGATCGGCAGAAGTCAGACGACCTGCGGGGGCGACCCGGTCTCGCTGACCATCGGTCGGCCCGCGTCGGCCCAGTCGATCATGCCGCCGCCGAGGTTGACGGCCGGACGGCCGTGCTGTCCAAGCCAGGCGACGGCCCGCGCGGAGCGTGCGCCGACCGTGCAGACCACGATGGTCTGTTCGGTCGGCACCTCGTCGAGCCGCTCGGGGCAGCTCACGCAGCGGGATGTGCTGAGCTCCCTCGATGTGGCCATGGACCCACTCGATCGTGTTCGCGGACATCGAGGATGTGCAGACCCTCGGGCAGCGGGTCGGGGACACCGTCCAGGGTCACGGTGGGGATCTGTGACATGGCGGCGAGGTTACCGTCACTTGAGCAGTTTCGACATCCGCCGGTCGGCCAGCGGCTTGCCGCCGGTCTGGCAGGTGGCGCAGTACTGGAGGCTGGAGTCGGCGAACGAGACCTCGCGGACGACGTCTCCGCAAACCGGGCACTTCTCGCCCTTGCGTCCGTGCACCGCGAGGTTCGACTTCTTCTCCCGCTTGAGCTCGCTCGCGGCCAGCCCGTCGCTTCGTTGTACCGCGTCGCCGAGCGTCTCGCGGATCATCCGGTACAGCAGTTCGAGGTCGCCGTCCCCCAGCGAAGACGACGGCTTGAACGGACTCATCCGGGCTGCGTGCAGGATCTCGTCGCTGTAGGCGTTGCCGATGCCTGCGATCGTGCCCTGATGGCGCAACACGCCCTTGATCTGCGCGCGCCCGGCGTCGCGGAGGATCTTCGCCAGTACGTCGACGGTGAAGTCGCCCGCCAGCGGATCCGGCCCCAGCCGGGCGATTCCCTCGACGTCCTGGGGCGAGCGGGCGACGTACACCGCCAGCGACTTCTTGGTGCCGGCCTCGGTGATGTCGAGCCCCGAGTCGTCGTCCAGTACGACGCGGGCGGCCAGCGGGGACTTGTTGCTCGGCTTGGGCGGCAGCTTGGGGACCTCGTCGCGCCAGCGCACCCAGCCGGCTCGAGCCAGGTGCAGGATCAGGTGCAGACCACCGGTGCTGATGTCGAGGAACTTGCCGTGCCGGGTCACGTCCTCGACGAACGTGCCCTCCAGCGCCGACAGCGGTGGGTCGAACGTCTTCAGCGCACTGAACGCGGCGATGTCGACCCGGACGATCGCGCGGTCGGCCAACCTGGTGCGCAGGTCATGCGCCAGCGCTTCGACTTCCGGCAACTCAGGCACTTGGGAAGTGTAGGACCTCCATGACAATCACAGCCAGTCAGGGAGCACACTTGCTGCATGCACCCGGCGACGCCGCTCCCGCGGACGGGCGAGATCTATCTCGACGCCCGCAGTGATCGGCGCGCGCTCCGGGTCTCCTGGCACCACGAGTCCGGCTTGGTCGTGCTCTCGCTGTGGCGCGACAACGTCTGCGCCGGGAGCTTCCGGCTCTCCGTCGACGAGGTGCCTGACCTGATCAACATGCTCCGGGGTGGCCTCGACCAGGCCTACCAAGCGGCCGCCGCCGAGCGGAGAGCCGACACGGCCTGATTCACGCGCTACGGGTTGCGTACGGCGCGGATCGTCTCGCTAGCGGCGCGCTTGCAGCCGGTCTTGGCCCTGACCACGGCATAGAACCTGCCTTCGGTGCCGGTGTTCCGGTCGACCATTCGTAGACGCCGTTGTTGAGTGACGTGGTGTCGCTCGCAAACCGCTGGTCGTCCCCACCGCCTCGGGCGCCCTTCTGCTTGAAGACCGTCACGGTTCGGTCGGCTGCACACAGCCGGGGCTTCGGGCTCCTCACCACGCCGGACAGGTCAGTGCCCTCCGCCTTGATCGTGACCGTGACCCTGGCCGGCGCGGCCGCGTCGGCGGTACCAGCAAGGCCGGTGACCAGGCCAGTGACAAGGCCGGCCGCCATGGCCGGGGCGAGGATGTAGTGCGCTTTCATGAGTTACCTCCGGGAATGCAGGCGTCGGGCACGCCCACGATAGGCCAGTCAGGAGCCACTCCGCAGCCGTCAGATACTTGAGTCGCGGCGGCTGGTGGAGGACTCGCCGCTCGGCCTGAAGGCGAGGGCTTCGGATCAACCCCGGCGCGTTGGCATCGGGGAGCGCGACCACGTTCTCGATCACGACCTTCGCCTGGGCCGGGTCGCTGACGTCGACTATCGCGCCCAGATTCGCGGGCGCGTAGTCCTCCTTCGCCAGCAAGTGGTCGAGCGCCGAACTGGCCAGTCTGACCGAGACGGCTCCTTCGATGTCGAGTCGGCGACGGTTGCCCACGAATGCCCCCGGTCCGGACCGACGTAGCCGCGCCTTCAGCAGCGGCAACAGGTTGAGGAGGCGGAACAGCGGTTTCAACGAGTTGTGGCGGATTGCCGACGAACGGCCGGCGGCGTAGTAGGAGAACAGCGGCTCATCGAAGACCAGGCCCATCGCGCCCGCCTCGACGGCCATCCAGAGCAGGGCAGTGTCGGAGAGTCCGGTCTCGCCGTAGCCGCCGCCTACGTCTGAGTGAACTCCTTCGAACCAGACTTGCTTGACTCGCTTGTCGTCGGTGCTGCCGCCTGGGGGTGCCTGCCAGAGACTCGGTTCGAACTTCATCCGGCACTCGTCGATTGCCAGGGCCTGCCGTGCACACCGGACGGCGGCGCTGAGCTGGACGTCGTGGAACTTGGGCGCCAGGCGCATCGCACCAGGGACGCCAAGCGCGCCGACGGTGTCGAAGACTCCGAGGAACTGCACGGGAGCGTCGTGACAGTAGTCGCGCTTGAACTCGCCGGTGCTCGAGCCGGCTTGCCCGCCGGCCGGGTCCGTCCGCCGGTACCTGGAAACCGCCTCGGCCAGCTTCTCCTCGACGAGTGCCTTGCGGGTGAGCAACCCGACCCGGCCGACCATGCCGGCCAGCGAGCGTGCGGTGTACGCGCCGCGGCTGAACCCGAAGATGAAGATCTCGTCGCCGGGCTCGTAGTTCTGGGCGAGGAAGCGGTACGCCGCCACGATGTTGTTGAACAGGCCGAACCCGAAGGCCCCGCCGAGCACGCGGTCCGCCTTGTAGCCGGCGCCGCCGACTCCACTGAGGTAGTAGACGAGCTGAGGCACCCCGCCAGTCGCGCTCGGGTCGGTCTGGATACTCCGCGCGATCTTCTCCACGTTGGTGACGTGGGGGCTGTCGGGACGGTTCCACGTCCCGTCGCAGCACACGACGATTCGCTTCCGCCGCGGCGCCGGCGAGCTCGTCACGTGACCCAGGGCCGGATCTGCAGTAGTCATGCCGGAAGGGTAAGGCTCGGTGGAGTCATCCGCGCGCAGGCGCGAGTCTGCACCTGGTCGAGGACTCGCTACCGAAATCTAGGGTGGTTCCTAGATTCACCGATACCGTCGGATCGTGGACCCGATCCGGAACCCGTACGCGCCTGGCGCCGGGCAACGACCGCCCGAGCTGGCCGGTCGCGATGAGCAGTTGCGGGCGTTCGACGTCGTACTCGAGCGCATCGCCCGCGGCCGACCGGAGCGTTCCCTCGTGCTGACCGGGCTCCGAGGGGTTGGCAAGACCGTGCTGCTCAACGCACTGCGCTCGGCCGCGGTCAGGCGGCATTGGGGCACCGGCAAGCTGGAGGCCCGTCCCGACCAGCGGCTGCGCCGGCCGCTGTCCTCGGCGCTGCACCAGGCCGTCCGCGAGCTCGGCCACTCGCAGCCGGATGCGGTGGACCAGGTGCTCGGTGTGATCAGGTCCTTCGCCCAGCGCGACGCCGGCCCAGCGGCGAAGCTCCGGGAACAGTGGAACCCCGGCATCGACGCCCCGGCCGTGAAAGGTCGCGCCGACTCCGGTGACATCGAGATCGACCTGGTCGAACTGTTCACCGATGTCGGAGGGCTGGCCGCCGACGTCGGCAAGGGCGTTTCGGTGTTCGTCGACGAGATGCAGGACCTCGGGGCCGACGACGTGTCCGCACTGTGCGCGGCCTGTCACGAGATCAGCCAGTCGGGGCTGCCGGTGATTGTCGTGGGTGCGGGGCTTCCGCACCTGCCCGCCGTACTCTCGGCGAGCAAGTCCTACTCCGAGCGGCTGTTCCGCTACCAGCGGATCGACCGGCTCAACCGGGAGGCGGCCGACCTGGCCCTGACCGCGCCCGCCGCCGACGAGGGGGCCGCGTTCGAGGCCGACGCGCTGGAGGCGATGTACGCCGCCACCGGTGGCTACCCCTACTTCATCCAGGCCTACGGCAAGTCCGTCTGGGACCTGGCGCCCGTGTCACCGATCTCCGTGGACGACGTGAAGGTGGCGGCACCCGAGGCGGAGAGCGAGCTCGCGGTCGGCTTCTTCGGCAGTCGGTTCGAACGGGCGACGCCGGGGGAGCGGGAGTACCTCCGAGCGATGGCCGACGCCGCGGTCGGGCTCACCGACCCGGGCGAACACGAGGTCGACGACATCGGCTCGGTCCCGACCGCCGACGTGGCCGCCGTCCTCGGCAAGAAGCCACAGTCGCTCTCACCGGCTCGCGACTCGCTGCTGAAGAAGGGCCTGATCTACTCCGGCGAGCGCGGCCGGATCGCCTTCACGGTCCCGCACTTCGGTCGTTATCTCCGCGACCAGGCCTGATCTCGCTGTCTAGCCTCCCACGACGCCGACTCCCTCCAGCTCTATGCGAAACGGTTGCAGAACCGGCGTTTCACGACCGACTCGCAGAGAATCGGACTCGGCCAATCCCAGGCGGCGTAAGCCGCGGTTCGTCCGGGAGCGGGGAGCATGGTGGTTCTCCTGCGAGATCCGTATCCCTCAATGACAATGGTTCTGCGGTTGTGGTCTATCAGGGAAGGGCATGTTCATCGTCCGGTTTCCCAGTTGGGGTGCCGCCGCGGTCATGTTGCTCGTTTCGGCCACTGCATGCGGTAGTGACGAGGAGCGAACCTCCGCCGACGAGGAGGAAACCTCCGCCACCGATCACTCGATGCACTCCGCGATGGGGGGCTGCGTAGGCGACTGGATGCGACAGGCCGCCGGCGCACCGGAGGTAGACACGGCCACAGACAGCGAGTTGTCCACCGCTTCGCAAGCAGTGTTGAGCGACTGCGGGACGTAGCGCGATCGATAGCGGGGCGATTGGGCAGAGCTACTCATGCAACGGGTCCGGCTGCTTCGACTCGAGCGGCATCGGGCTATACGTGGACCACCGAGACACTGGCTTGGCGTGCGAGAGCCAGACCAACCTCGTTCGACCCTCACAATGTGCTGAAGCCGGCCACCCTCCATTCCGGCGCCGCGGCGTGCCGCGCATTGGCGGAGCCCAGTTGTCCAGTGGGAAATGTTCGAGTCCTAGCGTTATCGCGCAGCCAGTTCGGTAGTCGATTGCCCGTGACTCGTTGCTGAAGAAGGGCCTGATCTACTCCGGCGAGCGCGGTCGGATCGCCTTCACGGTCCCGCACTTCGGTCGCTATCTGCGCGACCAGGCCTGATCGACTAGTCAGCGAGACTCCAGCAGAGCCGGAGTCTCGCGCATCCCTTGACGACGGCTCAGGCAGGTGCCTATTGTGCTAGGTACCTAGTTAAATGGAGTAATCATGATCGAGTTCCACCTGGATGGCCGGTCGGGCGTCTCGCCGTACCAGCAGCTGGTGCAGCAGGTGCGCAACGCACTGCGACTCGACCTGCTGCGCGAGGGTGACCAGTTGCCGACCGTCAAGGACGTGGTCGGCAGTCTCGCGATCAACCCCAACACGGTGCTCAAGGCCTACCGCGAGCTCGAGCACGAGGGCCTGGTGGCGGCCCGACCGGGCGTGGGCACGTTCGTGACCCGCACCCTGGTCGACGCGTCGCTCGCCGCGCACGGTCCGCTCCGCCGCGACCTCCAGCGCTGGCTGATCAAGGCGCGCCGTGCCGGGCTGGACGAGGAGAGCATCGAGGCGTTGTTCAGCACCACCTTTCGTGGTGCCTCCCAGGAGGACATAGCGTGAGCACGGTCCTGAGAGCCGACGGCCTCGGCAAGAAGTATCGCCGCCACTGGGCGCTGTCGGACTGCACGCTCGACGTGCCGGCCGGGAAGGTCGTCGGCCTGGTCGGCCCCAACGGAGCCGGCAAGACCACTCTGCTGAACCTCGCCGTAGGGCTGCGGACGCCCACCACCGGCAGGATCGAGGTGCTCGGCGGACGTCCGGCCGACGGACCCGACCAGCTGGCTCGGGTCGGTTTCGTCGCGCAGGACACTCCCACCTACGCCGGCCTCACCGTCGACGAGCACCTGCGGCTCGGCGCCCACCTGAACCCTCGCTGGGACGATGCGGTGGCTCGGGACCGGATCGACCGGATCGGTGTTGATCCTGGGCAGCGAGCCGGCCGGCTCTCGGGAGGCCAGCGTGCCCAGCTGGCCCTCACTCTGGGCATCGCGAAGCGGCCCGAGCTGCTGATCCTGGACGAGCCGGTGGCCAGCCTCGACCCGCTCGCCCGACGCGAGTTCCTCCAGGACCTGATGGAGGCGGTCGCCGAGCACGAGCTCAGCGTGGTCCTGTCCTCCCACCTGGTGTCCGACCTCGAGCGGGTGTGTGACCACCTGATCGTGCTGGTCGACTCACGGGTGCAGATCGCCGGCGACATCGACGCCCTTCTGGCGACCCATCACCGCCTCACCGGCGCCCGTCGCGACCCGGAGACCCTCCCGGCCGACCAGCACGTGATCTCGTCCAGCCACACCGACCGGCAGACCAGCCTGCTGGTGCGCACCGAGGCCCCGATCCTCGACCCCACCTGGATCGTCTCTGCGCTCAGCCTGGAGGACCTCGTCCTCGCCTACATGAGCGGTTCGAGGACCGTCGACCGCGACCGGCGGGCGGCTCTGGAGGTGCTCCGATGATCTGGCTGACCTGGCGACAGTTCCGCGTGCAGGCAATCGTCGTGTACGCCGCGCTGGCCGGGCTCGCCGTCGCGCTCGCACTGACCGGCGGTCACCTGGCCGACGCGTACCACGACAGCGCGGCCACCTTCCTCGACCAGATCGGCTCCGACCGCTCCGACCGGACGCTGTACGCCGTGGGCGTCGCGGTGGCGTACGTCGTACCGGCCGTGATCGGCGCGTTCTGGGGAGCCCCGATGGTCGCCCGCGAGCTGGAGGCCGGCACCCATACCCTGGTCTGGTCGCAGAGCATCACCCGCAACCGCTGGCTCGCCACCAAGCTCGGGGTGGGCTTGCTCGGCGCCGTCGCCGCGGGCGCGGTCGCCGGACTGGCAATGACGTGGTGGTCCCGGCCGATCGACAGCGCGGTCAACGCGGGCCATGGCGCCAACGGCAGCATCTTCGACCTGGCCCGGATCGCGCCCGAGATGTTCGGCTCGCGCGGGATCGCCCCGATCGGGTACGCCGCGTTCGCGTTCGCCCTCGGCGTCGCGGCCGGCGCTCTCCTCCGGCGTACCGTGCCCGCGATGGCCGTCACGTTGGCGGTCTATGTCCTCGTCTCGATCGTGATGCCGAACTGGGTCCGGCCCCATCTGGTCGAGCCGGTCCAGGAGATGACCCTGATCACCGCCGACAACCTGCAGGGACTATCCGGTCCAGGGCCCGACCAGCCGATCGACAGGCTGGAGGTCGAGTTCGAGCACCCGGGTGCCTGGCAGCTCTCCGCCGAGACCGTCGGCACAGGCAGCGAGGTCGGCACGGTGCCGTCGTGGGTCACCGACTGCCTTGGGCTGCGCGCAACCAAGGAGGCGCAGGCAGCTGCCCAGGAGCAGGCCTGCTTCGACCGGCTCGCCGACGAGGGCTACCGCCAACAGTTCACGTACCAGCCGGCCAGTCACTACTGGGCGCTGCAGTGGCGGGAGACCGGAGTCATGCTCACCGGTGCGCTGCTGCTTGGCGCCGTGGCGTTCTGGCGGGTGAAGCGGGTCTCCTGACCGGCTCAGATCAGCGCCTCCGCAGCAGTGGCGCGTAAATCGGTTGGCTTCGGCGGCGACGTTTGATGCACTGGTGCTGCCCGTTCGACAGAAGCCCGAGGAGCCCAAGGAGCAAGGACATGCGCGAAGCAAACATGCCCCGTCAGCAGGTATTCACCTATGCAGAGGACATGTTTGCTTGTGAAGTCATTGAACTTGGGGATCCTGGCGCACGTCGACGCCGGTAAGACAACCCTGACCGAACGGCTGCTGTACGGCGCCGGGGTCATCGACGAGGTCGGAAGCGTCGACGCCGGCAACACCCAGACCGACACCCTGGCGCTCGAGAAGCAGCGCGGGATCACGATCCGGTCAGCGGTCGTGTCCTTCGCGATCGACGACGTCACGGTCAACCTGATCGACACACCCGGACACTCGGACTTCATCGCCGAGGTGGAACGGGTCCTCGGCGTCCTCGACGGCGCCGTGCTGGTCGTCTCCGCGGTCGAGGGCGTGCAGGCCCAGACGCGGGTGCTGATGCGGGCCCTCCAGCGGCTGGGCATTCCGACCCTGATCTTCGTCAACAAGATCGATCGGGCGGGCGCCGTACCAGAACGCACCCTGAGCGACATCTCCGACAAGCTGACGCCGGCGGTCGTCGCGATGGGCTCGGTCCGCGAGCCGGGGAGCCGCAGCGCCCTCTTCGAGGCGCACCCGGACACCGACCAGGCATCGTCCGACTGCGCCGCGAGCTCGCCGCCCAGACCGGACGGGCACTGGTTCACCCGGTCTTCTTCGGCTCCGCAGCGACCGGCGCCGGTGTCGAGGCGCTGACCGCGGGGATCGCCGAGCTGCTGCCGTCCTCAGAGGGGGAGGGTGACGGTCCCGTCTCCGGCACGGTGTTCAAGGTCGAGCGCGGCCCGGCCGGCGAGAAGATCACCTACGTCCGGATGTTCTCCGGCGCCCTCCACGTTCGGGACCGGGTCCCGCTGAACGGCGGGGAGGCCAAGGTCACCGCGATCAGGGTCTTCGAAGGGGGAGCGGCGACCCAGCGCGGGTCGGTCGTCGCCGGCCAGATCGCCAAGGTGTGGGGCCTGGCGCCGGCCCGCATCGGCGACATCGTCGGCTCGCCGCACCGGCCGGCCGGCGAGCCCTACCACTTCTCCCCGCCGTCGCTGGAGACCGTCGTCGACCCGTGCCGGCCCGCGGACCGGGGAGCGGTGCACGCCGCCCTGACTCAGCTGGCCGAGCAGGATCCGCTGATCGGACTCCGGCAGGACGACGTCCGGAAGGAGATCTCGGTCTCCCTGTACGGCGAGGTGCAGAAGGAGGTCATCCAGGCGACTCTCGCCGACGAGTACGAGGTCGACGTCAGGTTTCGCGAGACCACCACGATCTGTGTGGAGCGGCTCGTCGGCTCGGGCGCCGCCTTCGAGCTCATCGGCAAGGAGTCGAACCCGTTCCTTGCCACGGTGGGGCTGCGGGTGGATCCGGCGCCGGTGGACAGCGGCGTCGCGTTCCGGCTGGAGGTCGAGCTCGGCTCGATGCCGCCTGCCTTCTTCACCGCCGTCGAGCAGACGGTTGTCGAGACGCTTCGGCAAGGACTCCACGGGTGGGAGGTCAGTGACTGCATCGTCACGATGACGCACTCGGGCTACTGGGCACGGCAGAGCCACTCGCACGGCACCTTCGACGCCAGCATGTCGAGCACCGCGGGAGACTTCAGGAACCTGACCCCGCTTGTCCTGATGACCGCGCTGCAGCGGGCCGGCACCCGCGTTCATGAGCCGATTCACCGCTTCGAGCTCGAGATCCCGGCCGACACGCTCGGTCCCACCCTGACCGGCGTGGCGCAGCTGCGCGGCGTCCCGCTCGATGTGGAGCCGGTGCACTCGTCGTACGTCGTGACAGGGGAGATTGCCGCGGCGCGGGTCAACGACCTGCAGCAGGTGCTGCCGAGGCTGACGCACGGCGAAGGGGTGCTGATCAGCTCGTTCGAGCGCTACGCGCCGGTCCACGGCGAGATTCCGGAGCGGCCGAGGACGGACCACAATCCGCTCGACCGGCGCGACTATCTCCTCCGCGTGGTCGGGACCCGCTGACCGGGACGACTCCTACGAAATCGACCGTGCCGACGATCCGGGCGTCGGTCGCGCCGCCGACCCACACCCGCCGACCTTCGGGGCCGTCCTCGGCCCGTACGTCGACCCGGCCGGTCCGGCCCAGCGCCGTACCCTGCGCAACGGTGAAGGCAGTCGGGGCCAGGCCCTCGGCGATCAGCCACATCCCGAACCCGGCGTTGAGACTGCCGGTGACCGGGTCCTCGTTGCTGCCGGGGCCCGGCACGAACGCACGTACTTCGTAGTCGGCGGGGTCACCGTCGGGATGCGGCCCGATCACGCCGATGTCGAGATCGCCCATCGCGACGAAGTCGGGTCGCAGCGCGAGCACCGTGGCGGCGTCGCGGAGCACCAGGCCCAGCCATCCGGGGCCGTTGTCGATCCACGCCGAGTGCAACACCTCCTCGTCGGCGAGACCGAGTGCGCCGAGCGCCTGCGACCGGGTCGCGTCGTCAAGCGGGCCGGAGCGGAGGAAACCGGGCGCAGCGAACGCGAGCCGTTCGCCGTCACGGCGAATCGGGACCAGCCCGGCGCCACACTCCTGGACGACCACCTCGTCGGATCCAGGCACACCGCCAGCCTCGAGCCAGGCCCGGCAGCTGCCCAGCGTGGGATGTCCGGCGAACGGCAGCTCCTGGCTCGCCGTGAAGATCCGCAACCGGTAGTCGGCTCCCGGCGTCGTGGGCGCCAGCAGAAACGTCGTCTCCGACAGGTTGGTCCAGTTCGCGAACGCGGCCATCGTCGCGTCATCGAGCCCGTCGGCGTCGTGGACGACGGCGACCGGATTGCCACGGAACGCGTCGCTCGAGAAGACGTCGACCTGGGAGAATCGCATGCGCCCAATCCAACCAGCCCGGCACGCCGGTGCACGAGCCGCTGCCCGGTCGGCAACAATGCACGCATGAGGCCGCAGGTCATCGCTCATCGCGGTGCGAGCGACGAGAACGCCGAGCACACGCTCGGTGCCTATCTCAAGGCGCTCGTTGCCGGTGCCGAAGGGCTCGAGTGCGACGTCCGGCTGACCGCAGACGGGCATCTGGTCTGCGTCCACGACCGTGACCTGCGCCGTACGGCGTACACCCGGGGCATCGTGTCCACCATGGAGCTGGCCGACCTCGACCAGCTCGACTTCTCTTCCTGGAAGAACCCCTGGGCCGACCTCGACGACGAGGCCGACGACGAGGACGTGGCCCTGGGCAAGGTGCTGACCCTGCGCAAGCTGCTCGAGACGGTCGCTGACTACGACAGACGCGTCGAGCTCGCGATCGAGACCAAGCACCCCACGAGGTACGCCGGTCTGGTCGAGCGTCGCCTCATCGAGCTGCTGCGGGAGTTCGGCTGGGACAAGGCGAACGCGCCGGTCCGGATCATGAGCTTCTCGTTGACCGCCCTGCAGCGGGCCAACCGTCTTGCCCCGGAACTCGAGTACGTGATGCTCGTGGACAAGGCCCGGCACTGGCCGATGCTCAAGCGGGTGGTGGAGCCGAACTGGATCATCGGCCCGGGCATCGACGAGCTGACGGACCACCCAGGACTGGGCCGGCGGCTGCGGAAGGCCAACAAGCGGATCCACGTGTGGACGGTCAACACCGACGAGCAGTTGCAGACCTGCCTCGACCTCGGCGTGGAGGCTGTGATCACCGACCGCCCGGCGTACCTGCTCGACAAGCTCGGCGTATAGATTCCCGAGCATGGGAAAGCGCTCTCGCACCAAGACTCGGGACACGGCGGCAGCCAAGGACTTCGAGGGGCAGGTGGGCCCGCGCCAGCCCTGCCCCTGCGGGTCGGGGCGGCGCTACAAGGCCTGCCACGGCGACCCGAGCGGTGCCGCGCAGGCATTCGTCGGCCGTCCGTTCGAGGGGCTCCCGTCGGAGTGCGACGTGATCGCGTTGCGCGAGCTGGTGCCGGCGGCGACCGCGCCGTTGGCACTGTCCGACGACGACCGGCGCGTCACCCTGTGCTCTTTGCTGCCCGGGGCGGCTCCGGCACTGGTGCGCGAGAACGGTGAGATCTGGCTGGGCCTGCAGGTGCAGCACAACTTCGGCGACCCCGCGCGTGACCTCGGCGCCGTCCTCCTCAAGGCGCTGGACACCGAGGAGCCGGGTGCCGTCGGCCTCACCGAGCCTCCGGGTGCGGGACCGCGACTCCAGGACCTGGTCACCGGTGACCGGCTCGACGTCACCGTGCACGAGGGGTTCGGCTACTGGGTCTCGGACGTGGATCGGACCCCTGAGCTGGAGGCGGCGCTCGAGCAGGCGAACGGCGCCGCCAACCCGACGACGCGGCTGGCCGGCGTCGAGGCGGCGTACTGGACCAATGTCGGCACCAAGGAGCACCTGCGCTGGGTGATGCCCGAGCCGGAGGACGCGCTTGCTCGACGGCCTGGCGCGCCTGCACGCCGCCCGGAAGGACGTCGTCGCCGAAGGCTCCCGCTTCGTCGGCATGTTCCGCGCCCACGGACTGCTTGCGCCGGTGTGGGACCTGCCCCTCGGCACCGGTGCGGAGGTGCTGGAGGAGCCGGCTGCGGCCTTCCACGCCGAACTTCGCGAAGCGCTTGCGGACACCTCGGAGCTGTCCGCGTCGGAGCGGTCCGCTCGGGCCGGGCTCGCCAACCGACAAGTGACCATCCGGTAGCCTTTTCCGGTCCGAAATTAGCGGGTGGCTTGTTGTCTCGCCAATGGCCGTCCAGTAGATTCCTTGTGGCCAGCCGTTGTTGTATCCCCCGTCAGCAACGGCTGGTTTTCACGTTGGCGCCGAAATCCGCTAGGTGCCGATCCGGAAGACTCCGGGCTTGGCGCGGGTGCTCCGCCTCGCTGCGCTCGATACAGAACTCGTTGCCCTCGGGGTCCGCGAGCGTCACCCAGCCCGAGCCGTCCTCTTCGCGGAAGTCACCGATGATCGTGGCGCCGAGCTCGACGGCTCTCGACACCTGGTCGTCACGCGAGCAGTCGGTCGGCTGGAGGTCGAAGTGGATCCGGTTCTTGGCCGTCTTGCCTTCCGGCACCGGAATGAACAGCAGCCCGACGTCGTCGGGGTTGGGGAACGCCGGGGCGACCACCACCTCGGGGTCGTCGTCGAAGAAGAGGTTCCAGCCGGTCATGGCCGACCAGAACTTCCCCAGCGCCATCGCGTCGGCGCAGTCGAAGGTCAGGTTCCGCACTCGCATCGTCATGGCCCCACCTTGCCCCGCCGTGCCGACCATCGCGACCGGTTTCCGTGCGCGACCTCGAGACTCAAGGTCAGCTGGGATCGCTACTTGCGCCCAGCCGCCCAGCGCAGCCCCCACCCGTAGGCCTCGTCGAGGTGTCGTTGGGTGCCCTTGATGTAGTTGACCTCGCGGTCCACGCGCAGGTTGCCGCCGTCGTTGGTGAGCATCGCGATGGCACAGAACCGTCGATCGCGGGCCGCCTCGTCGAGGTGGACCTCGATCGGAGCCGCTCCTTGCGGGAACATCGTGACGATCGCGTTCGCTGCCGCCCAGTTGGGAGCGCCCTCGTAGATGAAGGCGTAGACCAGCACTCGCCGGAGCTTGCCGAGCTGGTCGAGGTTGACGGTGAGGTTCTCGCCGCCCGTGACCGTCCCCGAGCGGTCGTCGCCGTCGAGGAAGACGTACGGCGGGGCGTCGAGAGCGCCGAAGCTGTTACCCAGTGCCTGGACGACACCCTTGTTGCCGTCCTGGGTCTCCCAGAGAGCGCCCAGGTCGAGATCGATGCTGCCCGACATCGCCCGCTTGAGGAAGCCGCCGGTGGCCGGGGCGCCCTGGGTCCAGTTCAGGTTGACCCGCATCTGGCCGCCCGCACCCTGCGCCTTGGTGAGCGAGATCGACGGAGCCGACTTGGTCAGGGTGATCTTGCTCAGGCTGATGGGAGAGGACGGGGCCGGCTGCTGGTGCGGCCGCCGGTGCTGTTGCCGGGGGCTGTGGCAGGGCGCTTGGTGTAGTCGATGCCCATCACGGGCCTCCTGACGGTTGGTTCGTGTCCCCGAGCGTGCGCGTGCGCACGCTCAGGGACACGAGTCGAGCTGGGTCAGACGTTGACGCCGAAGTCGGAGGCGATGCCGCGCAGCCCCGACGCGTAACCCTGGCCCACAGCCTTGAACTTCCACTCGTCGCCGGCGCGGTAGACCTCGCCGAACACCATCGCGGTCTCGACCGACGCGTCCTCGGTCAGGTCGTAGCGCGCGATCTCGGTGCCGCCGGTCTGGTTGACCACGCGGATGAACGCGTTGCGAACCGCACCGAAGTTCTGCTTGCGGTTGTCGGCGTCGTAGATCGACACCGCGAAGACGACCTTGTCCGCCTCGGGGGGTACGGCGGCCAGGTTGATCTTGATGACCTCGTCGTCGCCCTCGCCCTCACCGGTCAGGTTGTCGCCTGTGTGCTCGACCGAGCCGTCGGCCGACTTCAGGTTGTTGAAGAAGACGAAGTGGCCGTCGGACAGCGACTTCCCGGCTGCGTTGACGACGATCGCCGAGGCGTCGAGGTCGAACTCCCCGCCGGAGAAGGTGTTGGTGTCCCAGCCGAGACCGACGTTGACGGCGGTCAGGCCTGGTGCCTCCTTCGAGAGCGAGACGTTGCCACCCTTGCTGAGCGAGACTCCCATGAGCTTCCCTTTCTCGTTGCTTGCATCAGTTGTACGTGGTGGGTGGTTATTGCTGCTGCGACCGGGCCATCAGCTTGCGCCCGAGCTGGCCCGCACTGTTGGCGTCGAGCAGGTTGGTCTGGGACTCGACGATACGCATCAGCGCGCCGTCGACCCGGAGCAGCTCGGAGGACTGCATCAGGATCGTCCCCGAGCCGGTGAAGTCGTACTGGCGCTCCTCGCCGGACTCGCGCCCGAACATGGCCTGGATTCCGGCCATGAACGACTGTGCCATCCAGTTGTAGTCGTAGTGCTGGCACGGCGACGGGCTGTCCGCCCAACCGAGCAGCGCGTCCGGGTCGGCCCGGAACGGCGGCTCGACGAAGATGACCGGGCCGTTGGACGAGGCCAGGAACTTGCCGGTGCCGAGCAGGGTGACGAAGCCCGGCACGATCGACTGCTTGAGCTCCAGCGACGGCTGGAAGCCCAGCAGGTTCACCTGCTTGATGGTGAGGTTGCCGACCTCGAGGTCGTAGGAGTTGATGTCGTTGCCGCGGTCGCCGATGACGAGCTTGCCCTGACCGCTGGCGACAACCCAGTCCTGGACATAGAGCGGCGAGGCGAACCGCGCGGCCACCCACGCGGCCCGCGAGGCGAACGCGGCCACACCGGAGAAGTCGATGTTGCCGTAGTAGGCGATCATCGCGCCCTTGGTCAGGAACCATTCGCCGTTGAGGTCGATCGAGAACGAGTAGGAGTTGACGTTGTCGTCGATCGGCAGAGTCTGGGGCGTGAAGACATCCATCAGAACTTCCTCTCCGAAGCCTGGACGTAGACCGTGCCGTGGCCGGACACATGCAGCTGGAAGGCTTCGCCGGAACCGCGCCCGATCAGGTCGCGCATGCCGACGCTGGCCTTGAGGTCGACGTTCAGGGCGCCGACGTGGCCGACGTACGCCTGCGGGTCGACGCCGACGGTGTCCCCGTTGAGCTGGAGCTCGAAGGTGCCGCCGTGGCTGAGGACGGCGACGCTGCCGTGGCCCATCACCTTGGTCGTGAAGAGACCCTGGCCGGTCATCGCACCGCGCACCGCCTGGCGTACGCCGCCCTGCGCGATCATCTCGATGCTGGTCTGCAGGTTGGCGTCGTGGGCGAGCAACCGGTCGGCCTCGACCGTGAGCGAGTCGCCGGTGAGGTCGATGACCGAGACGTACAGCCCGCGGAAGCCGTAGAGCACCGAGCCGGTGCCCTCGGTGGCCATCATCGGGTTCGACTCGCCGGACATCGCCCGTCCGACCAGGCCACCGACGCCCTGACCCTGCCCGGCGATCGGGCGGAACGTGATCTGGCCCTCGTACCCGAGCATGGCGCCACGCCGGGCCAGGACCTCCTGCCCCGGCGCGACCTGGGCCCGGACGACCTTGCTGTTCACCTGTTCGAAGGCCATGTCTACCGCTCCGCCGGCTGGATGTAGACGATGCCCTGGCCCTCGAAGCGCAGGCTGAACGGCTCGCCGCCGCCCTCGCCGACCAGGCTGCGCCAGCTGACCCCGGAGATCAGCGTCATCTGCGTCTGGCCGGTTCCGGCGACGTAGGCATCCGGGTCGACCACCAGCGGGGACCCGGGCTCCACGGTCAGGCCGATCATCGGCCCGTCGGACGTGATCGCGCACTGTCCGGTGCCGGTCACCTTGGTGGTGGCCAGCCCCTGGCCGCTGGTCATGCCGCGCAGGCCGGCGAACTGGACGTCGAGCTTGAGCCCGGCGGTCACCGCGAGGATGTGTTCGGACTCGACGGTGAGGGTGTCGTTGTTGAGGTCCACGACGGTGACGTCGAGCGCGTTCTCGGCGAGGTAGACCCGACCCGCGCCGGAGCACTCCATCATGTTGATGGTCTCGCCGGCCACGCGTTGCTTCAGGGCGGCCCTGAGCCCGCCCCCGCCGCCCATGCCGGCGTTCTTGAACTGCACGTTGCCCGAGTAGGCGACCATCGATCCGGCCGAGGCACGCACGGTGTCGCCCGTGAGATCGGCGTGCAGCACCTTCTTGTCTGCAGTGAGTGTGGCCAACGCGAGCTCCCCCTGGGTGTCGTCTGGCCGGAAGCCTATTGGCGTTGCCGGTCATCCGGTACCCCGAGGGTGGATCAGACCCAGAACGTGTCGTGCCGGAGCATGAACTCCGCGCGTTCCTCGGCGGTCATCGTCTCGCCGGTCCCGAGCCGGGCGAGCGTCTCGAAGTAGTCCTCGCGTGGCGCGCCGGGCGAGAACATCAGCAGCATCGACGCGTGGTCCGATCCCCGGAACCCGTGCAGCCCGCCCTCGGGCACGTGGAGGAAGTCGCCGGACTGGGCGGTGACCCACTCGCGGCCGTCGTAGAGCCGGACCGAGCCGGTGAGCACGTAGAACGACTCCGTGATCGACTTGTGGAAGTGCGGGTCCGGCCCGGACTCGGTGTCGCCGAACGTCCAGCGATAGAGCCCGAACCCACCGCCGGTCTGATCGCCGGTGGCGACGTACTCACAGGTGCCGCCGTTGCTGTAGGTGATCTCGGGTTTGGTGTCGGACGGCCGGATCCAGGCGCTGACCTCGCCGGATTCTCCGTGGTAGGTGTCGGGTGGATAGCTGCGTGGATGCGACATGGCGTCCAATCTAGTTGCGGCGCCGCACCGCCATCTGGACCGCACCGGCGATGATCGCCGCCCCCGTCATGTCGAGGGCGGGCTCGGAAGTCGGCCACGACCGGACATCGTCGAGGAGACGGCTGCCGCGCCCGTCGAAGGGCCGGTACTTGTTGCCCGGCGTCGGCGGGCAGCGCACCATCGCGTCCTGGTAGCCACCGATCCCGTCCTCGAAGATCGTCGCGTCGTTCGGCCCGTTGGCGACCGCGCCGACATCGATGGGCGGGGTGCCGTCGGTCGTGCCGTTGAGGTTGGCGAGCTGGTGGTGCAGGCACTGCACGAACGTCGTACCCACGCCGACCATCGCGCTGACGCCCCACGGGTTGCCACCGAGCAGCCAGTTGCGCTGCGTCGTCGCGAACCGGTCGAACCTCGAGGGACCGGCGAGCCGGTGGTAGAGGCCGGCGGTGGCGATGGACGCGAAGGTGTGCGAGTTGACGTCCCAGTTGTCGTAGGCGGCGCCGGCTCCGAACGGGTCGCGCCTGGACTTGTCCAGGGCCCCCTGGAGCTGACGACGGATGTCGGCGACGAGGCGCGACTCGGGTGATCTGCAGACCCGTGATGCCTGCTGGTGTGCTTCAGCAACCTGGCCAGGTCAGCATGCGCCAGCGCGCTCGTGTCGTAGAGGTTGAGGGTGTCGCCGGTCTCGTGGCGGATGTAGGCGCGCGCCCACTTCGTGGCATCGCGCAGGTAGGGGCGAGCGTTCTTCCCGAGCCTGCGGGAGGCCAGCGCGATCTCGGTCGCGCCGAGCTCCATGTCGTCGCGCCAGGCGTCTTCGGGGTAGAAGGCGTGCGGGAGAGCCGTGGTGAGCTCCTCGGGCGGGCTCGCGGTGTCCGCCTGCGCGTAGAGCAGCTTTGCCTGCCGAAGCTCGCGGCGAGCCCGGACGGGGTGCCGCTTCGCGTCGACCTGGGCCGCGAGGGCGAAGGCGGCGGAGACGCGGCCGACGAGGTTGGGGCTGATCTTCGCTCCCGGAGGGGCCGCACGGAACACCGGCCGGTGCGAGACGTAGCGGTTGAGGTGGCCCGTGAGGCCGTCGTCGGCCTCCGGCAGCCGCCAGAAGTCGTGGTCGCCGCGGAAGGTGCCGGCCTCGTTGCTCGAGCCGATGCCGACCTGGATGTAGAGGGTCTTGCGCTTGGCGTCCCACATCTTGTCGAGCCACGCCAGGCCGTGCCGGGCCTCGTTCTCGACGGACTTCGGCGCGCGCCGGCCGAGCATCCGCTGGCTCAGGAAGAGCAGGACGTCGTTGTAGGCGCTGCTGTGGGTGAACTTGAGGTAGTCGCCGGCATCGGACCAGCCGCCGGCAGCGTCGAGCGATCCACGGACCCGGTACAGGTCGTCGTCGGTCACCGTGTCGGAGTCGGGCAGGAAGTGCGGCCGCGCGTAGACCTTGGCGTGATGGTCGTTGAGGTGGGCCGGCTTGCGGTTGAGCGCGCCGGGGATGACGTTTGCGCCGTCGCGCTGCATCTGGTCGAACTTGACCCCTTTGCGCAGGAGCGCGCCGTAGATCGCGTTGGCGCCTGCGATGCGGAAGTACGGCGAACGCGCGTGGACGTCGCCGCGTGACCACGATGCGGTAGCGACCCGGCTTTGTCAGGCGGGAGAAGGCGAGGTCGTACACCGCGTGGTAGCGGGCGTTCCAGGTCCCCACCGGTGCGCGGGACGGCCGTCCACGCAGGACGACGTCGCCGCTCGCGTCCGACCACGACGAAGCGCGCGTTGCCCATCCGGTCCGCGGTCATGAGTCGGGCGTGCTTGGGCTCCCGGATGAGGTAGCCCAGCTGATCGACGCGAACCTGCGGCGGAGCGGCTGCGGCCTTGGTGTGAGCCGCGGGCGCGCGGGCCTCTGCGGGGACGGCGGCGCCAGAAACGAGGAGCGCTGAGACTGTGACGAGCGGACCGAGAACGCGACGAGGAATCATGTCCGACCAATCGATAGGAAACATTCCTAACGAATACTGCACTGTCCGCACCGACGACGGCAAGGAAAATCGGGTCAAGAATCCTGTGGTTGCGCGTGGCTGATGGCTGGGTCAGATGGCGGGTCAGATGGCGGGGAGCTCCAGAGCGCACCGGATCGTCCGAGGGGTGGCCGGGTCCAGGGCCTTGAGCGTGTAGTCGGCGGCCCGGAGGGAGTACGGGATCGACAGATGGTCGCTGCCGTCGATGAAGCACCCGTCCTGGATCACGACGTTGTTGACGGTCGCACCGGGGCCGGCGGTCAGGAACGAGTTTCGGTACGGCGTCGACACCTCGTCGTGCCTCGTGGTCAGCACGGTGTAGTCGATGCCCGGGAGGGTGTCGCCGCCTGCGTTGAGGCTGGTGACGTAGTCCGAACCGACCACCTGGTCCGTGGCAGCGGGGCCGGCGAGGGCCCCGACGACGCCGAGCAGGTGCAGGTGGCTCCCGAGCGTGCTGGTGCCACTCAGGGTGGTGCCGTGGTTGGTGCCGGCGTACGTCACGACGGTCTGCACGTGGTTGTTGGCCGGATTGGTGGCGTCGGCACCGCCGAAGAACTTCAGGTAGCCGCGGGCCACGATCGCGCCCTGCGAGTAGCCGATCAGGTCGACCTTCGGGACGCCGATCTCGGTGCGCACCCGGTCGACGAAGAGGCCGAGCTCGTGCGCGGAGTCCATGACCGGCGCGGTGGCGTTGACGCCGGGGATGTAGCTGATCGGGGCGGCGTCGTACTTGCCGTAGTTGAGCGAGAACACGCAGTAGCCGGCAGCCTTGAGGCGCGGCGAGAGGTAGGCGAACGAGTTGAACTGGTTGGCCCAGGTGCCGTGCACCAGGACGACGGGCCGCGGGTGTGCCGCGCTCGGCTCGCAGGTCCAGTCGTTGCTGCCCGACGGGGCCGCGTCGGGGTGCAGGCTGGCGTAGGCGACAGCCGCGGGGACCGTCTGGAAGACGGGACCATTGGCGTCGTCGGCACTCGCGGCGCCCGGCGCGGCGGCCAGCCCGACCCCGATGAACAGACTCATGACGGTGACGATTCGACGCATCTCTTGGCCCTCCCAGGCAGCTGAACTCTGCTTGGAAGTCTGGGCGCTATGTTACTGGCGAGTCAACGTGTCGCTGGTTACACCGCGGCAAACGCGGTCTTGATGTCGAGCTTTGACCCGCTGACCTGGTCCGGGTCACGGAGGGAACGACCGCGCCGGTCGCCCGCCGACACCTGTCCACAAGTCCTGCCATAGCGTTGTAATCGAACATCAGTACGAGTAGAATTTCAGTATGTCGATCACCCAGCTTCGAGCACCGCGACAGGCCGCCGCGCACATCGCGCAGGCCCGTCGGGCGGTGGGTGAGGGGTTGTCGGTGCCGGCGGGTGCGCTGTCGGCGCACGAGCTGGGGGAGGCGATCGCGGAGCTGTCGGCGTTGGAGTCCCAGATCGCCTCGTGGCGGCTCGCGCTGGCGGCCGAGGCCGACGTACGGCGGGTCGCGGAGGAGACCGCGGACACCGATACGACGGCGTGGTTGATGCGGTTGACCGCGGATCCCCGCGAGGTCGCCTCGGGTGGGTTGTGGCTGGCGCGGAGGTTGCAGGAGACCTATCCGGCGACCCGGGAGGCGTTCGCGGCCGGGTTGTTGCGGGTCGAGCAGGTCCGGGTGATCGTGAGGGCGGCCGAGCGGGCACCGGCCGGGGTCACCGGTGAGCAGCTCGCGGCTGCGGAGGCGGCGCTGGTGGCGAAGGCCACCGGTGTCGGGTCCCGGTCGGGTCGGCCGATGAACGCGAAACGGCTGCGGCAGGCGGCGCGGCGGATGTTCGAGACGGTCTCGGTCGAGTTGGCGGACCGGCACGAGTCGGACCAGCTGAACGCGGAGGCCGATCGGGCCGAGGTGGAGACCTGGTGCACCTTGTCCGACAACGGTGACGGCACCTACACCGGCCGGTTCGTGATCCCCGAGCTGCACGGCACCCTGTTGAAGACGGCGCTGGACAAGCTGACCGCCCCCCGCCACCACACCACCGGACCCGACGGGCCCGAGCGGGGGTCGGTTGGTGACCGATCCGACCCTGATCAGCACCCCGAACTGGTCCGAACGGCTCGGGATGGCGCTGCTCGAGCTGATCGAGCACCTACCCACCGGCGGGTTCGGCGCCGGCAACACGGCCGGGGTGCTGGTCACCATCGGCCTCGACCGGCTGGTGTCCGGGATCGGTGCCGCCGGGTTGGACACCGGCATCCGGATCTCGGCGCGTGATGCGCGCCGGCTGGCCTGCAACGCCGGCATCATCCCCGCCGTCCTGGGCGGCGCCTCCCAGCCGCTGGACCTGGGCCGGACCCGGCGGCTGCACTCGGCCGCCCAACGCAAGGCGCTGGCATTGACCCACGACTCGTGTGCGATCGGCACCTGCGACCGGCCGTTCGCCTGGACCGAGATCCACCACCTCCACCCCTGGTCCGAGGGCGGCAGGACCGACCTGGCCAACGCCCTCCCGCTGTGCGGGCACCACCACCGCCGAGCCCACGACACCCGCTTCGACCTCCGCCGACACAGCGACGGCGACTGGCGCTTCCACCGACGCAGATAGCGGCGTAGGGTCCGGCCATGCGCGTCGACGGGCTGCATGACTTCCTCACCGGCGAGGACTTCTCCGGTGTCGTCCTACTACGGCGGGGGGACGACACCGTCTTCGAGGGCGCCTACGGTCTGGCCTCGCCCCGCTGGGGAGTACCCAACGCGATGGACACCCGCTTCGACACCGCGTCCATCACCAAGCTGTTCACCAGCGTCGCAGTGCTCCAGCTCGTGGGCCGAGGCAAGCTCGACCTCGACACGTCGATCCACGCCTATGCCGACCTAAGCGGCACCACGATCTCGCCCGAGATCACCCTGCGCCACCTGCTGACCCACACCAGCGGAATCGCGGACGACGCCGACGAGGAGGCGGGTGAGGACTACGCCGAGCTGTGGGTGGACAAACCGTCGTACTCGGTGATGACCACCCGTGACTTCCTGCCACAGTTCGCCCACAAGGAGCCACTGGCGAGTCCGGGCGAGCAGTGCCGCTACTGCAACGTCGGCTACGTGCTTGCCGGCCTGGCCGTCGAGCACGCAAGTGGGCAGAGCTACCGCGACTACGTCGTCGACGAGATCTTCACCAAGGCCGGGATGGTCTCCTCCGGCTTCTTCGACCGCCGGGACGCCGAACCGAACGTCGCCGAGGGATTCGACCCCGACGAGGACGGGCGCCTGGTGCAGAACATCTTCAAGTACCCGCCCATCGGCTCACCCGACGGCGGCGCCCACGTCACCGCCGGCGACCTGATCCGCTTCATCGACGGCGACGAGGGCTGGCGAGCTGCTGCCGAGCCGACCTGACCCGGCTCTTCTTCACACCACAAGTCCGCCACGACGACGAGATCGAGTACGGCTTCGGGCTCCAGTTCCGCGGATCCGACTGGTGGAAGGAAGGCATAAACGCCGGCGCCAGCGGAATCGTCGGGCACTACGGCGAGCACGACGTCGACGCCGTTGTCCTGTCGAACACAGAGGACGGTGCCTGGCCCGTCGTGAAAGAGCTTGATCGGCTGGCGAGTCAGGCCACGTAGTCAGGCGCGGCTGGACAACGACGAGGCGGACCAGTCGGTGTATGTCTGCCGTGAGCTGCGTGGGAGCTCGGGCACGGGCTCTGGCCGGAGATGGCGCGCAGAGGCTGAGACCCCTCCCTACTCGCAGCCGCTACGCGTCTTACGGGGAGCGGGGCTCGCGAGATCGGGCAGCTCATACATCGAGGGCCGCCGCGGCCGGAGCCGAGCTCGGAGCCGGCGATCTTGACGACCTCGATCCCGGACTCCTCGAGCCGGTCGTTGGTCTCGTCGTTGCGCTCGTAGGCGACCGCCACGCGTGGGCCGATGGCCAGGGTGTTGTTGCCGTCGTCCCACTGCTCGCGCTCGGCGGTGACCGGGTCGAGGCCGGTGTCGATCTGGTGCAGGGTGTCGATGTGCATCGCCTTGGCGGCGGCGACGAGGAACGGCTCGGCCGAGTCGACGACGAGGGTGCCGGGCGCGTCCTCGGTGACGGCGTAGGCCTGGAGCTGATGGGCGACGTTGGGATACATCACGATCTTGTCGACGTCGACCATCGTGCAGACGGTGTCGAGGTGCATGGTGGCGCGTTCCTGCGCGATGGGTACGGCGAGCACCGTGTGCGCCAGGTCGGCCTCGAACACCTGACGGGCGAGCCGCTCGACTCCCGCGGGCGTCGTACGTTCGCCGACGCCGACGGCGATGACACCCGGCGCCAGCAGGAGTACGTCGCCGCCCTCGACGTTCTCGTGGTGCCAGCCGTGGATGCTCGGCGTGCCGACGAAGCGAGGGTGCTGGCTGTAGATCAGCTCGGTCAGCTGGGTCTCGCGCTTGCGCGCCGGCATCGCCAGACGAGGTGATCGCGACCCGGTCGCGGATCCACACCGACGAGTCGCGGGTGAACAGCAGGTTGGGCAGCGGGTCGATCAGGAAGTCGTCGGACGCCAGCAAGGAGGTGACGAGGCCGAAACCGCCACGCACCTCGTCGTTGCGAACGCCCGCGGTCAGGAACAGCGCCAGGTCCTCGGGGGACAGCTCGTGAAGGAAGCCGAAGAGGTACTCCGCCATCGTGTCGCCGAGGTGCAGCGTCTTGGTGACGCCCTCGATCGCGAGCTCGCGGGCGTCCGCTCCTGCGGCCAGGGTCTCGATCAGCAGGTCGTTCAGGTAGAGCACCTCGACGCCCCGGTCGCGCAACGCCTCGGCGAAGGCGTCGTGCTCGTCCTGGGCGCGGCTCACCCACGGGATGCCGTCGAAGAGCAGCTTGTCGTTGTTGCGCGGAGTCAGCCGCTTCAGCTCCGGCCCGGGCCGGTGGAGCATCACGGTCTGGAGCTGGCCGACCTCGCTGTCGACTCCGTGCTGGGTCATGGCCGAACTCTAGTGCGGAAGCGCGCTGGCAAGCCCCTCCCAAGCAGGCAGAATCTGCTCATACCGGTCATCCGAACCGTGCTCGCGGCCGGCCAGGACGTCCTCGAGCCAGTCGAGGAAACCCTCCCAGCCAGCGCCGAACCCGGCAGCATTTATGATCGCCTCTGGCCTCGGCGTCAGCTCGTGCCGAAGCACGAGGCGGCAGCGGTCGGTGCCTTCGGACGCCAGGTCCACGGTCAGCGTGCCGCCCGGGTCGGCCGCGTCGTCGAAAGTCAGGACCAGCCGGCCGCCGTCGCCGTCGTCGGGCGGGACCGCCTCGAGAACCGTGAACGTGACCGGGTTGTCGGCGGCGCTGAGGTCGATCGGGCAGCTCGGCGGCAGCCATGGCCATCCGGACCACGTTCCCCTTCCGGTCGAGTGGTCCCTCGGCCGCGCCCAGCCATCGAGCGAGCCGCTCAGGTCGGGTCCACGCATCCCAGACCTCACGCGTGGTCGCGTCGAGGGTCCGGTCGACGAGTACGACGGGTGCGTCAACGGTGCCCTCGAGGTGGCCTCGGGGTTGGGTGAGCTCCTCAGTCATGATCGTTCTCCTTCTGTCGATGTCGCGCCCGGACCAGTTCGGTCTCGAGGGCGTCCACACGCTGGTTCCAGATCCGGCGGTAGCGCTGTAGCCAGGCATCCACCTCGCGCAGGGGCTCGGCCCGGACCGAGTACAGCCGTCGGGTGCCCTCCGCGCGAACGTCCACGAACCCGGCCTCCCGCAGGACCCGGAGGTGCCGGGACACGGCTGGCTGGGTGATTCCGAACTCGGCCACGACCAGCTCGGTGAGATCCCCGGCAGCTCGTTCGCCATCGGACATCAGTTCCAGCAGTCGTCGCCGGGTCGGGTCTCCCAGAGTGTCGAGTGCATGCACATCCACCTGTATATCAGGAATGACTTATATATGGCAAACATTATGAAACGAGCTCGAAGACCGTGAGCGCGGCAAGCACCAGGCAGACGCCGGCGCCGATGTAGTGCAGCACGTGCAACGGGACGTACCTCAGCAGCACCCGGCCCACGATGACGGCCAGGCCGCTCACGGTCAGCAGCGCTCCCCAAGCGCCGATGAAGACGCTGAGCGGGTCGTCGTACCTCGCCACCAGCGAGAGCGTCAGGAGCTGCGACAGATCGCCCCACTCCGCGGCGAACAGCACCAGGAACGACGCCAGGATCACCTTCACACCATGCGTCCCCTCGTCGGTCGAGCCTGTCCCGCCTCGTACTCCTCGCCGTCGATCGCAGCGTGGTGCGCCATGGCTTCGCGCAGCAGCAGCACGGAGCCCACGAGGAACAGCGCCGCGGCTCCGCCCTTGACCAGAGCATCGGGAAGGAACGACGCGGCCTTGCCGAGGGCGACCGCGATGCCGGTTTGTACGGCGAAGGCCAGGCCGACCCCGACCCACACCAGGACCGGCCGGTACTTCGTCGACAGCACGAGCGTGGCGATGAAGGTCTTGTCGGGGAGCTCGACGACGAAGATGGCAGCGAACGTCACCGCGATGACGACGAGGTCGATCACACGGTGTCCTGCTGCTCGGCGTCGGCGGACTCCTCGTCGCGGAAGAACGCCCGGCTGGCCGCGGAGGCGTCGGCGAGAACGTCGCCCAGCGGGCGGCCCAGCGCGGCCGCGGCCTGGGCCACGTCGTCGTACTCCGGCTGGGCGTTGACGAGCTTCCCGTCGTGCCGCGCCAGCTTGACCGCGATCGACTGCCCGGCGACCTCGACCGCGACCATCTCGCGGTCCAGCGCGTGCTTGCCGACCGGATGCTCACGCAGTCCGATCGTCGAGGTCTGCCGGTAGATGGCCGCGCGCACCCTCGGCCGCGCGGTCCGTGCGCACGAGCACGCTCAGGGTGTGCGCGGGACGTCCCTTCTTCATCAGGATCGGGGTCAGCCAGGCGTCGGAGGCCCCGGCCGCCAGCAGGGTGGCGATCACTTCCGGCCAGACGCGGGGGTCGAGGTCGTCGACGTTCGTCTCGATCAGCAGGGCGGCTCAGGCTCGTCGGTCGAGCTGCGTTCGTTGGTCGAGCGGCTTCGTTGGTCGAGCTTGTCGAGACCAGAATCCGCACGAGGTTCGGCGTACCCCTCCGGGTCGCGGGTGCCCGCACCCACGCCGATCCGCTCGACGGTCATCGCCGGCTGCGGACCCCAGGAGGTCGCCAGGGTCGTGAGCAGTGCCGCACCGGTCGGCGTACAGAGCTCCATCGCCGGTGAGCCCGCTGCTCCGGCGTACGACGGGGCGCCCCGCAGCAGTTCCGCGACCGCCGGCGGCGGCACCGGCATCGGGCCGTGGGCGCCCTGGACCGAGCCAGACCCGACCGCGACCTGCGAGACGACCACTCCGGTCGTCGAGGAGATCCGAGGTTGAGCGCTCGCAACCGTCTCGAAACCACCCCAACAAGTACCGGAACCCCGCACACACCCCAACCACGTCAGCGATGGCGTCGAGAGCACCCACCTCATGGAAGGACACGTCGAGCGGGTCGCTCCCGTGGACCGTGGCCTCGGCAACGGCCAGCCGTTCGAAGACGCGGATCGCGAGTCCGCGGACGTCCTCGGAGAGATCTGCCGACTGCAGCAGCGCCCGGATGTCGCGCCAGGACCGGTGCTCGGCGGAGTCCTCGATCCGCACGCCGCACAGGACGGCCGCGAAGCCGTTGCGCTGGACCGTGACCGGCGACAGCGAGACGGGTTCGGGAGCGACTGCGTCGACGGCCGTCTGGAGCACGTCGAGCGGAACGCCGGCGTCCACCAGCGCACCCAGGAGCATGTCGCCACTGGCACCGGCCGAGGCGTCGACCCAGATCGTCATCGCTGGCTCGTAGCGGCCCGGTGGTCGAGCGTCACCACCCGGGCGGCGAACACGCCCGCGCCGTACCCGTTGTCGATGTTGACCACGGTCACACCGGGAGCGCACGAGTTGAGCATGCCAAGAGGGCGGCGAGGCCACCGAACGAGGCGCCGTAGCCGACGCTGGTGGGCACCGCCACGAGAGGTACGCCGGTGAGCCCGCCGACGACCGAAGGCAACGCCCCCTCCATCCCCGCGACCACGATCAGGCAGTCGGCCTCGGCGAGCCGGTCCCGGACGCCGAGCAGTCGGTGGAGCCCGGCGACCCCGACGTCGGTGATCTCGATGACGCCGGCGCCATGGACCCGGGCGGTGAGCGCGGCCTCGGCGGCGACGGGAGCGTCAGACGTGCCGGCCGAGACGATGGCGACGGTCCCGGACGGGTGCGGGATCGGACCGAGCGTGACCGCGCGCGCGACCCGGTCGACCGTCGCGCTCGCCAACTCCCGGCAATGACTCCATGGCCTCGTCGCTGAGGCGGGTGGCCATGACTGCTCGCTCGGGGTGCTTGCCGTGCAGGGTCTTCAGGATGCCGACGATCTGGGCCGGCGACTTGCCGGCGCCGTACACGACCTCGGGGTCGCCGGTGCGCGCCGCACGATCCACGTCGACGCGCGCGAAACCGAGGTCGGCAGTACGCGGATCGTCGGTCACCTCGTCAGTCACAGGGCCGAACCTACCGCCCGGCCAACGGGTGTTCACCGACGCTCGGTTGAGACTGTCGGCGGTCGGGTGTTGGGTCGGAACGGAGCGGGGTCGAGGATCTCAACTAGACAGGGGAGCACTGATGGCGAAGTTCGATAGTCCTACCTGCAAGGCACGCCCAACTGGATCGAGCACATGGAGTCCTGACCAGTCGGCGGCCAAGCAGTTCTACGCCGAACTCTTCGGCTGGCAGTACGACGACCGCCCGATCGACGACCAGGGCAACTTCTACACGCTGGCCACGATCGAGGGCGACTCGGTCGCCGGGCTCGGCACCGACCTGCCGGAGCAGCAGGGCCAACCGGCGCGCTGGAACGTCTACCTCGCCGCCGACGACCTCGACGCGGCCGCAGCGCAAGGTCGCCCAGGCTGGGGCCAGGTCGTGGCCGGTCCGTTCGACGTGCCGGACGCCGGGCCGGATGGCGTTCGTGCAAGATCCGGGAGGAGCGATCGTCGGTCTTTGGCAGGCAGGAGGGACCATCGGCTCCGAGCGAGCCAACGAGCCCGGCACCAACATGCTGGAACGAGCTGCTCGGTCTCTGACGTCGACAAGACGGCGGCCCTTCTACGCAAGAGGTGCTCGGGGTCCAGCCGAACACGCAGGACATGGGCGAGATGGGCGACTACACGACGTTCGACGTCGACGGACGTTCGGTGGCCGGCACGATGCCGCTGCAGCCTGGCCTGCAGCCCCAGCTGGAACCTCTACATCAACGTGGAGGACACCGACGGCACGGTCGCCAAGGCGCTGGAGCTGGGTGGTGAGCTCGTGGCCCCGGTCGTGGATGCTCCGACCATCGGCCGGATGGCGTTCCTGCGCGACCCGCAGGGGGCGCTGTTCAACGTGATCCAGAACCCGGCCGAGGAGGCCGCCCAGCAAACCTAGGAGCGATACGGGTCGGCGGGGTAGACCCCGAGGATCTTGACGTCTGTGGTGAAGAACGCGAGCTCCTCGAGCGCGTGCTTCAGCCCGATGTCCTCGGGGTGCCCGTCGACCTCGGCGAGGAACTGGGTCGCGGTGAACTCGGCGCCGACCATGTAGCTCTCCAGCTTGGTCATGTTGACGCCGTTGGTCGCGAACCCGCCGAGGGCCTTGTAGAGCGCGGCCGGCAGGTTGCGGACGTTGAAGATGAAGCTGGTGACGACCGGTCCGTTGCCTGCGGGAGCCTCGATCAGCTCGCGGGAGAGCACGATGAACCGGGTCGTGTTGTGGTCCTCGTCCTCGACGTCGTTGCGCAGGACACGAAGGCCGTAGATCTCCGCGGCGAGCGGCGGAGCGATCGCGGCCTGCGTCGGGTCGGCGTACTCCGCGACCTCGCGGGCCGCGCCCGCAGTGTCGCCGGCGACTACCGGCCTGAGGCCGAGCTCGCGGATGACGCCCCGGCACTGGCCGAGGGCGTGCACGTGGCTGTGCACGGTCTTGATGCTGTCCAGACTCGCGCCGGGGATGGCCATGAGGCTGAACTGGATGCGCAGGAACCTCTCGCCGATGATGTGCAGCCCTGAGCTGGGCAGGAAGTGGTGGATGTCGGCCACCCGTCCGGCGATGGAGTTGTCGATCGGGATCATGGCCAGCTCGGCCTCGCCGCTCTCGACGGCGGCGAAGACGTCCTCGAACGACGCGCAGGCCATCGCCTCCCAGTCGGGATAGTGCTGTCTGCACACCAGGTGCGAGTTGGCGCCGGGCTCGCCTTGGTAGGCGATGCGCGGGAGCGTCGGCGGGGCTGCGGGCGGACCGGTCACCCGGGCAGTTTCGCACGTCGCGGCCGCCTCGCCGGGGCGGTGACCGGGTGCCGGGCAGTGCGGCAACTACGCTCAGGCATCATGCCGAACACGCTCGCCTCGCTGGCCCTGCTGTGCGCCGTGCTCGCCCTGCTGCTGGCGCTCGAGGCGCTGCGACGCCAGCGCCGCAGCCGCCGGTCGACCGGCGACGACCTCCCCGAAGACGTCCAGGGTCTGCGCCAGGAGGTGGCCGCGCTGCGGGACGAGGCGCGCGACGCCCTGCGCCATCTGGCGGTTGTGCGGTACGACGCGTTCGGCGACATGGGTGGTCACCTGTCCTGGTCGCTGGCCCTGGTCGACGACGGCGGCCACGGCGTCGTGGTGACCTCGATCCATGGCCGCTCGGAGGCCCGCACCTACGCCAAGAGCGTCGCCGCGTGGACCTGCGAGCAACAGCTGTCTCCCGAGGAGGAGGAAGCGATCGCGCACGCGCGAAAGTGATCCTCATAAATTCAGGGCTGACGGTCAGAGTGCCGGTTCGGGTGTGCCGTTGTAGGTCGCGGTGATCGTGACCGTCGTCGTCGTCGCGACCGCCGATGTGTCGAGATCGACGAACGTGCCCGTGAACCCGTTGGTCGGCACCGTGGCGTCGCCGGGACGCTGGCGACGGCCGGGTTGCTGCTCGACAGCGAGATCACCGCGCCGCCGGTCGCCGCGTCGATCATCACCACCGTGCCGCTCGACGCGTTGCCGCCGACGACGGTCGTCGGGTTGAGGTCCATCGTTCGACAGCGTGCGACGGCGGTGGGGCGCGTCTGCGGCGTGAAGCTGCGCGACGGCCGACCATGCGCCCGGCGACGCCCGCCGAGTTGACGCCGCGGACACGCCAGAAGTGGGTCGCGGTCGACGAGATCGGACGTGCGCGTAGATCGACGTCGGTCGACGCTCTCGTCACGCACCAGCGGAGCGGTGAACGCGCTGGAGTCGTCGATCTGGATGGTGTACGACACCGCGCTCGGGGACGTCGTTCCAGTCGAACGTGATCGGCTGCGGTTGCGTCGAGGCGTTGGACGGCGACAGCCAGCGTCGGTGCGTCGGGCACGGCCGGGGGCGCGGGCGGAGTCGACGCCGTCGGCGTCGATGTCGATCTTGGTGACGAAGGCGTCGCCCCAGAAGATCTGGAGGTCGCCGTTCCAGACCCGGTCGAACGCGCCGACCGTGGCCGGGAAGTCCTGCGAGAACGTGCTGCCGGTGACGTAGACGTCGCCGTTCGGATCGCGGCGCGATGTCGGCGCCGCCCTCGCTACTGCGAACCGCCGAGGAAGGTCGAGAACAGCAGCGCCGAGCCGGTCGGAGTTCAGCTCGGCGATGATGGCGTCGCCGCCGCCGTTGAACGTCGAGTCGGGGGCGCCGGCGGTGACCGGGAAGTCGGCCGAGTTCGTGCCGCCGGTCAGCCAGGCGTTGCCGGCAGCGTCGAGGACGACGCCGCTGAACGAGTCGAAGTCCGAGCCGCCGACGAAGGTCGAGTACACGAGCGCCGAGCCGGCGGGGTTGAACTTGGTGACGAACGCGTCGCCGTCGTCTGACGGTCGTGTCGAACGCGCCCGGCGTCGTCGGGAAGTTCGCCGAGACGGTGCCGCCGGCGACGTAGGCGTTGCCGCCGCTGTCGACGGCCAGGCCGCTGGCGCCGTCGGAGTCGTTGCCGCCCGAGATAGGTGGAGTACACGAGCGCCGAGCCGGCCGGGTTCAGCTTCGTCAGCGTCCCGTCGAAGCCGCCGTTCGGCGTGCGTGTCGAAGGCGCCTGGCGTGGTCGGGAAGTCGGTCGAGCTGGTGAAGCCCATCACGTACGCGTTGCCGCCGCTGTCGACCGGCGACCCGCTCGCCGTTGTCGACGGCGGTGCCGCCGAGGAACGTCGAGTAGACGAGCGCCGAGCCGGTGGTGTTGAGCTTGGTGACGAACATGTCGTACTCGCCGCGCGTAGGTGCGGTTGAACGCGCCGGCGGTCGTCGGGAAGTCGGCGAGCAGCGTCTCACCGGTCACGTAGGCGTTGCCGGAGCCAGTCGACGGCGATGCCGCGCGGCGCGTCGTTGTCGGTGCCGCCGAGGTAGGTCGAGTAGGTCAGCGCCGAGCCGGCGGCGTTGAGCTTGAAGACGAAGCTGTCGGTGTTGTCGATCCCGCACCGCGGGCAGTTCGGCGGGATGTTGAGGCTGCGGTCGAAGGCGCCGCCGGTGGTCGGGAAGTTCGACGACTTCGTCGTGCCGGTGACGTAGGCGTTGCCGGCTCGCGTCGATCGCGAGCGCCGTTCCGAACTCCATGTCGCTGCCGCCGACGAAGGTCGAGTACACGAGCGCCGTGCCGGCCGGGTTGAGCTTGGTGACGAAGACGTCGGCGAAGTTCTGCGCCGCACCGGTGCGATCGAAGGCGCCGGTCGTCGTCGGGAAGTTGGGTGACTGCGTCGTGCCGGCGACGTAGGCGTTGCCGGCGGCGTCGACGGCGATGCCGGCGCCGGTCTCGGCGCTGTTGCCGCCGAGGAAGGTCGTGTACTGCACGCCCGGGTCGATGACCAGCTCGTGGTCGCGTTGGTAGGCGCCGACGTCGAAGGAGAACCGGCCGTGCGCGTTCGCGCTCGGCGGCGCAGCACGTAGCGGCTCGTCACCGGCACGCGTCGCGCCGTCGATCGTCCTGGTACGACACCGGCGCCGAGTCCCGCAGGACGCCGAGCGGGCGTCGCGATCTGCAGCGCCGCCGGCCGCGCCGAGCGCGAGGCCGTCGGCGCCGCCGTACGCCAGGCGGATGTCGGACGGCGAGGCGCCGGGGTGTACGTGGAACTCGTACTTCAGGACGCCGGCACTGCTCGCGCAGGCGCATGTCGATCTTCGGCCACAGGTCGCGGTACGACGATCTGCCCGTAGCGGGAGAGCCCGGTCTGCGACCGGGCCGGGTTCGTTGCCGCCGAGATAGTTGACCGTTCCGGGCACGCGGTTCGTGCCGGTGACGGTCACGTCCCGACTGTGGTGTCCGGAACCGGAGCGCCAGAGCAAGCTCACGCCCCTGCTTGTCCTTGGAGAGGGAGAGCATGAGCTCGTCGCGAGTGGCGAAGAACGCGTAGTGGTTCCCGACTGCGTAGTACTTCACGCGAGGGTCTGTCTGGCGGCGGTTCTCCACGAACGCGAGCGGCATGGCGGCGTACGCCTTCTGGAGCGCCGCGAAGCGTTGGTGCTGCGGATCGACCCTCGACGTCTGGTAGCCGTGGGCCGCGCCCTCTCCCCGATCGGCAGCCTGCGTTGCCGTCTGGCCAGGCAGCGCCCAGCCGAGCATCAGAGCTGAGATCCCGAGACCTGCTGTCGCGAACTTGAGCCGTTTGCTGTGCCGCATTGGTCCTCCTGGGTACAAGACCCCCAAGACCCCTACGTACAGCCGGACCCACCGGATTTCCTCATCCCGGCCGGTCCATACCGGTCTGCCCGAGATGGTTTCGGAGCGCGGCCGGTCAGCGAGTCCATGGCCGCTCGGAGGCCCGCACCTACGCCAAGAGCGTCGCCGCGTGGACCTCCGAGCAACAGCTGTCTCCCGAGGAGGAGGAAGCGATCGCGCACGCGCGAAAGTGACCCTCGGTGGTCGAGCGTCTCCCTCGGTGGTCGAGCGTCTCCCTCGGTGGTCGAGCTTGTCGAGACCACGCGTCAGCGCGGCACGCGCACCAGCAACCGACCAGGCAGGCACACCATCGAGAGCTCCTGGCCCAGGCCGATGGAGTCGCCATCGAGCTGGCGGGGGGTGTCCACCGCAGCCCTGATCACGACGGTCGCGCCGGTCATCCGGTTGATGGTCTCGTCGGTCCGTGGCCGCTTGGCCAGCACCCGGAAGGCCAGCGGGATCCAGGAAAGGAAACGCTGCGGATGCAGGAGTACGACGTCCAGCAGCCCGTCGTCGATCGAGGCGTCGGGCAGCAGCGGCATGCCGGCCTGGAGGTAGCCGACGTTGCCGACCACGATCGTGCGGGCCCGGTGCTTGGTGAAGTCACCACCGTCGATGGACACCTCCACGCGCACGGCCGGGAACATCAACGACTTGAGGGCCGAGAGGACATAGGCCAGCCAGCCGACCTTCTTCTTGATGTCCTCGTTGACGCCCTCCATGATCGCGGCGTCGAATCCCATGCCGGCCATCACCAGGAAGTGGGTGTCCTCGATGCCGTCTCCTGACACGGCAACCATGTCGATGGCCCGGTCCTGACCGGTGAGCGCCACGTCGATCGCGGCCCGGACATACAGCGGGATCGCGAGGTTGCGGGCGAGCAGATTGCCGGTGCCGACCGGGACGATGCCGACGGGGATACCCGTCCCCGCCAGCTCGGCACACACTTCGCGCACGGTGCCGTCGCCGCCGCACACCAGCACCAGGTCGGCGCCGGCGACCGAAGCCGCCTCCGCCATCCCGGTGCCGGGGTCCGCCACGGTCGTGTAGTGCCAGGACGGTCGCGACCAGCCCGTCTCGGTAGCCATCGCCGTCACGATCGCCTCGAACTGACCGGGGTCCTCGACCTTGCTCGGGTTGACCACCACGTGCAGGTCGCGGCTGCCGGTGAAGCTCTCGACGAGGGGTACGGCGGACTCCGCGTGGCTGTGCGGCAGCGGAGAGTAGAGCGCCAGCGCCAGGAGCAGGATGCCGACTCCGAGCAGCGCCCCCGGCCAGCACGTCGCTCGGGTAGTGCCGCCCGATCATCACCCGGTCGGCTCCCACCGCGATCGCGACCAGCACGCTCGACCCGGCGAGCAGGATCCGCAACCCGCGGCGCCGTACGAACATCACGATCAGCACGATCAGGATGCCCGACGAAGGCAGCGATCGACGAGGAGTGTCCGCTCGGGAACGAGTTGGTTTCCAGCACCCCGCTCGGGTCCTGCCAGACCGGTCGGGCCCGCCCCAGCGCCAGCTTGGCGGCCGTGGTCGCCAGTGAGGTCACGAGCATCACGCCGATGGCGAACATCGCCGCCCGGCGGTGGCGGCGCGCCAGCAGGATGATCGCGAGCAACCGAGGTCAGCACCGCCATGCCCAGCGTGCCGAAGCCGTCCTCGACAGCGAAGAGGAGGTTCCTCAGGAAGGGCTCGTCGTGCGTCCAGCCCTGCGCCGGTTTGCCCTGGTTGTCGAGCTCGGACCAGGGGATCCCAGGTTTCGTTGACCAGAAGCGCGACCAGCGCGAACAGGGCGAGGCACAGGGTCCCGAAGCCTAGGTCCCGCGCGCGCGGTCGGAGGGTCACAGCGGCCAAGTATGCCGGTCCGGATAACCCGACTGCGCGCGCCGAGCGCTGCGGATAGCCTTGAGGCATGATCGACCCGCGCGTCCTCCGAGACGAACCCGACCGCGTACGCGCCGCCATGACCAAGCGTGGGCTGTCCGACGACGTAGTGGATCGCGCGCTGAAGGCCGACGAGGCCAGGCGCGGCGCGATCGCCGAGTTCGAGGCCAAGCGGGCCGAGCAGAAGCAGCTCGGGAAGCTGATTCCGCAGGCCCAGGCCGACGAGAAGCAGCAGCTCCTGGCGCGGACGAAGAGCCTCGCCGCCGATGTGAAGGCTGCCGAGGCCGCCCAAGGCGAGGCCGAGGACGAGTGGCGCGCAGCGATCATGGACATCCCCAACCTCGCCGCCGACGAGGCTCCCGCGGGAGGGGAGGACGACTACACGGTTCTCGAGCACGTCGGGACTCCCCGCGAGTTCGACTTCGAGCCCCGCGACCACATCGAGCTCGGCAAGCTGCTCGGCGCGATCGACGTCGAGCGCGGTGCCAAGGTGAGCGGCAGCCCGCTTCTACTACCTGACCGGCGTCGGCGCCGACCTGGAGTTCGCCCTGGTGAACATGGCGATGGACCAGGCCCGGGGAGCCGGCTTCACCACGATGATCCCGCCGACGCTGGTCAAGCCGCGGGCGATGGAGGGCACCGGCTTCCTCGGACAGGCGGCCGACGACGTCTACCGGATCGAGGGCCAGGACATGTACCTCGTCGGCACCTCGGAGGTTCCGCTGGCGGCGTACCACTCCGACGAGATCCTCGACGCCAGCACCCTGCCCCTGCGCTACGTCGCGTTCAGCCCGTGCTTCCGCAAGGAGGCCGGGTCGCACGGCAAGGACACCCGGGGGATCATCCGGGTGCACTGGTTCGACAAGGTCGAGATGTTCACCTACACGACGGTCGAGGAGTCGTACGCCGAGCACCAGCGCCTGCTGGGCTGGGAGAAGGAGTTGCTCGACAAGCTCGAGCTGGCCTACCGCGTCGATCGACATGGCGGCTGGCGATCTCGGCCTGTCGGCCCAGCGGAAGTTCGACTGCGAGGCGTGGATCCCGACCCAGGGCCGGTACCGCGAGCTCACCTCCACGTCGAACTGCACCGACTTCCAGGCCCGCCGCCTCGACATCCGCGCGCGCTTCGAGGACGGGGTGAAGCCGCTGGCCACCCTCAACGGCACGCTCTGGTCGCCATCCCGCGCACGA
This sequence comes from uncultured Actinomycetota bacterium, assembly GCA_963719255.1. Classification (GTDB taxonomy): domain Bacteria; phylum Actinomycetota; class Actinomycetes; order Propionibacteriales; family Nocardioidaceae; genus Nocardioides. The sequence continues at coordinate 14,357 of CAVRBN010000019.1, read as the reverse complement.
TCGTGGCCATCCTGGAGACCCATCAGCAGGCCGATGGCTCGGTCCGCGTGCCCAAGGCGCTGCGCCCGTATCTGCAGGACCGTGAGGTCCTCGGTGGTTGAGGAGGGCGCCCCGCGGCCGTCTCGAAGGCCCGTCGGTGGTTGAGGAGGTTGCGCAGCAACCGTCTCGAAACCAGTCAGACACCAACTGGCGCCCCAAGCTCGTCGCGCTCGACATCGACGGCACGCTCCTGAAGTGGATCGACGGTGGTGGCACCACCCATGAGGAGATCAGCCCGGTCGTGTACGACGCGGTCCGGCGAGCCGTGTCCGCGGGCGCGCACGTCGTCCTGGCCAGCGGCCGGTCGGCGCACTCGATGACCCCGATCGCGGATGCGCTCGACCTGCCTGCCGACGACGCGGACCGCTTGTGGATCGTGGCCTCCAACGGAGCTGTCGTGCTGCGCTACCCGCCCGTCGAGATCGTCCATGAGGAGACGTTCGACGCTCGTCCGGCAGTGGCCGCGATTCTCGCGGAGCATCCGACGGCGCTGGTCGCCGTCGAGGAACGCGGCGTGGGCTATCGCGTCAACCGGCACTTCCCGGAGGGTGAACTCTCCGGCGCGATGACGATCACCGACGTCGACGAGATCGTCGCCGGCCCGGTCAGCCGCGTGGTCATCCGCGACCCGGACGCGACCGTCGAGGACTTCGTGGGGCTTGCGTCCCGTCTCGGACTTCACGGCACCGACTACGTCGTCGGCTGGACAGCCTGGCTGGACCTGTCGGCGGTGGGCGTCTCCAAGGCCTCCGGGCTCCAGCACGTCGCCGATGCTCTCGGCGTCACCGCCGCGGACGCCCTGGCGATCGGCGACGGCCGCAACGACATCGAGATGCTCCAGTGGGCCGGCCGAGGCGTGGCCATGGGGCAGTCCGTCCAGGAGGTCCACGACGCCGCCGACGCCTCCACCGGCGACGTCTACGAGGACGGGGCGGCCGCCGAGCTGGACCTGTGGTTTCGAGACGGGCGCGGGGCGCCCTCCTCAACCCAAGGGTTCGAGACGGGGCGGGGCGCCCTCCTCAACCCAAGGGTTCCGAACGGGGGCGACCACCGCGGAGCAGGAGCTCCGTTGAGCCTGCCTCCAGAGGTCTCGAGCCAGCGGCTGAGGCTGGTCCTGATCACCGCTGACGAGGCTGCGGACATGATGGCCGGCCGCCGCCGCCCCAACTGGCACCCGGAGTATCCGCGCGAGGACGACCGGGACGCCGCCTCGATGGTCCGCCCGTCGAGAACTCGAGCGAGAACTCGTGGGGTCCGCGCCACGTCGTACGCACCTTCGACGGACTGGTCGTCGGCTCGATCGGCTTCTTCGGACCGCCCGAGGAGCTCGACGGCATCCCGGAGGCCGAGGTCGGCTACGGCCTGGTGGCCGACGCCCGCGGACACGGCGCCGCGACCGAGGCACTGCGGTCGCTGCTGGCCGAGACCGACCGGCTCGGCGTCCGGATCCGGGCGAGCGTCAGCCCGGAGAACGCGGCCAGTGTCAGGGTCCTCGCCAAGTGCGGCTTCACCGTGCTGCGCGGCGCCAACGAGGACGGCGAGCTGGTCATGGCGCGCCCGCTGCCCACCCGGGTGGGGACTCAGCCCGGCAGGTAGCCCTTTGGGGTCCATGCGGGGTCCTGGACGAGCCGGTCGTAGACGGAGTAGTCGAGCGACATCCGTTCGCGCAGATCGAGACGTGTCTGCGAAGAAAGCTCGGCCGTTCGCGCCGGGGAGACGTTGGCCGCTGCCAGCTTGAGCCTGGGCACCCGGTCCTCGAGCCACCCCTGCCAGGCGCCGCGTGTCCTCGTACCGAAAGATCCGATCCACCGACACCGCACCGTCGGAGCCGACGACGATCCGGATCTGGTTCCGGATCCCGGAAACCAGGCCGTCGATGTAGTTCCTCGCGAACTCCTCGAACGGCATGTCCCCGGTGTACTTCGCGGCCTTTGTCGGGCGCTTGAGCATCGCCGGCCGGGCCCGGTAGCGCCACCAGCTCATCAGCCAGTCCGTCGGTTCGCGGAAGAGGCAGACGACCTCGTAGCTGGACCGGGGGTGGCCCAGGGACTCGAGCAGGGGAGCGAGGTGGGTGTCGAAGTCCGCGGCGGAGACATGCTTGAAGCTGGGGTCGCCCCGCAGGATCAGGTCGGCGTGGCGGGACAGGGCGCGCTCGATCGCCGTAGACCCACACTTGGGGGTCGACAGCATCACGAAGCCGCGATGCGGCAGCGCCAGCATGCGTCGAGGTTAGATCCTGCGGGTTGCCGCTAGCGTGACCGGGTGACAGACCGCACGCCCCGTCTGGTGGCCACCGACCTCGACGGCACCCTCCTCGACCGCAGCGGCCGGGTCAGCGACCGGACTCGCGCCGTGCTCGAACAGCTCGAGGAGCGCGGCGTACCCGTCGTGTTCGTCACCGGCCGCCCGATCCGCTGGATGGAACATCTCTGGGAAGCCGTCGGCGGGCACGGCCTGGCGATCTGCAGCAACGGCGCGGTGGTGTACGACGTCGCCACCCACACCGTCCAGCGCGCCCTGACGATCAACCCGGACACCGCACTCGAGGTGGCCAGGCGACTTCGGACGCAGCTGCCCGGCACCCAGTTCGCGCTGGAGAAGTCCGGCGGATTCGCGCGCGAGGAGCACTTCGACAGCCGGGACAAGGAACCGCTCGAGATCGTGATTGGTCCGCTGGAGCAGATCCTCGACCACACCGTCGTCAAGCTGCTCGTCTTCCACCCAGGAGATCGCTCCGGAGACCTACTGGCGACAGGTCGAGGAGATGGTCGGGGACCTGGTCACGGTCACCTGGTCGAGCACGCACGCGATGCTCGAGATGAGCGCACACGGCGTGACCAAGGCGAGCACGCTCGAACGGCTCTGCGTCGACCTCGGCGTCGCGGCCGAGGAGGTGGTGGCGTTCGGTGACATGCCCAACGACGTCGCCATGCTCCAGTGGGCGGGAACGTCGTACGCAATGGCCAACGCGCACCCTGCCGCGGTCGCCGTAGCGGGCGAGAGCGCACCGAGCCACGAGGACGACGGGGTGGCCGCGGTTCTCTCCGAACTCTTCGACCTCGGGCCGATGGCCAACCCGTAGGCTCTCTCCATGCCTCGATTGCTCGTTGCCCTGCTGCTCGCCCTGTCGGGAGTGGTGTTGACCCAGATGCCTGCGCACGCGTGTACCTGCGTCAAGAACGACACCCCGGCACACATCAAGAACGCCACCACCGTCCTGCTCGGCAAGGTGACGTCGTCCGCGCGGGACGGCAAGACGCTCACCTACGACGTGCAGGTCGAGCGGGTCTACAAGGGCGCGGCCGCGGCCAGTGTGACGCTCGAGTCGCCGTCCACCAAGCGAGCCTGCGCCCTCGACAACCTGGTCGCCGACCGCCGGTACGTCGTCTTCGGCACCCAGCAGGGCGACGTGGTCGAGGTCAACTCCTGCGGCGGTACGGCGCCGATGACCGACCGGCTGCTCACCGCGGTCACCGGTGCACTCGGCGCCGGCGACCAGTCCCGAGTCGTCACCGGGCGCACAACCGACGAAGGCCACGTTCACCCGGGTCGACGACTCGAACCCGACCAAGTTCCCCCGGCTCGCTGCGCCCGGGGCTGCCCTGGTGATCATCGGGCTGCTCGGTCTGCTGTTCCTGCGGCGCGTCGGTCGGGCGCACTGAACGACGTCGCTACAGATACATCCCGCCGCGCGAACCCGGTTCGGGTGGTTCCTGAGCTGCCGGGCGCCCCGTCAGCGGCTTGTGGATGCGGGATCATCCCCGGCGGCAGGGCCTTGCGCATCTGCTCGAGCTGGGCACGCGCCGCCATCTGCTGGGCGTAGATCGCGGTCTGGATGCCGTGGAACAGGCCTTCCAGCCAGCCGACGAGCGTCGCCTGCGCAATCCGCAGCTCGGACTCGCTGGGGGTGGGCCCACTGAACGGCGCGATCAGCCGGTTGAGCTCGTCGTCGAGCTCGGGAGCCAGACCGTCCTTGAGCTCGACGATCGACGTCTCGAGGACCGACGCCAGCCGGGCGCGTCCTGACTCGTCGAGGGGCGCCGCCTTCACCTCCTCGAGGAGCTGCCGGATCATGCTGCCGATCCGCATCACCTTGGCTGGTTGCTCGACGAGATCGGTGACGTGACGTTCTTCGTCATCGTCGCGCCCACCTGCGACTGCCATGCCGTCGGGGCCGATCACGGTGATCCGTTGCTCCTCGGGTGTCTCGGCGTCTTCGCTCATGCCGATCACCCTACGCAGTCAGGACAATCTTGCCGATGTGGTGGCTCGAGTCCATCAGCTGATGAGCCTGTGCCGCCTCGGCCAGCGGCATCGTCGTGTGTACGACGGGCCGCACCTGGCCGTCGGCCACCAGCGGCCACACGTGCTCGACCACGGACGCGCAGATCGCGGACTTCTCCTCCACCGGCCGGCCGCGGAGCGCGGTCGCGATCACGGCGCCGCGCTTGCGCAGCAGCAGGTTGATGTCGAGCTCGCCCTTGGTGCCGCCCTGCATGCCGATGATGACCAACCGGCCCTCCATGGCGAGGGCATCCACGTTCCGGCCCAGGTAGGCGGCACCCATGTTGTCGAGGATGACGTCGGCGCCTCCTGCCTCCTTGACCACCCCGACGAAGTCCTCCTCGCGATAGTTGATCGCGAGGTCGGCACCCAGCTCGCGACAAGCCGCCAGCTTCTCCGGTGTGCCCGCGGTCGTCAGCACCCGAGCAGACATCGCATGGGCCAGCTGGATCGCGAACGTGCCGATCCCGCCGGAACCCCCGTGCACCAGGAACGTCTCGCCGGGCTGCAGCCCGGCCACCATGAACACGTTGGACCACACCGTGCACGCGACCTCGGGCAGCGCGGTTGCCTCCACCAGGTCGACCCCGGACGGCAGCGGCATCACCTGGCCTGCCGGGACGGCCACCAGTTCGGCGTACCCACCGCCGGCCATCAGGGCACACACCTCGTCGCCCACCGACCACGCATCGACGCCTTCGCCCAGGGCTTCGACGGTGCCGCTGCATTCCATCCCGATGATGTCCGACGCACCCGGGGGAGGCGCATAGACGCCCTGCCGTTGCAGGGTGTCCGCCTTGTTGACTGCCGTCGCCGCCACTCGGATCAGCACCTCGCCAGGGGCGGGGACCGGGTCGGCCACTTCGGAGATCGTCAGGACTTCCGGGCCACCTGGTTCGGTGGCGATGACGGCGCGCATGCCGGAAAGCCTAGGACACTATGGAGTCACCGGTCGGGCACGTCGACCTCGTCGACATCGTCGACCTCGTCCGGCTCGATGAGATCCTCGAGGTCGGCGGAGTGGTCGACGATGCTGTCGTCGGGGACGGGGTCGTCGATGTCGATCGGGTCCGGTGCGTCGGCAGGCCGATCCCAGCCCTCGGCCAGCAACGTGGCCGCTCCTGCCAACGCCTCGACCCGCTCGGGATTGGCGTTGTGCGTGGCCGCGGCGTACCCCAGAAGGTACGTCGTGATCGGTGCCGCGGGACGCTCGACGAACTTGGCCGCGTCGCGCGCGAGATCGAGGATGAGCGCTTCGTCGACCTCGGCCTCGACATCGAGTGCATCGCACAGCTCGTCGATCCAGTCGTGCAGGTTCACCACCCCAGATTCCATTGTTCTGCGACCCCCCGCAACCCTCTACCGCTACAAGGCCGCCACAAGCTGGAGTGGTCCGGTCAACCCCGGAGGTCGCGCAGGTCTGCCCACGTGTCCACGTCGCGGCCCTCGTCGCCGGTGGCGGCGACCTCGACCAGGTCCAGCGGGGCCAGCAGGTCGCGAAGCGGCAGCCCGTGCCAGGCCTGGTAGGTCGACGCTGCGGCCCGCAGCGCGCCCACGTCGAGCGCCATCGCCAACTGCCGCCGGCCGGTCGCGTCGACCAGCGCGGAACCGTCGTGACCGGCTGTCGCGAGGCGGAGCCGGCGCAGCGTGTGCGGGGTGACCCTCGGCATGTCGACGGCCAGCACCACCACCGTGGAAGCCTCCTCGAGCAGGGCGCCCAGGCCGGTCAGCAGAGCCGCGGCCGGACCGCCGTACGCCGGGTCCTCACGGACGAAGGTCGCCGGCAGGTCCGTGGGGACCGGATCACCCACGACCACGACCTCGACGGCGTCGACCACGGCATCGAGGGCATGCTGGAGCAGTGTGCGGCCACCGAGCTCGATGCCGGCCTTGTCCGCGCCGCCCATCCGGGCGGCCGTGCCACCGGCGAGGACGACCGCGGAGAACACTGCGGAGAACTTTGCCGTGGATTCGGTTCCGGACCGGGGGCTGGGCACGGTGGGCAGTGTTCCATCCGCGTGGCAGGGTTGGGGAATGCACGTCGCGCTGATCCAGACAGCCGCGTCCCTGGACCCGGCCGACAACCGGGCCCAGCTCGCGGAGTTGTGTCCAGACGATGCGGACCTCGTGGTCTTCCCGGAGGCGTTTGCGCGTGACTTCGGGCAACCCGGCACCTCGGTCGCCCCCTTCGCCGAGTCACTCGATGGGCCGTTCGCCGAGGAGGTGGGGAGGATCGCGGCCGCCCGTGGCACCACGATCGTGGCCGGCATGTTCGAGCCGTCCGCCGACCCCGAACGCCCGTTCAACACGCTTGTCGTCCGCGGCTCGGTGGAGACGTCGTACCGCAAGATCCATCTCTACGACTCGTTCGGCTATCGCGAGTCCGACCACCTGACGGCCGGTGCGATCGAGCCGGTGACCTTCAAACTGGACGACTTCACGGTCGGCCTGCTCACCTGCTACGACCTGCGCTTCCCCGAACTCTCGCGCCTGCTCGTCGACGCCGGCGCCGACGTCCTCGTGGCGCCCTCGGCCTGGGTCGCCGGCCACCGGAAGGTCGACCACTGGCTGACCCTGGCCCGGGCCAGGGCGATCGAGAACACCGTGTACGTCGTGGCCGTGGGCCAGTGCGGGCCGCGCTACTCCGGTCATTCGGCGGTGATCGACCCGCTCGGCGACGTGGTCGTCGGAGCGGATGCCGAGGCGGGCGTGCTTCGGGCGACACTGCACCCTGACCGGGTGCGCGAGGCCAGAGAGACCAACCCCAGTCTCGCCAATCGTCGGCTGTAACCTGATCGGGTGCGTCCTCCCCCGACCAGACCCGTCGGAAGTTGACCGAGGAGTCCCGGTTCGCCCGGGTCCCACTCCGCGGCGCAGCCCCGGCGGTCTGGGCTCTCGCGACGCTCGCCGGAATCGCGATGCTCTGTTGTGCCCTCGCCGAGGTCGGGCCGGCCGCGCTGTCGGGCATCGGCGCGGTCACCGTCGCGGCGTCGTACACCTCGGCGTTGGCGCTGCGCTCCGGCGGTCGTCCTGTGGTCTACGGCGTCCTGGCTGTGGTGATCGGGGTGGCCGCGCTCTGGCTCGACGAGGACTTCCTCCGCAGCGGCGCAGCCGTGCTCACCGCAATCGTGGCTGGTGTGTTCGCAGTGACCGCGACGATGCCGGCCGTGCGCTTCGTCCATGCGGCGCGGGAGGTTCTCGTGGCGGTGCTGATCGCCGCGGGAGGCGCCCTCGCGGTCGTGGGCCTGGAACCTGAGGTCGCACTCGGGCGTTTCGAGTACACCATCCTGGCCGGGGGGCTGGCTCTGGCGCTGGTGATCGTCTATCGGCTCGGAGCCGGGCTCCATGGCCTCGGCCGGCGCGGCATCGCGATCGTGATCGTCGGGGGTGTCGCGCTCGCGGGCACGCTCGCGTACGCCGAGGCGTTGCGCCGCTATGGGTCGCCGGGGCTCGTGGACGGCGTCGACTCCGCAGTCGCCTGGATGCGCAGCCATTTCGGGGCGGTGGCCCGGCCCTTGCAGGCGCTCATCGGGGTCCCCGCTCTCGCGTGGGGCTGCCACATGCGGGCCCGACGGCGTCAGGGCTGGTGGGTGTGTGCGTTCGGTGCCGCAGGCACGACCTCGGTGGCCGCGGGGCTGATGCAGCCGCACGCAAGCGTTGCCGAGTCAGCCCTCGCCGTCGGGTACAGCACGGTCATCGGGCTGCTGGTCGGGTACGTCGTGATCCGCGCCGACCTCGCCCTCACCGCCCCACGAGGCGCCCGCGGCCGACGGGCCGAGGAGGCTGCCGCACTGCGGCCCGAGTCTGGGCGCCTGGCGCCGTTGCTCTAGTGGTCCCGTCAGGGTTCTCGCGACTCGCCTACACTTCCCCAGCGGGTGACCGTTTCTGACGGGTGCCCACGGAGGGGTGCCGGAGTGGCCGATCGGAACCGCCTTGAAAGCGGTCGCTGGCAGAGATGTCAGCCGCGGGTTCGAATCCCGCCCCCTCTGCCGATCAGCTATTCAGAGCCGCCGAACTCGGCCTCCACGTCGTCGTACGCGAGGTCGTGCAGTCGTTGTAGGTGGTGACTGACATCCGTGAGGAAACGCTTGAGCTCCGCACGCAGGGTGTCCACTTCGCCGGCATTCTGGACCTGGGGAGTCAGGTCGGACATCCGGCAGAGAAGTGCGTCGCGTTCGCGCACCATCGCTCCCGAGCGAGGGGCAAGCCAGCCCTCCGAGGCGGTTGCGGTCTCCCGATCGAGGCATTCGTGGAGGTAGGCCATCCGTTGTCGAACCGCTCGCCGCCACAGCGTCTGGGCGTCGTGCGTGCGGGGAGAGTCGAGGGCCTGGTCCAGACCCAGCAAGGCCGTTTGCGTTCCAGCTGTTCTTGGCGTCATCGAGACCTCCCGGGCGGTGGGGGTTCTACGAGTGTGACTCGGGACTCTCAGGTGGACAAGAGGCATTTGGTCGAGACGGCCTCGGTCTTGTCTAATCGGGTGCGTGCCGTCCGACTATCGTCTCTCGCCGCCGCTGGCCGCCCGATTGCTGGGGGTCGGACTGGCCGGGGTCGGCATCTTGGTCTGCCTGGGGACCATTGTGACCGCCGTTCTCCACCTGCCATTCGCTGCCCTCGCCGTGGTCGTGGTGCTGGCGATGACAGCGATCGTCATTGGCGGAGTCTTTCTCACCCGGCACAGCTACGTCGTCCGGCTCGGTGAGGAGGGCTACCAGGTGCGGTTCGTGCGGGGTGCTGGGGTGAAGCAGGCACGTTGGGGCGATGTGGACGACGCGGTCACCGCCGACGTCGCCGGCGCGCCGTGCGTCGTGCTCCGGCTGAAGGACGGCCGCACCACCTCGATTCCGGTCGAGGTGCTGGCTGTCGACCGCGAGGCCTTTGTCCGCGACGTGCAGTCACACCTGACCCGATTCGGCATCGATCGCTTGGGGCGGTAGCCTATGCAAGCGCTGCTCGGGCGCGAGGAGGCGTCGCCTAGCCCGGTTTATGGCGCCCGCCTGCTAAGCGGGTTCAGGTTAATCCCTGTCGCGGGTTCAAATCCCGCCGCCTCCGCCATTGGGATCTCCCCGGAGATCCACGGACAGACCGAACCCGGACCGGGTTCGGTCTGTCGTACCATTCCGACAGCCTTCTCGAGCTCCGGTCGGATCACCTCGGGACTGGGGGAGTCGCTTGGTAGTAGTGATATCCAGACAAAATCACTTTATTCGGAAATACTATGGGGCATTTTGGCCCATAAGGCAGTAGAGTGGCTCGAACAAATCGTCATGTCCCCCACCGCGTTCTCGGAGAAACATAGCGTCGACCCTCCCTGCCACCCCTGCCCCCCGTCCCTGGTCCCCCGTGCGCGGATCCGACCGTGGAAGGCCCCCAGACCCCCTCCAAGGCTCCTGGGAGAGTCTCGGGCGTGCCGAAACTGCAGAAACATGCAACGGACAAACCTGCACATTTATGAGGGACCGTTTCGCTTCCAAGACCCTGCATGACCCCGCAGACTTGTGTCCACAGGGATCCCCCCCGGATCCCAGATGAACTGGAGACACAATGAGAAAAACCACCTGTCGCTTGGCCGTGGTCGTAACGGCGGCGGTTCTTTCTCTCGGATTCACCGTGGGTTCGGCCCAGGCCGACATATCGTGGGGCTCCCGCACCCAAACGACACACGGCCCCGTCTCCGGAAGGTAAACAGCAAAATACAAAGACCCTGAGACGAGGACCCAAACTCACCCCCCACGTTGTTTGGTCCCTGTGCCACCCCCCCGGCCCGTCTCAGCGCGAGGGCAGCGGATTCATCCGCTGCCCTCGCAAGTAATTTGTGGGTAATTGCTTTTCCTTATTCGTGATCTGCCGGGTCCTCGCCCGTGATTCCGCGCTGGCCCATGAAGTAGCCGAGCTGGAAGCGCGTCTCTGCGTCGTACTCCTGCTTCAGATCGGCCACGTAACCGGCGTAGGTACGCGGGCTGACGCCGAGCCGCTTGGAGCTCGCCGGGTCCGGATACCCCTGGATGAGCATCCGGATCGTCATCGCCCGCTGCTCGGTTGCGATGTCTCGCAAGGTGTCGAGCTCCTGGTTGCCGAACCCCCGCGCGCGCTCCCAGGCCCGTTCGAAAACGTCGATGAGGTATGCGATGACGGACGGCTCGCGGATGACGATGGCCGACAACGCCTCCTCCGTGCTGGGGATGACGGCCTGCTTCCTGTCGAAGACGATCATCCGGTTGAAGAACTCGTCAAGCGTGCGGATCTCGCCACCCTTCAAGGTCATCACCCTGGCGTACTTGTGCGTGGCGGAATGCCGTCGTGCGGAGTGCTGATAGAGGGTGCGGACATGGACCCCGCGCTCGAGGGCAGCGATTTCCCGGCGAGCGCCGGCCATCAACTGGCTGAGCGTGCCGCGGTTGGCTTGAGGCTGGGCAGTCAGGACGTCCACGGCCGCGTCGTCGATGGCCTCCTCGAGGAACTGGGTGATGGATTGCACCCCATGGAGCTCGGTGAACGGACCGTGAGCCGCAATAGGCGATCGGCGCCAGGTCTGGGAGAGGTTGCCGAAGGCTTGAGCCCAGCGGGAGGACTCGGTGATCAGTTCGGCGCCCTTTTGCCCGAGCGGCGTGACGACGCGGGCCTGGCTCCCTGCGGGGTCCTTCGCCAGGTAGCGCTCGCCCGATGATTCGGGGAGGAGCAGCCCGAGCTCGACCAGCAGGTCGAACGCCTGACGCGCTACCAAACCATCGTTGAGTCTGGGGTCCGTCGCCTGCAGGCCGCCGTGAGTTACCGCCTCTTCGTAGAGCTCAGCGGCGACAGTTTCCAGCAGGTGTCGCTGCTCGGGTCCGAAACTGGGTCCGGAGTGGTCATCGTCTGACGCCATGGTGGGCACAACACTCCCTCTTGCGATCGCATGAACCCCGAGAGTTGCGATTATCCACGCTGGCAGTCAACGGCCGCACCCGGGAATCCGGATGCGGCCGTAACGCCCTGCGAAACGCGCTCAGGCGCCGAGGCGTGCCTTCAGCCCGTCGAGCTCGGTCCAGAGTACGGCGGGCAGCTGCTCACCGAACTTCTCGAACCATTCCTGGATCTGCGGGATCTCGGCCTTCCATTCCTCGACGTCGACCCGCAGCGCGGCCTCGATTGCCTCCGGAGTCATGTCGAGGCCCTCGATGTCGAGCGCGCCAGGCGCCGGCACATGGCCGATCGGGGTTTCGATCGCGGCAGCCTGTCCTTCCATGCGCTCCACGACCCACTTGAGCACCCGGCTGTTCTCTCCGAAGCCGGGCCACAGGAAGCCACCGTCCTCGTCGCGGCGGAACCAGTTGACGTAGAAGATCCTGGGCAGCTTGGCCTCGTCGTTGTTCTTGCCGACGCTGATCCAGTGGTTGAAGTAGTCGCCTGCGTTGTAGCCGATGAACGGCAGCATGGCCATCGGGTCACGACGTACGACGCCGACCTGACCGACCGCGGCTGCTGTGGTCTCCGACGAGAGGGTGGCGCCCATGAAGGTGCCGTGGGTCCAGTCCCGAGCCTCGGTGACCAGCGGGACGGTGGTCTTGCGACGGCCGCCGAACAGGATCGCGTCGATCGGGACACCGCGCGGGTCGTCGTACTCCGGAGCGAGGATGGGGCACTGCTTGATCGGGGTGCAGTAGCGCGAGTTCGGGTGGCTGGACAGCTCGTCGGACTCGGGGGTCCAGGGCTCGCCCTTCCAGGAGGTCGCCTTGGCCGGCGGGTTCTCCAGTCCTTCCCACCACACGTCGTTGTCCTCCGTGAGGGCGACGTTGGTGAAGACCGAGTTGCCGATGTCGATGGTCTTCATCGCGTTGGGGTTGGTGTCCTGGTTGGTGCCCGGAGCAACGCCGAAGAAGCCGAACTCCGGGTTGACCGCCCACAGGCGACCGTCCTCACCGATGCGCATCCAGGCGATGTCGTCGCCGAGCGTCTCGACCTTCCAGCCCGGGATGGTCGGGGCCAGCATGGCGAGGTTGGTCTTGCCGCAGGCACTGGGGAAGGCGGCCGCGATGTACTTGCGGACCCCGGCGGGCGAAGTCAGCTTGAGGATCAGCATGTGTTCGGCGAGCCAGCCCTCGTCGCGGGCCATCACGCTCGCGATCCGTAGGGCGTAGCACTTCTTGCCGAGCAGGGCATTGCCGCCGTAGCCCGAACCGTAGGACCAGATCATCCGTTCCTCGGGGAACTGGACGATGTACTTGGTGTCGCTGCAGGGCCACCTCACGTCTGCCTGGCCGGGCTCGAGAGGCATCCCGACCGAGTGCAGGGCCGGGACGAACGCGGAGTCGAGTTCCTCCATGCGCCGCAGGACGTGGGAGCCGGCGCGTGCCATCACCCGCATCGAGACCACGACGTACGCCGAGTCGGTGATCTCCACGCCGAACATCGGCTGCTCGGCCTCGAGGTGTCCCATGACGAACGGCACGACGTACATGGTGCGTCCCCGCATGCAGCCGGCGTACAGCCCGCGCATGAGGTCCTTCATCTTGTCGGGGTCCATCCAGTTGTTGGTGGGACCCGCGTCCTTCTCGTCGACCGAGCAGATGTAGGTGCGGTCCTCAACCCGGGCCACATCGATCGGGTCGGAGGCGGCGTAGAAGGAGTTCGGCTTCTTCGACTCGTCGAGCTTGGTGAAGGTGCCGGTGGCGAGCAGCGCGTCGGTCAGCTCGGTCCACTCCTCGTCGGAGCCGGTGCACCAGTGGATTCGGTCGGGCTGGGTCAACTCAGCGATCTCGTTGACCCAGGTGAGGATCCCCGCGTGGGTGGTCGGTGCCTGGGTGTCGGTGGTCATGCCTGGATATTTCCCTCTCGCGCATTCGCGGTCGCCCCTCCTCGTCGGAGAAGGCGCTTCCGGCCGTCGAGCGCATCGACGGATGTCTCGTGGAGTGTTCGGGGAGTTGCGCGGCTTCGTTGCCGGCGAACCTGCTGCAAGGTTGCGGTGTGCCCGGCTACGGGTCGGGGACAGCGACGGCGTGGCCAGGATGAGCAGAGGCTACCGTCGGCAAGGTATGGGGCATATTGGATCGTTCAATGACGATTCGGACTATTCGGAGCGTTGCCCGGGCGTGGCCAGCCGCTCGACGAGGTCCCACGTCGCCTCGTGCTTCGTGCTTCGGGACCACGCCGACCGCCCGACTAGTGATTTCGGATCTGGCGACCGCGTCCGCTATTCTCGTCCAGTCCTCGTGACGGGCGCCTGTAGCTCAACGGATAGAGCATCTGACTACGGATCAGAAGGTTTGGGGTTCGAATCCCTACAGGCGCGCAAGCCACCAACCGCAGGCAGACCCCATTTGACCTGCGGTTTCGTGTTTCCTGGGCTGCTGCCGAAGCCGCCGGCTCGCCCCGACTGGTCCGGTTTACTGCAACCGCGTACTGCAGCGGGCTCATTTGTCGTCCTCGAACAGGTCACCGAGCTTGTCCAGGGCGTCGCGCTTCTCATCGAGCGTCACGTGTCCGTAGACGTTCATCGTCATCTCGATGGTCGAGTGGCCGGCGATGTCCATCGCGGTCCTCGGAGGCACCCCCAGCCCGAGCAACACCGACATGCTTCCGTGCCGGAAGTCGTGCAGCCGCACCACCCGAACCCCAGCCGCTGCAGGCATTCTGCACGATCCGGGTGCAGTTCCTGGGATCGATCGGAGTCCCAATCGGGGTGGTGAACACGTACCCCGACGTCGGCCACTTCTGCCGCGAGCTCCGTCCTCCTTCTCCTGCCGGTCGCGATGACGAAGCACGCATTCACGACGACCCGAGGCAGCGGAATGGTGCGAGCTGACCGAGCCGTCTTGGTCGGAAGCGCTACCAGCGGCCCGTTGATCCGCTGCAGCCCGCGACGAATCTGAAGCCACCCCGCATCGAGGTCCAGGTCGGACCACCTCAAACCCAACGCCTCGCTCCTGCGCACCCCGAGCAGCGCTAGCACGACGAGCATCGGCAACAGTTCGTGGTCCTGGTGGGCGCGGAACAGCATCTTCACTTCGTCAACTGAGAGCGGGTCGCGCTCCGACTGACCGGCCTCGGCACCCGAACCA
>CAVRBN010000018.1:0-77240 GCA_963719255.1 uncultured Actinomycetota bacterium | reverse complement strand
TCGACCTCGTCGTGGTTGACCACGGAGGTGGTGATGCCGGGGTAGACCGTGTCGGCGACGAAGAAGTTCGTGTAGGCGATCATGGTCTCCGCGCCGACGGGCACGGTCCGCCCGTCGGGCAGGGGAAGGTCCCACGGTCCTTCGTCGGTGGTGTGGGCGTCCCCGACCAGCGTGGTGTCGTAGCCCTCGATCAGGGCTCGTGCCGACGTGGCCCGGATGCAGGCGTCGGTTGCGGCGCCGCAGATGACGAGGTGCCCCACGCCGAGCGCGTCGAGCTCCTTGCGGAGTGTCGTGTCGGCGAAGGAGTCCAGGTAGTGCTTGGCGATCACGGTCTCGCCGCTCTCGGGCCTGACCTTGTCGACGATCTGCCAGCCGTCTGATCCTGGCGTGAAGGGCCCGGCCTCGTGCTGGACCCAGAGCACTGGCGCGTCGGCTGCCTTCGCCTTGTCGATGAGTTTGGCGAATGCGGTCGACCACCTCCTCGCGCTGCCAAGCGCCGGCGGTGTTGGCGTTCTGGACGTCGATGACGAGGAGGGCGCTGGTGCGGGGCTTGCCGTCTGTGCTGTCACTGGTTGTCATGGCGCCTACGCTAGAACGGCAACCGGACATTTTCCGACCGGATGGGAGCGCCAATGGGCAGTCCTGCGGGTCGCGTGCTGACCCTGCTCGAGCGGGTGCAGGAGCACCCCGGGCTCACGGCGCCCCGACTGGCCGAGGAGCTGGGGGTGAGCGAACGGACAGTCCGTCGGTACGTCACCACGCTCCAGGAACTCGGCATCCCGGTCGAGGCCGGCCGCGGCAGGTACGGCGGCCACCGGCTGCGGCCAGGCTTCCGGATGCCGCCGCTGATGATGACCAGCGACGAGGCCGTTGCGGTGACCCTCGCGCTCGCGGTCATGCGGGGACCGAAGCCCGACCCTGACGACTCGGCCGAGACCGTGCTGGCCAAGCTGATGCGCGTCCTGCCACGCGGGGTGTCCGACCGGGTCACCGACGTCCTCACCGCAGTCACCCCTCCCACGGAAGGCTGGCTGGCCGGCGGAATACCGGATCCTGGTCTGCTGGCGGCACTGGCCACGGGGGTCGTCGAACGACGCCGCTGCCGGTTGCGGCACCACTCCGCCGACGGTGCGCCCACCGTCCGGGAGGTCAACCCGTACGGCGTGGCCGTGGTGCGTGGCTGGTGCTACGTCCACGGCTGGTGCCACCTCCGGCAGGCGCGCCGTACGTTCCGGATCGACCGGATCGACCGGGTCGAACTGCTGGACGTGAAGTTCCGGATGCCCGGGGGTCTCGATGTGGTGGCGGCGGTGGAGTCGTCGCTGGCCCTGGCCCGGCCGGAGTGGCCGGTGTCCCTCCTCGTCCATGCGCCGCACACCGAGGTCGAGGCGTGGTTTCCCCGTTACCTCGGCGTGTGCGAGGAGGTGGGACGCGACGTCACCCGGCTGCGTTCGTCGACGAGCAACCTCGACTACTTCGTACTCCGGATCAGCGACCACCCGTTCGCCATGACCGTCGAAGAGCCGCCGGAGCTGCGCGACGCGTTCGCCCGCTGCGCCCAGCGGATGCGGGCAATCGCGGACGCGGGTTGAGGTCTATTCGTCGGTTGGCTCGAGCCACTCACCCGGCGCGAACTCACGGCCGTAGTCGATGCAGGCTTCGTTCTCACATCTACCTTGCGTTTCGAACGTGATTCCGGCGTTGCCGGAGGCGGTGACGAACGCTGCGTTCTCGGGCGACAGGTGCCCGCCGTGTCGAAGCGGCTGTTCACACGTGGGGCAATGCGGATCCATCACGTCCGGCGCCTCGCTCATCCCGACACGGTAGGCGTTCGGTACTGGTCCTGACCATGCCTGGCTCTCGACTGCTCCTGCTGTCCTACTCTCCGTGCCTCCCCGCGCCGGAGGCGAACCGGGCTGCCCCGTCCGCGGCCGCCGCCATCACTCGCTTCCCGAGCTCGAACTCGCGCGCAAGCGAGGCGTCCTGCTCGAGCACCGACTTCCGGTCGCTCCTGAGGCCGGCCTGCGGAAACTCGGCCAAGGTCAGCGCCAGGGCTTCGGCCGCGGCGCGCGTCGTCCCGGAAGGCACGACCCGGTTGGCCAGGCCGATGGCCAACGCCTCGGCCGCATCGACCGGTCGGCCGGTGAGGATCAGGTCCATCGCCCGGCTTCCGCCGATCAGCCGCGGCAGCCGGATCGTGCCTCCGTCGACCAGCGGCACACCCCAACGCCGCGAGAACACGCCGAAGGTTGCGTCGTCGGCGACCACCCGAAGGTCAGCCCACAGAGCCAGCTCGAACCCGCCGGCGACGGCGTACCCCTCGACGGCCGCGATGACCGGCTTGGACAGCCGCATCCGGGTTGGGCCCATCGGCCCGTCGCCGTCGATCCCGAGCCGGTTGTCCATGGCTTTGAGGTCCGCGCCGGAGCAGAACGTCCCGCCCGCGCCGTACAGCACCCCGACCGAGGCAGACGCGTCGGCGTCGAACTCCCGGAACGCGTCGGCAAGCTGTTGGGCCGTCGCCCTGTCGACCGCATTGCGGGCCTCCCGTCGGTCGAGAATGACGGTGGTGACCGGACCGTTCCGCTCGGCAAGGACAGACATGTGTTCAGGATCCCATCCCGGGTCGGCTCCCGGTACCGGGAGCCGGGGTGCAGTCAGACAGCTTGGGACGACGCCACGACAATCGGCTCCGCGCCGAGCAGCGAGCCGCATGTCCTCGGAACTCATCGGTCGGGCCAGGTGATAGCCCTGGGCCGTGTCGACGCCGAGTCGGCGTACGAGCTCCAGGCCCGCGTCGTCCTCGATCCCCTCGGCGACGATTCTGAGTCCGCGTCGCTGACCGAAGTCGATGGTGGCGGCGAGCAGGTTCTGACCGCCCGCGCCCTGGTCGTTGACGAGATCACGGTCGATCTTGACGCCGTCGAGGGGCAGCTCATAGAGCGCCTTGAAGGAGGCATACCCGCTGCCGAAGTCGTCGAGCTCGATGCGGATGCCGAGCGCGCGCAGACTGCGCAGCACGGTGGTGGCGACGTCGAAGTCGGCGATGACCGTGGTTTCGGTGATCTCCAGCACGAGCGCGTCGCCGTCGAGCCCCCGCTCGGCCAGCATGGCCACGATGTCGGCTTGCAGGGAGTGGTCGGTGACGAGCTGGGCGGAGAGGTTCACGCTCACCGGGACGCACTGTCCGTTCGCCTGCCAGGCCTGCGCCTCGTCGAGGGCCTTGCGGAGCGTCAGGTTGGTGAGGTGGCGGATCAACCCCGTCTGCTCGGCCAGGAGGACGAACTCCATGGGCGGAATGTCACGCTCGTCGTTGCGGTGCCATCGTGCCAGCGCCTCGACACCGACGATGCGCCCAGTGTCCAGCGCGAACTCGGGTTGGTACTTCAACGTGATCTCTTCGCGGTCGATGGCCAAGAGAAGCTCAGCGGCGAGCGATGAGGCGTTTGCACCGGCTTCGGTCCCGGCGTCGTAGACACGCACGCCCTCACGACCGCGCTTCGCGCGCTGCATGGCCGCGGTGGATGCCCGGCACAATGCCCCGGAGGTCCTGCCGTGTTCCCCATACACAGCGGCCCCGATGCTGACGCCGACGAAGCGGGCCACCCCATCGATGTCGACGGGCCGGACGAGCGCCTCGCGCAGCCGCTGCGCGACCAGGGAGACGTCGTCGTCCTCCCGCAGGTGTCGTAGGACGACTGCGAACTCGTCGCTGCCCAAGCCGGGCTGCGATGTCGTGGTCGAGCGTGTTCGCGTCCAAGCGTCGGCCCATCTCCCGGAGCACGTAGTCGCCCCGGTCGTGGCCGAGGGCGTCGTTGATCTGCTTGAAGCCATCCAGATCGAGCTTGAGTACGGCGAGGCGCTCTCCTCCGGGTTGAGATGGCGCTGTGACTGCAGCGTCCAATGCCTCTTCCAACCCCTTTCGGTTCTTCAGCCCCGTGAGGTCGTCGAGCCGGGACTCCATCAACAGGCCGGCGTTCTGGCGCCTCAGCAGCAAGAGGGACAGGAGGATCAGCGCTGCGCCTGCGACGGCTCCGGCCCCGCCGACCCACGGCGGCACGAAACTGGCTGGCTCGGTGGACCATTCGACGATCGCCCAGTCGTTCGCGTTCCCCGCCAGACGCGCAATGCCACCAACGGCGTACTGGCGGCCATCGACATTCTCGGTGAGCGGGCGGGTCCCAAAGAAGTTCAGGTCCGCCTCCGCTGGGAACGACCGGAACTGGCCACCCTTGACGTTCGGCAGGGCGACGTTGTCCTCGAGCACGACGCAGGTTGCCGACGCGGTCGATGACAGCCACGTGGCGGTTGGCCGAGTTGTTCGTGAGGTACGGCTCGAAGCTGGCCAGCGACACCACGAAATGCACGATCAACCGCCGCCCGCCGTGCTGGCGGATCCAGGTCGAGTTGGCGATCACCCACTGCTTCGTATCCGACGACACATAGGGCGGGCCCTGATAGACCGCGCCCTCAGGCAAGGCGAGGGTCGCCGCGAAGTAGGCATTCTCGCCCTCGCTCGTGGACAGGTCCTCGAGGTGAGTTGGGACGCTTTCCGTGACCCGAGCGAGTTCGTGGCCCTGCTCCGTGATGATGGCTGCCTGGCTGATGGCTCCCGGGAACAACCGCTCCAGATACGCGAGCGCCCGGTTGGCGTCTGAGTTGTCGATGTGCTCCCCGGCTACCGGTCGGAAGGCCGGGTTCTCCGCAAGCAGGAGATCGAGGCTGCGCGCGCGCTCGAAGTAGGCGCCGAACGCCGACGCGGTCTGAAGCGCGTCACGCTCCATCATCTTTCGCTGCTGACGTTCCTGAGCAAGTGCCCCCGACATCGCAAGCAGCCCGACGGCAAGCAGCACGACGCCCACAAGCAGGGCAACGAACGGCAACCGGCGCATGTGGGCTCTCCTCGAAGGGTCTTTCAAGAGCTTCGGAAGGCAGGCCCCGTCTTCGACGGTACGGCAACGCTTGTCTCGTGTTGCCTAAGTCGAACAATTAGGTCCGATCGGTCCCCTGACCTCGCACCGGCCGCACCAGCCAGATTGGTGAACTCGGGCAGATGTCTGCGATCGGGGCTCGCCTAGCGCCGCCGGGAACGGCACCGCAGTGTCACCCGGTTGCCCGTGGCGTAGCCGCGAACGGCCCTCAGCGGTTTGGGGAGGGTGGCCAACAGGGCCGCCCAGTCGAACTGCTCTTCCACTTCGAGGTCGTATACGCCGAGCATGAGCTCGAGCGCGGGCACCGACGGATAGCCGGCCAATGCCCGTCCACCCTGCGAGAGATCGTCCTTGGCGGCGTGGCCCTGTACTCCTGTCCGGTTGGCAAAGAGCTTCACCAGGGGCTCGTCACTGGGAAAGACCTTGGTGTCGAGGATGGCGTACTGCGCGCCGGTGTTGCTGATCCCGCCGAACAGCTCGCCGTAGCGCAGGGTGTGATAGACGAATCCGAGACAGAGCACCACGTCAACGTCGAACTTGCGTTCCTGAAGAATCCGGAACATGTCGCCCTGGACGAACTGGTAGTCCTCGGTCGGAATGCCGTAGCCGGCGAACAGCTTGTTCGCGTTGTCGACCAGCTCGCCACGAGCCTCCACGCCGATCACATGCTTGGCGCCCGCCTTGAGCGCCGCGAAGGACCAGCGGCCGTCGTGGCTGGCGAGGTCGAGGACTCGGGCACCGGCCAGGATGTCACGGTTCGCCTCGATCATGGCCTGATGGCGGAACTCGAGCCTGCGGGGGAAGGCGGCCGTCCTGCTGGACTTGTAGAACGCTGGATACTCGTCGAAGAACAAGCTGCTGACCTCCCGTAAGACTTTGTCGACGCCACCCTAGCCTGCTGCCTCCCACCCAGGTGCAGCCGCCGCTCGCTGTCCGGAGCGGATCGGTCACGCCGGAGAACTGTGCTTGGCTGCCCGCATGCCGGTTGGGGACTGCGAGAAGGCGTTCGCGGAGGCCGCAGCAGTTCCGATGGTGTCGTGCTGGGTCGCGCTCGCCTGTCGTGGCTGAATCAGCGGAGTCCAGGTCACCTCTCACGTCGTCCCGCTGCCAGTGACCAGCCCCAGCTCCCTGCGAAACGGTTGTGCTGGATCGAATTTACGACCAGCTTCGGAGGAAGTCGGCGCCCGGTCGAGAAGCCATGTGCGGAGCAGAGCGGAGCACTAAGAACAACGAAACAACAGACCGAACCCAGTCTGGGTTCGGTCTCTCCGGGATGTCTGAGACATCACATGGCGGTGGCGGTGGGATTTGAACCCACGGTGGGCTTGCACCCACACACGCTTTCGAGGCGTGCTCCTTAGGCCGCTCGGACACGCCACCGCGGACGAGGGTACTAGAGCGGCGGCAGAGGCAGAAATCCGGTGAACGGTCTGCTGGGAGCACCTGAGGCGGCGAGGATTCCGGTCCGCCCCGGCCGGTTCACCGACGGTTCAGCGCGGTGCCCAGTTCGGATCGCGGCCCATCAGTCCGACCAGTCGATCGAGGGGCGTTGCATCGGCGGGCACCTCGACCACCGGACCGAACGCGTCGCCGCGCATCTCCTCGGTGCCCGGGCCGGAGAACAGCTCGCCGAACTCGACGCAGGCCGAGACAGCCGCGTCATCCACGTCGTACGACTGACCGCTGCCGCGGGCGAGATCCCAGCCGTGGACGACGAGCTCGTTGAGAGCCACGATCCCGGCCTCGGCGCCGGACAAGTCGACGCCACCCGCCTGCGTCTGGCCGTCGTACGCCGACGGGTCCTGCCAGGCGTCGGCGAGTTCGGCCAGGTCGGCGACGACACGGTCGCGCCAGCCCGGCTCGAGGCGAGCGGCGTCCCCCTGAGGCGGCGGACCGTCCGACGCGGAAATGCCCTCCTTGCGGGCCGCCGCGGTGAACGCGAGGGTCAGTCCGGCGATGTGCTCCGCGACGTCGCCGACGGTGTACGCCGTGCACGGGGTCGGTGCGTCCAGCTGAGTGTCCGACACGCCTTGGACGAGGCGCGCAACGGCGCGCGTGGTGGGCCCGAGGTCGAGGATCTGATTGGTCTCCATGATGCGTCGACCCTACGGGGTGACGGAACTCATCGATCCCTCGGCGCCAGTCTCTGCAGCTGGGTGACGTGACCCGGTTCGAGCTCGTCGAGGCTGGCGACACCGAGCAGCCGCATGGTGCGCTCGATCTGTCCGCGGAGGATCTCGATGGCCCGGTCGACGCCGTCCCGGCCGCCGGCCATCAGGCCGTAGAGGTAGGCCCGGCCCGACCAGCGTGAAGTGCGCGCCGTGAGCGACCGCCGCCACGATGTCCTGGCCGGACATCAGGCCGGTGTCGAGGTGTACCTCGAGGTCCCTGCCGACGGCGTCGACCACGGACGGCAGGAGGTGGAACGGGACCGGCGCCCGGTCGAGCTGACGGCCGCCGTGGTTGGACAGCACGATCGCGTCGACTCCCGCGTCGGCGAGCCGGCGGGCGTCGTCGACGGTCTGCACGCCCTTGACCGAGACCTTGCCCGGCCACTGTTCGCGGATCCAGGCCAGGTCCTCGTAGGTCACCGTCGGGTCGAACATGGTGTCCAGCAGTTCGGCGACCGTCCCCGACCACGAGTCCAGGGAGGCGAACGCCAGCGGTTCGGTGGTGAGGAAGTTGATCCACCACGCCGGGCGCGGAATCGCGTTCACCACCGTTCGCGGCGAGAGCGTGGGCGGGATGGTCATGCCGTTGCGGACGTCGCGCAGTCGGGCTCCGGCGACCGGTACGTCGACCGTGACGACCAGGGTGTCGTAGCCCGCTTCGGCGGCCCGGTCCACCAGCGCCATCGACTTTTCCCGGTCCTTCCACATGTAGAGCTGGAACCAGTTCCGGCCGTTGGGGTTGGCTGCGGCGACGTCCTCGATGGACGTCGTACCCATGGTGGAGAGGGTGAACGGGATCCCGGCCGCGGCGGCCGCACTCGCGCCGGCGATCTCGCCTTCCGCGTGCATCATCCGGGTGAAGCCCGTCGGCGCGATGCCGAACGGGAGGGCGACCCGGCTCCCCAGCACCTCCCGGGAGGTGTCCACGCTCGACACGTCGCGAAGGATCGCCGGGTTGAACTGCACGTCCGCGAACGCCTCGCGGGCGCGAGCCAGGGACACCTCGCCGTCGGCCGCCCCGTCGGTGTAGTCGAACGCGGGTTTCGGCGTACGCCGCTTGGCGATCCGACGCAGGTCGTCGATCGTGAGCGCGGACTCGAGCCGCCGCTGCTTGAGCGAGAGCGTGGGTTTCCTGAACTTCAGCAGCGGCGCCAGGTCGCGGCGCTTCGGCATCTGTCGCTTCATCCGGTGACTCCCTCGGCGTTCGAATCGGTGCGGTGCAGCGGTTCTGTTCGAGTTTCCCGAAAAGACGGTAGTCGCTCTTCCGCCGCCGCCCAGTCCTGGCCGGTGCGCGGTTCGAACCGCCGGATCTCGTGGGTACGCCGGACGAGCGCGCGCATCGCGGCAAGGTCGGGGAGGTCGGCGCCGAGACGGCGGGCCTGCACCAGCACGTTGCCCAGCGCGGACGCCTCGGCCGGTCCGGCAAGCACGGGTACGCCGCAGGCGTCGGCAGTCAGTTGGCACAGGAGCTCGTTGCGCGAACCGCCACCCACCACGTGCACGACGTCCACGTCGCGCCCGGCCAGCCGCGCGGCCTGTCGCACGTGTCGCCGGTAGGCCAGGGCGAGGCTGTCGAGGATGCAGCGGGTGAGTTCTGCAGGCGTCGAAGGCACCGGTTCCCCGTTCTGCTGTGCGAGCAGCTCGAGCCGGGCCGGCATGTCGCCGGGGGCGAGCAGGCTCGCGTCGTTGATGTCGAGGACCGTCCGCAGGGCCGGGACTGCAGTCGCGCCGGCAAGCAAGGAAGCCAGGTCGGTGTCCGGCAGACCCCGCTCGGTCCACCTGTTCATCGACTCCGTGAGCACCCACAGCCCCATCACGTTCTTGAGGAAGCGGATCGTTCCGTCGACGCCGCCCTCGTTGGTGAAGTCCGCCAACCGGGCGGCCTCGGTCAGCACCGGCTCGTCGAGCTCGAGCCCGACCAACGACCAGGTCCCAGAGGAGATGTACGCCGACGCCGCACCGCTGGCCGGGACACCGACGACGGCCGAAGCCGTGTCGTGAGAACCAACCGCGATCACAGGTCCGCCGATGCCGAGCGAGGCCCCGACGTCGGGCAGCAACGGCCCGACCAGATCGCCGGCCGAACGTAGCGGCGGCAGAATCGCGGAGGGTACGCCGACTCTTTCGGCGAGCTCGGTGGCCCACTCTTTCGCCCGGACGTCGTACAACCCCGTCGTCGAGGCGTTCGTTCGTTCGGCGCCCAGCTTGCCGGTCAGCCAGTAGCCCAAGAGGTCCGGCAGCAACAGCAGAGTCGCGGCCTGCTCCAGTTCCGGTGTGCCTCGGGCGGCGACAAGCTGGTAGATGGTGTTGAACGGAAGCTGCTGCACTCCGGTGACGGCATACAGCTCGGCAGGCGTCTACTTTGGCGAGCACCTGCGCGGCCACGCCTTCCGTGCGGGTGTCACGGTAGGAGTAAGGGGTGCCCAGCAGGTTCCCGCCGGCATCGAGGAGCCCGTAGTCGACCGCCCACGAGTCGATGCCGATGCCCTGGACTGGTCCGCCGGCGGCGGCGGCGCGAAGGCCGGTGAGCATCTCGCGATGGATCCGGAGAACATCCCAATGCAGGGAGCCGTCGACTCTGACCGGCGTGTTCGGGAAGCGGTGCACCTCGGTCAGCGTGAGTGTGTCCGGACCGACCTCGCCGACCATCACCCGTCCGGAGGTGGCACCGAGATCGACCGCGGCGACGCGGAATGTGGTCATCGCAGGAATGCCGCCGCCACACCCGCGTCCACCGGGATGTGCAGCCCCGTCGTGTGGGTCATGTCGGGACCGCACAGCGCGAAGACCGCGTTGGCACAGTGCTCTGGAAGGACCTCGCGCTTCAGCAGAGTCCGTTGCGCGTAGAACTCGCCCAGCTCCTCCTCGTCGACGCCATAGACGGCCGCCCGCTGCGCGCCCCAGCCGCCGGCGAAGATGCCCGAGCCGCGGACGACACCGTCCGGGTTCACGCCGTTGACCTTGACCCCGTGCTCGCCGAGCTCGGCTGCGAGCAGCCTGACCTGATGGGCCTGGTCGGCTTTCACCGCCGAGTAGGCGATGTTGTTCGGTCCGGCGAAGACCGAGTTCTTCGACGAGATGTAGACGATGTCGCCGCCCAGGCCCTGGTCGATCAGCACCTTGGCCGCCGTCCGGGAGACGAGGAAGGAGCCCTTGGCCATCACGTCGTGCTGAAGGTCCCAGTCGGCAACAGTCGTCTCCAGCAACGACTTCGACAAGGAGAGACCGGCGTTGTTGACGACCAGGTCGAGACCGCCGAACGCGAGGACGGTTGCGTCCACCATGGCCTGGACCTGCGCCTCGTCGGACACGTCGCCCTGGACGCCGACGGCGACATCGCTGTTGCCGATCTCTGCGGCAGCGGCCTCGGCCTTCGTCAGGTCCAGGTCCGCGATGACCACACAGGCGCCCTCCGCAGCGAGCTTGGTCGCGATTGCCTTGCCGATGCCGCTGGCCGCACCCGTGACCAGCGCTATCCGCGTGGCCAGCGGCTTGGACTTGGGCATCCGCTGCAGCTTGGCCTCCTCGAGGGCCCAGTACTCGATCCGGAACTTCTCCGACTCGTCGATCGGGGCGTACGTCGAGAGCCCCTCGGCTCCACGCATCACGTTGATCGCGTTGACGTAGAACTCCCCGGCGACTCGCGCGGTCTGCTTGTCCTTGCCGAAGGAGAACATCCCGACGCCTGGCACGAGCACGATCAACGGGTCCGCACCGCGGATGGCCGGGGAGTCCGGCGTCGCGTTTCGGTCGTAGTAGCCCTGGTAGTCCTCACGGTAGGCGGCATGCAGATCCTTGAGCCGCGCGATCGAGTCTTCGACGGACGCCGCCGCGGGGAGGTCGAGAACGAGCGGCTTGACCTTCGTGCGCAGGAAGTGGTCGGGACAGCTTGTTCCGAGTGCGGCCAGTCGCGGGTGCTCGGCGCTGGCCAGGAACTCGAGCACGGCGTCGGAGTCGGTGAAGTGGCCGACCATCGGGCGATCCTGGGATGCGATGCCACGGATGGTCGGGCCGAGCGCGGCTGCCTTTGCCCGGCGGTCGGCCTCAGGCAGGGCGGCGTACCCCTCGAGGGTGGGGCCGAAGGGTTCGGCCTTGCTGTGCTCGTCGATGTACGTCGCGGCGGTGTCGATGATCCACAGCGAGTTCTGTTCGGACTCGTCGCTGGTGTCTCCCCACGCTGTGATGCCGTGACCGCCCAGGATGCAACCAATGGCTTGGGGGTTGGCCTTCTTGATCTGGGCGATGTCCAGGCCCAGCTGGAAGCCCGGCCGGCGCCACGGCACCCACACCACCTTCTCGCCGAAGATCTCCTTGGTGAGCTGCTCCCCGTCCGCCGCGGTGGCGATGGCGATGCCACTGTCGGGATGCAGGTGGTCCACGTGCGCCGCATCGACGAGGCCGTGCATCGCCGTGTCGATCGACGGAGCCGCGCCGCCCTTGCCGTGCAGGCAGTAGTCGAACGCGGCGACCATCTCGTCCTCACGTTCGATCCCCGGGTAGACGTCGACCAGCGCCCGCATCCGGTCCAGGCGCAGGACCGCGAGGCCGCTGTCGGTCAGGGTGCCGAGATCACCACCGGAGCCCTTGACCCACAACAGCTCGACGTCCTGGCCGGTGACCGGGTCGGTCTCCGAGCCCTTGGCGGAGGTGTTGCCACCGGCGTAGTTGGTGTTCTTCGGGTCGGCGCCGAGCCGGTTCGACCGGGCGACCAGCTCGTCGGCTGTTGGGTTGCTCATCAGTTCCATCCTGCCTGCGTGCCGCCTACGCGGTCCGTCTCGATCTTTTCCTGGTAACCGCTTGCGAGGTAGGCCTGCATCGGGTTCCCCGGCAGGCCGCGCTCCTCCCGCCACGCTGCGAGGTCGGCTCGTACGTCGGTGTAGAAGGCGTCCATGAAGATCTCGTTGGCGGCGAGGACATCGCCGGACTCCTGGGCCTTGGCCAGCGAGTCGGTGTCGAGCATCAGCGCCCGCGCCGTCATCTCCTGGACGTTGAGCACCGAGCGGATCTGTCCGGGGATCTTCTTCTCGATGTTGTGGCACTGGTCGAGCATGAACGCCACGTCACTGCTCGGTCCGAAGCCGCCGCCCCGGATGACCTCCACCATGATCCGGAACAGCTGGTAGGGATCGGCCGCCCCGACGACGAGGTCGTCGTCGGCGTAGAACCGGCTGTTGAAGTCGAAGGACCCGAGCTTCCCGAGGCGCAGCAGCTGAGCCACGATGAACTCGATGTTCGTGCCGGGCGCGTGGTGTCCGGTGTCGAGGCACACGAGTGCCCTCTCCCCAAGGGCGGCGCAGTGCACGTACGACGTACCCCAGTCCGGGATGTCGGTGTGGTAGAACGCCGGCTCGAAGAACTTGTACTCCAGGACCAGGCGCTGGTCCTCGCCTATCCGGTCGTAGATCACCTGCAACGACTCGGCCAGCCGGTCCTGCCTGGCCCGCATGTCGTCTTGACCGGGATAGTTGGTGCCATCCGCGAGCCAGACCTTGAGGTCCCGCGAGCCGGTCTCGTCCATCACGTCGATGCACGCAAGGTTGTGGTCGATCGCCTTGCGCCGGACGACGGGGTCGCTGTGGGTGAGGCTGCCGAGCTTGAAGTCCTCGTCCTGGAACGTGTTGCTGTTGATCGTGCCCAGGCCGACACCGAGATCCTCGGCGTACCGCCGCAGGGCAGAGAAGTCGTCCACCTGGTCCCACGGGATGTGCAGGGCAACGGTGGGGGAAAGGCCGGTGAACCGGTGGACGGTCGCGGCGTCGGCGATCTTCTCGTGGACCGTCCGAGGCGTCCCAGCCGATCCGAAGACCTTGAACCGGGTGCCGGAGTTGCCGTAGGCCCACGAGGGGACCTCGATGGCCTGGCCGCCCAACAACGGGCTGATCTCGCTGAACTTCGTCATGGCTGTCTCACATCGCTGATGGTTGTTTGTCCGTCGGGGTGGAGCTGGTCCTCGAGGTGGAACACCTCCTCGAGCTGGAGGAACCCGGTGTCGGGCGTCGCGTCACCGAGGTCGATGAAGAACTCGGCCATCTCGGCCTGCCACCTGCTGTTCACGTCTGCGGCCGCCATCCCCGCAATGGCGGCCTCCAGGGAGGGCGTCTCGAAGTAGCCGATCAGCAGCCCGTCGTCCCTGAGGAACAACGAGTAGTTGTGCCAGCCCGTCGTGTGCAGTGCCTCGAGCATCGTCGGCCAGACCGAGCGGTGGCGATGCTTGTACTCCGAGATGCGATCCGGCTTCACCTGAAGCTGGAAGCAGACGCGCTGCATGTTGCGTTCCTTTGTTGGATGGGTTCGGCGGTCGGGCTCGGCGGTCGAGCTTGTCGCGACTTCGGCGGTCGAGCTTGTCGAGACCGTGGTCCGGGGTCTCGACAAGCTCGACCAGCGAGGTCGGCTCGACCAGCGACGTACGGCTCAGAAGTCGAACTCGTCGATGTTCTTGGCGTCGAACACGGTCGGCTCACCGAGCAGGACGACGCCGTCAGGACCTACCTCGAAGTCTCCGAGCTTGCCGGCCTCGAAGGAGTCACCTTCGGCGCCTTCGATGTCGCCGTCGACCAGCGCCTTCGCGGTGTACGCCGCGAGGTAGCCGAGGGCCTCGACGTCCCAGAGAGCGAAGGCATCGATCGTCCCGTCCTTGACGTACTCACGCAGCTCGTTGGGGAACCCGAGACCGGTCAGCTTGACCTTGCCCTTCTTGTCCGAGTCCGAGAGGTAGCGAGCCGCGGCGGCGATGCCGACGGTCGTCGGCGAGATGATCCCCTTCAGGTTCGGGTAGGACTGGAGGAGCGCGGCGGTCTGGTCGAAGGACTTCTGGTCCTCGTCGTCGCCGTAGGCGATGTCGACGAGCTCGATGTCCGGGTGGTTGGCCTCGAGCTCGGCCTCCATCATCTCGATCCACGCGTTCTGGTTCGTGGCGTTGGCCGTGGCCGAGAGCACCGCGATCTCACCAGAGTCGCCGATCTGTTCGGCGATGAGGTCGAGCTGGGTCTTGGCGATGCCCTCGCTGGTGGCCTGGCTGATGTACAGGTCGCGACACTCGGGGTCGACGTCGGAGTCGAACGTGACGACCTTGGTGCCCGCGTCCTTGGCCTCGTTGAGCGAGTCGCAGAGAGCAGTGGGGTCGTTGGCGGAGACCACCAGCGCGTTCACGCTGCTGCTGAGCAGCGGTGTTGATGTACTGCACCTGCGCGTCGGCTGCCGGTTCGGCTGGACCGACCTGGTCGAAGGTGCCGCCGAACTCCTTGACGGCTGCTTCTCCCCCTCGGGCGGTGACGTCGAAGTAGGGGTTGCCGAGGTTCTTCGGCAGGAACGTGACGGTGGTCTCGCCGCCGCCGGAGCCGCCTGAGGGCTCGTCGTCGTCTCCGCCGCAGCCGGCGAGAGCGACGGCAGCGGTCAGCGCGAGCGCTGCCAGTGCGGACGTGCGCTTCGAGTGGAACTTCATGTTGTTACCTTTCGTTTGTTCCGACGCCGGCTGCCGGCGTGCGTTCAGGGGGAGGAGGCGCGGTTCGGCGTCCTCGTCGTGAGACCAGGGCTGAGACCCGGGCCAGGAGGGTGGTGGACACCACCGATGCGATGAGCAGCAGGCCGATGATGATGTTGATGACGTTGGCCGTGATGCCCTCGAGACGCAGCGCGCTGGAGAGCACGCCGATCAGCAGGACACCCGCGAGGACGCCGGGGATCCGTCCGCGGCCACCGAAGATCGAGACACCGCCGAGCAGCAC
The DNA here is from genome assembly GCA_963719255.1 of uncultured Actinomycetota bacterium. Classification (GTDB taxonomy): domain Bacteria; phylum Actinomycetota; class Actinomycetes; order Propionibacteriales; family Nocardioidaceae; genus Nocardioides. The sequence continues at coordinate 62,414 of CAVRBN010000018.1, read as the reverse complement.
GGCAGCGACGACCTGGAGCTCGAGGCCGGTGGCGTTGTCGCCTCGGGAGCTGCCGAACCGCAGCGTGTAGTAGATCCCGGCGAACGCCGAGACCAGGCCGGACAGCGCGAACAGCACGAGTTTCGTCCGTTGGACGTTTACCCCCGTGAAGTGCGCGGCCTCGCTGTTGAGGCCGATGTCGTACACGCCGCGGCCGAAGCTGGAGAAGTGGAGCAGCAACGCGAACGCGACCGCGAGCAGCGCGATCGGGATCACGATGACCGGATAGCTCGACTCGCCGATCTTCTCCTTGGCGAGGTCGGTCCATTTCTCGGGGAAGTCCGTGATCGCCTTCGTGCCCAGCAGCCCGACGGCGAGACCCCGATACAGCGCGAGCGTGCCGATGGTCACCGCCAGTGAGGGCAATCCGACGTAACCGACCAGGAAACCGTTGAGGAGACCGCAGACCAGGCCCACGAGCAGCGCCGTCACGGCTGCCGACGGGAACGACCAACCGTGGTCGACCAGGACTCCCACAAGAACGCTGCTGAGCCCGACCACGCTGGCGACGGACAGGTCGATTTCGCCTGTGATGATGATCAGCGTCATCGGCAGGGCGATGAGGAGGATCGGCGCAGTGTCGAGGAACAGGTACGTCGTCGTCAGCGGCCCGTCAAAGTTGAGGACGTTGGCCCGCGAGTAGACCACCACGATCACCAAGAGCGCGATGACTGCCGCCTCGCGGTTGAGGAGCAGGCGTTGCCACAGGGGGCGAGCGAAGTCGGGGTAGGTGTCCGCGACTGGCTTGGTCATGGTGGTGGTCATGCGTCTTCCCTTGCTTCCACGAGCTTGCGGGCCTGTCGGGCGGCCAGGATTCGGTCGAGCACGATGGCGCCGAGGATCAGCACGCCCACGACGGCCCGCTGCCAGAAGTCGGGGATGCCCAGGATCGGCAGCGCGCGGTTGATGGTCACCAGGAGCACGGCGCCGATCGCTGCACCCCACACGGTGCCGCTGCCACCGAAGATGGCGACGCCACCGATGACCACTGCGGCCACGGCCTGGAGCTCGATGCCGGTCCCGGCGCTCGAGCTGACGGAGCCGTAGCGTGCCGCGAACAGGACACCCGCCAGGCCAGCCAGCGCTCCGCTGAGCACGAACGCGCTCAGGACCCGCCGAGTGACGGGCAGCCCGTAGAGGACCGCGGCGTCGGGATCCGAGCCGATCGCATAGAGCTCGCGACCACCCCGCCTCGCATGGAGGTAGTAGGCGACCGCGGCCAGGAACACCACCGCGATGATCGTCAGCAGCGGGATGCTGAGCACCGAGCGGGTGCCGAGCTGCAGAAACCCCTTCGGCATGTCGCCCGCGTTGATCCTGTCGCTGCCGGCCCAGGTCAGGACCAGACCACGGTAGACGTAGAGCGTGCCCAGCGTGATGACGAGTGCCGGAACCTTGCCGAACGCGACCAGCACGCCGTTGATCAGGCCGAGAGCGGCGCCGGCAAGCAACCCAGCAGCGAACACGGCCACGATGGGGATGCCCGGGTTGTCGATGAAGAGCCGCCCAGTGAGGTAGGCCGTGAGTCCCAGCACGGAGCCGACGGACAGGTCGACGTTGCGGGTGATGATGACGACCGCCTGCCCGACTGCGAGGAGCAGCAGGATCGACGGCGTCAGCAACAGGTCGCGCCAGCTGTTCGCGGAGAACAGGAAGGTGTCGTTCTTCAAGGTTGCTGCGGCGATGACTGCCAGCAGCACAAGGAGAATCGAGAGCTCACGAGACCGGACGACGGTGTTGAATGCGCGCCGTCCCGGTGAGAGACGGCTGGGCTCGACCAACAAGGTCTCGGCGGTCGAGTGCTCGCCCTCGGCGTCGTGCCGAAGAGTGTCGCTCATCGCTGGGCCTCCAGAGAGTGGGTGGCCGCATGCATGACGGCTTCTGGTGTCGCTTCGGCACGGTCGAGGTCGGCGGTTATCCGGCCCTCACAGACGACAAGCACCCGGTCAGCCATGCCGAGCACCTCGGGCAGTTCCGAGGAGATCATCAGGATCGCGAGCCCACGACCGGCAAGCTCCGAGAGCAGTCGGTGCACCTCAGCCTTCGTGCCCACATCGATTCCACGGGTGGGTTCGTCGATGATGAGCAGGGCCGGGTCGGTCGCCAACCACTTGGCGATCACGACCTTCTGCTGGTTCCCGCCGCTCATCGTCGCAGCGTTCATGTCGAGCGCTGCTGTCTTGACCTCGAGCCGGGACGCCCACGGACCGGCCGCCTTGCTCTCCGCACGCGCGGTCAGCAGACCCCCCTTGGAGAGCTTGGACCGAATCACTCCCGCGACGTTCCGGGCAACCGACGCCTCGATGACCAGCCCCTGCTTCCGCCTGTCCTCGGGGATGAAGGCGATGCCAGCCCGGATGGCGGCCCGTGGGTTGTGTGCGGAGATCGGAATGCCGTTGATTCGCACGGCTCCGTCGTCGTAGCGATCGACGCCGAACACGGCACGAGCGATCTCGCTGCGGCCCGCGCCGACCAGCCCGGCGAGCCCGACGATCTCGCCGGCCCGGACTTGGAAGCTGATGTCGTGGAAGGTCCCCACGGAGCTGAGCCCCTCGACCTCGAGCACCGGCTCACCGATCTCGGCCGGCGTCTTCGGGAACAGCTCACCAACCTCACGGCCGACCATCTCGGCGACCATGGCCTCGACACTGGTCTCCGCGATCGCGTGCGTCGAGACATAGGAGCCGTCGCGCATCACCGTCACCTGGTCGCAAAGCGCGAACACCTCGTCGAACCGGTGGGAGATGAACACCAGCGCCCTGCCCTCGTCTCGCAGGCCCCGCGCGACCGAGAACAACCGCTCGACCTCCACGCCGCTGAGGGCGGCGGTCGGCTCGTCCATGATCAGCACGCTGGCGTCGAACGAGATCGCCTTCGCGATCTCGATGATCTGCTGGTCCGCGATCGAGAGCCCCAGGGCTGGTCGCCGCGGGTCGATGTGGACGCCCGAGCCGCGCGAACAGTGACTCGGCCTCGGCGTGCATCGCGGCCCGGTCGATGCCCCCGCCACGCCCGAGAGGCTGGCGTCCCATGAAGATGTTCTCGGTCACCGAAAGGTCGGGGAAGAGCGTCGGCTCCTGGTAGATCACCGCGACCCGCTCGGCCTTGGACTCCGCCGTCGAGTGGAAGTCCATGTCCTTGCCGTGCAGCTTGAAAGTGCCGCCATCGCGACGATGGACGCCCGCAACAATCTTGATCAGCGTCGACTTGCCGGCCCCGTTCTCGCCGACCAGCGCGTGGATCGAGCCGCTGCGCACCGCCAGGCTTGCCGACCTCAACGCCACCACCGAACCGAAGGACTTGGCCACGTCACGCAGCTCGAGGGCTACGGACTCGGCGCCGGGTCCAGACATCGGTTGCTCCCTTAGTTTTTGAAAGGTTTCAATTCCTGTTGCCCTGACCCTAGGTGACCGTCCTCGCCTTCGTCAAGAGCCTGGTTCGACATTAGGCGTGAACATGGGTTCACGGCGACCGAGGTGCGGTGCTCTATGATCGCCGTTACACGTTTCAAATTCTGGCCGAGGAGGCGCAGTGGACCACAGCGGCGGCCGCTCCGCACATCGCAGCGCGTCGGTCAAGGACGTCGCTGCCGCCGCGAGGGTCTCGCTCGGCACCGTCTCCAACGTGTTGAACCGGCCACAACAGGTCAGCCCGGCAACCCGCGCCCGGGTCGAGAAGGCGATGGCCGACCTCGGGTTCGTGCGCAACGAGGGAGCACGGCAGCTGCGCGCCGGGCAGAGCCGCACGCTCGCCTACGTCATGCTCGACGCGACCAACCCCTTCTTCACCGACGTCGCCCAGGGCATCGAGCTGGCCGCCGAGGCTGCCGACCTGTCACTCTTCATCTGCAACAGCGACAACCGGGCCTCGCGAGAGCACACCCACCTCGCTCATCTCCAACAGCAGCGGGTCCAGGGCATCCTGATCACGCCGGTCGATCCCGACGCAGGCGAGCTCGACGAGATCGCCAGGCACGGCACGCCCCTGGTCATCGTCGACCGGACCCGAAAGCAGGAGAGCTTCTGCTCGGTCGCAGTGGACGACGTGCTCGGCGGACGACTGGCCGCCGAGCATCTGATCGACCGGGGACACACCCGGGTGGCCTTCATCGGCGGGCCCCGCTCGATCGGCCAGGTCGAGGACCGCTACCAGGGTGCCTGCAAGGCCTGGGCCGAGGCGGGATTGCCCGACGACGACCTGGTTTTGGTAACCACCGCGTCGCTGACCGTCGCGGAAGGGAGGACTGCCGGAGAGCGGCTGGCAGGGATGCCCGCCAAGCGGCGTCCGACAGGAGCGTTCTGCGCGAATGACCTGATCGCACTCGGCCTCCTCCAGCAGTGCATCGGAAGCGGGCTCAAGGTCCCCGGAGACGTGGCGATCGTGGGGTACGACGACATCGAGTTCGCCGCCGCGGCTGCGGTGCCGCTGACCTCGGTCCGACAGCCACGTCAGGAGCTCGGCCGAAGGGCGGCGGAGCTGGTCCTGGACGAAGCCGGAAACCCACAGCACGTGCACCAGCAGGTGACGTTCACCCCGGACCTCGTCGCCCGAGCATCAACGCTCGGATGACCTGTCAGCCCGTCGGTCTCGGAAGAAGTCGTCGAGGAGCTTGGTCGACTCGTCGGCGAGGATGCCGGCCACCACCTCGGGCCGGTGGTTGAGGCGTCGGTCGCGGACGACGTCCCAGAGGCTGCCGACCGCGCCAGCCTTCTCGTCGTACGCACCGAAGACGAGGGTCCCGACCCGGGCCAGCACGACCGCGCCGGCACACATCGTGCAGGGCTCGAGGGTCACGACGAGGGTGCAGCCGTCCAGCCGCCACTCGCCGCGGACCTGCGCGGCCGCACGCAGGGCCACCATCTCCGCGTGGCCGGTGGGGTCGGCGTTGGCCTCGCGGACATTGCGGCCGCGTCCGATCAGCGCCCCGGAGGGGTCGAGCACCACGGCCCCGACGGGTACGTCGCCGGTCGCCAAGGCCGCCTCGGCCTCGGTGAGGGCATGCCGCATCGGATCCGCCCACCGGGCGTCAGAAGGGGTCGTCACGCGGAGGTCAGGCCGACGGCGTCGTCGAACTGCGGACCGAAGCCCAGCCGACGGGCGATGTCGGAGAGCATCTCGTCGGGGTACAGGTCGACGTCGTCGAGCAGCACTCCCATGTCCATCGCGTGCATGCCGAGGTCGCCCACGATGTCGAGGTCCCCGGCGGGGACCTGCTCGTCCTCCTCCTCGGGGAACGGCAGCCGGAGGTGCTCGACGGCCGATCGGGCCAGCTCCCACTCGTCGGCGGCGGTGACATCGGAGAGCAACACTCGGGTCTGCGGGCCGGTCACGCGGACGAGCACGAAGAAGTCCTCGTCGATCGCGATCATGCCGACGGCCCCGCCGTCGCCCGGCAGCCGCCGAAGGGCGTGAGCCAGCGTCTCGATGTCGGTGAGCACGGTGTCGGCGACCTCCTGGACCTGCCAGACACCCTCTTCACGGTAGGCGGCCACGGCGAAGTCGATCCCGTCGATCTGGTCAGCCATCGGAACACCTCCCTCAATGAGAACGCACCCAGCGTGACAGACGGAGGGGCCCAAGACCAAGCGTGTTCTCCAACGGCCACTAGGGTTCACCTCATGCAGACCCAGGTCGTCGACCACCCGCTGGTGGCCCACAAGTTGACCGCGCTTCGCGACGAGGGCACCGACTCGCCGACGTTCCGACAGGCTCGCCGACGAGCTCGTCACCCTGCTCGCCTACGAGGCGACGCGCGACGTCCGGGTGGTGCCAGTCGACATCACGACGCCCGTGTCGCCCGCGTCCGGCGTGAAGCTCGCGACGCCGAAGCCGCTCGTCGTACCCATCCTGCGCGCCGGCCTGGGCATGCTCGACGGGATGATGCGGCTTCTCCCCACCGCCGAGGTCGGGTTCCTCGGCATGATCCGCAACGAGGAGACGCTCGAGGCATCGACGTACGCCGAACGACTGCCCGACGACCTCTCCGGTCGCCAGTGCTACGTCCTCGACCCGATGCTGGCCACCGGCGGCACGCTCGCGGCCGCGATCAAGTTCCTCGTCGACCGGGGCGCCGACCACATCACCGCGATCTGTCTGCTCGCCGCGCCGGAGGGCTGCGCGCGACTCGAGAAGGACCTCGCCGGCCTTTCGGTCCCGGTCACCGTCGTCACCGCCGCCATGGACGAGAAGCTCAACGACAAGGGCTACATCGTGCCCGGCCTCGGCGACGCCGGCGACCGGTTGTACGGCGTCGTGGACTGATCAGCCCGGTCACGTGGCCAGCTGTGTCTCCCGATCGAGACGGGTCAGCTTCTCCGGGTTGTTGACCCCGTAGAGCGCGGTGACGCGACCGCCCTCGACCCGAACGCTGGTCACAGCATGGACCTTGCCGTCGTGCTCGATCCTGATCGCCAGGGCGCCGTTGACCCACATGGGGTGCATGGAGACGCCCTCGGTCCTGGCCACGAGGAGCAGGCTCTTCGCCACTCGGTGGGCCCCCTGGATCGGCCGCCGGGCCGCCGGAGCCAGCCCGCCACCGTCGCCGACCGCCACCACGTCCGGGGCCAGCACGCTCATGAGTCCGTCGACGTCCCCGTCCCGGATCGCAGCCAGGAACCGCGCGACCACCTCCTCCTGCTCCGCGCGGGTGACCCGGATCCGCGGGCGTCGGGCCTCCACGTGGCCGCGCGCGCGGTGGGCGATCTGCCGGACGGCCGCCGGTGTCTTGTCGAGCGCCTCCGCGATCTCGTCGTACGGCACCGCGAAGACCTCACGCAGCACGAACACCGCCCGCTCGGTCGGACTCAAGGTCTCCAGGACGGTGAGCATGGCGATCGAGACGCTCTCGGCGAGCTCCACGTCCTCCGCGACGTCGGGTGCGGTCAGCAGCGGCTCGGGGAGCCACTCCCCGACGTAGCTCTCCCGGCGGCGGGCCAGTGTCCGCATCCGGTTGAGCGTCTGCCGAGTGACGATCCGGATCAGGAACGCCCGCGGGTCGCGAACCTGCGCGTGGTCGACGTCGGCCCACTGCAGCCAGCTCTCCTGGACGACGTCCTCCGCATCGGCCGCCGAGCCGAGCATCTCGTAGGCGATGGTGAAGAGCAGACTGCGACGAGCTTCGAACTCCTCGGTGCGTCTCGGAGTGCTCATCACCGCGAGGCTACGCCGCCCGCCGACGTCGACGGCTCGGCCAGCGGGCGGAGCCCGCACGCCTCCGCGAACCCCTGCGACCCGAAGGGGCCGATCGCGATGTTCATCCGAGCGGCCATGTTCGCCATCGTGATGTAGGCAGTCAGCTCAATCAGGGCGGGCGCCCCGAGACTCTTCAACAACCTGGCCGAGAGTTCGTCAGTCACCGTCGGCGGCGTCTGGCTCATCGCCTCGGCGTACTCCATCACGTCACGCTCGAGAGGGGTGAAGACGTCGGACTCGCGCCAGCGTGGCACCTCGCGGGCCTTGTCCACGTCGAGTCCCTCGTGGTGGGCCATGAAATAGCCGAGGTCGAGGCAGAACCTGCAGCCGATCAGCGCCATGGTCGCCATATGCGCGAAGGCCTTGAGGTTCTCGTCGCACTCCTTCCACTTCTTCGCCTTCTTCGACATGCCCATCATGGTCATCAGAACCGACTTGTTGTGCCACATCACCTCCAGCTGCTCCGGTACCTCGCCCAGCATCTTCTTGCTGAACCTCTTGGCCGCCGCTCCGAAGAGGCCGGTGATCTCGGTCTTGGGGATCCGGGTCTCGGACATCTCGTCCTCCTGCTGTGCGTTGGTTGAGCATCGGGTCATCCCATAAGTCACCGGCCGCGGACGAGATGTGACATCGGCTCATCACCCGGTGCCGAACATGACGCAGCTCGCGGAGAGCGGAATCGACGTTCCCCCGCCGCCCATCGGGAGCGATGCTGATCGCCATGCCAAGGCGTTGGGAACCGATCTGCGCCGGGCCCGCACAGCTGGTGCGGCCAGTCGGGCTCGATGCCACGGGTCAGGCCGGACCCACCCGTGGGCAGGCACGTGGCAAAGCGTGGCGTCGCACGACGCGCGGGTTCTACGTGCCGGCGTCCACGGACTCCGGCGTGCCCGAACAGAGGATCATTGAGCAGTCGATGCCACTCGGTGGAGCAGGAGCGGTGACAGCCTGGGCAAGCCTGCGGATGCACCGCGCCGGGTTCTTCGACGGCCTGGACCGTGACGGAGTGACGCTGCTGCCCGTTCCACTGATCAGTCCTGATCGCCAACTGAGGCCGCTGCCAGGACGCGTCGTTTGCCAGGACCGGCTCGCCGCGTCGGAGCGCGTCGTCATACGCGGAGTCCCCTGCACTGAGGCACGGCGAGCGACGTTCGACGAGATGCGCCGAGCGGACTTGCGCAGCGCCGTAACAGCCCTCGACATGGCCGCGGCGGCCGAACTCACCTCCGTCAATCGGATGCGGGCCTATCTCGCGACCAGACACAGCTGGAACGGAGGGCCACTGGTCGCCGACGCGCTCGAACTGGCCGACGAGCGAAGCCGCTCACCCGGCGAGACGAGGATGCGTCTGATCTGGATTCTCGACGCCGGCCTGCCGCGACCGGTCTGCAACCGCGCGTTGTTCTCGCTGACCGGCGAGCTGTTGGGCGTACCCGACCTGCTCGATGTCGAAGCCGGTGTGGTGGGTGAGTACGACGGTGCCGACCACCTCGCCGACAACCGCCGCTACCGCGATCTCGGCCGTGAAGGCCGTTCTTCGGAATCACGGCCTGGAGTACTTCACGCTCGTCGCCGGGGACATGCACGACGTCGACCGGGTCGTCGACCGGATGCATTCGACACGGAGACGGGCGCTCGCGCGAGGAGCCGGGCACACCAGAGCCTGGACGCTGAAGCAACCGCCCGGTTGGCGGCCGTTCAGGTCCGATCAGGATCTCGACGAGCGCCTCGAGTTTCGCGAGTTCCTCGCCGAAGTGATGAGAGAAGGCTGACTCTTGCGTGAAAGCACCGCTCGGGCGCGCCGATTGGTGCTCTCACGCAATTCTCGGCGGCTCAGGCTCGAGTCAGAGGGCCTTGACGGCGCTGAGCAGCTTGCCGAGGGAGTCCTTCGCGTCGCCGAACAGCAGGGTCGTCTTCGGGTCGAAGAGCAGCTCGTTCTCGATGCCCGCGAATCCGGGCCGCATCGAGCGCTTCATGAACACGACCTGCTGAGCCTGGTCGGCGTTGAGGATCGGCATGCCGTAGATCGGGGCGCTGGGCGTGGTGCGCGCGGCGGGGTTGACGACGTCGTTGGCGCCGACGACGAGCACGACATCGGCCTGCTTGAACTCGCCGTTGATCTCGGCCATCTCCTGGAGCTGCTCGTAGGGCACCTGGGCCTCGGCGAGCAGCACGTTCATGTGTCCAGGCATCCGGCCGGCGACGGGATGGATCGCGTAGTCGACCTTCGTGCCCCGCTCCATGAGTAGGTCGACCAGCTCGCGCAGGGTGTGCTGGGCCTGGGCAACGGCCAGTCCGTAGCCGGGCACGATGATCACGCGGTCGGCGTACCCGAGCAGGATCGCGACGTCCTCCGGGCCCGCACTCTTGACCGGCCGGTCCGAGGCCACGCCCGCGCCCAGGGTCGAGCCGCCCTTGAGCGCCCCGAACAGGATGTTGGCGACCGACCGACCCATCGCGTTGGCCATCAGCAGGGTCAGGAAGGTACCGGAGGCACCGACCAGCGTCCCCGCGACCAGCAGCACGGTGTTGCCCAGGACGTAGCCGCCCGCAGCCACGGTCAAACCGGTGAACGCGTTGAGCAGCGAGATCACGATCGGCACGTCTGCCCCGCCGACCGGCAGCACCAGCAGCAGGCCGAAGGCCAGCCCGAGCAGCCCGAGCACGATGCCGATCCACAGCTTCGGGTCGTTGACCGTCATGCCGGACAGGGCGATGGACAGCAGCGCCGTGCCGCCGAAGGCGATCGGCAGACCGGGGAACACGACCGGACGTGAGGTCATCAGCTCCTGGAGCTTGGCGAAGGTGACCACCGATCCCGAGAACGAGACCGACCCGACCACGATCGTGAAGGCGGTGGCCGCGAGGGTGAACCACTCGACGTCCCCGCCCGAGTCCGCGAACTCGGTGATCTCGTGCAGCTCGATGAGCGCCACCAACGCCGCCGCGCCGCCACCGACGCCGTTGAACAGCGCCACCATCTGCGGCATCTGCGTCATCTGGACCTTCTGCGCCCCGAACACGCCCCCCGCGGTTCCGATCGCGATCGCGACCAGGATCAGGGGTACGTGGTCGAGGTGGTCGACGCCGTTCGGCTTGTAGACGAACGGCACGACACACGCGACGACGGCCGCGACCGCGCCGACCAGGTTGCCGGTGCGGGCAGTCTTCGGGCCGGAGAGCCCCTTCAGCGCGAGGATGAAGCAGACCGCGCAGGCCAGGTAGGTGAGCTGGACCCAGGTGGGCGTGATCACTTGGTCCCCCCGTCGGTCGTCGCTTTGGCCGGCTTCTTGCGGGTGAACATCTGCAGCATCCGGTCGGTGACGACGAAGCCGCCGACCATGTTCACGCTGGCCAGGACGATCGCGACCAGGCCGACGACGAGGGCGACGTTGTTGTCGGTCGTGCCGGTCACGAGGATCGCGCCGAGCAGGATGATCCCGTGGATCGCGTTGGCGCCGGACATCAGCGGGGTGTGCAGCGTCGAGGAGACCTTCGAGATGACCTCGATGCCGACGAACACGCTGAGGACGAAGATCGTCAGCCAGACGATGGGCTCACTCACTGGGGGTCTCCTTCTGTGGTCTCGACAGGCTCGACCACCGAGTCAGGCTCGACCACCGAGTCTGTGGTCTCGACAGGCTCGACCACCGAATCGGGCTCGACCACCGATCGGGCTCGACCACCGAGTCGGGCTCGACCACCGATCGGGTTGGTTCGTGCAGGATCCGGCCATCGCGGGTGACGCAGGACGACGACACGATCTCGTCCTCGAAGTCGGGCGCGAAGGTGCCTGGCTCGACGTCGTCACCGGTCGCGGTCATCAGCGTCAGGATGCTCACGATGTTCTGGGCGTAGAGCTTCGAGGCCGGCGCGGGCATCTGCGAGGGGACGTTCGCCCCGCCCCAGACCTGGGCGTTGCCGATCCGCACCACCTCGCCGGGCCTCGAGCCCTCGACGTTGCCGCCGCTCTCCGCGGCCAGGTCGACCACGACCGATCCGGGCTTCATCTGCTCGACCATCGCGGCGGTCACCAGCAGCGGCGCCTGTCGGCCGGGTACGGCGGCAGTGGTGATCAGCGCATCCGCGTTCGCGACGTACGGCGCGAGCGCCTCCATCTGCCGGGCCGCCCGGTCCTCGGTCATCTCACGGGCGTAGCCACCTGATCCCTCGAGGGTCTCGAGTTCGAGGTCGATCGACTGGGCGCCCACCGAACGGATCTCCTCGGCGGCGGCCGCCCGGACGTCGTACGCCTTGACGACGGCGCCGAGCCGCTTCGCGGTCGCGATCGCCTGGAGGCCGGCGACACCGGCGCCCAGCACGACCACCTCTGCGGGCGGCACCGTGCCCGCCGCGGTCATGTTCAGGGGGAAGAACCGGCGGAGCAACCCGGCGGCGACGATCGCGGAGCGGTAACCCGCGACGAGTGCCTGGGACGACAGCGCGTCCATCGACTGGGCGCGGGAGATGCGGGGCACCAGTTCCATCGCGTGCGACGTGATCCCGCAGTCACGCAGGTTGGTCACGATTTCGGGGCTCTGGGGACCCGGCAGGAACGAGATGGCGGTGGTCCCCGATGCGAGGCGACGGATCGACTCGATCGGCAGCGGCTGGACGGAGACGACGACGTCCGCGGTCTCCAGAGCCTGGTCGTCGACGGTCGCCCCGCTCGCAACGAAGTCGTCGTCGGAGATCTGGGCTCCCCTCCCGGCGCCTGGCTCGACGATCACGTCGTACCCGAGGCCGGTCAGCTTCCCGACCAGCTCGGGCACCATCGCGACGCGAGTCTCCCCGTCGCGGGTCTCTCTTGCTACTGCGATCTTCACCCGCACGAACCTAGTGGCCAGTGGGTGCCGATGGCGGGCATCTCACCCGTGTGGCCTGTGATCCCCAACACGACGGCGCGCGATCGAGGCTCGAGAGCGGTCGAGGCAGGGCTACATCTTCAGACCCGAGCTGGTTCTGCGGGCGTCGACGGCTCGGGCTCGCTGACCTCCTCCTCACGGAAGCCGTTGCGCTCCCACCAGCGCTGCAACGGTCCCGGAGCCCACCAGTTCCACTCACCCAGAAGCTTCATGGTCGCGGGCACGAGCAGGGCGCGGACCACGGTGGCGTCGAGGAGCAGCGCCACCAGCATGCCGATGCCGATCATCTTCATGAACACGATGCCGGAGAGCCCGAAGGCGCCGATCACGATCGCGAGCAGCAGCGCAGCACTCGTGATGATCCGTCCGGTCTTCTGCACGCCGGCCGCGACCGCCGCGTCGTTGTCGTGCGTGCGATCCCACTGCTCACGGATCCGGCTGAGCAGGAACACCTCGTAGTCCATCGACAGGCCGAACAGGATGGCCAGCATCAGGATCGGCTGGGTCGCGTCGAGGAACCCCGAGCTGGTGAAGCCGAGCGGTCCCTCCAGGTTGCCGTCGCTGAAGATCCAGGTGACCACTCCGAAGCTGGCGGTGATCGAGAGCGCGTTCATCACCACCGCCTTGAGCGGGAGGATCACCGACCCGAACGCCAGGAACAGCAGGATCAGCATCACGCCGAACACGATCAGGCCCATCCACGGCAGGTGCGCCTTCACGCTGTCGAGCAGGTCGACGGTGTCGGCAGCGAGGCCGCCCACCTCGACCTCGGCCCCAGGAGGCGCCGGTACGTCGCGCAGGTCCCGGATGGCCGTCTGGCTGGCCCCGGTCTGGCTGTTGCCCTCCCAGCTGACCCTGAGCAAGGTGGCACCGTTGGCACTGTCGACGGGCCGGACGTCGGCGACGCCGGGCACCGCCTCGAGAGCAGTCACGTACGACGCGATCCCAGCCTCGTCCGCGCCGGTGACCAGCACATTGGCGGTCGACCGCTCGGGGCCGAACTCGGTGTTCAGCTTCTCGGCGGCGACGTAGGCCGGCGCATCCTGCGGCAGCACCCGATAGTCGACGCTGCCCCACTTCGCGCCGAGGAACGGGCTCGCGATCGCCAACAGCACGGCGGTGATCACGACGACGTACACAACCGGCCGCGCCATCACCGCATGCGCCAGCCGCGCCCACGCTCCAGACCCGGTCACCAGGCTGTGGCGACGACGGTTGAGGAACGGGATCCGGAGTGCGTCGATGCGGTGGCCCAGCAGCCGGAGCAGGGCCGGCAGAAGGGTGAGCGCGGCGACCATGGCGACCGAGACGGCCGCGATCCCGCCGAACCCGATCGAGCGCAGGAACGCCTGGGGAAACACCAGCAGGGAGCTCATCGCCGCCGCCACCGTCAGCCCGGAGAACAGCACGGTGCGGCCGGCGGTCCGCATGGTCGTGGTGATGGCGTCGGACGGATCGCGGCCCGCGTCGAGCTCCTCACGGAACCGGCTCACCACGAACAGCGCGTAGTCGATCGCGAGGCCCATCCCGAGCAAGGTGATGACGTTGATCGAGAAGATGGAAACGTCGGTGAACAGCGTGATCAGGCGTACGACGGCGAGCGCTCCGACGACTGCCACACCTCCGACCAGGACGGGCATGAGGGCGGCCACGACGCTGCCGAAGATGATCAGGGACAGCAGCAGCACGAACGGCATCGAGATCGACTCCGCGTGCGCGAGATCCTCGGACACCGTGTCGTTCACGTCGTTGTAGACCGCCCACGGGCCGGCGACGTCGGTCTCGAGTCCGGCCGCCTCGAGCCCGGGTGCGATCGCGTCGTAGTTCTCGCCGCTTTCGTCCTGGTCGTCGCCGACGAGCGAGATGATCACCGAGGTGGCGTGGCCGTCCGTGCTGAGCATGGACGGGTCCTGGGTGTCGTACCAGGTCGCCACCGACGACACCTTGTCGCTCGGCAGGCCGGCCACGACCTTCTGCACCTCGGCCTCGAACGCCGGGTCGGTCACCGACAAGTCGTCGCTGGAGTAGATCGCGACCACGTCGACCGCCTTGTTGCCGAACGTGTCCAGCTCGTGCAGTCGCTCCTGGGACGACTCGCTGGCCGGGTCGTCGAACCCACCGTTGGACAGCGAGTCGAAGACGCCGAAGCCGTACAAGCCGGCGCCGATGGTCGCCAGCACGCCGACCAGCAAGACCAGACCCGCGCGCCGGGCCACGAAGGCACCCCATCGCTGCATGACGACTCCCTTGGTGATGGGTCTTCAGTTACGTGAACGCTGTAAACAGTAAACAGTGTAAACTCGCGTCGTCAAGAGAGATTCGACCAGAATCTCCAGCGTCGGCGACAGAGATGGGGCAACCAGGGTGGGCGTGGAACTCGGGCGCAGGGAACGGCAGCGCGAGGCGACGTACGACGAGATCGTCCGGGCGTCGCGCGAACTGCTGGCCGGCGGCTCCGAGCTGTCTCTCCGGGCGGTCGCCGCCAAGATGGGCATGACCGCGCCGGCGCTCTATCGCTACGTCACCAGCTACCAGGATCTGGTGGACCTGGTCGCCTTCGAGATCGACAAGGCCGCCACGGTCGGGTTCGCCGCCGCGGCCGACACCCAGCCCGCCGACGACCCCGCGGGGCAGCTCGTCTGCGCGTCGGTGGCCTTCCGGCAGTGGGCGATGGGCAACCCCCGCGAGTTCTCGCTCGTGTTCGCGAACCCGGTGGCCGACGCCGCTTGTGTGCGGCGAGACCTGATCACCATCTCCAGCTCGGGCCATCTCTTCATCGGCCTGCTCAAGGACCTCTGGCGGCACACGGGATATCCGATCCCGGCGCTCTCGGACCTGCCGCCCGGCATGCTCGAGGTCGTGCAGGACCCGTTGATCCCGGGTGATGTCGAGGACATCGCTCCGGAGGACCGCGGCCTCGTCTGGGTCTTCATGGAGGGCTGGACGATGTTGTACGGCGTCGTCGCACTCGAGGTGTTCGGACACATGGACCCGCGGGTCATCGAGAGCGGCGAGATGTTCATCAACGCGCTGCGGACGTTCGGGACCCGCCTGGGCCTCACCGACGAGTGGCGGCGTCTGGAGCCGTTGATCCGCGAGCGGCTGGCCGGCTAGTCGATCCGGGTGCCGAACAGGCTCCCGATCAGGAACGTGACCGAGCATCGCCAGCATGCCACCGCCCACGTTGCGCACCACGGCCCGGCCGACGGGACTCCCGCCGAGCCGCGCGCTGGCCCAGCCCGTCAGGGCGAGGGCGATCGCGACCGCCACCACCGTGACCCAGACCCGGGCATCGGACGGCGCCAGCGCGATCGTGAGCAGCGGCAGCAGAGCGCCCACCGTGAATGCCAGCATCGACGCCCCCGCAGCTTGCCAAGGGCTGGTCAGGTTGTCCGGGTCGATGCCGAGCTCCACATCCGCGTGCGCGCGCAGCGCATCGTGGTCGGTGAGCTCCTCGGCCACGTGGAGTGCCAGGTCGGGAGTCAGTCCCTTCTGCACGTAGATGTCGGCGAGCTCGGCCAGCTCGTCCTCCGGCATCTCCCTCAGCTCCCGCCGTTCCTTGTCGAGGAGCGCTCGCTCGGAGTCGCGCTGAGTGCTCACCGACACGTACTCGCCCGTGGCCATGCTCATCGCGCCGGCGAACAGTCCCGCGACGCCGGCGATGAGGATCGCCTTCCGGTCGTCGGTGGCACCTGCAACACCGACCACCAGTCCCGCTGTCGAAACGATGCCGTCGTTGGCGCCGAGCACTCCCGCGCGCAGCCAGTTGAGCCGGGAGCCAATGCTCCCGTCGTGTGGCTCGTGCTTGTGCGGTCCCACCGGTACGCCGTCGTCGGTCATCTCGACGCTCATGGCGTCGAGTCAACAGACCTGCATCGGCGATCGCAAGCAAGGAAAGGCTGTGCTGACCGCGCTCAGTTCCCGCGGGCCAACGAGTCCGTCAACGCCCTTGCCTCTAGGAGAACAGGGTGTCGTTTTCCGGCGCGGCGCCGGAAACGGGAACGTCGGCGGACGGATGCCCGTCCATCGACGACCGGTCCAGGGATCCGAAAATGCTTGCCGAGGGTCTCTGTCTGGTCCTGATAGTTCGAGCCGATCGAGCGTCCGTAGAGCATTGTGGGAGGTTCGAGCATGTGCTCAAACGTCAGCTTGCACACGTGTTGTCCGTGCTCGATCATGAACGGCACGTCATGCGCCCGCACCTCGAGCGCGGCCGTAGAACCGGTGGACTGGCCGCCGGTTTCGAAACCGAAGCCCGGGTCGAAGAAACCCGCGTAGTGCGTCCGCAGTTCCCCACTGGTGGGGTCATAGGCGGTCATCTCCGCTGCGAGATTGGGTGAGATGGTCACCGCCTCGTGTGACATGAGCAGGTAGAAGTCCTTGGGAGTGAGCACGATTCGATCACCCTCCTCACGGAGGACTGGCTCCCAGAACTGCTCTGGGTCAGCGGCTCCCACCACCGACATGTCCAGCAGGGGTGCGCTTCCGCGTGCTCGGTAGCCGACCCGCCGACCTGAGACTCCGCGCAGGTCCAGGCCGAGAAACAAGCCATCCGACAGCTGCATGTCGGTCACTGGAACGGGACGTCCATCTACGAAAAGCAGCGGGCGAACCTGCTGTTCGGTGCGGATCTCTTCATCACTCAGTTGTGCGCGACCGACGGACAGGCGCAGCTGGTTCAGAGTGAGATCCTCCTTCACCCGGATGGGGAAGGACAACGGGACGACTTCGAGGTACAGCTGCCCCTTGTATCCGGCCGAGATCTCATCGAACCGTGAGCTGCGGTCAGTTATGACCCGCGTGAAAACGTCCGCGCGCCCGGTTGAGCTCTTTGGATTCGCTTTTGCCCGGATGGTGGACGGCAGTTCGAGCCGTTCCTTGAGTGGAATGAGGTAGGGCCGACCCGTCTCCAGGACCGCGCCCTCTTTGTGCAGGTCCAGTACATCGACGATGTACTCCTTCATCCGGTCCTCAACTCGGTGAGCGCCGGGCAGGAAGCTGCACCGAATGCGGTAGGCGACCTCACCCAGCCTCAGGTCCAGGCTGGCGGGTTGGACGTTCTCAGGAGGAATGGTGAACCCGCCCGCGTTGAGGATGCCCTCGTCGATCGCCGCCTTGAGGTACTGATTCGGTAGAACACCGACTCGTCCGGGCGGCACCCTGAACATCGCTCACGTCCTTCACGTTCGGCTGGCTGACAGTGTAAGCATCGCGTGTTCGGTTGGTCCGGCCGTCCTCATGACAAGGCAACATGGAACGCATGTCCCTGCCCACCCCTACTCTGCACACCGCTCGCCTGCGACTGCGTCCCTTCACCGACGCGGACGCGGACGCCCTCTTCGCGCTGCACAGCAGCGCCTACGTGCTGCGCTACTGGGACGCGCCGCCGTGGAGCGAACGTGCGCGCGCCGAGCGCTTCATCGCGGCTTGCCGGCAGATGGCGGAAGAAGGCACCGGGGCGCGGCTGGCCATGGACCGTGTTTCCGACGGGGCGTTCATCGGCTGGTGCAGTCTGACCCGGTGGAACCCGGACTACCGCAGCGCGTCGTTGGGCTACTGCCTCGACGATGCGGCATGGGGTCACGGCTACGCGACGGAAGCCGCGCGCGCCTTGCTGCAGTGGGCATTCGACACGCTGGATCTGAATCGAGTCCAGGCCGAGACCGATACCCGCAACGTGGCATCTGCCCGCGTCCTGGAGAAGCTCGGATTCATGCGTGAAGGGACGCTGCGGGAAGACTGCGTCGTGAACGGCGAGGTATCGGACTCGTGGGTGTACGGGCTGATCAGGCGGGAATGGCGGCCGCCGCTGATCGCATCGTGACCGCCTCAGTCGAGGAGGCCGCGACCCCGGAGTTCGTCGAGCAGCGCGGCGGCGTCGGTGAACTGGAGTGCGTCCATGCTGGCGTTGCGAGCGGCGTCGACGTTGCGGAGGTTGTCGTCGACGTAGAAGACGCCCTCGATCGGGTGCCCAAGCCGATGGGCGAGGATCTGGAAGATCTCCTGGTCGGGCTTGGCGACGCCTTCTGTGCCGGAGACGACGATGTCGTCGAAGAGAGCAAACTGCTCGGGGAAGACCTCGAGCGCGTGGTGGATTGTCTCGGCTGACCAGTTCGTGAGGGCGACCAGCCGTACGCCGCGGTCGTAGAGCGCGCGCAGGATCTCCGCCGTACCAGGGACCAACCCTCGCAGCGAGAGGGCGAAGTTGGGCCGATAGGCAGCGATCTCCTCCGCGAGGTGGGGGTGGCTGGCCCTGGCCGCTGCCTCGGCGTCCGCCCAAGACCGGCCCGAGTCCTGAGCGTGGTTCCACGCCTCGAAGTCGAACTCGTGGCCGTGAACGAAACGCTCCGCGCGGTCCTGCCCGACGGCCGCGGCGACGGCCGGCACCGGGTCCCAGGCCACGACGACGCCGCCGAGATCGAACACCACGGTTGTCATGACGCAAGGCTATAAGGCGGTCAGGCGCGCTGGATCCACGCTCCGCGTCAGCACGCCTACAGGTAGACCCTGGCGAACATGTCGACCGCATCATCGAGGAGCCGCAGCCAGCGGTCCCCGCCAGGGTCGTTGCTGGTCTGCTGGGTGATCAAACCTGAGAGCAGCGCGGTCCACATGTCCATGGCGGCAGGGTCGGCGATGCCGATCTCGGCGAACGCCTTCTGCGCGAGGCTCATCACCTGGAGGGACGGCGCGTAGGCGTCGGGGGATGGCTCGAAACCGGGAATCACCCGCCAGAACATCAGCTGGACCCCCGCTGGGTTCTCCACCGCGAAGTCGAAGAACATCACCGCCATGGTGCGCAGCCGCTCCCTGGGCTCGTCCGGCAACGGCGTGGCCTTGTTGAGCTCGAGGAGCTGGCGGTAGGACTCGCCGAACATCGCGTCGTAGATGTGGTCCTTGGCCGGGAAGTACACGTACAGCGACGGCGCGCGCATGCCAACTGCCGCGGCAAGCTCGCGCAGCGACCAGCCCGTCAGACCCTTCTCGTTGGTAAGGGACCACGCAGTGGCGAGGATCTTGCTGCGCGTGGCCTGATGTCGCTCGCTCCGTTGGTCCACGCCGTCACCCTAACAATGTTCGGAAACCCGTCTGGCGGACCCGACCTAACTGCGTTAGGCTAACGCCGTTAGGCAGTGGAGCGGCGGGATAGTCCATCGAGGAGGACCACCATGACAACCGCGATTGACCAGATCACTCCCATCACCCGCACGTCCGACGCAGCCGAGGTGGCGACCGGCGCGTACGACGACCTCATCGCGCTGCTCGAGACCTTGCGGGGCGACGACTGGCGGGCCCAGACCGAGTGCGCCGCTTGGAATGTGTCTGACATGGTGGGCCACCTCATCGGCAGCGCGAAGGCAGCCGCGTCGAAGCGCGAACTGCTTCGGCAGAACCTCTACGGGTTCCGGCACGCCCGTGAGTACGACGGCAACGCGATGGATGCGTACAACGCGCTGCAGGTCGCGGAGCACGCCTCGCTCACCCCGGCCGAAAGAGTGGCAGCGTTGAAGGCACTCGCTGCCGGAGCCGTGCGCGGTCGAATGCGGACGCCCGCGTTCCTGCGTGCCGTGTCGGTATCTGCGAAGAGCAACGGGTCGATAGTCGAGGGCATGCCGAACAAGGGCAACGTCGGCCACCTCATGGATGTGATCTACACCCGCGACGTGTTCATGCACCGCATCGACATCTCACGCGCCGTGGGACGCGAGCTGTCCCCAGGGGAGAACGACCGGCGGATCGTCGAGGACGCCGTGGGCGAGTGGGCGAGGCGCCACCAACAGCCCGTAGAGGTCGTCCTGTCGGGCCCCGCGGGCGGGAAGTTCGTGCAGGGCTCAGGCGGGCCACGCATCGAGATGGACGCGCTCGAGCTCTGCCGAGTGCTCTCGGGCCGCGCCCCGGGCGGCGGGCTGCTCGGGACCAAGATCTTCTTCTGATCTGGCGTAACGCCTCGGAGACCGTGAGCCCGGGCATGGCGGCAGCAGTTCTTGCCAACCTCTGCCACACATCGAGGCCCAACAGGCCGCTGGCATGCAGAGGTGGTTTCGAGACGGGCCTTGACGGCCCTCCTCAACCACCGGTGTGTGTCAGTAGTACCAGGGGTAGGGCGACCAGTCGGGGTCGCGCTTCTCGAGGAACTGGTTGCGGCCCTCCATTGCCTCGTCGGTCATGTAGGCCAGGCGGGTGGCCTCGCCGGCGAAGAGCTGCTGGCCGACGAGGCCGTCGTCGATCAGGTTGAAGGAGTACTTCAGCATCCGCTGGGCTGTGGGCGACTTCCCGTTGATCTTGCGGCCCCACTCCAGGGCCTCGGCCTCGAGTTCGGCGTGCGGCACCACCTTGTTGACCGCCCCCATCCGGTGCATGTCCTCGGCGGAGTACTCGTCACCGAGGAAGAAGATCTCGCGGGCGAACTTCTGGCCCACCTGGCGGGCGAGGTACGCCGACCCGAAGCCCCCGTCGAACGACCCGACGTCGGCGTCGGTCTGCTTGAACCGCCCGTGCTCGGCGCTGGCCAGGGTCAGGTCGCACACGACGTGGAGCGAGTGGCCGCCCCCGGCTGCCCACCCGTTGACCAGGCAGATGACGATCTTCGGCATGAAGCGGATCAGCCGCTGACACTCGAGGATGTGCAGCCGCCCCAGCTTGGCCTTGTCCACCGTGTCCGCGGTCTCACCGGCGGCGTACTGGTATCCGGCCTTGCCGCGGATCCGCTGGTCCCCGCCAGTACAGAACGCCCACTTGCCATTCTTGTCGCTCGGGCCATTGCCGGTGAGGAGCACGCAGCCGACGTCGCTGGAGATCCGCGCGTGCTCGAGGACCCGGAGCAGCTCGTCGACGGTGTGCGGGCGGAATGCATTGAGCACGTCTGGCCGGTCGAACGCGATCCGGACTGTGCCGTGCTCCCTGGCCCGGTGGTAGGTCAGGTCGGTCAGGTCGCCGAAGCCGGGCACCGGATCCCACGCGTCCGGGTCGAACGTCTGCGACACGCCCTCGATTGCGCTCATGGTGCGCAGGCTATCCGGCGAGCTTCCTGATTAGGTTAGGGCCGTTCGTCGGAACAAATGACACGGTCCGGGGGTTTTGGCGGCATGGCACTCTCCGGGGAGTACGAGCGCGGCACGTGGAACTGGGCCGCCGACCAAGCGGCGGCCTACGAGGCGTCTGGTGGCAAGAAGGCCAACACGGTCGCGGGCAGACCGATCGTGGTCCTCACCTCGATCGGCTCGAAGTCCGGCAAGCTGCGGAAGCACCCGGTGATGCGGGTCGAGCACGACGGCGAGTATGCGGCAGTCGCCTCCAAGGGCGGTGACCCCAAGCACCCTTCGTGGTTCTACAACCTCGTCGCGCACCCCGAGGCCGACCTCCAGGACGGCCCGGAGCCCGCGACGTACACCGCGCGTCTGGTGACCGGCGCCGAGCGCGAGGAGTGGTGGACGCGGGCTGTGGCGGCGTTCCCGCAGTACGCCGTCTACCAGAAGAAGGTGGACCGGGAGATCCCGGTCTTCGTGCTGTCGCCGGTGGTCTGAGCTCCGGCGGGTGGACCCAGGTCCACCCGGGTTGGGGTCTCGGCCCCACTGTGTCGGCGCCGGTTCGCTCCTAGCGTCGGAGCATGACAATAATCCGAACTCGTCCTCTGCAAATCCTGCTCGCGACCACCCTGATGGCGAGCACGTTTCGCGGTCGCCACAGCCTCACCCAGCGTGGGCGACCAGCCCGAGTCCGTGGCAGCCGCGTCCACCGACCGCGGCGACCCTCGTCTCGGCCACCAGGATCCGTCACCTCGACATCGCCGCGACCCGGCACCTGCTCGCCGACGCTGGTTACTCGACCGAAGAGGTACGCCGTCCTGTCGATGGCTACCGCCTCGTGTACCGCACCGTCGACCGACGTGGTCGATCGATCCGGGCGAGTGGGCTGTTCGCCTACCCGACCTCGGGCCCGCACCGGCTCCGCCAGGTCCTCTTCGAGCACGGCACCACGCCGTCCTCCGCCGACGCACCGTCGGTCGGCAAAGGCGACACCTACCATCAGGCGGGCGCCTTGAGCTTCGCCGCCGCCGGGTACGCCGTCGCGGCGCCGGACTACGTCGGCCTCGGAGTCGGCCAGGGCTACCCGGCGTACCTCGACGGCCGGACGGAGGTCTCGGCCTCGGTCGACCTCCTCGACGCAGCCCGTGAGTTCGCCGCCGCCAAGGACCTGAGGCTGAGTCGCGGCGTCCGGGTGGCCGGCTTCTCGCAGGGTGCCCACGCGGCCCTGGTCACCGCGCGCACCCTCCAGCGAGGACAGGTGCCGCGTCTCCGCCTGGCCGCGGTCGCATCGATCAGCGGGGCCTACGACTTCAGGCACGCGGAGCTGCCGGCGATCCTCAGGGGTGAGGTCGACCCGAAGCTCGCCACGCTCTACCTCGGCTACCTGCTGACGTCCTGGGACCACCTGCACGGGCTCTACGACTCGCCGAGCGAGGTGTTCCGCGCCCCGTACGACGGCTTCGTCACCGGTCTCTACGACGGCACGCATCCGAGCATCGAGGTCTACAAGCGGATGCCGGCGACCCCTCAGAAGCTGTTGACCAAGGCGGGCCTGCGGATGCTCCGACACCCGGCGGGCCGGTTCGCCAGGGCGCTGGACGACTACGACACCGCCTGCGACGGCTGGACCCCGCGAGCCCCGATCCGGCTGTACTACACCGGCGGCGACCGGGAGGCGACGCCCACCAACACCCTGCACTGCGCGGACGACTTCGCCAGGCGCGGCTTCGCCGTCCGCACCAGGGACCTGCACGTGCCCGACCACAGCGCGTCGGGTCGAGCCGGCGTGACTGCGGCGATCCGCTGGTTCGATCGACTCGGTCGGTGAAGCCGACTCGCCTCAGGGTGCGATCGACACGGCGAGAGCGACCAGGTGGCCCAGGCGGGCGAGCTCCGAGTCCAGGATGTCGGGCCCGCCCCGGCGGGCGATGACGACGAAGTCGTCTCCAGCCAACGGAGCCGCCGCGAGCAGGGTGTCGTCGTCGCTTGGCAGGCGAACGGGTTTGTCGACCCCGACCCAGTCGAACTGGTCGGGCGCGGCCCCGGTGCGCTTGCCGAGGCCGTCCTTTCCGACGCGGGCAGCCCAGTCCGCGCGGAAGGTGGCGGGAAGAAGCTCCACCAGCCGGTCGACCGCCACCGCCGGGTGCGCGGTCAGTTCCTCGACGGCTTCGAGATCCAGGAACAGGCCTCCGCCCGCGGCGTACCTGCTGATCCAGATGACCTGCACTCCGTCGAGGCGATTGCACGCCGAGACCAGCGAGTCGGGCATCACGCCCGCGGTCGCCTCGAGGAGTACGTCGTCGACTGCGGTGCCGTCGGCGCGGTGCTCGACGATCTCGATCGCCTCGATGTCGCCGCCGGCCTCACCGATCGCGGTGGCCACTCGACCAAGCGACCCGGGGACGTCCGGCAGTTCGACCCGCAGCAGGAAGGGCATGGGCCGACCATAGCCGGAGCGTGTTTCCGAACTGTCACAAATCCCGCATGTCCCGCCCGCTGGCTACGCTGCCCGCATGCCCCGAATTCTCGTGACCGGCGCGACCGGGTTCGTCGGACGAAGGCTGGTCCTGGCGCTGGACGAGGCGGGGTACGACGACCTCCGGGCGATGACCCGGCGGCCGGACTCCTACGCCGGGCCCGGACTGGCCGTCCGGGGCGACGTCGGTGACCCCGAGTCGCTCGCCGAAGCGCTCGACGGCGTCGACATCGCCTACTACCTCGTGCACTCCCTCGACGACGACGACTTCGAGAGGAAGGACGCCGCGCAGGCCCGCAACTTCTCGAAGGCGGCAGCCGCCGCCGGTGTCCGGCAGCTGATCTACCTCGGTGGCCTCGGCGCCGACGACGGCACCCTGTCGGCGCACCTGCGCTCGCGTCGCGAGGTCGAGACCCTGCTGGGCGAAGACGGGGTGCCCGTGACGACCCTTCGGGCGGCCATCGTGGTCGGCACCGGCGGCGTCTCGTGGGAGATCACCCGACAACTGGTGAAGAACCTGCCGGCGATGGTCGTTCCCCGGTGGGCCACGACCCGGACCCAACCGATCGCCCTCGACGACGTGGTCCGCTATCTCGTCGGCGTGGCCGACGTGCCCGAGGCATTCGGCCGGGTCTTCGAGATCGGCGGACCCGATCGGCTCACCTACGTCGAGATGCTGCGGATCGCGGCCCGACGTCGAGAAGGGCAGCGAGGTGCCGATCGTGACGGTGCCCGTGCTGACGCCGCGGCTGTCGTCGTACTGGCTGGCGCTGGTGACCGATGTCGACGCGACCACCGGACGCAACCTGATCGACTCCATGGGCACCGAGGTCGTCGTCACCGAGCAGTCGATCCGGGAGATCGTCCCCGGCGAGCCGGTCGGCTACGAGGAGGCCGTACGACGGGCGGTCGAGGAGCGCGACCGCTGACTCGCGTTCTGTCATCCGAACAGCGCCGGCAAGGCGTAGAGCATCGTCACCGACCAGGTCACATGGGTGAGGATCGGCGCGAGCACGCCGCCGCTCGCGCGGCGCTGCAGTCCGACCACGACGCCCAGGACCAGGGCGGCGAACGTGAGCATCACGTTGCCGGTCGCCGCCGTCGTCAGCGCGTACGCCACGGCGCTGACGGCGACCTGGTGGCGCTTCACGGCCGCGTAGACCGCGCCCCGGAAGAAGATCTCCTCGGTGACGCCGTTCACGACCGTCACCAGCAGCACCAGCGGGCCCGACCCCTGGTCGGCGAAGTCGAGCACCGACGTCACCTGGTCCTCGAGCACCGGCATCTCGCGAACGGCCAGCGCGCCCACGACGAAGAGGCCGGCCAGGGCCAGACCGAGGACGATCGGTTGGACGACCGGGCGAGCCGGTGCGCGGCCCGGCCTCGATCCGCCCGAGGTGCAGCGGCCCGGATGCGAAACCCGCGACGGCCCACAGACCGGCCAGGCAAAGTGTCGCCGGATAGAAGCTCGGGCTGCCCGGTTCGATCCGCAGCGAGACGGCGAGGAGACCCGCCCCGATGACAACCGCCGACCAGCGTCACCAGCCGCCGGCGCCGGAAGTCCTCGGCCGACTGCCAGTGATCGCGGGGGAACCGGTCCCAGAGCGACCTGCGCAGCAGGTCACCGATTCTCATGGCCACCGTCCGCCGATCTGAGTCCGAAAGGTCTCCAGCACAACGTGTCTCGGGCGCTTTCGCGGTCCCTCGCCCAGGTGCGACTCGATCAGCGCGAACTCCTCCACCGTCCACCTCGGGCCCTGGTAGGCGTCGAGCAGCCGCACCCACTTGGTGACCTCATGCGGGCGGCCGAGCCGGGCGAGCGTGAGATGCGGCCGGAACTTTCCGCCGGCGACCTCGGCACCCGCCTTGGTCGCGGCCGCCCGGGCTCCGGTCGCCAGTCGACCCAGCTCGGTGCGCGCGGAGTCGTCGGCGTCGACACCCAGCCACAGCACCTTCGCGCGCGCAGGGTTCGGGAAGGCGCCGCCCCCGGCGAACCCGAGCTCGAACGGGGTACGCCGCTGCGCCGCCCGGCCGAGTCTCTCCACCAGGTCGTCCAGATGACGCTCGGCCACGGAGTCCATGAACGCCAGGGTGAGGTGCCACTGGTCTGGCACGGTCCAGCGAAACTCGCCCGCCTCCCGACGCGCCGACAAGAACTCGTCCAGGTGCTCGAGCACCCCGTCCGGCGGGACAACCGCGACGAACAGCCTCATCCTCGAAGCCTATGGCCGAGCCGATCTGGTCCCACCGTCACAGGCGGTCAATCAGTCTTTGGGCAGCTCCACGGCGTCGTCCGGGGCCTGGCGTCGACCGGCTCGTCGAACCCGCTCAAGGTGAACGACCCTGGTTCGTCGCCGCCCTCGTTCGTCACCTTGAGGATGTAGTGCTCACCCTCGGTGGCCACCAGCGCCGTGGTCGTCTCCTCGCCGTCCTTGGTGATGACCTCCACGGCGTTCTCGCCGTCGACCGTCGTCTCGTCACCCACTCTGTATTCCTTGCCGGCGTCGTCAGGGTCGTCCTCGGCAGGTCGTCGATAAAGCTGTCGAGGTCGCAGAGCTCCGAGAATCCACCGCCGTCCGTGCCCAGGTTGACCCACTTGCCGGCCACGAGCTTGACGACGGCGTCGGCCTTGGCCGGGTCGGTGTTGCCGCGCCAGAACGTCTCGTCACCCTTGAGGAAGAAGACGCCGTCGGCGCCGATGAACTCGGCGGTGCCGCCCGCCTGCGTGATCGTGCCGAGGCAGTTGCCGTCAGTGTCCATGGACAGGGTCAGCTCCAGCTCCCCGCCTTCCTGGGTCAGCGAGCCGTCCATGGTCATCGACTCGAGGGCCTTCATGTCGGCGATCGCGGCGTCCTTGATCTCCTCGACCGAGCCGTCGGCAAAATCGTTGCCCGGGCTTTCGCCGCCGTCGCCGCCGTCGCCGTCGGACCCACAGGCCGCCAGGGCGAGACCCATCATCGCTCCCGCCACCGCTGGTGCCAATGTCCGCGTCCTACGTGTCATGCTCCGCCCTTTCGCAAAGTGTCGTCTCGGGTCATCAGACCACACGGCGGGCGGATCCAGCCGCGGAACGCAGGCTGTTCTGGTCTTTCGGTCCAGACATGCTCTTGTGTACCGGGCCCGATCGGGGTTGGTTAGGTGCATGGCTGACAAAGCGGCACGGAAGGGCGGCGGAAACCAGGACCTAGAGGCGACCGGGCCCGACCGGATTCGCAACGTCGTCCTGGTCGGGCCGAGCTCTTCGGGAAAGACAACATTCCTCGAGACGTTGCTGGTGGTGGGTGGGGCGATCAACCGCTCCGGCTCGATCGCCGAGGGCACCACGGTCTCCGACCACGAGGAGCCCGAGCAGGCCCACGGACGTTCCATGTCGCTCGCCGTCGCGCCGCTGGTGCACGCCGGCACCAAGGTCAACCTGATCGACACTCCCGGATACGCCGACTTCGTCGGTGAGCTTCGGGCCGGGCTGCGGGCCGCGGACTGCGCCCTGTTCGTGATCGCGGCCAACGAGGGGATCGACCACGCGACCGTCGGGCTGTGGAACGAGTGCGCCGACGTGGGGATGCCCCGGGCGGTGGTGATCACGAAGCTCGACCACGCCCGCGCCGACTACCCCGGCGTACTCGCCCAGGCGCAGGCTGCGTTCGGCGACAAGGTCCTCCCGCTGTTCCTGCCGGTGACCGAGGGTGACCAGGTCACCGGGCTGGTCGGCCTGCTCGACGAGCTCTACTACGACCACCACGGCGACGCCAAGGCCGGCGTACCCCTCGCCGGCTCCCCGGCCGCGTCGTACGCCGAGGTCGAGACGGAGCAACGCGCCACCCTGATCGAGGGCATCATCGAGGAGTCCGAGGACGACGGTCTGATGGACCGCTATCTCGGCGGCGAGACGGTGGACGAAGCCCTTCTCGTCACCGACCTCGAGCGGTCGATCGCACGCGGCACGTTCTTCCCGGTGCTTCCGGTCTGCGCCACGACGGGAGTGGGCTGCGCCGAGCTGCTCGACGTGATCGTGCGCGGGTTCCCGCCGCCGTCCGAACACCCCAGCCCGGAGGTCTTCACCCCTGCCGGCCGCCCGGCCGACCCGCTGACCTGCGACCCCGACGGACCTCTGGTGGCCGAGGTCGTCAAGACGACCAGCGACCCGTACGTCGGCCGGGTCAGTCTGGTCCGGGTCTTCTCCGGCACTCTCGACGCCGACGGCGCGGTGCACATCTCCGGCCACTTCTCCTCGTTCTTCGGAGAGGGCTCGGGCCACGAGGACCACGACGACGACGAGCGGGTCGGAGCCCTGTCCCACCCGTTCGGCAAGCAACAGGTCCCGGCCAAGCGCGTGGTCGCCGGCGACATCGCCGCGATCGGGCGGCTCACCCGCGCCGAGACCGGTGACACGCTCTCCTCCGTCGACTCGCCGCGGGTGCTCCGCCCCTGGACCATGCCGTCGCCGCTGCTCCCGGTCGCGATCGAGGCGGCGACCAAGTCCGACGACGACAAGCTGTCCTCCGCGCTGAGCAGGCTCGCCGCCGAGGACCCGTCACTCCGCATCGAGCACAACGCCGAGACCCGCCAGCTGGTGCTGTGGGCGATGGGCGAGTCGCACGCCGACGTGGCCCTCGACCGGCTGCGGGCCAGGTTCGGCGTCAGCGTCGAGCAACGCGACCTGATCGTGCCGCTCCGCGAGACCTTCGCCGGTCCGGGGAAGGGACACGGACGGCACGTGAAGCAGTCCGGCGGCCACGGCCAGTACGCCATCTGCGACATCGAGGTCGAACCCCTGCCGCAGGGTTCCGGCTTCGAGTTCCTCGACAAGGTCGTCGGCGGCTCGGTCCCCCGCCAGTTCATCCCCAGCGTCGAACGCGGCGTCCGCGCCCAGATGGAGCGCGGAGTCCGCTACGGCTACCCCGTCGTGGACCTCCGGGTCACGCTCACCGACGGGAAGTCACACAGCGTGGACTCCTCCGACATGGCGTTCCAGAGCGCAGGCGCGCTGGCGTTGCGGGAGGCCGCGGAGGCGGCGGGGGTGCAGATGCTCGAGCCGTACGACGACGTCACGGTCGTCGTACCCGATGACCTGGTCGGAAACGCGATGAGCGACCTTTCCGCGCGGCGGGGACGGCTGCTCGGGACGGACAAGTCCGGCGACGACCGCACGCTGATCCGGGCCCACGTGCCGACGACCGAGCTGGAGCGCTACGCGATCGACCTGCGGTCGTCGACCCACGGAACCGGCACGTTCACCCGGGTGTTCGACCACTACGAGCCGCTGGCCGAGGACCTCGCCAAGACGGTCAGGCAGTCGGGTCGCTGACCCGGCCGAGGAACAGCGGGGCCCCCTGCTCGACGTCGTGGATCACGAAGAGGAACGGCCGGTCCACGACGAACTCCTGGTACCGCGGCATGGAGGTCGTCGCCCATCACCACGGCCGTCGCGGCGGCGGCCTCGGTGCCTTCCTCGTCGACCGCGATGAACGCCTCGTGCACCACCGCGGCGATGTACAGCTGCTCCTGCTCGGTCATGCCGCTGAAGTCCGCGGCGTTGGGGTCGAAGGCCGTGGGCATCCCCATCGCCGTCAGCACGTCGGCGAGGGCCGCCTGGGTGCGGAACTCCCACTTGGGCAGGGTCAGCTGCACCATCGTGGGCTTGTTGGCGGCCAGGATCTCGGTCAGTCCACCGTCGGCCACCGCAGCCGAGACCTGGTCGAGCCGTCCCTCGGCAGGCAGCACGACCGTCATCGCCAGCGCGCCGCCGGCGTAGAGGATCCGGACCGCCTCCCAGTCGTCGCCACGCGCATAGCCGGACGAGCTCAGGCCGAGTGACATCGTGTCGGCCTGCACGGTCTTGCCGTCGTCGGTCCGGAACGGACGCGTTGGGTGGCCTCGAGGAGGAACGGCTCCTCCCACGGCGCCTTGAGATAGATCGCGTTGACCAGCACCAGCCGGGTCAACACATCGACGACGCCCTCGGCCAGGATCTCCGGGATCCGGTCGTGCGTCTGGGTCGCGGTCCAGTCGTTGATCAGCGTCCGGGCGGCCTCGGCGGCGGACTTGTAGTCCACCAGTCGCATTCCGGCGCCGTAGTCGCTGGCGAGGGTGTCGAGGAAGGGCTCCTGCCATTCGGTGTCGCGCTGGCCGAACAGGGCGTTCGCGGTGTCCAGCGCCAGCTCGGCCGCGCTGCCGTCGCCGCGCTTGACCTTTCCGGCGAGCCCTTCCATGTACTGCGTGAGCGCGTTCAACCCGTCGTTGAACCGGTCGAGGTCGGCCACGCTGAGCACGTCCAGCATCTCCTCGGCCGTCTTGCCCTCGGCTCCGTTGACCGTCATCGCAAGGGCCACCGCCACCGAGTACGGCGACAGCACCAGGTTGCCGGGCTTCGCGGCCAGGGCGTCGTACAGTCCCGCGGCCAGGGCCGTCAGGGAGGCCACTGCGTCGGGGATCGCGTCGACCACGCCGGGCGACCGCTCCGCGTCGGAGCTCGCCAGTTCGAGATCGTCGCCCGCCTCTCCACCCTCGCGCTTCTGGTCCGACTCCGCCTGGTCCTCTTCCGCCCCGCAGCCCGTCAGTGCCGCAGGCGCGGCAAGGACCGCGCTGATCATCGCCAGCAGGCGCAAGGTTTCGCGTCGGGTCATCTCCACGAGGGTAGGACGCCGGGTCGTCCCGACGGGTTCCGTAAGGTGGCCCTGCGTTGTCGATGTCGCTCCGGAGCACAGGACGTGGTGTGATTTGAACGTTCCAATCGATCAAACCGAGGAGACACCTGTGCTGGAGACGTGGCCTGGCAGTCCGTATCCGTTGGGGGCGACCTTCGACGGCATCGGGACGAACTTCGCCCTGTTCAGCGAGGCGGCAGAGCGCGTCGAGCTCTGCCTGATCGACATCGGTGCGCGGGGAAAGCCCAAGGAGACGCGCATCGAGGTCACCGAGGTCGACGCCCACGTGTGGCACTGCTACCTCCCCCAGGTGCAGCCCGGACAACGCTACGGCTACCGGGTGCACGGCCCGTGGGACCCCGAGAAGGGCTTCCGCTGCAACCCGAACAAGCTGCTGCTCGACCCCTACGCCAAGGCGACCAGCGGCGAGATCGACTGGGATCCCTCGCTGTTCGGCTACGAGTTCGGCGACCCGGACTCGCGCAACGACCAGGACTCCGCGCCGCACATGACGTACGGCGTGGTCATCAACCCGTTCTTCGACTGGGAGGGCGACCGTCGGCTCAACGTCCCCTACAACGAGTCGCTGATCTACGAGGCCCACGTCAAGGGCCTGACCCAGTTGCACCCCGACGTACCCGAGGACATGCGGGGGACGTACGCCGGCCTGGCGCACCCGGCCGTCACCGACCACCTCACCAAGCTGGGGGTGACCGCGATCGAGCTGATGCCGGTGCACCAGTTCGTGCAGGACAACACCCTGCTCGAGAAGGGCCTGCGCAACTACTGGGGCTACAACACCCTGGGCTTCTTCGCTCCGCACGCCGAGTACGCCGCGACCGGCGACCTCGGCCAGCAGGTGCAGGAGTTCAAGTCGATGGTGAAGTCCATGCACGCGGCCGGCATCGAGGTGATCCTCGACGTGGTCTACAACCACACCGCGGAGGGCAACCACCTCGGCCCCACGCTGAGCTTCAAGGGCATCGACAACCCGGCGTACTACCGGCTCGTCGAGGACAACGAGCAGTACTACATGGACTACACCGGCACCGGCAACTCTCTCAACGTGCGACACCCGCACTCGCTCCAGCTGATCATGGACTCGCTGCGCTACTGGGTGACCGAGATGCACGTGGACGGCTTCCGGTTCGACCTGGCCGCGGCCCTGGCTCGCGAGTTCTACGAGGTCGACCGGCTGGCGACGTTCTTCGAGCTCGTGCAGCAGGACCCGGTGGTCAGTCAGGTCAAGCTCATCGCCGAGCCGTGGGACGTCGGCCCTGGTGGCTACCAGGTCGGCAACTTCCCGCCGCAGTGGACCGAGTGGAACGGCGCCTACCGAGACACGGTCCGCGACTTCTGGCGCGGCGAGCCGTCGTTGGGCGAGTTCGTGTCCCGGATCGCCGGCTCCGCCGACCTCTACGAGCACTCCGGGCGCAGACCCGTGGCCAGCATCAACTTCGTCACCGCCCACGACGGGTTCACGCTGCGCGACCTGGTGTCCTACAACGAGAAGCACAACGAGGCCAACGGCGAGCTCAGCAACGACGGCGAGAGCCACAACCGGTCGTGGAACCACGGCGCCGAGGGTCCGACGGACGACCCGGAGATCCAGCAGGCCCGGGCGCGCGCGCAGCGGAACTTCATCGCCACCCTGCTGCTCAGCCAGGGCGTCCCCATGCTGCTGCACGGCGACGAGCTCGGCCGCACCCAGCACGGCAACAACAACACCTACGCGCAGGACTCCGAGATCAGCTGGGTGCACTGGGACCAGGCCGACAAGCCACTCGTCGAGTTCACGGCCGCCATCGCCAAGCTCCGCAAGAGCCACCCGACCTTCCGCCGCAAGCGCTTCTTCACCGGCACCACGGTGCGAACCGGTGACGGCGAACGCCTCAACGACATCGTCTGGCTGCACCTCGAGGGTCGACCGATGGAGGCCGCCGACTGGCAGTCCGGCTCGAAGGCGGTCGGCATGTATCTCAACGGCGACGGCATCCGCGGGACCGACCCCCGCGGCGGCCCGATCACCGACGACCACTTCCTGCTCTACTTCAACGCCGACGGTCCGGCCGAGGTGACGCTGCCTCCCGACGAGTACGCCGGGGCGTGGGACGTGGTCATCGACACGGGCGGCTCGGCGGACGAGCCCGAGACCCGTCAGCCGGGCGCCACCTTCCGGCTCGAGACCCGCTCCCTCGTCGTACTCAGGGAGCATGCGGAGCCGGAGGCCGCTCCCGACCACTCGGTCGCCGCCTCGGTCGCGGCACAGGCGTCCACCGCGACGGCGACGCCCGCGTCCGACCAGCGCCGCAGGCGTTAGTCCGTCGGCCGTTTCGGGAACAGCAGCGACAGGAAGGCAGGCATGGGCGAGCGCAGGAGCGTCAACCGGAGACCGGTGAGCACCTACCGGCTTCAGATCAACGCGGACTTCGACCTGTTCGCGGCCGCGCGCCGACTGCCCTACCTCCACGAACTCGGCGTCGACTGGGTCTACCTGTCCCCGCTGCTGGCGGCCGAGCCCGGCAGCAACCATGGGTACGACGTCGTCTCGCACGACCACATCGACGCCTCCCGGGGCGGCGCGGACGGGCTGGCCGCCCTCTCGGCCGAAGCACGGCGTCTGGGCCTGGGCATCCTGGTCGACATCGTGCCCAACCACGTCGGGGTGGCCACACCGCCCGAGAACCAGTGGTGGTGGGACCTGCTCAAGCACGGCCGGGACTCCGAGCGCGCGGTCGCGTTCGACGTCGACTGGGCAGCAGGTGGCGGCCGGATTCGGATCCCGGTCGTTGGCGATGCGGACCAGGCTCGTGAAGGCGGCCCGATCGCCCACCTCGACGTCGTCGACGGCGAATTGCGCTACTACGACAATCGCTTCCCGATCGCTCCCGGCATCCGCCGACGACGGGGCCGACGCGAACGCCGTCCATGCCCGCCAGCACTACGAGCTGGTCAACTGGCATGTTGCCGACGACGGCCTCAACTACCGGCGGTTCTTCGCGGTCAACACCCTGGCCGCGATCCGAGTCGAGGACCCCGACGTCTTCGCCGACAGTCACGTCGAGATCAAGCGATGGTTCGACGAGGGCCTGGTCGACGGGCTCCGGGTCGACCATCCCGACGGCCTCCGTGACCCGCAGGGCTACCTCGACGACCTCGCCGAGCTGACGGGTGGTGCCTATGTCCTGGTCGAGAAGATCCTGGAGACCGGCGAGCACCTGCCGGCGTCGTGGTCGACCGAGGGCACGACCGGGTACGACGCCCTGGCCCACATCGACCGGGTGCTCACCGACCCGGCCGGCCAGCGCCCGCTCGACGCACTCGAAACCCGACTGCGCGGCCGGCCCGTCGACTGGCTGGCGATGATCCACGACACCAAACGAGCCGTCGTGGACGGGATCCTGCGCTCGGAGGTGCTGCGGATCACCCGCGAGCTGGTTGCCCTCCCGCCGGTTGAGGAGGGCGCGCAGCGCCCGTCTCGAAACCAAGGGCCCCGCCGGTTGAGGAGGTGCGCAGCACCGTCTCGAAACCAAGGGACGCCGAGTGGTTTCGAGACGCTCGCTAGCGCGAGCTCCTCAACACCAGCTCGCTAGCGCGAGCTCCTCAACCACCGAGATGGTGGCCGATGCGGTGGCGGAGCTGCTGGCTTGCTTCCCGGTCTACCGGTCCTACCTGCCCGGGGGTCGCGAGCACCTCGACGAGGCGTTCGCGCTGGCGCGGAAGCACCGGCCTGATCTGGCCGGCACCCTCGACGTACTCCTGCCCGTCCTCGGGGACCCGGACACCGCCCCGGCCCAGCGGTTCCAACAGACGAGCGGGATGGTGATGGCCAAGGGTGTCGAGGACTGCGCGTTCTATCGCTGGTCCAGGCTCACGTCGCTCAACGAGGTCGGCGGGGACCCGTCGGTCTTCGCCGCCACTCCAGCGGAGTTCCACGGCTGGCTGGCCGAACGCCAGCGCGAGTGGCCGGACGCGATGACCTGCCTGTCGACGCACGACACCAAGCGGGGTGAGGACGTCCGGGCCCGGATCACCGTGCTCGCCGAGCTACCCGACGTCTGGGAGTCCGCGCTGGAGCAGTTGCTCGAGCTCGCACCGGTGCCGGACCCGGGATTCGGCAGCCTGCTCTGGCAGGCGGTCGTGGGCGCCTGGTCGACCGACCCCGACCTGCGGACCCGGCTGCACGGCTACGCCGAGAAGGCGATGCGCGAGGCCGGCGACCGGACCACCTGGACCGAGCCGGACGAGGACTACGAGGCCGCCGTACACGCTGCTGTCGACGCCGCGTTCGACAAGCCGGCGGCGGCCGAGGTGATCCAAGCCCTGGTGGCACGAATCGCGGGACCTGGCTGGAGCAACGCGCTCGCGGCCAAGCTTCTCTCCATCACCATGCCCGGCGTGCCGGACGTCTACCAGGGCAGCGAGCTGTGGGAGCAGAGCCTGGTCGACCCCGACAACCGGCGCCCGGTCGACTTCGACGTCCGCGCCGGCCACCTGGAGGCGCTGCGCTCCGGTGGCCCTGCTCCGCTCACCGACACCCCGACCGATCCCGGGCGTGGCCAAGCTGGCGGTCACCACAGCCGCGTTGCGGCTGCGCCGCGACCGGCCGGAGCTGTTCACGGCGTACGACGCCCTCGCCGCCGAAGGCTCCGCCGCCGACCACGCGCTCGCCTTCGACCGGGGCGGGGCGGTCACGGTCGTGACCCGACTCCCCGTGGGCCTCGCCGCTCGAGGGGGCTGGACCGACACCGTGCTGCGGCTACCGCAGGGCAGCTACGTCGAGCAGCTTTCCGGCCGGAGCTACTCCGGCGCGGTTCGGCTGTCGGACCTGCTCGCCGACCTGCCGGTCGCGCTCCTGGCCCGGGAGGACGCGTGACGGCCCGCGGTCCGTACGACGTCTGGGCGCCACGGCCGCAGCGCGTTCGGCTGAGCATCGGCGACGAGATCGTGGCGATGAAGCGCGGCGACGACGACTGGTGGACACCCAGCGAGCCGGTCCCGGCCGGCGAGCTCGACTACGGGTACCTGCTGGACGACGCCGAGGCGCCCGTCTCGGACCCGCGCTCGCGCCGCCAGCCGCGGGGCGTCCACGAACGGTCACGCACGTTCGACGCCACCAGTTTCGAGTGGTCGGACCGCTCGTGGACCGGCCGTCAGCTTGCGGGCGGCGTGATCTACGAGCTGCACGTCGGCACCTTCACGCCCGAAGGCACCCTCGACGCCGCGCTGGGCAAGCTCGACCACCTGCGCTCGATCGGTGTCGACTTCGTCGAGGTGATGCCGGTCAACGCGTTCAACGGGACCCACAACTGGGGCTACGACGGCGTGCTCTGGTCCGCGGTGTCGGAGGAGTACGGCGGGCCCGCGGCGTACCAGCGGTTCGTCGACGGCTGCCACGCCGCCGGGCTCGGCGTGATCCAGGACGTGGTCTACAACCACCTCGGCCCGTCGGGCAACTACCTGCCGCTGTTCGGGCCGTACCTGAAGCCCGAGGGCGCGAACACGTGGGGCTCGCTGGTCAACCTCGACGGTGACGGCTCACCCGAGGTACGGCGCTACATCCTCGACAACGCGCTGATGTGGCTCGACGACTACCACGTGGACGGGCTGCGGATCGACGCCGTACACGCACTCTCCGACGGCTCCGACCTGCACCTGCTGGAGGAGATGGCGCTCGAGGTGTCCGCGCTGTCCGCCTTCGTCGGCCGCCCGCTGACCCTGATCGCCGAGTCCGACCTCAACGACCCGAAGCTGATCACGCCCAGGGAAGCGGGCGGGTTCGGACTGAACGCGCAGTGGAGCGACGACTTCCACCACGCCGTCCACGTGGCCCTGACCCGGGAGACCGCCGGCTACTACGCCGACTTCGAGCCACTGGGCGCACTCGCCAAGGTGTGCGAGAAGGGGTTCTTCCACGACGGGACCTACTCGTCCTTCCGCGAGCGCGACCACGGAGCCCCCATCGACACCGACAAGATGCCGACGTGGCGGCTCGTCGTCTGCAGCCAGAACCACGACCAGATCGGCAACCGCGCCCGCGGAGACCGGTTGACCGAGCACCTCGACGAAGACCAGCTCGCCTGCGCCGCGCTGCTGACCCTGGCCGGCCCGTTCACCCCGATGCTCTTCCAGGGCGAGGAGTGGGGCGCGTCCACGCCGTTCCAGTTCTTCACCTCGCACCCCGAGCCCGACCTCGGCGAGGCCACGGCCGAGGGCCGGATCAAGGAGTTCGAGAAGATGGGCTGGGACCCGGCGGTGGTTCCGCACCCGCAGGACCCGGCGACCTTCCTCGGCTCCAAGCTGGACTGGACCGAGTTGTCGTCCGGACGACATGCCCGCCTGCTCGACGTCTACCGGCGGCTGGCCGCGCTCCGGAAGTCGTACCCGGCGCTGACCGATCCGGCGTTCGGCCACGTCGCCTGTTCGGTGGACGAGGAGCGCCGGATCTTCACGATGGCTCGCGGCGACCTGCTGGTCGTGGTCAACCTGGGCGATGCGTCCGCGACCGTCGAGATCGAGGCAGCGGACTGGCAGGTGCTGTTCGAGACCGGCTCGGGCGTCGAACTTGCCCCCGCCTCGATCACGCTGGCGCCGCACGCCGGCGCCCTGCTCGGTCCTGGCGGCTGACCCAGGCTGACCCCTCAGTCCCTATCCTGAAGGCGTGACCGATGCGATCCCGGCCGAGCTGTCCCGCCTGCGCAGCAGCATCGACAACATCGATGCCGCGCTGATCCACCTGCTGGCCGAACGGTTCAAGGCCACCCAGCAGGTCGGCGTCCTGAAGGCTGAGCAGGGAATGCCGCCGGCCGATCCCGGTCGCGAGGAGCTTCAGATCACGAGGCTGCGGGCGTTGGCCGCCGACGCCGGTCTGGACCCGGTGTTCGCCGAGAAGTTCCTCAACTTCATCATCGCCGAGGTGATCCGGCACCACGTCCGGATCTCCGAGAGCGGCTAGCTCGCTCGGCCTCGGGTCAAGCCGCCCAGGCCGCGAAGCAGGTCCTCGAAGTCGTCGACCTGGTCGAAGCCGTCGGACAGCGGTCCGGACCGGGCGGGACACGACGAGGTCGGCCAGCTCGGCGGCGGCCCGGTCGATCCGCTCGGAGAGCGCACCGGAGGCGACGTCGCCCCAGTCCTCGGTGGCGGCGAAGACCCCGGTCGGCACGGTGATCGCCTTCAGGTAGGCGAACAACGGTCGCAACGCGTGCTCCAGCACCAGCGAGTGCCGGGCGGTGCCGGCGGTTGCGGCCATCAGCACGGGTACGCCGGCCAGCGAGTCGGCCTCCAGAACGTCGAAGAACGTCTTGAACAGCCCCGAGTAGGACGCGCTGAAGACCGGCGTCACCGCGATCACGGCGTCTGCTCCGGCGATCGTCGCCTGGGCCCGGGCCAGCTCGCCTCCGGCGAAGCCGGTCAGCATGTTGTTGGCCAGGTCGTGGGCGAGCGGTCGAAGGTCGATCACCTCGACGAGCACGTCGTCACCGCGCGAGCGCAGTGCGGCCGACGTCGCCTCGGCCAGCCGGGAGCCGAGCAGGCTCGTCGACGACGGGTCGCTCAGGCCGGCGGTGACGACCGCGAGCGGTGCGGGTCATCGGGTCACCGCCTGGTCTCGAGACGGGCGCTGCGCGCCCTCCTCGAACCGACGGCGGCTCGGACGGGCGCTGGGCGCCGGCTCCTCAACCGACGGCGCAGGCGCTGGCGCCCTCCTCAACCAACGGCGCAGGGTGGCTGGGCGCGGTTGCCGGCACGTGTGCCGGACGCAGGGCCTCGAACTCCTTGCGCAGCACCGGCACGACCTCCTCGCCGAGCAGGTCCAGCTGCTCGAGAACGGTCTTCAGCGGCAGGCCGGCGTGGTCGACCAGGAACAGCTGACGCTGGTAGTCGCCGGCGTACTCCCGGAAGCCGAGGGTCTTCTCGATGACCTCCTGCGGGCTGCCGACGGTCAGCGGGGTCTGCGAGGTGAACTCCTCGAGCGACGGGCCGTGGCCGTAGACCGGGGCGTTGTCGAAGTAGGGCCGGAACTCGCGGACGGCGTCCTGGCTGTTCGCTGCGCATGAACACCTGGCCACCGAGGCCGACGATCGCCTGGTCGGCGGTGCCGTGTCCGTAGTGCTCGAAGCGGCGCCGGTAGAGGCCCACCATCTGCCGGGTGTGCGACGCGGGCCAGAAGATGTGGTTGGAGAAGAACCCGTCACCGTAGTAGGCCGCCTGCTCCGCGATCTCGGGGCTGCGGATCGACCCGTGCCAGACGAACGGCGGCACGCCGTCGAGCGGGCGCGGCGTGGAGGTGAAGCCCTGGAGCGGGGTGCGGTACTTGCCCTGCCAGTCGACGTTCTCCTCGCGCCAGAGCCGGCGCAGCAGGGCGTAGTTCTCGATCGCGAGCGGGATGCCGTCGCGGATGTCCTTGCCGAACCACGGGTAGACCGGACCGGTGTTGCCGCGGCCCATCATCAGGTCCAGCCGGCCGTCGCTGAGGTGCTGGAGCGTGGCGTAGTCCTCGGCGATCCGGACCGGGTCCGTGGTGGTGATCAGCGTCGTGGACGTGGACAGCTTGAGCCGCTCGGTCTGCGCCGCGATGTAGGCGAGCGTCGTCGTCGGCGCGCTCGGCACGAACGGCGGGTTGTGGTGCTGGCCGGTCGCGAAGACGTCGAGCCCGACCTCCTCGGCCTTCTTCGCGATCGTGATCGTGTTCTTGATGCGCTCGTGCTC
Organism: uncultured Actinomycetota bacterium; assembly: GCA_963719255.1. GTDB lineage: Bacteria > Actinomycetota > Actinomycetes > Propionibacteriales > Nocardioidaceae > Nocardioides. Next base: position 23,464 of record CAVRBN010000018.1, on the reverse strand, counting down.
GGTGATGGTGCGGCCCGTGGTCGGGTCCGTGGTCACGTCACCGACGGTGAAGATGCCGAACTCCATGAAACTTCGCCTCCATGCGATCCAACCTGAGTAGTTGAATAGTTAACTACATCGGCGCGTCGATTATTCCGCGAGCCGCAGGCTGAGGCCGGTCGCCCGTCGCGCCCGTCGATCGATGGCGGCCCGGACGTCCGTCTCGGACCCCACCACGACCACTCTGTCCTTGGCCCGGGTGATCGCGGTGTAGAAGAGCTCGCGAGTCAGCAGGCGCGAGTCCGGCGGCGGCAGCAGCACGACGACCTCGTCGGCCTGGCTGCCCTGGCTCTTGTGGATGGTCATCGCGTGCATGGTCTCGACCTCGCTGAGTCGGCTGGTCGCGAAGTCCACCTGGCCCGTCGGTGCCGGCGATGAAGGCCCGGAGCACGCCGTCGGGACGGCGTACGCCGACTCCGGTGTCGCCGTTGTAGAGCCCGAGCCCGTAGTCGTTGGCGGTGACGAGAAGCGGGCGGCCGGCGTACCACGCGGTCCAGATCGGCTCGCCCGTCTCCTCGGTCGAGCCAGCGCTCGACCTGACGGTTCCAGTGGCGTACGCCGTGCGGTCCCTCGCGGTGCGCGCAGAGCAGCCGCTGCTCGTCGAGGGCGGCGAGTGCGCGCCGCGGAGTCCCCCGCCGCGGCGGCCTCGCGGAGCCGGAGCGCGTGCGGCAGCAGCGCGGCCCGAAGCCGGGGCACGGGGTCGTCGGCGGTCGACGAACTCGATGTGCTCGCCGCCGTCACGCGAGCAGGTCGAGGACCCGATCGGCGTCGCCGGCGCGCACTCCCTCGGCGAGCCTGCGGATGGACTCGCCGAAACGGTGCGACGTGTGCAGGGCGGCGATCCGCACATCCCGGCGCCCGCCGAGCCCCTCCACCAGGTCGGCGAGCACGGCGCCGGCCTCCACGGACGCGAGCTGGTCGGGGTCGCCGACCAGGATCAGCCGGGTCTCGGGCCGCACAGCCTCGAGGAGCCGCGCCATCATCGTCAAGGAGACCATCGAGGTCTCGTCGACCACGATCACGTCGTGCGGCAGCCGGTTGTCGCGGTGGTGGCGGAACCGCACCGACGTGTCGGGACGGCTGCCGAGCAGCCGATGCAGCGTCACCGCGTGGAGACCCGTGAGCCGGGTCTGGTCCTCGGGGGCAAGGTTGGCGATCTCGGCCTGGACCGCCTGCTGCAGCCGGGCGGCCGCCTTGCCGGTCGGGGCCGCGAGGGCGATCCGGAGTGGCGGTTCGGACGCGACCTCGGCCTGCTCGGTGAACAGCGCCAGGAGGGCCGCCACGGTGGTGGTCTTGCCGGTGCCCGGCCCCCCGGTCAGGACGGTGGTGCGCTGCGAGAGGGCGATCTCGGCGGCGGCCCGCTGCTCGTCGTACCCCTCAGCGGGGAAGACCCGGCCCAGTCCCGAGGCGAGCGCTGCCCGAGCCGTGTCGTCGAGCGGCTCGGACTCGGGGCGGGCGAGGAGGTCTGCGCACACCTGCTCCTCCTCTCGCCAGTAGCGGTCGAGGTAGAGCAGCCGGCCGTCGTAGACCCGCAGGACTGGCGGCGTGCCGGCGAGCGCACTTGACGCCACGGCCTGCAGCCACGCCTCGGGTTCGGGCCAGGGCAGGCCGTCGGCGTCCACGGAGTCAGCGGCGACGGTGGTCAGGTCGACGCACACGGACCCGCCCCGGACTGCGCGTACGGCGAGGGCGACGGCGAGCGCCACCGACGGGTCGGTCTCCCCGGCCAGCTCGGTGAGCCGTTGCGCCACGTGGACGTCGGCGGCGTCGATCACCCCGGCCAGGTTGAAGTCCCGGAGCACTCCGGAGGCGCCGAGGGCGAGCCGATGGTCCTGGGCGTCGTGGCGCTCGGCGACGCTCATGACCGTCTCCCGGTGTGTCGAGACCACGCCGTCGAGCAGGTCGGAGAGCGCGACGACGAGCGCGGCCGGGGGCAGCCAGCTGAACACACCGGCGGGGTGCCCGTCCGTGAGGGGTGTCTGCGGGCCGCACATGCCGCGGACGTAGAGATAGAGGACGCCGCCCAGGTGGCGTGCGGGGTCGTAGCCGGGCTGTCGCCAGCGCAGGTAGCGGTGCACCACGACGATGTAGAGCAATGCCTGCAGGGGATAGTCGGAGTGCAGCATTGCCGCGGTCACCCGGTCGCGGGAGTAGTCGGCGGCCGTCAGCGGCTGGTCCGGGTCGCCGAGCCGGTTGGTCTTGTAGTCGACCACGAGGTAGCGGTGCCCGTCCTCGAAGGGGATCCGGAGCACCACGTCGATCGAGCCGGACAGGTAGCCGCGCAGCGACTGGTCGCCGAGGCCGCGGCCGAGCAGCCGGTCGGCGTACGGCAGCAACGGGTCGTGGGCCGGCAGATGCTGACGCAGCAGGGTGCCCACCTCCGCCAGCCGGATGTCCGGGCCGGATCCCAGGTCACCGCCGGCCAGCGGGATCTCGAAGTCCAGCTCGCGGAGCCGGTCGGGCAGACCGATCTGGCCCAGGGTGAGGCCGGGCGCGAGCGGCCCGAGGGGGGTGTGGTGCAAGGGCACGAGGGCGGTGGCCAGGTCATCGACCGTCGTCTCGACCGGCCACCAGGCGAGGTGCCGCCGCGCCTCCCGCGCCAGTTCCGAGACGAGGTCGTCGGCCTTCGGGTCGGCCGTCTCGAGCACCGCGTGCACGAGGGAGCCGAACGTCGCCCCCGCGGGCAGATCGGCCATCGGCGAAGCAACCTCGACGCCGGCGGCCGGCGCCTCGTCGACCACCGGGACCTCCGCGACCTCGTCGTCGAGGGGCGCGACCTCGGGCTCGCTGTCGACGCCGGCCGACTCCGCCGCCGACCGGATCAGGCCCGAGTAGGACGTCCGTCGCCAGGAGAGATCGATCGACCGGCTGAAGCGGCGTACGCCCAGTCCTTCCGGCAGCGCCGGGGCCGGCGTCTCCGCGGCCGTCGACCACCTTCGACTCCTCGACCACGGGACCACCGGCGGCCTCCCAGGTCCGGAAGCAGGCCAGGGCGTCGATGTCGGTGACCTTGGGCTCGCACCGGTCGGGTACGACGGCCTCGCCGAGCCCGCGGCCGCGGAGCAGCCGCGACAGCCCGCCGTTGGGCTCGTCCCACGATGGTGCCCACCAGGCGACGACCTGGGACTGGGCGCGGGTGAGCGCGACGTACGTCAGCCGGATGTCGTCGCCGGCCATCTCCTGGCGGCCGAGAACCTCGACGGCCTTGAAACCCGCGCTGCCCTTGCCGCCGATGTGCAGACAGCGCCTGCCCTCGTCGTGGAACAGGACCAGGTCGCGGGACTGGACGTTGCGGTTGAAGGCGAACGGCAGATAGACGAGGGGGTACTGGAGGCCCTTGCTCACCCACACGGTCATGATCTGCACGGCTGCGGCGTCGCTGTCGAGGCGGCGGTTGCGCTCGGCGGATCCGCTGCGCTGGGCGCACTGGCTGCGCAGCCAGTCGAGCAGCGCGGGCGTGCCGAAGTGCTCGTGCTGGGCTGTCTCGTGGAGGACCTGCGCCAGGTGCGCGAGGTCGGTCATGTGTCGCTCGCCGGCCCGCCAGGACAACACCCTTCGGCCCATGCCCGCGACCCGGGCGGCCTCGTAGACGGCGGCCACGCCGCGTTCGCGGGCGTGGTCGGCCCACTCGCGCAAGGTCCCCGCCACCCGGTCGGTGAGCTCGTCGCCACCGTCGGCCAGGCTCTCGGCAGTCTCTCCGAAGAACATCGTGACCGCAGCGGCCCGCACCAGCCCGCTGCGGTGCGGCTGCTCGAAGGCCTCGAGCAGGCACACCCAGTCCTGCGCGGCCGGTGATGCGAACAGGTCGGTGTCGCCGGTGTAGACGGCCGCGATCCCGACCGCCGCGAGCGCGTCGCGGCAGACCCGCGCGTCGCGGTGGGCCTCGACGATCACGGCGACGTCACCCGCGACCAGGGGCCGGTCGGCGTACGTCGCCCCGCTCGCCAGCAGCGCCTTGATGTCGGAGGCCAGGTCCGCCGCGATGTGCTCGCGGACCGTGTCCATCGGGATCGTCCTGGTGCCGGTCAGCCCGAACTTCTCCCGGGTCACCACCCGGAGCCGGAACGGCGCATTGTGGGGTGCGCCGGCGAGACGGTGTCCCTGGTGACGGGCTTCGACGTCGCGGACGACGATGTCGCGATGGCCGAGGGCCGCTCCGCGGAGCACCGTCTGCAGGCTGTCGACGAGCGGCTGGTCGCTGCGCCAGTTGGTGCCGAGTGTGCGCTGCTGCCCGGCCGTGCTTGCGGCCTGGAGGTAGGTGACGATGTCGCCACCGCGGAACGCGTAGATCGCCTGCTTGGGGTCACCGATCAGCACTACGGTGGCGTGCCCGGCGAAGGCGCGCTCGATGACCTGCCACTGGACCGGGTCGGTGTCCTGGAACTCGTCAACCATCACGATCCGCCAGCGCCGGCGCATCTGGTCGCGGGCCGGGGCGTCCTGCCCCTGCAGGGCCGTGGCCAGGCGGCTGAGCAGGTCGTCGTAGCCGAGGATGCCGAGTCGGCGCTTGCGTCGCTCCAGCTCCTCGATGACCCCACGGGCGAAGCCGACCCGGATGCCCTCGGGCGAGTCGGGCGCGGGGTCGTCCGGCCTCAGCTCGGTGTGCGGGTTGGCCACGACCTCGCGGGCCAGCTGCAGGGCGGCGTCACGGGTCAGGGTCGGGCTGGCCTTCTGCTGGCCGAAGCGCCGCAGGTAGAGGTCGTCGACGATCTCGGTGACCAGGTCGTCGAGGCTCTCGACCAGGGTGACCCCGGCATCGCTGTCGCCGGCGACACCGAGTGACTTCAGGACGAGCTGGCAGAACTGGTGGGTCGTGGCGATCGTGGCGGCGTCGAAGTTCGCGAGCGCGTCCCGCAGGTTGCGCCGTCGGGCGGCGAGCTCGTCGGGAGTGCCGTGCGCGAGCCGGGCCAGGAGCTCGTTCTCCCCGACCGTCGACGGGTCGTCGATCGCGAGGGCCGCGTCGACGAGCTGGTCGCGGACCCGCTCGCGCAGCTCCTGGCTGGCGGCCCGGCCGAACGTGATGAGCAACATCTCGTCGAGAGTCGCCTTGCCCTCGGCGACGTAGCGGGTGACCAGCCCGGCCAGGGTGAAGGTCTTGCCGGTGCCGGCACTGGCTTCGAGCACGGTCGTGGACGCACCGGTGGGCAGCTCGCCCAGGAGGTCGAAGGCTTCCATCAGACCGCTCCCCGCTCGCTGCGCAGCAGGGGCAGCCACAGCCGGGCGGCGTACGCGCCGAGCCGGGTGTCCTCGCCCTCGGCCGCCTCGTCGGGGCGCACCGGCCCGAGGAGTGTTTCGAGCGGGGCCCCGCTCCCCCACACCCGCACGTTCGCGGGGTCGGCGTCCTCGGCGGGGTACTTCCTGCTCCGCCACTTCCGGCGTGCGGCCTCCATGGGGTCGACATCCTCGGAGCCGGGCACTGGCCCACGCGAACGACGTCTTCAGCGGCAGCGGCAGCGGCTCGCGACGACCTGCGTCGTAGAGCGCGAGGATCTCGCGCAGCAGCACGTCGGGCGCGTCGACAGCGGGCCCCAGCAGGCGCTGTTCCGGGGTGGTGCCTCTGGGCGCACGACCTATCGTCAGCGCTGTCCAGTTGTGGTCGGGATCGTGTGCTGCCAACGCCAGCAGGCGGATCCAGGACTCGAGCAGCTGCTTGGCGTCGAGCCTGGAGTAGCTCACCGCGACCAGCCGGTCGCCGTACACGGGGGTCACGGTGCCGGTCAGCCGGCGGCCACCGCCAAGGTCGACCTCGATGTCGTGGGCACGGGGCGTGACCTGGCGATGGGTGAGAGCGGCGATGGCCAGCTGCATCGCCTCCTCACGGATCTCGTTGGCCTTGCGCCAGCCGAGCTGGCCAGGTGGCAACACCCCTCGCCGCCACTCGGCCTCCAGCGCCTGGTCGGGATGGATGCCGCGGAGCATGTCGGCGAGCATCCGGTCGCCGACACCCCACGCCTCCAGGTTGTCGATCTCCACCGGCATGGCGTCGGAGACGCCCTCCACGTCCCAGGGCAGGGTCAGCTCGAGTGCCCGGAAGAACCCCTTGACCGGGTCCTGAAGAAGGCGACGAGGTCGGCGAGGGCGACGTCGTCGATCGGCCGCGGCTGGAGCGGATGGTCCAGGAACGGCGGCTTTGGATCCCGATCCCCGGCCGCCGTCTCGGCCGCGACCAGCAGCGCCGGGTCGAACGTGAAGGGCGTCGGCACTCCGAGCACCCCGGGCGTGACGTTCTTGACGTCGAACGGCTGGAGTGGGTGCTCGACGACGATCCGACTGCGCACCTTCCGGGTCGTGGTCACGTCGAGGGCGTCGAGCAGCTCACCGAGGGGTACGGCGGGCGGCCGGCGCTGGCCGGTGTGCTCGTTTGCGCCGGTGTAGGTGACGACCAGCATCTCGGTGGCGGCCCCGATCGCGTCGAGCAGGAGCTGGCGGTCCTCGGAGCGGATGTCGCGCTCGCCCGTCATCGGGTTGCGGGCCAGCGCATCGTCGCCGTCCACGAGCCCGAGCCGCGGGAAGACGCCGTCGTCGAGGCCGACCAGGCAGACGACTCGGTGCGGCACCGACCGCATCGGCACCATCGTGCAGACGGTGAGGGTGCCCGTGCGGAAGTTCGCTCGGGTCGGGCGGCCGGCCAGATGCCTGCCGAGGAGGGCCCGGATGTCGGTGAGCCGCATGGGGGTGTCCTCCCGCGTGGCCGCGTCCGCCAGCACCTCCGCGAACTCGCGCTGCACCTGGCCCGTCTGCCAGTTGTCGGCGCGGTCGACCAGGGTGAGTCGCTCCACGCCCGCGATCAGAGCGTCGAGCCATTCGGCTAGCCGCCTGGTCCCGGTGAGCGCGTCGGTCGCGTCGGTCAGCCGCTGCGACGAACTCGGCCAGCCGGCCCGCGAGGTCGACCCGGTTGCTGCCGACGTCGTCGAGCGGGAGCGTCGTCCCGAGCCAGGCCTGCGAGTCGTCCGACATCGCCACGCCGGTGAGCACCCGGTCCATGCCGAACTGCCAGGTGTTGTGGACGAAACGCTCCAGTCCGAACGGCGAGCGATGGACCTGGTCGAAGCCCCAACGGATCCCGGACTCCCGCACCCACGCGGTGATCGAGTCGAGGTCGTCGTCGGTGAAGCCGAACCTGCGCCTGACGGGGGCGGCCTGGACCAGGTCGAGCACCTGGCTGGCGGTGGCGCGGCTGCCGGCGAGGTCGAGGAGCTGCGCGGCGAAGCTGAGCAGCGGGTTGGTCTGGGTCAGGGACCGGTCGGCCAGGCGAACGCGCAGCCGGTGCGCCGGGTGGCCACCCTCGATGACGTCACCGAGTCCGAAGCCGGCGGTGATCAGCGGTGCGTACGTCTCGATGTCGGGGCACATGACGAGGATGTCGCGCGGCTCCAGGGAGGGGTCGTCCTGCAGCAGGCCGAGGAGGACCTCACGCAGTACGTCGATCTGACGGGCCGCCCCGTGACAGCTGTGCACCTGGACCGAGCGGTCGTCGGCAGCCAGCGACCGGTCTCCCCTGCTGGACGGCGTTGGCCCGAAGGTCCGCCTGCAGCCAGCCGAGCAGGGTGTCCCGGGTGGCTGCCCCCTCGTGGTGGTGGTCCACGGCCTCGGCGGTGGCCAGGCTGCGCTGGAGCTCACGGACGTCGCGGCCGAGGGTGGCCAGCAGCGGGTGCCCGACCCGGTGATGGCCTCGGTCCTCGCGTCGTGGCGTCGGTCCCTGCTCGCCAGTCAGTGCCTGCCACATCCGGTCGCTCGGGTGCGGCAGCCACAGGTGGAGGTCGTGGTGAGTGGCCAGCGCGTCGAGCAGCTCGATCTCGGTGATCGGCAGGCGGGTGTGGCCGAACAACGACAGCCGCGGCGGGAGGTCGAGCTCGCCCTGCCGCAGCCGCTCGAGCGTCTCGGCATGTCGGACGTGGGGTGGCGGCGCACCGATCCGCTCGGCCACGGCCTGCCACAGCTTCGGCTGCCAGGCGAGGTCTTCGTCGAGGCGACCGCCGACGCCGTCGGTCGCGTCGTCGTCGAGCCAGTCGACGAGGAGCTGGGGACGCTGGACGGCGTACGCCGCGAAGAGGCCGGCGATCCGCCGCGCGACCGCGTAGCGGCGACCCCGGCGCAGCTCGGCCTCGTCACCCTGGTCGAAATGCCCGAGATGGGTCGCGAGGGTGCGGCACCAGTCTTCGTCGAGACTCTGGTCGATGACCTCGAGCAACGGCCACACCATCGCATCGGGCGCCCATGGGTCGTCGCTCGCTGGTGCCGGTCAGCTCGGCGATCAGGGAGCCCGGGGACCGGAACTCCACCCCCGCGCAGACACCGTCACCGCCCGCGCCGGTGCCCAGCCGGTGGGACAGCCGCTGGCTCAGCCAGCGCTCCACTCCCTTGGCCGGAACCAGGACGAGCTCGCTGGCGAACGGGTCGTCCAGCGGCCGAGCGAGCAGGTCCCCCAGGGCTTCGGCCAGCACGTCGGTGCGTGCGGCTCGGTGCAGGTGGAGGGTCACGCGGGCAGCATGCCACGGCTAGCCGACAGGAGGTTTCGCACCATCGCGGGCGGCGACCGCAAGGCCGGGAGCCAGTGGGAACCGCGGGATCAGCGTGGCCTGGACGGCGTGGTAGAGATCGGGCTTCCCCGGCCACACCGTCGCGGCGGGGCGGTTCTCCGGGTCCAGCTCGTGATGCCACGAACCCAGCTCGTTGTCGACGAGGTAGCGCCGGGCATAGTCCCACCAGGTGTCCGACTGCTCGAGGTAGCGCGGGTCACCGGTGTGCTGATGCAGGGCGGACGCCGCGGACACGGCCTCGGCCAGGACCCAGTGCATGCGCTGCCGCACCACCGGTTGACCGGCCCAGTCCGTGGTGTAGACGAACCCCGGCGCCCCGTCGACCGCCCAGCCGTCGGTCACGGCCCGGTCGAACAGCTCGGTGGCTCCCTCGACGAGCCATTGCGGGGCGTCGTCACCCAGACCGGCGTGCAGGTGCAGCATCAGGCGGGCCCACTCCAGGCCGTGTCCGACGGTCGCTCCGTACGGCTGGAACGGATCATCGGGTCGGTCCCGGTTGTGTTCGAGCAGCGGGCGCCACGCCGGGTCGAAGTGCTCCGGGATGCGCCACTGCCGGTCGCGGGCGAACTCGACGACCCGCTCGGCGATGCCCAGTGCTCGTTGCCGCCACCGGGTCTCACCCGTGGCATCGGTCGCCGCCAGCAAGGCCTCGACCGCGTGCATGTTGGGATTGATGCCACGGTAGGTGCTCAGGTTCGTCCAGGTCAGGTCCCAGTGGTCGGCGTACATGCCTTCGTCGGGATCCCAGAACCTGTCGTTGAGGACGGTCAACGCCTCCGCGAGCAGCTCCGCCGCACCCGGTCGGCCGGCGACGGTCGCGGACGATGCGGCGAGTACGACGAAGGCGTGGTCGTAGCAGCTCTTGATGTCCGGGACCGGGGCGTTGCCGGCGACCTGGGTGAACCAGCCACCGTGCGTCCGATCCCGCAACGGTCCGAGCAGGCCGCTCAGGGCCTGGTCGGCCAGGGCCGCGCCGTCGGCGTAGCCGAGCAGGTGGGCCACGCTGTAGACGTGCGCCATCCGCGCAGCTGACGTAGGTGTGCACCGGCCGGTCGAGGTCGGGCGCACCGGCGTCGTCGAGCCAGGCAGCACCACCGGACGGGTGTGGGAACCTCCGGCCGAAGTCCAGCAGCCGGTGGCATTCGACGTCGAGCCAGTCGGTTTCGCCGCCGGGAAGGTCGAGCTGCGCCATCGCGTCTCCAGTCTGGGTAGTGGCGGTCGGTCCGGGTGCCGGCCGGCGTGGCCGGCACCCGGACTCGTGGTGAGGTCGAGTCAGCAGCTGGACTTGTAGACGGCGTCCGAGCCGTCCACGTTCTCCTTGGTGATGACCGTGAACCCGGTCTGGATCTTCGGGGTCACTGTGCCGCCGTCGAGCTCCGCCACCGCCTGGTCGAGGCCGTAGGCGCCGATCGTGCCGGGCTGCTGGGCGACCAGAGCCTGCACGGTGCCGTCCTTGAGCGCCTCGACCTGGTTCGGGCCGGCGTCGAATCCGACGGTGGTGATCTGCTTGGCCTTGCCCGCCTGCCTCAGCCCGGTCGCCGTGCCTTCGGCGGAGAACAGGTTGGTGGCGAAGATGCCGATGATGTCCGGGTCCTTCTGCAGTGCGGCCGTGACCAGTCGCGCGGCGGTGGTCGGGTCGTCGTGGGAGTACTGGACGCCGACGTACTCGAACTTCGAGTCCTTGGCGGCGGCTTCCTTGAAGCCCTTCACGCGGGCGTCGACCGTGGAGACGCCGGGGTCGGTCGAGATGACCAGCACCTTCCCGCCCTCCGGCTTCTGCTCCTGGATCGCCTCGAAGGCCGCGGCTCCGCCGCCCTCGTTGTCCGAGGCCACCTGGGACACGGCGAACGACGGGTCCTGGGTCGTGGTGTCGACCAGCACGACCTTGATGCCGGCGGCTGCCGCGTCGGCCAGCGGCCGCTGCATCGCCGCAACGTCGGTCGGCGCGACGAGGATGGCATCGGGTTGCGAGGCGACGACGGAGTCGACGATCGGCTTCTGCAGGGTCGGGTCGAACTTCGGCGGACCCTGGGTGTTCACCGTGACCCCGAGCTTCTCGGCTTCCTCCTCGATGCCGCACTCCATGGTGATGTAGAACTCGTCACCGGCCACGCCCTGGATGAAGGACACGTCGTAGTTCTCCGACGCCTTGTCGGGAGCGGCGACCGCGCCGGTGACGGCCGGCGCTTCGGGGTCCGTGCCCTTGTTGGCCTCCGGCTTGGACGACGAGCAGGCGGATACGGCGAGCAGCACGACCAGGGAGCCGACCGAAGCCTTGATGACGGTGGATCGCTTCATTGCTTTCCTTTCACTTTCTGTGGTTTCGGCAGACCGGCCGAAGTAGGGGTTGGTCATCTCTTCTTGCCGCTCAACGCGGCGAGCAGGGAGGGTTTGGCACCGCGGGACGCGGCGGCGCGGCGGGACTGGTCGACGTACACGGCGGCGATGAGGACCGAGCCCACCGCGACCGTCTGCCAGTAGGGGGTCACGCCCAGGATGGTGAACCCGGACAGCAGGACCGCCGGGATGAACAGGCCCACCACGGTGCCGAAGATGGAACCCTCGCCGCCGAAGATCGAGGTGCCTCCGATGACCACGGCCGCGATGACGTTCAGGTTGGTCAGCGACTGGCCGGCGATGGTGGTGGTGCCGAACTGGGCCAGGGACAGCAGGCCGGCAAGACCGGCGAGGAACCCGGTCAGCGCGTACACCTGGATCAGGTGCGGTGCGACCTTGACCCCGACCCGCCGGGCGGCTTCCTCGTTGGAGCCGATGGCGTAGGTGTAGCGGCCGAAGCGGGTCTTGTGCAGGACGATCCCGCCCAGGACCACGACGATCAGCGCGACGAGAGTGAGGGCCGGGATGCCCGCGAACTTGCCGTAGCCGATGGTGTCGGTCAGCGCGAGAGGCACGGCGCGGATGTCCAGGCCGTCGGTGATGATCTGGGCCAGGCCGAGGGCGACCGACAGGGTGCCCAGCGTGACGATCAGCGGTGGGATCTTGGCCCTGGCGACCAGCCACCCGTTGACCGTGCCCCAGGCGGTGCCGCTGACCGTGGCACACACGATCCCGACGATGGCCACGCCCCAGCCTTCACCGCCCATGGCCTGCATCACCTTGGCGGCAACCACGGAGGAGAACACCAGGACCGATCCGATGGACAGGTCGATTCCGGAGGTGATGATGACGAACGTCATGCCGACACCGAGGACCGCCCAGATGGAGACGTTCTGGGTGATGATCGAGAGGTTCGACCAGGCAAGGAACTTCGAGCTGCTGACGGAGAAGATCGCCATGATGGTCAGGAGCACGCCCAGGATCCACACCGACTGCAGCTTGAGCAGCCGCTGGAGCACGGAGAGGTCCTCGTCTGCCGCGACGGAAGTCGCGACCGGATTCTTGGTGGTGGTGCTCATGCCGCCGGCTCCTTCGCGTCCAGGGCGCCGGTCATGGCTCCGACGAGCTCTTCCATGTGGGTCTTGTCGGCCTTGAAGGTCGCGATCCGGCGGCCCAGGCGGAGGACCTGGATCCGGTCGGCGACCTCCAGCACGTGTGGCATGGAGTGGGAGATGAACACGACTGCGATGCCCTTGTCCCGGACCTTCTTGATGGTTTCGAGCACGTTCTTGGTCTGTACGACGCCCAGGGCAGCGGTCGGCTCGTCGAGGAACACCACCTTGTCGGCCCAGGTGATCGCACGGGCGATGGCGATGCACTGCCGCTGACCGCCGGACATCGTGCCGACCGGGGTGACCATCGAGGGCACGGTGGCGCCGAGCTCGTCGAAGCTGGCCCTGGCCTGGCGGCGCATGGCCTTGTTGTCCATGAACCCCAACTTGCCGAGGACGCCCTTGGCGGGGATCTCCCTGCCCAGGAAGACGTTCTGCGCCGGGTCGAGGTGTGGAGCCAGGGCGAGATCCTGGTAGACGACCTCGATCCCCAGCTCGGCCGCACGTTGCTGGCTGGTGATGGAGACCGGCTGGCCGTCGAAGAAGATCTCGCCGGAGTCCAGCGCCAGGTTGCCCGAGAGTGCCTTGACCAGCGTGGACTTGCCGGCGCCGTTGTCGCCGATGACGGCGACCACCTCGCCGGGCTCGATGTCGAAATCGCACTCGTCGAGGGCACGAACGTTGCCGAAGCTTCGGGTCAGGCCCTTGGCCTGTAGTCCTGCACTCATGCGGTTCCACCCCCTTGGCGTCGGGGCGCGCGCATCCATTCGATGGTGTCCATGCGGAGACGCGTAGGGCATCGACCGGCTTTATGTCACCGGTGTCAGAGATTTCTTTACACTTTTGTGACACCGGTGACATAATCCACCGCATGAGCACGATGCGAGACGTCGCGAACCGCGCAAGCGTGAGCGCGAAGACGGTGTCCCGGGTCATGAACAACGACCGTTATGTCTCCGACGACGTCCGCCAGCGAGTGCTTCAGGCCGTCGACGAGCTCGACTACGTTCCCAACGCCCTGGCCAAGACCTTCCGATCCGGCCGGGACACGGCCATCGGCGTCGCGGTTCCCGTCGTGGACCCGTTCTTCGGACAGGTGATCCAGGCGGTGGAGAGCATCGCCCGCGACCCGGGGGGTTGCGGTGTTCGTGACCTGCCTCGGCGACGACGCCGAGCATGAGCGGCCGGCGTTGACGGCTCTCCTGAGCCGGCAGCTGGTCGGGCTGATCGTGGCCCCGGTGGCGGCGGACCAGTCCTACCTCAAACCGTGGCGAGACCGCACCACGATGATGTTCATCGACCGGCAGCCCACCAAGCTCACTGCCGACAGCGTGGTCGAGGACGACTTCGGCGGTGCCCGCGAGGCCACCACGCACCTGATCCGGCACGGGCACCGACGGATCGCGTTCGCCGGCGATGCGCTTGCGGTCCCGACCACGACCCGGCGCCAGGAGGGCTACCAGGCGGCTCTGGCCGAGGCCGGCATCGCCTTCGACCCTTCGTTGGTCGCCTGGCGCGCAGACGTGGTGCCCGTCGTCCCACCGCTGTTGGAGGCCCCGGACGCTCCCACGGCGATCTTCTCCTCCAACCCGCGCTGCTCCCTTCAGATCGTCCGACAGCTGCACACCGCCGGGCGAACCGATGTCGCCCTGATCAGCTTCGGTGACTTCCCGATGGCCGACACCCTCACGCCGCCCGTCACCGTCATCGACCAGGACCCGGTCGGGCTGGGCACGTTCGCGGCCAACCGACTGTTCGAGCGGGTTGACCACCCCCGCAAACGGATCCGGCGTCAGACCGTGCTCGACGTGCGCCTGGTGGCCAGAGGATCCTGTCTCTTCGTGCCCCCGGGCTCCTTCACCGCAGGCACGGACGACTCACGTCTCTGCACCCTCGCGCCCGAGCCGGCTCGAGCCGAGCCCGGGCCTTGACGGCCGACCCTCGGGGCGATCGCCTGCTCAGTGACGAGCCCGCGCCAGACCCCATCCACGTGAGCATGCACGACGCGACCTACTGGGCGCGCCTCGACGACCGCGCGGTGGAGTACGACGGCTCTCGCAGCCGACGAACCCAGCCGTAGTTCTCGAGTCCGGGCAATGTGTTGCGAAGTGGGTCGAAGGAAACGGGGGCGTCAGCGAGCTCGGCCACTTCGCCGTCGATCTGAAGCTCCGCGAAGGTATGCCAGCCGCCGCTCCCCAGGGCCCAGGAAAGGACAATCGTGTGCTCGTCGCGGTGCACCGCCGAGATCAGGACCGGGCCGGACGGCGTGCGGTACGGCAACAACGTGGTGAGCGGGCGTCTGCGGGGCGAGCGGCTGACAGTCAACGTGAACCGGGTCAGTCTTCCCAACCCGGTCGACGCCAAGCAACAGGTCACCGTGCCCGCCGCCGGGCGTCGGCACTCGAAGCGCCAGCCCGAAGATGTCCGGCAGCCCCGACGGGAGGCCGACGGCTCTCGACTGACGGACGAGGACCCGATCCATACCCGGGTCGTCAAGCCATGCGGCGCCAAGCGCCTCTTCAGCGCCGAACCGACGCAGCGCGCCGCTCGTGACCGCACCTTCAGGGTGGAGGGGCTTGGCGGCTGGTCGAAGAGTCGAGACGATGCCGGTCACGAGGCGCAGGGCCTGTCCGCCCGCTGACGCCAGAACACTCACTGGAGACTGCACAACTGTCACCTCCTTGTGACCGCTGGGTACCCGCTCCCCAGCGGCTAAACGTCGTGGGCCTCCCGATACCACGCGAGCGTGGAGGCGAGCGCCTCGTCGAGCGGCGTGCACGTGTCTCCGAAGGCAGCCCGGAACTTGCCGTCGTCGAGGACCCAGGGGTCGGTGAACTGGTAGAGGGTGTGGAGGTACTCACGCATCTGGGGCTTGAGGACGCCGAGCAGCCGGAGCGTCGTACGGCCGGCGGCCTGGATGCGCGGCCGGTGACCCGCGAGTCGGTAGACCTGGTCGATGATCTGCCGGGTGGTGCGGGTCTCGGCGACCGGGAGGTGCCAGGTCTGGCCCACGGACTCGGGTGCGGTGCCGAGGGTGATGAGGCCGGCTGCGACGTCCGGCGTGTAGGAGTAGCTGTGTGGCTGGTCCGGGTCTCCGATCACCTGCGCGGCCTTGCCCGTGAGCGCTCTGCCGAAGACCGGTCTCCGAGGAACGAGCTCAGGGCACCAGGCCCGAAGTAGTCAGACGCGCGACCGATGGCGACCTCGACCCGCCCTGCGTCGTGTGCTTCGTGCAGCTCCTCGCTCATGGTTGCCCGGGTCGCCGACTTCTTCGAGGTCGGGTTCGCCGCCATGGTCTCCACGAGTCTGTGACCGTGCGGCGGGCCGTACGCATAGAGGTTCTCGAGTACGACGAGCCGGGCGCCGGCGTGGGCGGCACCATCGAGCACCCCGCGTTGAAGAGGCGGGAACTCCTCGTCCCAGCGCTCGTAGTTCTTCGCGTTGAGGCAGAAGTAGACGACGGCGGCGCCGGAACACGCGCTCCCTCGTGAACGACGGATCGCTGGCCTCCCCGCCGACGACCCGAGCGCCGGGGAAGCTGCCCTGACCGGACCTGTTCACGGCGACGACGTCGTGACCCTGCTGGACGAGCTGCTCGATGACCAGATGGCCGACCTGGCCGGTGCCGAACACGATGTGGCGGGCCATGATGCTCTCTTCTAGGCAAGTCCAGCGAAGGACGGACAGTCACGCCAGGTTCGTGAGAACCCCAAACAGGAGCCTCCCACGTATCGGTACGCGGTCTGCGACAGTCGAGGGACGCCGCCCGGGACTGGGCGGCGTCCCTCCCCTTCCAGATCAGGGCCGTCGCGTCGCGATGGACGTTCCGAACTGGTCGCCGGCCTCGGGGGTGCCGGTGATGCCCTGGCTGCCCTGGCTCCACACCTCGTTGCCGGCCACGCCCAGGCCTCCGGTGGTGGCGCCGTAGATCACGTTGACCGCACCGTCGTTGGTCGCCGCCTGGTCCTCGAACGGCACCCCGATCGCCAGGTCGGCCTGGCCGCTGTTCCCGAAGTTGCCGGCGGCCAGGCTGTACCCGAACTGGTCGCCCGCCTCAGGTGCCCCGGCGATGCCCTCGCCGCCCTGGCTCCACACCTCGTTGCCCGCCGCACCCAGGCCTCCGGTGGTGGCGCCGTAGATCACGTTGACCGCACCGTCGTTGGTCGCCGCCTGGTCCTCGAACGGCACCCCGATCGCCAGGTCGGCCTGGCTGCTGTTCCCGAAGTTGCCGGCGGCCAGGCTGTACCCGAACTGGTCGCCGGCCTCGGGGGTGCCGGTGATGCCCTCGCTGCCCTGGCTCCACACCTCGTTGCCCGGCGACCGCAGGCCACCGGTGGCGCGCCGTAGATCACGTTGACCGCACCGTCGTTGGTCGCCGCCTGGTCCTCGAACGGCACCCCGATCGCCAGGTCGGCCTGGCTGCTGTTGCCGAAGTTGCCGGCCGCCAGGCTGTACCCGAACTGGTCGCCCGCCTCGGGGGTGCCGGCGATGCCCTCGCCGCCCTGGCTCCACACCTCGTTGCCGGCCACACCCAGGCCTCCGGTGGTGGCGCCGTAGATCACGTTGACCGCACCGTCGTTGGTCGCCGCCTGGTCCTCGAACGGCACCCCGATCGCCAGGTCCGCCTGGCTGCTGTTCCCGAAGTTGCCGGCCGCCAGGCTGTACCCGAACTGGTCGCCCGCCTCGGGTGTCCCGGTGATGCCCTCGCCGCCCTGGCTCCACACCTCGTTGCCCGGCCACCGCCAGACCTCCGGTGGCGGCGCCGTAGATCACGTTCACCGCACCGTCGTTGGTCGCCGCCTGGTCCTCGAACGGCACCCCGATCGCCAGGTCCGCCTGGCTGCCGTTCCCGAAGTTGCCGGCCGCCAGGCTGTACCCGAACTGGTCGCCCGCCTCGGGTGTCCCGGCGATGCCCTCGCCGCCCTGGCTCCACACCTCGTTACCCGCCGCCGAGAGGCCACCAGGACCGCCGTAGATCACGTTCACCGCACCGTCGTTGGTCGCCGCCTGGTCCTCGAACGGCACCCCGACCGCCAGGTCCGTGAACCCATCGCCGTTGAAGTCCGCCGCGGCCAGGCTGTACCCGAAGAGGTCGCCCGCCTCGGGGGTCCCGGTGATGCCCTCGCTGCCCTGGCTCCACACCTCGTTGCCCGCCGCCGAGAGGCCACCAGGACCGCCGTAGATCACGTTCACCGCACCGTCGTTGGTCGCCGCCTGGTCCTCGAACGGCACCCCGACCGCCAGATCCGTGAACCCGTCGCCGTTGAAGTCCGCATGTAGCTGTCGCTCCTCCGTGGGCGGCGCGGCCGCTCCTGTTGCCCCGTCGATCGGCAGAGCGATGCTGCCGGCGGCCGCGAGCGCCGCGGCTCCGGAGATCGCGACGCGGAACGGGTTTCTTCGACTGTTCATGGTTCGCTCCTTAGTACTTGTTTGCTGTGAGGTGGTGGCTTCGCCTTGTCCAAGCCGCAGGAGACCGCGACGACGCGCAACGGCTCGAGGCCGGCTTGCTCCGCCGCCAAGGCCGCGTCGCGCCTCGAGGGCGCGTCGAAGACGAAGAAGGAGATCTCGTCCTCAGGCACGTGGAGCGAGCGGATGAAGCGGACGCCGGTGCCACGCGTCGTCAGGTCCTCCGCCGCCGATCGCGCCCGCCGTTCCCACGACGCCCGCAGACGTTGGTCTCCACGCGGAGATGTACGTCTCTACGAGATAGCTCTGCATACGAGTGACGCTAGGTTTCCGTCGCGACGCCAGAAACCGAGGAATCCCCGAAGTTTGCTCCGGCTCTGCTACTGAAGCGCGCGAGCGAGCTCGGTGCGGGAACGCACACCGAGCTTGGCGTAGGCGTGCGTGAGGTGGCTCTCGACCGTGCGTTCGCTGAGGAACAGCATGGCTGCGACCTCGCGGTTGGTCCGTCCTTGCGCAACCAGCTCGGCCACTCGCAGCTCCGCGGAGGTCAGTCCACCCTCGCGGGTCCGCCCCCCGACACTCCCGAGCTCCGCACTGGCCTTCTCCACCCAGTGACGGGCGCCGAGGATTTCGAACCCAGCGAGTGATCGCTCGAGCGCATCCCTGGCCGCCCCCCTCTTGAGCGCCCGACGGAGCACTGCGCCGAGAGCCAGCAGACGCGCGATTGCGCGCGAACGGGTCACCGACAGCCTCGTGCAGCTCGACGGCCTCCTCGAGCAGGCGCCGCGCCGCCCCGACGTCGCCGCGCGCGGCAGCGACCAGCCCGCGGCAGCGGGTCACCTCAGCACGCGCCCATTCGCGCCCGAGGCGCTCCGCGTCCACCTCCCACGGGTCGAGTACGGCGAGCGCCTGCTCGAAGCGGCCCAGCTCCAGCAGCGCCTCCACGTAGTCGGCCCGGTAGAGCGGCACCGCTGGCTCGCGGAAGCCGAGGGACTCCCGGGCCAGCATCGCCGACGCGAAGTGGTCGACGGCCTGGGCCGGGTTACCTCCCCAATGCTCGAGCAGCCCGAGGACGCCGCGGTACCAACTGGCGTAGAACGGCTGCCCGGAGGCCTCCGCGAGCTCGATCCCGCGCTCCGAGATGCGACGCGCCTCCGCGTCCTCGGACTGATAGGCGGACACCAGCGCCAAGGGGATCTCGATCTCTGGGTCCGCCTCCGGATCGCCCTCCGCGAGCATCTGCGAGAGCTCGCGGGTGCGCTCCGCGTGCTCACGGGCTAGTTCCCAGTTGCCAGCGCGCAGCTCGACCAGCGCCAGCAGCCAGAGGATCACAGTCTCTTTCACATCGTCTCGCCCAGCTATCGAGGCGAGGGACTGGGTGAACGCGTCGCGGGCATCGGCCATTCGCCCCGCGAAGGTGAAGCAGTACCCGCACGCCCAGAGTGCCTCATCGATCGAGTCCTGGTCGTCGTGCGCCGCGGGCAAGCGCCAACGAGCGCTCCGCCAACGAGATCGCACCGGCTTCG
Source organism: uncultured Actinomycetota bacterium (assembly GCA_963719255.1). Classification (GTDB taxonomy): domain Bacteria; phylum Actinomycetota; class Actinomycetes; order Propionibacteriales; family Nocardioidaceae; genus Nocardioides. The sequence goes on along the minus strand of CAVRBN010000018.1, from coordinate 4,504 downwards.
CCCGCGTCGAACATCGCCCGGGACAGAGTCGCCAGAGCGCGTGCGACAAGGGCATCGTCGCCTACGCGCTCGGCGAGCCGGAGCGCTCCGCGGGCCTGGCTGACAGCGGCCGCCGTTCCTTCGCTGAGGCGGAGCGCTTCTGCGAGCGCCAACTCGATCTGGGCCTGCACGCCAAGTGAGTCTCCGGTCTCGCGCAGCGCCGCCCGAAGGAGACTCGACTTCACGAACCGGCATTCCCGCCGCCTCTTCGACCTCGCTCAGGAGGAGCAGTGCCTCTGCCCTGGTCGGACCCTGTGCAGCCTCGCGAAGCATCTCCTCGGCAAGCGCGCGCACGCGCCCAGGTGCACCAGCCGCGAGGTGCTCGCGCGCAGCACGGAGAAGTCGGACGCGATGGTCGTCGACGTTGGCCGATGGCGTTGCCCGGACGGCCAGCTCACCCAGCTCCGCCGCCGCAATCGAAGCACCGCGGGCCCGCGCGGCGTCAGCCGCCTCATCGAGGCGGCGCGCGACGGCGTCGTCGGGTCCCTCCGCCGCCAGCGCCAGATGCCGTGCCTGCTCGACCGTGTCGTCAACCAGCCCGGCCAGTTGCCGGTGAACGGCACGACGCTCCGCTACCGAGGCGTGGTCGTACAGCACCGACGCCAGCAGCGGATGCGCGAAGCGAACATGGTCGCCCGCCAGATCGACAATCCCCGCACGAGCTGCCGGCACCAACGAGCGAGTCGCGTCCGGCCAGACGGACGAGAGCTGCTGCATCGTAGGCTCCGCCAGCGCCGCTGCCGCAAGGAGAACGGGCATCGAGTCCGCCGGCAGCTGCTCGAGACGGTCCTGCACCAGAGCCTCCAGATTCTCAGGCACCGGGAACGGTTCTCCCGGCGCCGGCGTGGTGCCCGCCCGGTCCAGCGCACGCGCCAGTTCGAGGGCGAAGAACGGGTTGCCCGCGGCCACTTCGTGCAAGCGCAGCAACGTCGGCCTCGTGAAGGTCCTCCCCAGCCGACCTAGGAGGAGTCGATGCGTGGCCCCTATGCTCAACGGTCCCACCGCCCGGCGCGTCACCCGTTCGACCGGAAGCGCATTCTCCGGGGCCGGCCCGCCTTCGCCCGGCCGGCGCGCGACGAGAAGCAGAACCGGTTCGTCGAGCAGCCGTCGTACGGCGAACTCGAGAGCGGCCGCCGAGGACGCGTCGAGCCACTGCACGTCGTCGACCGCAATCAGCAGTGGCTCGGACTCTGCGAGCGTGCGCAGGCCGGTCAGAACCGCGACGCCAACCGCCCGCGCATCAGGCGGCCTCCCCCCGGCCTCGGCAAGCAGGAGCGCTACCTCGAGCGCGCTGCGCCGTGGCGCCGGCATCGCCGGCAGCATCTCGTCGAGCACGCCGTCGAACAAGTCGCCGAGACCGGCATGAGCGAGGCCGCGCTCGGCCCTCGCCGGTCGGGCCGCCAGTACCCTCAGTGACCTCGCCCGGGCTGCGTCCACGCCAGCCAACCACAGCGTCGTCTTGCCGATTCCCGCCTCGCCCTCGAGGACGAGCGCTTGTGCGCCGGCCCGCGACTCCGCGACGAAGTCACGCAGCGAGCCGAGCTCCTGCTCGCGGCCAACCACTGCGCTCACCGGCTGCCCTCCATCCCCGAACGTCGCGCAGACGTGTCGATGGCGGTGACACGGCCAGTATCTCCCCGGCGGCGGGAATCGCTCGACGACGCCCCCGGATACCCACTGCTGTTGCCTTCCCCTTCGGCGTAGTCACCACATCAATCACCACGTGAATCACCACGTGTGGCGATGCCTCCTCACCACATCCGCTCCTACCTTGCAGTCAGATCACAAGAACCGCTGAGGAGGAACCTCAGCCCCGTAGCCCAAGGAAGTGGACGAGATGGCGGCTTCAATGGTTGTCGAGGAAGACTCGGGCACGTGCGCCGGATGGCTCCACCCGCACAACGGCTACTACGCAGGAGACTTTTCGAGCACCCTGCATGCTGCTCACAGCGTGCAATGAGCAGCACCTGTTCCGGTACAGCGGGCCCGTACGTTGACGGCGCGTTTCGGAATCAGTCATTGACGGAGGACTCGCAGAACTTCTTGAACGATGTCAGTTGCCTCGGAAAGTCCTTGCGCACCGCGCTCGCCATCAGCGGCATCATCAGCTTCATGAAGCCCTTGGGTTGCAGGTCGAACTGAGCGGCCATTCGGGTGCCGGCTGCCGAGTCAGCGAACCGCATCGATGCATTGATCTCCAAGGCCTTCCCGACGACGTTGAAGCCGACCTGGTGGGGACGGTCGTACGTCGTGATGAAGGCAACGTACTGTTGGCCGCGGTTGGTGGTCGCAAACTCCGACTCGTTGCCGATCGGCTCGTCGGAGACCAGCTCGGACCTGCTGACCTTGGAGTTCCACGCCAGTTCGTTGCGGGCATCGGCCATCAGGTCGAATACCTGGTGGCGCGGGCGGGCTATGTCAACCTCAACCTTGACGATCATGTGCCGAACGCTACCCAACCTAGGCGGTGATTCTCGGCCGGCTGGCGGGATGGTCGACGCCGGCGGACAACGGGTGCAGCCCGAACCACTTCGGGAAGGAGCGCACCAGATGCCTGGCGCCTTCGAGTTCGATGGTGCCGCTTCTGAGCGCCACCGTCAGGCCGAGGTCTCCCATCCACACCGCGGTCAGGGTCTTCGGATCACTGCGAACGGTGACGTCGACGCCGAATCCGGGGTCGCTCAGACACAGATCGGCCTCGGGGAACACGAGCCAGAAGAAGCGCAGCTTCTCAGGTGCCCCCTTGAAGCGGAAGTGGATCACGGTGCGCCCGGCGGGCAGCTCGTCGGTCTTGACGGTGCCGCGCATCCACCACATGAGGATCCCGGTGTCGGGCGTCTCCTCGAAGATCGGCCGTCGCAGCCAGCGCTCGCTCCAGATGCCCATCTGGGCGACCACCGGCCCGAGCTCCTCACCGGCAGGAGTCAGGTGGTACTCGCTGCCCTTGCCTTCCGGACGTGGTCGCCGTTCCACGATCCCCGCACGCTCGAGATCGCGCAGGCGCTTGGTGAGCAAGGACGATGACATCAGCGGGACTCCGCGCTGGATGTCGTTGAAGCGGTGGCTACCAGCGAGCGCCAGCTCGCGGATCACCAGCGGCGTCCAGCGCTCGGCGAGCACCTCGGCTGCTTGTGCGATGGGGCAGAACTGCCCGTAGCCCGGCATAGCCCGAGTCTACGGTCGCCGTGAGCCGCGATGACGTCTAACTGCAGATCCTGCAGTGAGTGCGACTGCAGATCCTGTCGTTGATCGCGGGCTCCATCGGCGGTGCAGTGGAGGCACCAAGGCACTCGGCACCTAGCCGGGTCAAGACGAAGGGACAAGCCATGTATGTCATCACGATTCACTCGGTCTCCGACCCGGACACGTTCTGGGGCGGGCAGCTTGACCTGCCGGAGGGCACCGAACTGCCGATCGTCGCGCCGAGCGCTGACGGCACCCGGGGCGTGTGCGTCTTCAAGTCCGATTCCGTGAACACCGTGCGGGACCTCGTCGACGGCGCAACCGGAACGATCAGCAACAACGAGTACTTCGCGCTCAACGAGAGCAACGCGCAAGGGCTCCCCGCCTAGGGGTGGGATCCCGGACGAAACGTGTCTTGACCTGCGGGAGCTCTTGCACGCCTGGTCTTCCTCGCTGCGCTCGTCAGCAGGCGCTTGCTCGCCGTGAATTTGAGGCAAGCCCCGGAGGTGAAGCGTTTCCGGGGGCTTGTCTCATTCAGACTCGCTGCGCGCCTGTAGGGATTCGAACCCCAAACCTTCTGATCCGTAGTCAGATGCTCTATCCGTTGAGCTACAGGCGCCCGTCACGAGGACTGGACGAGAATAGCGGACGCGGTCGCCAGATCCGAAATCACTAGTCGGGCAACGGAGTGGTGGTTCGACGGGATCGGGACGAGAGACGCACGATGGCCCCGTGACTGTCCGAGCAATCGTCCGGCTCGCGGTCTTCGGCGTACTGGCAACGGCATTGTCCGCCTGTTCGGGATCCGGCACCACGCCGGCCTCCACACCGTCACGTGCGGCTTCCCCGGTCCCCGAGACGGTCACTCAAGGAGGTGGCGGCGGCCGGGATTCGCCAGCCGACGTTCCACGGGAGCCTCGAGCTGCGGCTGCGCAGTGGCCACCAGGTGCCGGTGCCGGGTGAGTGTGTCGCCAATCCGCGCAGGCACCGCGTCTGCACGCCGAACGGCCGGCGCACCTACGTGGTGTACGACAAGGCCTTGGCGGCCACCCTCACCGACGCCGTGATGGCGCCGTCGCGTGACCACACCGCCTGGTTGGTCAGGATGGGCTTCGCGAACGCGGCCCGGGACGTGCTGAGGACAAGCGCAGCGCGGGCCGCCGAGACCGACGAGTTCCTCCTGGTCCTCGACGGCAGGCAACGGGTGCTTGCTCCCCTCGACCCGCCTGCCGTTGGTGGTACGACGGTCACGGTCGGGCCGGTCACGAAGAACGAGGCATGG
>CAVRBN010000017.1:0-102803 GCA_963719255.1 uncultured Actinomycetota bacterium | reverse complement strand
TGTTCTCGGCCGCCGCTGCGTACGCCCTCGTGTGGGAGCCCGATCCGGACTCGCTGCCCCTCACGCTGGGCGTCGCGGGGCTGGCCGCCGCGGTGACGGCTGCCGCGGGCCGGGCGTTGCTGCCCGACGTGTCCGCGGACGGCACGGAGTCGCGCCGCGACGAGGCCCATATCGTCTGGATGGCAACCGGGGTGCTGTTGTTCCTGACCGCGGGACTCGCAGCCATCTCCCATTTCCGACCGTCGATCGTGTGGTCGCTGTTGCTGGTCTTCGCGATGTTGGGGGCGCGGCTGGTGCCGAGGCTCGCCATCGACGTCCCCGACCAGTTGCTCATCGACCTCGAGCGGCTGGCCGTCAACGCCTGGTCCGCCCGCGAGCAGCCCACCGGACGCCGCGGACGCATGGTCATCGCCCGCGGGATGGTCGCGCGGATCGTCGATCGTGGCCAGCGGATCATCAGTGGCGCCTCGCTGGCGATCGCCGCGGTCGCAGCCGCGTCGGCGTACCTGCTGCTCACGTCCGGTTTGCCGGGGTTTTCCCGGCTCGGCGCCGGCCTTCTGGTGTTCTTCGTCGGAGCCTCGCTGCTTTTCGCGGCGGGCAGCTATCGCAACCGGGCGGCCCGACTCCTGCTGCGCGCTGCCGGCCTCGCGTGCTGGTTGGCGCTGGCCGTCGTGCGGGTGCCGACCTGGTCGCCGGCGTCGCGGACGTGGCTCGTCCTGGGTGCCGTCGCACTCGGACTCCTGTGCATCGTGGTCGCGGTTGCCAGCGGTCGCGGGTGGCGGTCGGTCTGGTGGGCCCGGCGAGCGGAACTGGGCGAAAGCATGTGCAGCGCCTTCGCGATCGCGGCACTCAGTCTCTCGACGGGGTTGTTCAGTCACGTGTGGGTGCTGACGTCACGCTGAAGTGTGGAAAATTCCGGTCCGATGTTTACGACGCGTGCGCTCGGGTAGATCGATTCACGCCGGGGCAGCGAAAACGTTGTTCCTCGATCACCGAAGACAAGGATCACTCCAGGGGCTCACCGCCACTGTGGGGGAAGGAAACCAGATGACCACACAACAGATGGAAAACTCCGGAGATGCGCTAGGCCAGTCGATCGCACTGACCCGCCAGGCGAAGTCCGACTTCTCGACTCAGATCAGTTCCCTGAACGGCAAGCTCGCCGACATCGGCTCCCACTGGCAGGGCCAGGGCGCCGTTGCCTTCGTTCGGGTCCAGGACGCCTGGAACAACCAGGTCACCCGCCTGCTGTCCGCACTCGAAGAGTTCGGCGACAACCTCGAGGGCACGGAGAAGACGTTCAACGTCACCGACACCGACGTCACCGACTCCCTGAGCCAGCTCACCAACCGCCTCGGCTGACCCCGAGCCCACCTACTTCGACCACCTACTTCGAAACGGAACCGAAATGACTGACCTCAAGGTTAACCACGGCGGGCTGGACCTGGCCTCGACCGACCTCAGCACCGCATCGCAGAACCTTCAGAAGCTCATCGACGACCTCGAGTCGGAGCTCAACAAGCGCCAGCAGTCCTGGACCGGTTCGGCCAAGGACGCCTACGTCCCGGCCAAGGCCCAGTGGAACGGCGCCATCAACGACATGCGCGAACTGCTCTTCGACCTCGGCCAGGCGGTCGACAGGTCGAACCAGGCCTACCTGGCCGCCGACATGCAGGGCAGCAAGCTCTTCTCGTGAGTACGCCGCGCCGGAGACAGGACCTCCTGTCTCCGGCGCCTCTGATACGGGGTTGACATGACCGGGAAAGACAGCAACAGCATCAGCCTCACGCCGGGCAGGGCCCGCGAGGTGGGCACGAACATGAAGAAGGGCGCGGACGCGCTCGCAAATTCCGACTTTCAAGCGCGTGCAGCTGTCCGATGGACAGTTCAGCAGCGTGAGCAAGGGCCAGACCCTTGCACATGAGTACTCCATGAGCTACTACGTGCTGGCCGAGACCATGAGTGGCTTCGAGACCGACCTGAACGGGTACGGCGACGCGGTCACCCACAGCGCCGACGGCCTCACGGACACCGATGCTGACAGCGCCGAGGTGCTCAACCGGATCGCAAGGATCATCCCGACGGCCAACGACTCCGTCAGGCACGACGACGCATGGCGGACACAGGGACAGGTGACGGGGATGGGACCCAACGAAACGGAGCTCCGCAAGGTCCTCCAGGCCAGCGCCATCTGCGCTTGCGAACGGCTCGACGGACTGGGAGAGCGGTCGAGTCGCACTCGACACTGTGACCACCGAGCTCGACCACGGCATCGCCGGCATGGCGACCAGATGGGGCCACACACCCGCAAGGCGGCCCTGGCTTCCTTCCAAGCCATGCGGAAGCGCGTCCACGAACACAAGCGCTCGCTCCGGCTCGGTCGCGACGCTCTCGACATCGCGTCCGGCGCAATCGACACGGCCACGACCGTCGCCATCACCGGACTTCCCAAAGTCGATGCGACACCCACGATGAAGGATTCGGGCCATCCGGCCGCGGACCAGGTCCAGCACGCGAAGGCGATGAAGTCCTACGACCAATCCGTGGGATCGCGGGAAGAAACGCTGCCGCCGAGGCCCTCCGGGCACCTGGACGCGGAGTTGGACAAGTCGATCGCCAAGATGCGCGAGGCCCGCGGCCTCCCGCCCGAGGATCCGACGACACCCGGAACGGGATCGGGTGACGAAGGAGGATCGACCTCGGCCGGCGACTCACCCAACCACCCGGTCCAGAACTATGTGCCTCACGGGCCAACGACCGGCGGCGGCGACGACGGTCCCGACCTCCCGGACCCGGCACCCCCACCTGCCCGGGACCCGGGACCCGGCGGCCCCGGCCCGGGTCCAGGCGACCGGCCGGCGACCCGGGGCCCAGGCGGCCCGGGACCAGGCGGCCCGGGACCAGGCGACCCCGGCTATCCGGGGGACCGGGCGATCCGGGCTATCCGGGACCTGGCGATCCGGGCTATCCAGGGCCGGGGGACCCCGGGTATCCACCGGGCGGTCCCGGTGGCCCGAACGGCCCGGGGGTCCCGGGCGGGCCGGTGGACCTGGTGGACCCGGTGGTCCCACGGCCCGGTGGACCCGGTGGACCCGGTGGACCCGGTGGACCCGGTGGACCCGGTCGGGGGATCGCCTGACGGCGGCCCCGTGTTCGGCCCGGCAGGCGCTAGCGCGCTCGGCGGGGCACTGATCGGGGGCCGCGCGTTGGCGGGCTCACTGCGCCGGCTCGCCGGCCTGCGAGGAGCGTCAACCGCAGCGGCGTCCGAAGCCGCCGCGCCGCCACCCGCCTCGGCCGCGGGGGCGGCGCCGAGGGGGCGTCGGAGGCGTCATGGGCCGTTCGGCCAGCACCGGCTCGGCCGGCCGGGCCGGTTCTCGGGCAGGTCGGGGCGCGGGTGCCGGGATGGGCGGCCGCAACAGCGGCAAGAGAAAGAACAAGGGAATGGGCAAGGCAGTCGACCATCTGGTCGAGGAAGACGCCTGGCTCGATGACGAGGGCGCCGGTCCGGACGTGCTCGCCTGAGCTGGACAGCACTACGGCGGCCCGCGGAGACACCTCCGCGGGCTGCCGCACGTCCGGAGTAGCATGCCCGACCGCAGCCAGCCAGCACCTGATGCAGTGCACTTCGGATGACGACTTGACGACGGGGGACCAGCAATGAGTCAGGCAGCCGCAGGGGCTTCCGGACTGGTTCATGTCACCGTGGCGTCGGGGTCGCGTCGGGTCGACCTGGTGTTGCCTGGAGCGATTCCGGTTGCCGAGCTCGTCCCCGAGCTGGCCCGCAGCGTGGGACTCCTCGACGCCACCACCGTCTACGGCGGCTACCGGCTGATCACCCAGGACGGTCGTGAGCTCGCGACGGACTCCGGCCTCACCATGCAGGGCGTCGAGGACGGCGGCCTGATCATGGTGACGGCGGGCGTCGACGACGAGCCTCCTCGTGTGTACGACGACGTGGTGGAGGCAATGGCCGACGTCGTCGAGCACGATCTCACCCCGTGGCAGCCCGCGGCGGGGCGCCGTACCGCGCTGTGGGCGGCCGGCCTGGCCCTCGCCCTGGGCGCCTACACCCTTCGCCTCGAAGGACCGGGGAGTCTCACCGCGGTAGCCGCAGCCGTCGTCGCGATGCTTCTACGTGACCGGAGCCGTCGTGCTCTCCCGCGCCCAGGACGAGCCCGAGGCCGCCGTCGCCGTCGGCTGGATGGGGGCCGGCTACGCCGCGGTCGCGGGCACCCTGTTCCTCGCGGATGGGGCGGCACTCGGAGGACCAGATCGCAGCAGCCGGCGCCGGTGCGCTCGTGGCCGGGCTGGTGGCGCTGCTCGGCGTTCGGGACGGCAGGCCGCTGGTGCTGCCGGTGGTGATCGTGGGCGGGCTGATGACGCTCGGCGGACTGCTGATCCAGGCCACCGGATGGGACCCCGCCAACGTGTTCGTGGTCCTCCTCGCCATCGATCGTGATCGCCGGCAGCGTGTTCCCATGGCTGGCGCTGGGAGCCACGTCGACACAGGGTGGACCAGATCTACTCCGTCACCGACATCACGAGTGATCCCGCGGTCATCGATGGCGACCGAGTGCGTTCCGACGCCCGGCTCGCCCACCAGATCCTCGTCGCGGTGACCGCGACGGTCGGCGTGCTCCTCGTGCTGATCGCCCCGTTCGCAGTTTCCCTCGAGCTCACCGGGACGCTGCTCGCGGTCGTGGCCTGCATCGTGGTGATGCTGCGCACCAGGCAGTACCGCACCGACAGCGAGGTGCGCACCGGGCTCGTGTCCGGACTGCTCGGGCTTGGCTCGGTCGCGGTCGCGATCCTGGTCGAGCAACCAGAGTGGCGAGCGGAGGCCGCGGTCGCGTTCGCGGTCGCGGGCGCCGTACTCCTCGCGGCGACGCTGATCCCCTCGTCGCCCTCGTTGCGCCGCGGCCGTCTCGGCGACGTACTCGAGACGATCTGCCTGCTCGCGTTGCTGCCCCTGCTCGTCCTGGCGATCGGCGTGTTCTACGCCGTGCGCAGCTGAGGAGCCGAGCGTGGCGACCAAGAAGGACCTTGTCGAGGCACACGCGTTCAGCCGGCGGCGGCTCGTCACGGCGTTCGTCAGTGGCGCCCCAGGCGGCCGCGAGGTGGAGCCGACGCGGCCGATGCGGGCGGTCATCGGCGGGGTGGCCATCTGTGTGCTCCTGCTCGCCGGTGCGGCGATCGCGGGAGTGTTCGCGCCGCGGACGGAGGACAACTGGCTGGATCCGAACAACCTGATCGTCTCCAAGGAGAAGGGCACTCTCTATCTGGTGGTGAGCGAGGGCGACTCGGTCAGCCTGCGTCCGTTCGCCAACGCCACCTCCGCGCAGCTGTTGCTGGGCGAGAAGGACCCTTCTCGCGCGGCCCAGGACGAGATCGACAAGCAGACGATCGGCACGGAGATCGGGATCCTGGGTGCCCCGTCGTCCATCCCTCCCGCCCAGTGACCTGATCCAGTCGGGCTGGACCGCGTGCACGTCGACCGACCGCGGCATCCTCACCAGGATCGCCTCCGAACCCGGCGGCACCGAGGTCGACAACGGCGCCAAGATCGTGCAGACCCGTGACGGTGAGCAGTATCTGATCGCGTACGCGCCGATCGACTTACAACGATGATCCGCAGGCGGTGAGTTTCAGGCTGCCGGACGACAACGTCGACCGCTGCTCGGCGCCCTCGACCTCGGCCAGACCGCAGAGGCGATCACCGTCGACTCGGAGTGGCTGAACCTCTTCGAGCAGTCCAACGACAGCCTCGACGCCTCGCCTTCGTTCTCCCGGCGCCAGGGGACCGGTCGGACTACGCGGCCGAAGTCGGCCTCAACGCCAGATCGCCGACCAGAAGATCGGTGACCTGATCCGACTATCCAGGCCGAGACTCTTCCTGCTGACCAGGACGGGCCGGCCCCGCTCACCCCGTTCGCTTAGGCCGTCTACGAGGCAACGATGGCCGACAAGTCGCCGAGGTTGACGGCCGCCCGGGTGACCTCGCTGCGCCAGGAGGACGTCTGGCCCGCGCTGTGGCCCGAGGACGAGCCCGAGCTGATTCCGGGTGACGCCTGCGCGATGCTCGTGCCCCGCGAACAGCAGTCCGCCGACCCTGCGACTGGTGCCGCGACGACGTCGCCGACGCCAGCCCGGAAGGAGTGGACGCACGGATCCAATGCCCAATCCGAGTCCAACCGGGTACGAGGCGCGCTGGTCGCCCCTGCGGCTTCGGTGAAACCCAGGGCACGGTCGACGTACCTCATCGACGCCAAGGGCGGGCGCACCGGGTCGAGGCGAGGTCACCCTGGAACACCTGGGCTTACGCGAGGTGCCCAGGCCTGCCATCCCCGACCCCTGGCTCGACCTGTTCCGACCCGGGCCGTCCCTCTTCCGCGGAGGCCGCCGGTCAGCCAGCCGGATGAGACAACCGGCGCCAGACGAGCCATGACGGCGCCTTCTCACCCGGTTCGCGTGCGCGGCCCTGGTCGCAGGATCGGTGTTGTCCGTGCCCGGTCCTGCGTTCGCCGACCGGGTGGTCTGCTCCGAACTGGATCAGGAGCGAGGTCCGGCAGACCGACGAGCGAACCGGCCTTTGCGCGGATCTCAGGTCCCGGCAGCGCAGTCCGACGAGCACAGGGGACGGCGTCACGGTCGGCCGTGATCGACTCGGGCGTTCGGCACCTGGGCAGCAGCCGCTGGCTTCCCGGCGTTGACGTCGAGGCAGATCGCCGGTGGCTCGACCCCGAAGCTCCAGACGACCTGCCCACGCTGGTGGCAGGGCTGATCGGGGGGTCGCGCGGGCGCGGGCCGGACGCAGCCGCTCGGGATCGCGCCGGCGCTCGAGATCGTCTCGGTCAAGGTCTACGACGGCGCCGACGCGGGTGAGGACGGACAGGCCCTGACGCCTGACAACCTCGCCAGGGGCATCGATGAGGCCGTGAGCGCGGGCGCGAAGATCATCGACGTGTCCCCGGCCAGCTTCGCGGGATCGGATGCCCTGCGAGCCTCGGTGGAGCGCGCGATCCGCAAGCGGGGTCCTCGTGGTCGCGGCGATCGGCGAGCGGCCCGGCAAGAGGGCCAGCCAGGTTTCCGATGAGTACGGCGCGTACGAGCCGGACGAGAACGTGCTGACCTACCCCGCGGCGTACCCCGGCGTGCTCGGCGTCGGGATCGGGACGGCGGAGGGCAGCTTCGACAGCAAAGCCGATGTCGCCAGCGACGCCATCGACGTCGTCGCACCGGTTGCCGAAACCGTGAGCACGACGCAGAACGGCAGCACCTGCGTCATCGACGTCGTCACCACCTCGCTTGCTGCCGGTGAGGTCAGTGGTCTGGCGGCGCTGCTGATGGAGAAGTACCCGGACTACAACCCGGCGCAGATCGCGGCGGTGATCATGGAGACCGCCAACGGGACGACGGCCGCCCGCAGTCCAGTCGACGGGGCAGGCGTGATCCAGGCCAACGAGGCGATGACCCGGCAGCTGAGGATCAACCTCAACGGCACTGTCGTCCAGGCCCACCAGCAGCTCGACCAGACCCCACCCGTGCCTCCTGCCGGACCCGACGACGACCCGTTTCCCGGGATCCGCAGATCACTGACCTGGTGGGGCGTGGTGGCCGGAGGAGGCCTGCTGCTTGCGCTGTTGATCCGGCCGTTGCTGCGCCGCTGACCACGCCACCCACCGATCGGCTGAGGCGCACGCCTACTGGAGCACGCTGACGTCGATCGTGTTCAGCCGCTCGGGATCCGAAAGCACGTCGATGGCCACGATCCGGTCCGCCACGACGGTGAAAGCCATCACGAACTGTGCCCGTCCCTGTGGCGCCACGACCACGCCGGCTGCTCCGTTGATCAACGCCGGCCGCACGAAGGGGGAGAGTCGACTGGAGGTGAATGCCTGCTGTGCGACCGACTGGGCGCCCCGGAGCACCATGTTCATCTGTGGGCGGGTCAGGCCACCGTCGGAGCGCAGCACCACCTCGGGATGGAGTACGGCGACCAGCCCGTCGAAGTCGCCGTCACGAGAGGCCGCGAAGAACGCGTCGACGACGGCTCGTTGACGTCCGAGATCGGGATCGGGTGCCGGAGCGTGACCGCGCACCCGGCGCCGAGCGCGGCTGGCGAGCTGGCGCGCGGCGTCGGGGGTGCGCTCGAGCATCGCCGCGATCTCGTTGAACGGGACGGCGAACAAGTCGTGGAGGACGAAGGCGAGCCGCTCCGGCGGCGTCAGCGTCTCGAGCACCACCAGAAGCGCAAGCCCGAGCGAGTCGGCGAGCAGCGCCTGCTGCTCGGGATCGACTCCGGACTCGGGGCTGATGATGGGTCGGGCACGTGGACGTCGAGTGGATCCTCGCGACGGTGCCCGCGGGCGCGGAGCCGGTTCAGGCAAACGCGCGCAACGACCGTCGTCAGCCACCCGTCGAGGTTCTCCACAGCGCCGGTGTCGGCGCGGCTGACCCGCAGCCACGCGTCCTGGACCGCGTCGTCGGCCTCGCTGACCGAGCCGAGCATCCGGTAGGCCACCGCCCTCAGGTGACCCCGATGCTCGACGAACCGATCCTCCAACCAGTCGCGCTCGTCTTGTCCGGTCACGGTCACATCCCTTCCTCGCCGGGTGTCATAGCAGTAGACCCACGAAACTCACCCGATGTGACCGGGGGCCACTCCCCGGAACCAACGAAAGGATCGAACCATGATCTCGCCCATCCTGATCACCGGCGGCACCGGCACGCTCGGGAGCCACCTCGTACCGCTGCTGCAGGAGTCCGGTCACGACCTGCGGGTGCTCAGCAGACGCCGGCGTGAGTCCGTCGGTGACGTCGAGTACGTCACCGGAGACCTGCTGGCGAACGAGGGAGTCCAGGCAGCCGTGGCTGGCGTCGAGACTGTCGTTCATCTGGCGGGTGGTCCCAAGGGAGACGACCAGGCGGCCCGGAATCTCGTGCGGGCCGCCTCGCAGGCGGGAGTTCAGCACGTGGTGCTGATCTCGGTCATCGGCGCGGACAAGGTGCCGGTGGGTTGGGTGCGAGCCCAGCATGCAGTCGAAAAGCTGGTGACCACGTCCGGCATCCCGTTCACGACCCTGCGCGCCGCCCAGTTCCACGACCTGGTGCTGACCATGCTGGAGAAGATGAGCAAGCTACCGGTGGTCCCAACCCCTGGAGGCCTGCGATTCCAACCGGTCGACTCACGCGAGGTGGCAGCCCGACTCGCAGAGCTGGCTCTCGGACAGCCCGCGGGGCGGGTGGCCGACCTGGCTGGGCCGAACGTCTACGGCATGGCCGAGCTGGTTCGTGGCTATCTTCAGGCCCGGGGCAAGCATCGGTTGCTGGTGCCGATGCGGATCCCCGGCAAGGCCGGACGGTCCTACCGCGCCGGCGACAACCTCAACCTCACCAGCGTTGTCCGCGGAACCCGGACCTGGGAGGCGTTCCTCGCCGAGCGGGTGACAGCCCGGGGCAGCCGGGATCGGGGTGCGCAGGCGTCGGCTCCTGCCTGAACAACCCTCCGGTTCCAGCCGGCGCAGCCCAGCTCCCTCCGAAACGGTTGTCGGGATCGAAGCTTCACAACCAACTCGGAGGGAGCCGGCGTTTGCGCTGGTCAGCGTGGCGGAGGATAGGGGATTCGAACCCCTGAGGGCTTTTAACCCAACCCGCTTTCCAAGCGAGCGCCATAGGCCACTAGGCGAATCCTCCGCGCAGGAGAGTACCGGTCGGTGGTCGGGCGGCGAAATCGGACTCCGCTTTGGAGGGCGCCAGGCGGCTCACCTAGACTCTGCGGCAACCCCCCACGTGGCGGTATCTTGCCGAACTCCCCCAGGGCCGGAAGGCAGCAAGGGTAAGCGAGCTCTATCGGGTACGTGGGGGGCCTCTGCTTCTCCGGGCTCCTCCCGGGCTTCTACGGGCGGCTACCGGGTGTCGGAGCGGGTGCGTAGGGTTCACGTCGTGGAAGCACCCCTCGCGTTGTACCGCCGCTACCGGCCCGACACCTTCGCCGAGGTCATCGGCCAGGATCACGTCACTGAGCCGCTGCGGGCCGCGCTCGCCAACAACCGGGTGAACCACGCCTATCTCTTCTCCGGTCCGCGGGGCTGCGGCAAGACCACGTCCGCCCGGATCCTCGCCCGCGCGCTCAACTGCGAGCAGGCCCCGGTCGCCGATCCCTGCGGGGAGTGCGACTCCTGTCATGACCTGGCCCGCAACGGACCGGGGTCCATCGACGTGATCGAGATCGACGCGGCGTCGCACGGAGGCGTCGACGATGCCCGCGACCTGCGTGAGAAGGCCTTCTTCGCGCCGGTCAAGAGCCGTTACAAGGTCTACATCATCGACGAGGCGCACATGGTCTCCACGCAGGGCTTCAACGCCCTGCTCAAGCTCGTGGAGGAGCCGCCGGAGCACCTGCGCTTCATCTTCGCGACCACCGAACCGGAGAAGGTGCTGCCGACGATCCGTTCGCGCACCCATCACTATCCGTTCCGGCTGATCCCACCGCGGTTGCTGTCGTCCTACCTCGGCGAGCTGTGCGACAAGGAAGGTGTCGCGATCGAGCCGGCCGCGCTGCCGCTCGTCGTACGCGCTGGTGCCGGGTCGGCCCGCGACAGCCTGTCGGTGCTCGACCAGCTTCTCGGCGGTGCTGGTCCCGACGGGGTGACGCATGCGCTGGCCACCGGGCTGCTGGGCTACACGCCCGACACGTTGCTCGACGAGGTCGTGGACGCGTTCGCGGCGGCCGACGGGCGGACGGTGTTCGGCGTTGTCGACAAGATCATCGAGACCGGGCAGGATCCGCGCCGGTTCACCGAGGACCTGCTGCGCCGCCTGCGCGACCTGGTGATCGTGGCCGCGGTCCCCGATGCGCCGGCGACCGGGCTCATCGACTGCTCGGAGGACCAGGGCGAGCGCCTCGTCGCCCAGGCTGCCCGCTTCGGAGGCGTGGAGCTCAGCCGGGCCGCCGACCTGGTGGCCTCCGGGCTGACCGAGATGCGTGGTGCCACGGCGCCCCGGCTGCTGCTCGAGCTCATCTGCGCCCGGGTGCTCCTCCCAGGCGCCGACGACACCGACGACGGTGTCCTCGCCCGCCTCGACCGCATCGAGCGCCGCATGTCCGTCGCCGCAGCGGAGCTCACCCGCAGCAGGCTCAGCGGCAAGGAGCACACCCGGCGGAACCGCACCGGGGGAGCGAAGCGGAGGAGGGCGCAGTTCGAGGGACGGCTGACCCCGGCAAGGAGCACACCGGCGGAAGCGCACCGGGGGAGCGAAGCGGAGGAGGGCGCATTGCGCCGGGTGGGCGACCCCGTCCACGCACGCGCAGCGAAGAGGAAGGGCGCAACCCAAGCGGGTTTGTCTGAACCGCAACCACAGCAACCCCAGCCCCCACCCTCTCCCTGGTCGACGTCCGCCGCTTGTGGCCCGACATCGTCGAGGCGACCAAGCAGCGCCGCCGGGTGACCTGGATACATCTGACGCAGCATGCGCAGGTCGTCGCGGCCGACGAGACGTCACTGACCTTGGGGTTCGGCAACGCCGGGGCCAGGGACTCGTTCGCCAACGGCGGCAGCCTGGAGATCGTGCGCCAGGCCGCCATCGACGTGGTCGGCAAGGACTGGAAGATCGAGGCGATCGTCGATCCCGGGGCGTCCCCATCCGGGCCCCCCGCAGCCTCCGCACCGTCCCGGCAGTCGACTCGGCAGTCGACTGGGAGCGCGCCAAAGCCGGTGACGCCTGATCCGGCCGGTGCTGACGCGCCCCCCGACTGGGCGGTCGACCCACAGGCCTCCGGCCAGTCCGCCCGTGACTCCTGAGGCGGCCGCGCCGTCCAGGCCTGGCCCAGAGGCCACCGCGACCCGGCCCGACCCCAAGGCCGCGGACGCCGCCGCGCACCGCGACGATGCCGACGCCGAGGGCAGCGACCTTGCAGGCGCAGAATTGCTGCAGCGCCACCTCGGCGCCGAGGTCATCGAAGAGATCCCCCACGACTGAGAGGCATCACCCATGACCGAGAACCCCTTTGGCGGCCGTGTGGACGGCCCTGTCGACGACCCTGTCGACGGCCCCGTCGACGGCCCTGAAGACGATCTGGCCGGCGATGGTGCCGGGGGCTTCGACATGAGCGCACTGCTCGCGCAGGCCCAGCAGATGCAGAGCGACCTGCAGAACGCCCAGGCCGAGCTTGCCGCGACCCCCGTCAGCGGCACCGTGGCCGGCGGTGCGGTGAGCGTGACCGTCAACGGCGTCGGCGAGCTGCTCGCCGTCGACGTGAAGGCGGGTCAGTTCGACGGCACCGACGCCGACGACCTCTCGGATCTCGGCGACATGATCATTGCGGCGTACCGCGACGCCAAGTCCCAGGCCGACGCGCTCGCGAGCGCAGAAGCTCGGACCGCTCGCCGGCGGCTTCGGGGGCTGAGCATCCGTTGTACGAAGGAATCGTTCAGGACCTGATCGACGAACTGGGCCGTCTCCCCGGCGTCGGGCCGAAGGGCGCCCAGCGCATCGCGTTCCACCTGTTGCAGGCGGAGCCTGCCGACGTACGCCGCCTGGCCGAGGTCCTGATCGAGGTCAAGGCCAAGGTGAAGTTCTGCTCGGTCTGCTTCAACGTGTCCGAGGACGACCAGTGCCGGATCTGTCGCGACCCGCGACGGGAGACCGCCGTGCTGTGTGTGGTCGAGGAGTACAAGGACGTCGTCGCGATCGAGCGCACGCGGGAGTTCCGCGGTCGCTACCACGTCCTGGGCGGGGCGATCTCGCCGATCGACGGCATCGGACCCGAGCAGCTGCGGATCCGTGAGCTGATGATCCGGCTCGCCGACGGCGCGGTCACCGAGGTGATCCTGGCGACAGACCCCAACTTGGAAGGGGAGGCGACTGCGACGTACCTCACTCGGATGTTGCGACCGTTAGGGTTGCGCGTGACCCGGCTTGCGAGTGGACTGCCCGTAGGCGGGGATCTGGAGTATGCCGATGAGGTTACTCTCGGGACGAGCACTGGCTGGGAGGCGATCGGCAGATGACTGAACTCAACGTGGGGTTCGACAGCGATACAGAGGACTTTGCGCAGCAGATAGCAGACCAGGTCGAGAGCTTCCTGGTCGCGCTGCAGGCGATTGCACGCGACGAGGACGGCGGCCGCGCGATCTCGCTGCTCCTGCTGGAGGTGTCGCAGGTGCTGCTGGCCGGCGCCCGGCTCGGCGTACAAAGCGACTTCACGCCGGCCGAGGAGTTCCAGCCCGATGCCGGCCCCGACCCGGATCTGGATCCGATGCGCCTGCGGCTGGCCCGACTGCTCGACGGTGTCGACATGTACGCCGAGGTGTTCGACACCTACGGCGAGCCGGAGATCGTCAACTCGATGCTCTCCGACGACCTCACCTCGATCGCGACGTCGCTCGCGCACGGGCTGCGGCACTACCGGGCCGGCCGCATCGACGAGGCGCTGTGGTGGTGGCAGTTCTCCTACGTCGCGTCCTGGGGCACGGAGGCCAGCGGAGTGCTCAGGGCGCTCCAGTCGATCGTGAGCCACGACCGGCTCGACGCGGAGTTCGAGATCGAGCAGGAGCAGGTCGAGGCCGCCGCTGAGATGCTCAAGTCCGAGGAAGACGCCCCCCGGTAGAATCGACCGCGGTCGTCGAGGCCCGGATTCGGGCGGGCGGCTCGTCCGACGTCACCGAAACTCCAAGGACTCAACGTGGGCATTGTCGTGCAGAAGTACGGCGGATCCTCCCTGGCCGACGCTGCTCGGATCAAGGAGGTCGCCCGCCGCATCACGGAGGCCAAGAAGTCCGGCAACGACGTGGTCGTGGCGGTCTCGGCGATGGGTGACTCCACCGACGAGCTGCTCGAGCTGGCCGGCGGAGTCAGCCCGCTGCCGCCGGCCCGTGAGCTGGACATGCTGCTCACCGCCGGCGAGCGGATCTCGATGGCCTTGGTGGCGATGGCCATTTCCGACCTCGGCTTCACGGCCCGGTCCTTCACCGGCTCGCAGGCCGGCGTGATCACCGACTCGGTGCACGGCAAGGCCAAGATCATCGACGTCACACCCGGCCGGATCTCGGACGCGATCGCCGACGGGCACATCGTGATCGTTGCCGGGTTCCAGGGCGTCAGCCAGGACACCAAGGAGATCACGACGCTCGGGCGAGGCGGCACGGACACCACGGCGGTCGCGCTGGCCGCGGCCCTGGGCGCGGATGTCTGCGAGATCTACACCGACGTCGACGGCGTCTTCACCGCCGACCCTCGCATCGTCCCCACGGCCCGCAAGCTGCAGCGGGTCTCCTACGAGGAGATGCTCGAGCTGGCCGCCTGCGGCGCGAAGATCCTGCACCTGCGGTGCGTCGAGTACGCCCGTCGATACAACATTCCGATCCATGTGCGCTCGTCGTTCAGCCACAAGGAAGGCACCTGGGTCGCCGACGGCCCTGCGGAGGGAGAAACCATGGAACAGGCCATCATCGCGGGCGTCGCCCACGACCGGAGCGAGGCCAAGATCACCGTGGTCGGCGTACCCGACAAGGTGGGCGAGGCGGCCCGCATCTTCGAGGCCCTGGCCGCCGCGCAGATCAACCTGGACATGATCGTCCAGAACATCTCGGCTGCGGCCACCAGCCTGACCGACATCTCGTTCACGCTCCCGAGAGACGACGGCCAGGTGGCGATGAAGGCGCTCGACGCGCTCAAGGACGAGGTCGGCTTCGCGTCGCTGCTCTACGACGACAAGATCGGGAAGATCTCCCTGATCGGGGCGGGCATGCGTTCCCACCCGGGCATCAGCGCGAGGTTCTTCTCTGCCATCGCCGCGGCCGGTGTGAACATCGAGATGATCTCCACCTCCGAGATCCGGATCTCCGTGATCGTCGACGAGAACCAGGTCAACGCCGCAGTGGCAAGCGCCCACTCGGCGTTCGACCTCGACTCGACCGAGGTCGAAGCGGTCGTGTACGGCGGGAGCGGCCGATGAGCGCGCGTCCCGTCCGCCTGGGAGTCGTGGGAGCCACCGGCCAGGTCGGTGTCGCCATGCGGCAGATCCTGCTTGAGCGGAACTTCCCGATCGAGGAGATCCGGTTCTTCGCCTCCGCCCGCTCAGCCGGCACGGTGCTGCCCTTCGGCGACCGCGAGGTCACCGTCGAGGACGCGTCGACAGCAGATCCCGTCCGGCCTCGACATCGCGGTGTTCTCCGCCGGTGGTGCGACGTCGAAGGCGCTGGCGCCGGCGTTCGCCGCTGCGGGAGTGACGGTCGTCGACAACTCGTCGGCCTGGCGGATGGACCCCGACGTACCGCTGGTGGTCTCCGAGGTGAACCCGGAGGCGATTGCCGATGCTCGCAAGGGCATCATCGCCAACCCCAACTGCACGACCATGGCTGCGATGCCGGTGCTCAAGCCGCTGCACGACGAGGCGGGCCTCGTGCGGCTGATCGTGTCGTCCTACCAGGCGGTGTCCGGCAGCGGCGTCGCCGGCGTCGAGGAACTGGCCGGACAGATCGCCGCGGCCGGCGACAAGGCCCGCGAACTCGCGTACGACGGCGAGGCGGTGGCCTTCCCCGAGCCCTCGAAGTACGCGCGAACGATCGCCTACAACGTGCTCCCGCTGGCCGGTTCGATCGTCGACGACGGGCTGAACGAGACCGACGAGGAGCAGAAGCTCCGCAACGAGTCCCGCAAGATCCTCGGCATCCCGGAGCTGCGGGTGTCCGGCATCTGTGTGCGGGTGCCCGTCTTCACCGGGCACTCGCTGGCCATCAACGCCGAGTTCGAGCGTTCGATGACCCCGGAGCGGGCCCGTGAGCTGTTGGCTCAGGCGCCCGGCGTCGAGCTCTCCGAGATCCCGAACCCGTTGCAGGCCGCCGGCAAGGACCCGTCGTACGTCGGCAGGCTACGCCGCGACCCCGGCGTCGACGGAGACCGTGGGCTGGCGTTGTTCGTCAGCAACGACAACCTGCGCAAGGGTGCGGCCCTGAACACCGTGCAGATCGCCGAGCTCGTGGCCGCCCGGCTGGGCTGACCGCGCTGGGATCACAAACGAACACCCCGGATCGCAGAGATCCGGGGTGTTGCGGGAAATGTCGGGCTGACAGGATTTGAACCTGCGGCCTCCTCGTCCCGAACGAGGCGCGCTACCAAGCTGCGCCACAGCCCGATCGCGAGCACGAAGTATCCGGGCTCGCGAGCAGAGTGGAGCATACCGGAGCCGTGACACGCCACCGTAATCGGGCGGTCGGCCGCTTTGGACCGAACCTTTGACATGATCATGCCAACGGGTACCCGGGTGGTGCCAGAACCGATGAGGGGCAGGCTCGGTGGACACGACGATGGAGAAGGACGAGTTCGAGGGCGCGACCGGGGACGACGGCGGCCGAGCCGTCGTGCTGCGGCTGATCCTCGGCAGCGCGCTGATGTTGTTCCTGGAGCTGGCGCTGATCCGCTGGCTGGGGGCCAACGTCGTCCACCTGTCGTACTTCACCAACTTCGTGCTGCTGGGGTCGTTCCTCGGCATCGGGCTGGGCTTCCTGATCTCGCGAAAGTCCTGGTCGATCCTGCCCTACACGCCGGTGCTGCTCGCCCTGCTCGTGGTCTGCGTGCGGCTCTTCCCGGTCTCCATCGACCGCGCCGGCGCCGACCTGATCTTCTTCACCGCGCTCAAGACCACCGGACCTCCGGCCTGGGTGATCCTGCCGCTCATCTTCGCGCTGACAGCGGCCGTGCTGGCCGGGCCGGCCGAAGTCGTGGGGCGCTGCTTCGCTCAGCTGCAGCCGCTCACGGCGTACCGCTGGGACCTCGTGGGCTCCCTGATCGGGATCAGCCTCTTCACCGCGCTGTCGTTCCTCTGGGCGCCCTCGGTCGTCTGGGGCTCGCTGGTGGCGGTCGCTTTCGCCCTGGTGGTCTCCGGTCGCGGCCGGTGGCTGGCCGTGGCGGCCGGCGGCGTGATGGTCGCGGCCCTGCTCGTGGAGACGATGACGCCGGGCGTCTCCTGGTCGCCGTACTACAAGGTGACGACGGAGACCAAGAACGACCCGCAGTACGGCGAGCGCGTGCAGATCTCCATCAACGGCGTGCCCCATCAGACCATGTCCAGCGCGAACTGGAAGCTCGACCGGGCCTCTGTCATCTACGGGGCGCCGTACGCGCACCGCGACGGCGGTCCGCTCGACGACGTGCTGATCATCGGCGCCGGCTCCGGGTCCGACGTCGGCATCACCCTCGAAGAGGGTGCCCGAAACGTCGACGCGGTGGACATCGACCCGCGGCTGGTCCAGATCGGCGTCCAGCAGAACCCCGACCGCGCCTACCAGAACCCCGGCGTGACCCGCTACATCAACGACGGCAGGGCGTTCCTGGAGAACACCGACAAGAAGTACGACCTGATCCTGTTCGCGCTGCCCGACTCGCTGGCGCTGGTCAGCGGGGCGTCCCAGATCCGGCTCGAGTCGTTCCTCTTCACCGAGGAGGCCCTGCGGTCGGCACGTGACCACCTGACCGACGACGGCATGTTCGCGATGTACAACTACTACCGCGAGGACTGGCTGATCGACCGTCTCGGCGGTACGGCGGCCGCCGCGTTCGGGCATGACCCCTGCATCGACCTCTTCAGGGGAGCCAGCGCGGTCGTGGCGGTAGCCAAGGATCGCGGACAACCAGGTCTGCAGCGCGGAGAACTACGCGTTGCCCGCGTCGTACCCCGATCCCGTGCACGACAACGCCCCGTTCCTGTACTACGACGGCGGCATGATCCCGGCGATCTACCTCTGGGCGCTCGGCGGCATCCTGGTGATCTCGCTGCTCCTGGTGCGAACCATCGGCGGACCGTTCCGGGCGATGCGCCCCTATGCCGACCTGTTCTTCATGGGTGCCGCGTTCCTGCTCCTCGAGACCAAGAACATCGCGACGTTCGCGAACCTGTTCGGCACCACCTGGATCGTGAACGCGATGGTTTTCGGCGGCGTGCTGGTGATCGTGCTGGCCGCCGTCGAGACGACCCGAAGATTCCGGACCCCACCGCTTCCGACGGTGTTCGCCATGATCGCGGCCTCGCTCGCGTTGGCCTATGTCGTCAAGCCCGAATGGCTGCTGGGCCTGTCCTTCGGGCCGCGTCTGGCCGCGGCCACCCTGCTCGCGTTCATTCCGATCTACCTGGCCAACATCGCGTTCGCCAAGCGGTTTGCCGAGGTGGCGAACCCCCAGTCGGCGTTCGGCCTCAATCTCCTCGGCGCCATGGTCGGGGGCTGCCTGGAGTACGCCGCCCTGCTGACCGGCTACCGCAACCTGTTGATCGTGGTGGCTGCGCTCTACTTGGTCGCCTTCCTGCTCAAACCGAAGGAGGCACTGGTCCCAACCCGGACCGCGGCGTCAGCGTGAGCAGCGTGGCCTCGGGACGGCAGGCCAGCCGGACCGGCGCGTAGGGGCTGGTGCCGAGGCCTGCGGACACGTGCAGCCAGGCCGAACCCGGGTCGCCCGGGCGGGAGTCGGCGGGATGCCGGTGCAGCCCCTTTGCCCGGGCCGTGGTCGAGGTCGCAGTTGGTCGTGAGGGCGCCGTACCCGGGAACGCAGACCTGACCCCCGTGGGTGTGGCCGGCGATGATCGCGTCGTACCCGTCCCGGGCGAACTGGTCCAGCACCCGGAGGTACGGCGCGTGCGCGACGCCGATCCGCACGTCGGCGTCGGCGGTCGCCGGCCCCTCGACCAGGGCGAGGTCGTCGTAGCGCAGGTGCGGGTCGTCCACGCCCGCGAACGCGAACGACGTGCCCCCCACGGTCAGCGCCCCGAACCTGTTGGTGAGGTCCAACCAGCCTCGGCCCAGGAAGCCCTTCTGGAGGTCGCCCCACGGCAGTCGAGCCTGGTCGGTGTACCGCTTGCCGTCGTCAGGCAGGAGGTAGCGAAGAGGGTTGCGCAGGATCGGGCTGAAGTAGTCGTTGGAGCCGAAGACGAAGACTCCGGGCCGATCCAGCAGCTCGCCGAGGGCGTCGAGCACCACGGGCGCGGCATCGGCATGCGCGAAGTTGTCACCGGTGTTGACGACCAGGTCGGGCTCGAGTTCGCGAAGCCGGCGTACCCACTCGATCTTGGCGTGCTGGCTGGGGGTCAGGTGCAGGTCGCTGATGTGCAGCACCTTCAGAAGCCGGTGGCCGGCAGGCAGCAGCGGGACGGCGACCCGGCGCAGCGTGAACCGCTGGGCTTCCCAGAGCGAGTACCCGAGGACGGCGGCACCCAGAACGGCCCCGCCGCCGACTGCCGGCCCGAGAATCCGTGTGAGGGTCACGCGTCAAGGCTGCCACAATGGCCGAATGAGTGCTCTGAAGGACCGTCTCCGCGCCGATCTGACCACCGCGATCAAGGCGCGCGACGAGGTGCGCTCCTCCACCATCCGGATGCTGCTGACCGCGATCACCAACGCCGAGGTCGCCGGCAAGGCGCACCGCGAGCTCTCCGACGACGACATCGTCGGAGTCCTGTCGACCGAGGCGAAGAAGCGCCGCGAGGCCGCGACCGCCTTCGCCGACGGCGGCCGGCTCGAGATGGCCGACAAGGAACGCGCCGAGGGCGTCGTGATCGGCGACTACCTGCCCGCGCAGCTGTCCGAGGACGAGATCGCCGGGATCGTGTCCGCTGCGATCGACAAGACCGGCGCCGCAGGTGAGGGGATGCGCGCGATGGGCAAGGTGATGGGCCTGGTCACGCCGCAGGTGAAGGGCAAGGCAGACGGGTCCGCCGTGGCGGCGGAGGTACGCCGTCAGCTCGGCTGATCGCTAGCGCCTGCCGGGCCCGTTCCCGTTCCCGTTGCCGTTCCCGTTGCCGTTCCCGGGCTCCGTTGGGCTTCTTGGGCTTCTTCGGTGGCTTCTTGGGCGTGCCGTCGGAGACGTAGATCGTCACGGAGCTGCCCGAGCCATGCAGCGCGCCGGCGACGGGGGAGGTGCCGACGACGGTGCCCGCGGACACGGCGGAGTCGATGGCGCCTCCACTCACGGGCGTGAACCCGGCGTTCCTGAGCACGGCGCTGGCGCTGTCGAAGGACATGCCGTAGGTCTGCGGGACGGGGATCAGCACACCCCTGATGTCCTCGGCGGACGGCTGCCACGAAGTCGTCGTAGGGCAGGAACTGCTGGATCGCGTGCATCGCGTCGCCCCACATCGGGCCGGCCGTCGTCGAGCCATGGGCCGAGGCCGTGTACGACCCGGCCAGGGTCTGCCCGATGAGGGTGATCGGCTGTCCGACAGAGTTCGCGCCCGCGATCATCGACGCGGTCGCGAGGTGCGGGGTGTAGCCCACGAACCAGACGGCCTTGTTGTCGCTGGTGGTGCCCGTCTTCCCGGCTGACGGCTTGTCGAGGGCCAGCCCCGCGGAGGCACCGAAACCGCCGCTCTCCTGCACCCCGCGCAGGACGTCGTTGACGGCGTCGGCGACCGGGCTCGGCAGCACCTGCTGGCAGGCCTTGGGGTACTTCTTGAGCGTCTTGTGGCTCGAGTCCTGGATCGAGGTCACGGGACGCGCGTCGCAGTGCAGTCCGCGGGCCCCGAAGGTTGCGTAGGCCTCGGCCATCTCCAGGGGGCTCACGTCGGCGACGCCCAGCGTGAAGGAGGGGATGCGCTCGCCACCGTAGCCGCTGCTTGTTGGGCAGCGGCTGGGTCAGCCGGACGCCCATCTTCCTGGCCAGGTTGAAGGGCTGGCAGATGCCGGTCTCCTGTTCGAGCTGGGCGAAGAACGTGTTGACCGACAGCCGGGTGCCCGTGTAGAGGTTCATGGTCCCGCTGCTCGTCGAGTTTCGGACCGGCCAGGTCCCGTAGCCGTAGGGCTCGTGGTCGCAGTCCTCGTAGTCGCTCTCGTTGAGAACCATTGACGCCGGGGCGTTGATGGCGTGGTTCAGCGGGATGTCCTGCTCGATGGCCGCGGAGAGCACGAACGCCTTGAAGGTCGACCCGGCCTGGAAGCCGTTCGCGTCGCCGTACTCCTTCGGGACCACGTAGTTGAGGTAGGTCTGGCCGTTCTTGACATCAATGCCCATCGGTCGCGACTGGGCGAGGGCCTTGACGTTGCCAGTGCCAGGCTCGACCTCGGCCAGCCCACCGATGGCCTCGTCCGTGGCGTACACGTGGGAAGCCACCGAGCTGTCCGCGGCCCTCTGGAAACGCATGTCGACGGTGGTGTTGATGGTCAGGCCGGCGGAGTAGAGGAACTCCTTGCGCTCTCTGGGTGTTTTGCCCAGCTGCTCGTCCTGCAGCAGATAGTTGATGACGTAGTCACAGAAGAACGGCGCGCGAGAGTTGACGCAGCCGTTCTTGGTCTTCTTGATGTCCAGGCCCAGAGGCTGCGCCTTGGTCTTGTTGGCCTTGGCCGGACGTGATCACGTTGAGCTCGGCCATCCGGTCGATCACCATGTTGCGGCGATCGACTGCCCGGTCGGGATAGTTCGTCGGGTCGTAGCCGGTGGGGTTCTTCACCAGGCCGGCCAGCATGGCGGACTCGCGGAGGTTCAGCTTCGAGGCGTTCTTGTGGAAGTAGTGCCGGGCGGCAGACTGCACACCGAAGGCACCGTCGCCGAAGTAGGCGATGTTGAGATACCGCTCCAGGATCCAGTCCTTGGAGTACTTCTCCTCGAAGGCGATCGCGTAGCGCAGCTCGCGCAGCTTGCGCGCGTAGGTGTCGTCGGTGGCGGCCTTCTGTTCTTCGGGCGTGTCGGCCTGCTGCAGGAGGGTCAGCTTGACCATCTGCTGGGTGATCGACGAACCGCCCTGGACGACGCCGTCGCTGGCCTGGTTGGTGACCAAGGCGCGCAGCGGTGCCCTTGAGGTCGAGGGCGCCGTGCTTGTAGAAGCGGTAGTCCTCGATCGAGACGATCGCCTTGACCATGGTCCGGGAGACGTCCTTGAGCTGGACGTTGACCCGGTTCTCGTCGTACAGCGAGGCGATCAGCCTGCCGTTCCCGTCGAGGATCCTGGTCTTCTGGGGAAGGGCCTCGGCCTGGAGCTCAGCGGGCAGGTTGTCGAGACTGTTGGACATGTCGCGTGCGCCGATGCCCAGGACACCCGCCAACGGGATGGCCAGACCGGCCGCGATGACGCCCATCACGACGGACACGGCGCCCATGACGGCGAGGTGCGAGAGGACGCGTGAGGTGGGCAGCGGATCCCCGGGGCCAGTCACAGACATGCCCACAGGGTACGGGACACACCACGCCTGTACCCACTCGTGACCATGGCCGAGTAGTCACAACTGGCTATGTCAATGCGGCCGATGGGGGGCTGTTCCCCAGTGCTCAGGCAGGCATAACTTCATTACCTGGGGTAAAACCCGAGCGACGAGTCCCTGTGGGAGGGGCTCACCTCGGGTCTCGAGGGATTAGGGGAACAATCATGTGGGTCGAAGACTGGGCGCCGTCTGCCCTTTGCCGCAAGGCGCAACCGGACCATCTGTTCGTGCGTGGAGCCGAGCAGAACAAGGCTAAGCAGATGTGCGGGGCGTGCCCCGTACGCAACGAGTGCCTCGCTGAGGCGCTCGACAACCAGATCGAATGGGGTGTCTGGGGCGGCATGACCGAGCGGGAGCGCCGCGCGTTGCTCCGCCGCCGGCCCGCCGGCACCTGGCGCTCCGTGCTGGAGGCCGCCAAGGCCGGCCACCTGAGCCCCGGCCGCCTGACGCAGTCCTCGGTGGTCGAGCTCGTCCCTCTCGGTGGTCGAGCCCGTCCCTCGGTGGTCGAGCCTGTCCTCGGTGGTCGAGCTTGTCGAGACCACGACCAGTTCTACGGTCCTGACCGTTTCCACGGTCAGGACCGTTTTTCATCTCCCGCCAGGCAGGCACCGATCCGGCGCAGCCCGTCGAGATCGTGTACGTCGGTGGACAACGCCGGGACGACCACGGTGGCCACGCGCGGGTGGGCCGCGGCGAACCGGGACCGCAGGTGCGTCTCGCGCTCGACCATGCGGACCCGGTCGGCCTGAAGGCGCAGTAGCCCGGCCGTCAACGAGTCCGGGTCGGTCCTGCGCAGCCGGGTGGCGGCGCTGGTCGCCTCGTCGGCCGACAGCGACCCGCCCGGCGTACTGCTGGCCCGGTTGATCACCAGTCCGCACAGCGGCATCCGGTCTGCGCTGAGTCGCTCGACGAAGTACGCCGCCTCGCGCAGCGCGTCGGCTTCCGGCGCGGCGACCACGAGGAACGCCGTACCGTCGGCCTGGAGCAGTTCGAAGGTCTTCGTGGCGCGGGCTCGGAACCCGCCGAAGAGCGTGTCGAAGGCCGCGACGAACGTCTGCATGTCGCGGAGAATCTGCGCGCCCAGGATCTTCGTCAGCGTGTTGGTCACGATCGAGACGCCGGCGGTCATCAGCCGGGCGGGCCCCCTGGCCGGCGCCAGCATCAGTCGGATGAACCGGCCGTCGAGGAAGCTCGAGAGCCGCTCGGGCGCATCGAGGAAGTCCAGAGCCGACCGGGACGGCGGAGTGTCGACCACGATCAGGTCGTAGGCACCGGTCTTCATGGCGTCGCGATGGAGCTGCCCGAGCTTCTCCATCGCCATGTACTCCTGCGTGCCGGCGAACGAGCTCGAGAGCGCGATGTAGAAGGGGTTCTCCAGGATCTGCTTCGCCTTCTCGGGTGTGGCCTGGGTCTCGACCACCTCGTCGAAGGTGCGCTTCATGTCGAGCATCATCGCGTCGAGACTGCCGCCACCCTTCCCGCCGAGCCGAGCCTCCCACCCCCGGCACCGGCCTCGGGGTGTTGTCCAGCGTCTCGATGCCCATCGACTGGGCGAGTCGTCGCGCCGGGTCGATGGTGAGTACGACGACCTTGCGGCCCCGTTCCGCGGCTCGAAGCGCCAGCGCGGCCGACGTGGTGGTCTTGCCGACGCCGCCGGAGCCGCAGCACACGATGATCTCGGTGTCGGGGTCGTCGAGCAGCCGGTCGACGTCGAGCGCGGGCGCGGCTCGCGGGCTCGACGCGAGCGGGCCGACCCGGGTCTGCTGGCTCACTGCAGCACCATCCCCTGCGTCTTCAGGTCGGCGGCCAGCTCGTACAGCCCGCCCAGATCGACCCCGCCGGGCAGCCGAGCGAGCTCATAGCTGGTTGCGCCGAGATCGCCGATGAGAGCCCGCTGGCTGTCCTCCAGCGCGCGCCGCTCGGCGTGGTCGTGGGCCTCGCTCAACAGGCTCTCGACGAGCTGGTCGGTGACATCGACGCCTGCTTTGGCGAGGTCGGTAGCCGTCTGCCTCCGGCTGATCTTGCCGGCCAGGGCAACCGTGAGGTCCTCGGCGTCCAGATCCTGCGGTCGCACCATGTTCACGATCACGGCACCGACGGGGAGTCCGGCTTCGCGGAGCTGGACGATGCCGTCTGCCGTCTCCTGCACCGGCATCTCTTCCAACACGGTCACCAGGTGGACCGCGGTGCGCGGCGACCGGAACAGCCTCGTCACCGCATCGGCCTGCGACTTGATCGGGCCGACCTTGGCCAGTCCCGCGAGCTCGTTGTTGGTGTTGAGGAACTGGGCGATCCGGCCGGTCGGCGGAGCGTCGAGCACGATCGCGTCGTACGCCCGGGCCTTCTTGCCGCGACGCGACTGCTTCGCGGCCTCGTAGACCTTGCCGGTGAGGAGGACGTCGCGCACGCCCGGCGCGATGGTCGTCGCGAAGTCGACCACACCGAACCGGTCCAGGGCGCGCCCGGCACGCCCGAGCCGGTAGTACATCGCGAGGTACTCCAGCAGCGCCGACTCGGCATCGATGTGCAGCGCCCAGACCGAGCCGCCGGTCTCGCCGTTGGTGGTCAGGCCGGTTGCGATTCGTTGCTCGGCGTACGGGAGTGGGGGGACGTCGAAGAGCTGGGCGATGCCCTGACGGCCCTCGACCTCACACAGCAGCACGTCCTTGCCGGTCGAGGCCAGCGCGAGGGCCAGCGCGGCGGACACGGTGGACTTGCCGGTGCCGCCCTTGCCGGTGACGACGTGCACCTTCACCCGGTCGCGGAGGTCTGGCCACTGTTTGCTCACCTGACGAAGCGTAGGCCCGCTGTCCCCCCGACCCCAGCCCGCCCGCCGTGGCTAGGATCACAACCGACGTCGCCGAGTCGTGGGGGAGAGGAAGTCACGTGGACAAGGTGGTCGCGAGTGCCGCGGAGGCCGTCGCCGACATCCCGAGCGGCGCAACCCTGGCGGTGGGTGGATTCGGGCTGTGTGGGGTTCCGTCGGTGCTGATCGAGGCGCTGCTGGAGAGTGGTGCGAGCGATCTGGAGGCGGTGTCCAACAACTGCGGCGTCGACGACTGGGGGCTCGGCAAGCTGTTGATGGCGAGGCGGTTGCGCCGGATGATCTCGTCGTACGTCGGGGAGAACAAGGAGTTCGCGCGGCAGTACCTCCATGGCGAGCTCGAGGTGGAGCTGACCCCGCAGGGGACGCTGGCCGAGCGGATGCGCGCCGGCGGTTCGGGGATCCCGGCATTCTTCACGGCCACCGGCGGCGGCACCCAGGTCGCCGAGGGCGGGCTGCCCTGGAGGTACGACGACGCCGGCAACGTGACCGTCTCCTCCCCGCCGAAGGAGACCCGCGACTTCGACATGGGGCAGGGATCCCGGGAGTTCGTGCTCGAGCAGGCGATCGTGGCCGACTTCGGCCTGGTCCGGGCCTGGAAGGGCGACCGGCACGGCAACCTCGTCTACCGCGACTCCGCGCGCAACTTCAACCCGCTGGCGGCGATGTGCGGGAGGCTCACGATCGCGGAGGTGGAGCAACTGGTGGAACCCGGAGACCTCAACCCCAACGACGTGCACACCCCGGGCGTCTTCGTGCAACGGGTCGTCCCGCTCACGGCGGAACAGGCCGCCGACAAGCGGATCGAGAAGCGCACAGTGCGGCCTCGACCCGTCGAGCCGAGCCTGCCGAGACCAACGAGCTGGAAATGGGGAGCTGAGATGGGCTGGACTCGTGAGGAGATGGCCGCCCGCGCGGCCGCCGAGCTGACCGACGGTTCCTACGTCAACCTCGGCATCGGCCTGCCGACCCTGGTGCCGAACTACGTGGCCGACGACGTCGAGCTGGTGCTGCAGTCCGAGAACGGCATCCTCGGCGTGGGGGCCTATCCCTTCGAGGGCGAGGAGGACCCGGACCTGATCAACGCCGGCAAGGAGACCGTGACCCTGCGCAAGGGGGCGTCGTTCTTCGACTCGGCCACGTCGTTCGGGATGATCCGCGGCGGCAAGATCGACGCGGCGATCCTCGGCGCCATGCAGGTCTCGGCCGCCGGCGACATCGCCAACTGGATGATCCCCGGCAAGATGGTCAAGGGCATGGGTGGCGCGATGGACCTGGTCCACGGCGCCAAGCGGGTGATCGTCCTGATGGAGCACGTCGCCAGGGACGGCACCTACAAGATCGTCAACGAGTGCTCGCTGCCCTACACCGGCAAGCGCGTCGTACAGCGGATCATCACCGACCTCGCCGTGATCGACGTCGTCCCGGAGACCGACGGAGGCGGGCTCAAGCTGGTCGAGCTCGCGACCGGGGTCACCGAGGACGAGGTTCGCGACAAGACCGAGCCCAGCCTGCTCTGACCTCTGCTGCTTTCGATTCGATGACTCCTGGCCGGTGGGGCGGTCGGCATGGAGACACGAGAGATCTGGAGGAAGCAATGAGGAAGCTTGTCGTCACCGAGAACATCACCGTCGACGGGGTGATCGACTCCGCGAAGGGCTGGTTCGTCCCGTCGGGGCAGGAGGAGGTCGACGTGTCGGACATCGTGGAGGCGATCCGGCAGCAGCGCGAGGCTGCGGACGCATTGCTGGTCGGTCGGGTGACGTTCGAGGAGCTGCGGGGTTTCTGGCCCGCTCAGACCGACGACACCACCGGGATCAGCGACTACCTCAACGCCGTCCAGAAGTACGTCGTCTCGACGACGCTCGACGACCCGCAGTGGGAGCACACCACGGTCCTGTCGGGGCCGGTGGAGGAGCTGACCGCCGAGCTCAAGTCCCAGCCGGGCAAGGACATCGTCGCCACCGGCAGCATGACCCTCGTCCGCGAGCTGGTGGCCAAGCAGCTCGTCGACGAGTACCGGCTGTTCGTCTACCCGGTCGTCGTCGGGGAGGGCCAGCGCCTGTTCCAGGACAGCGACCTCGTGAAGCTGGAGCTGCTGGAGTCGACCACGTTCGAGTCCGGCGTGGTGCTCCAGCGCTATCGGCCCAGCTGACCTGATCATACCGGAATCTGCCCGCGCAAGCGGGAATGACCGACGACCATCCCCGGTTGGGCTCGCCATGAAGATTCTTCTGGTGGGAGCCTCCGGCACCCTGGGCAGCGCCATTCTCGAGGCACTCGAGGGACGGCACGAGGTCGTGACGGCCGGTCGCACGAGCGGTGACGTCCGCGTGGACATCACCGACGCGGAGTCGGTGGGCGACGATGTACGCCGAGGTCGGCACCGTCGACGCCGTCGCCAGCGCAGCGGGCCACGTCCCGTATGCCCCGCTCGAGAAGCTCGGGCGTGCCGACCTCCTCGCGGGCGCCTCGGACAAGCTGATCGGCCAGGCCGACCTGGTGCTCCAGGGTCTCGAGCACGTCGCGGACGGCGGCTCGTTCACCCTGGTCACCGGCATGCTGGCCACCGACCCGATCCGCACGGGCGCGGTGGCCACGATGGTCAACGGCGGTCTCGAAGGATTCGTGCGCGCAGCCGCCATCGAGCTTCCGCGCGGGCTGCGGATCAACTCCGTCTCGCCGAGTGTCTTCACCGAGTCCCTGGAGAAGCTGGGTCACCTGTTCCCGGGATTCCCGCCCACCGACGTCGCGGACGCGGCCCGGGCCTTCGTGCGCTCGATCGAGGGCGCGCAGACCGGTCAGGTGTACCGGGTCTGAGTCGCCGCGCCTAGTCCAGGGCGAGCCCAGCGGCCGGTGACAGGCGCGCGGCCCGGCGGGACGGGAGCAGGCAGGAGAGCAGGCCCGAGACCGCGGCGACGAGTACGACGATCGCGAGCTGCCCGAACGGCAGCACGATCGGGGCATCGTCCACGACCTGCTTGACCATGGCCTGCACACCCACCCAGGCGAACTGACGCCCAGCGCCGTACCGATCATCGTCCCCACCACCGACAGCAGCACCGCCTCGATGGCAAGCGTGCCGCGCAGCTGTCGCCGGGTGAGCCCCATCGCCCGCAGCAAGGCGTGCTCGCGACCGCGCTCGAGCACCGACAGTCCGAGCGTGTTGCCGATCCCGATCAGGGCAATCACGACTGCAATCCCCAGCAGGGCCACGACGGCGCCGGTCATGATGTCCAGCTGCAGGTAGACGTACGCCCGCTCCGAGAACCCGCTCGACAGCTCGGCGTCGGCCGGAGCCGCCAGCGCGTCGAGGTCACCGGCGAGGTCCTCGGCATCGGTCTCCGGGTCCGCCAGCACCCACACGGCCCGTGGCGTCGCGGCGTCGGTGAGCGCCTCGAGCGTCGCCGGTGCGACGAGGCCGGCCTCGCCCCAGCCGTCACCCGTGCGCAGCCTCAGCTCGGTCTTCCGTCCATCCACGGTCACCGTGACCTTGTCGTCGTACGACGCTCCCGGACGCAGGGTGTCGTAGGGCACGTAGATCTCGCCGCGTGCCGGCATCGAGAAGGAGGGCGTGCCGTGCACGACCCGCGAGGCTCCCGCCGGCGCGATCAGCTCCAGGGTGCCGAGCCCTCCGGAGACCTCGGCCGTCGTTCCTTCCAGGGCGACGGCGCCGTCGACGCCCGGGGTGTCGGCGACCTGGTCGAGCAGGCCGGCCGGCAGGGCGGTGCCTGTCGACGTCAGGGTCGCGTCGATCGGGTGGGACTCGTCCATCTCGGCGCCCACCGCGTCGCGCGAGCTGGCCATGCCCGTGAGCATCGCCGTGGTCAGGGTGATCCCGACGAGGAGGGACGCGGTCGTGGCGGCGGTACGGCGGGGGTTGCGGACCGCGTTGCCCGTCGCGAGCCTCCCGGCCGGGCCGAGGAACCGTCCGACGCCCACGCCGACAAGGCGAACCAGGGCCGGGACGAGAATCGGCCCGAGGAGCAGCACGCCGGCGAAGAAGGCCGCGCCACCGGCGACCATCGCCAACGTGCTCTGCTCCAACACTGCGACCGTGAGTGCCGGCAACGCCGACCAGCCCGAGCGCGAACCCGGTCGCGATCCGCAGCCGGCCGGCTGTCGTGCGGGCATCGATGCCGTCGTCCGGGCGGAGGGCCACCAGCGGACTCACCCGTACGACGCGGCGCGTGGGCAGCCAGGACGCGACCAGCGTGACGCCGACCCCCACGACGAACGCCGCGAGGTACCAGCCCACCGACATCTCCACGGCCCCCATCGCAGCCGACGGGATGACTCGCTCCGTGAGCGCGACCAGGCCGTAGCCGACACCAGTGCCCAACACGAGCCCGACGAAGGGACGCCGCGATGCCGATGACGAGCGCCTCGATGCGCACCGAGCGCAGCACCTGTTTGCGGGTGGCCCCGACACAGCGCAGCAACGCGAAGTCGCGCAGCCGCTGGGTGAACAGGATCGAGAACGTGTTCGCGATGACCATGACGGAGACGAAGAGCGCGATTGCCGCGAACAGCAGCAGCGTCAACGCCAGCACGTCGACCCCTTCGGTCAGCTCGGCCTGGCGCTCGGTGACGAAGTCGTCCTTCGTCTCGACGGTCGCGCCGGCGAAGTCGGACTCGATGGCCCTGATCTGGTCGTCGACCGAGCCGGAGCCGGCGTACGCCACGCTGTCGACGTACATCCCCGGCGCCCAGCGATGCAGGTCCGGCCAGGTGATGTAGAGCGATGCGGAGACCACCGACGACGCCGAGTCGACCATGCCCACGACTCGCACGTCGACAGCCCGGTCGCCGCTGCCGACCTGGAGCGTGTCGCCGATCTCGACGTCGTTCGACTTCGCGTCGTTGTAGTCCGCCACGGCCTCGCCCGGCCCGGTCGGGAAGCGCCCGTCCTCGAGCGTCTGCCAGCGCATCGTCGGATCGGTCGTGACTGCGCCGACGTCGACCCGGTCCGCGATCAGGTGGCCGTCCTTGCCCACGCGCTGGAGCGACCAGCCGAGCACGCCGACGTGGTCGCCCTTCTTGCGCGCGCGCTCGATCAGCTTGCCGGCCTGGTGACCGTCGATGCCGGAAACGACCACGTCGGCGTCGGCGTACGGCGCCTGGACGCCGGCGACCATGCCGTTGCGGACCGAGGACGACAACGCGTTGGTGACGACGATGAAGGCGACTCCGATGGTGACGGCGACCGCGGCCGCGACGTAACGCCGGGTGTGCCTCCGCAGGGAAGCACGCAGCACCGTCCTCATCGGCCGTCCCTGTGGCGCAGCGCGGCGACCAGCTCGTCCTGGGTCGGGTGCTGCAGGTGCGCGCCGATCCAGCCGTCCGCGATGACCACGACATCGTCGGCGTACGCCGCGGCGTCCATCTCGTGGGTCACCATCACGACGGTCTGGCCCATCTCGCGCACGGACCGGCGCAGGAAGCCGAGCACCTCGGCGGAGGACTCGCTGTCGAGGTTGCCGGTCGGCTCGTCGGCGAACACGATGGCAGGTTGCATCACCACCGCGCGCGCGATCGCGACGCGCTGCTGCTGGCCGCCGGACAGCTCGCTGGGCCGGTGGCCGATCCGGTCGGCCAGCCCGAGCACGTCGACGACGGCCTGGTAGCGGTCGCGGTCGACGTCGCGACCGGCGAGCTCGAGGGGGAGCAGAATGTTCTGGCCGGCAGTGAGCATGGGCAGCAGGTTGTAGGACTGGAAGACGAAGCCGACGTGGTCACGACGGAAGATCGTGAGGGCTGTGTCGTCGAGTCCTTCGAGTGACACCCCGGCGACGCTGACGGTCCCGGTTGACGGCTGGTCAAGACCGGCAAGGCAGTGCATCAGGGTGGACTTGCCGGATCCGGAGGGGCCCATGATCGCGGTGAACCGGCCCGCCGGCAGGTCGAGGTCGACACCGCGGAGGGCGTGCACCTCGGCGTCGCCGCGGCCGTAGGTCTTGGTCAGGCCGCGGGCACTCGCGGCGGTTTGGATACCGGTCTGAAGAGTCGTCTCGAGCATGACCACGACGCTACGAGCGGGCGGACCGGTTTGCGTGCGGCCGTGGGTGGGACCTGGCGTCCGCCGGGAGGGGTACGCCGTCGCCCGGCGTACGACCGTGGTCGTAGTCGTGGTCGTAGTGACGTCCCGGGTCAGGGGAGTGCGACCAGCCCGGTCTCGTAGGCCAGGACGACCAGCTGCACCCGGTCGCGGGACCCGGTCTTGGCCAGGATCCGCCCGACGTGCGTCTTGACCGTGGCCTCGGCGACGACCAGGTCACCGGCGATCTCGGTGTTGGACCGGCCGCGCCCGACGAGCGTGAGCACCTCGCGCTCACGGTCAGTGAGGACGTCGAGGCGCGCCGTGCCCCCTGGCGACGAGGAGTCGGTGCCGTCGGGGAGGAGGCTGGCAAAGTGGTCGAGCAGCCTCCGGGTGGTGCTCGGGGCGACCACGGAGTCACCTGCGTGCACCGTGCGGATCGCGTTCAGCAGGTCGGGCGGGGACGCGTCCTTGAGGAGGAACGCGGCGGCTCCCGCCCTGATCGCGGCGAAGGCGTACTCGTCGAGATCGAAGGTCGTCAGGACGATCACCCGCGGCTCGGTGCCCCGGGCGGCCAGCAGCCTGGTCGCCTCCACACCGTCGAGCCGCGGCATCCGAACGTCCATCAGGACGACGTCCGCCGAGGTCACGGCAAGTCGCTGCACGGCCTCGTTGCCGTCGCCGGCCTCGCCCACGACGCTCATGTCGTCCTGGCTGTCCACGAGCATCCGGAATCCGGCACGAACCATCTGCTGGTCGTCGACGAGGAAGACCCGGATCACCGGGCCGCGACTCTCGTCGGCTGCGCTCACCGGGGGATCCTCGCAGACAGGAGGTACCCGCCGCCGGGTCGCGGCCCTGCTTCCAGAGTGCCGCCGTGGACCGTCACCCGCTCCCGCATTCCGAGGAGACCCAACCCGCCGCCGTCGACGGCTGCACCCGCGCCCCGACCGTCGTCTGCGACCTCGATCCGGACCTCGTCGCCAACGACGACGGACAGCTCCACGCGGGCACCCGGGCCGGCGTGCTTGCGGACGTTCGTCAACGCTTCCTGGACGACGCGGTAGGCCGTCAGGGCAACGCCGTCGGGCACCTCGGGAGGATCCTGCGGCAGCGATGTCTCGACGTCCATGCCGGCGGCGCGGGCGTCGTCGAACAGGAAGGCCAGATCGCTCAACCCGGGCTGTGGCCGCAGGTCGCTGACGGCCTCGGACCGCAGCAGGCCCAGCATGTTGCGCATCTCCGCGAGCGCCTCCCGGCCAGTTGCCGAGATCGTCTCCAGGGCGGTACCGGCGGCCTGCGGGTCCTTCGCTGCGGCGTACCGCGCCCCGTCCGCCTGCACCACGATCACCGACAGCCCGTGGGCCACCACGTCGTGCATCTCCCGGGCGATCCGCGACCGCTCGTCGCGGGCCGCGAGCTCTGCCCGCTGGGCGGCCTCGCGCTCCAGGCGCTCGCCCCGCTCGACCAGCGCGTCGACGTACGCCCGCCGAGTCCTGCCCAGCGTTCCCAGCGCCCACGCGCTCACGACGATGACGCTGATCGTGAGGAAGTACCACACGTAGCCACCCATGCTGACCTCGTCGAACGCCTCCAGCCAGTCGGCTGTGGCGACGGTCGCCCCCGCAAAGCCGATCCCCATCGCGCCGAGGCCGTACGCCGCGCCCGCATACCGCGCGACCGAGTAGACGGCGATCGGAAACGCGATCTGGGAGTAGAGGGGGGTGTCGATCAGGGCTGCCTGCAGCCCGCTGACGAGGGCGACCGCGGCGAACACCGCAACCGGCCGCTGCCGCCGCCAGAACAGCGGGGCCAGCTGGCCGAGGCAGAGCAGGGTGTCGACCCACGGGAATCCACTGAGGGGCACGAAGCAGCACCGGCAGGAGGAGTACGCCGGCCAGCGCGACGTCGAACCAGCGGGCTTCGCGCTCGCCCAGACGCCACGGTTGCCGCACCATGGATCGACCCTAGACGCCTGTCGGAGCCGACGCGTCAGCCCGGAGTATGGTGCCGCCATGACCAAGTGGGAGTACTTGACGGCACCGATCCTGGTGCACGCCGCGAAGCAGATCCTCGACAACTTCGGCGCCGACGGCTGGGAGCTCGTGCAGATCGCACCGGGCATGAACCCGGAGAACAACGTCGGCTACTTCAAGCGTCCGGTGCAGGCATGAGCGGGCCCGAGGACCGGCTCGCGGCGCTGGGACTGTCCGTGCCCGACGTGGCGAAGCCGGTGGCGACGTACGTGCCGGCTCTGCGGAACGGGAACTACATCTTCACCTCGGGCCAGCTGCCGATGCGTTCCGGCGAGCTGATGTACACCGGAAAGGTCGGCGGCGAGATCAGCCCCGAGGAGGGGGTCGAGTGCGCTCAGCAGTGCGCGCTCAACGCGATCGCCGCCGTGAAGGCCGAGATCGGCGACCTCGACCTGGTCAAGCGGATCGTCAAGGTGGTGGCGTTCGTGGCGTCGACGCCTGACTTCACCGGCCAGCCCGGCATCGCCAACGGTGCGTCGCATCTGTTCGGCGAGGCGTTCGGGGACGCGGGAGTGCACGCGCGGTCGGCGGTCGGCGTATCCGTGCTGCCGCTGGACGCGCCGGTCGAGGTCGAGATCATCGTCGAGGTCTGATCCTTGGACCCCACCCGCACGCTGCCGCCGGAGCTGGTCGAGGCGGCTCGGGCCTATGCCGACGGGTCGAAGACGCCCGCCGAGCCGCGGTCGGCCGCAACCGTCGTACTCGTGCGTCCCGGCGCCACCGTCGAGCCGGGCGCCCTGGAGGTCTACCTCCTGCGCAGGCACGTCGCGATGGCCTTCGCGGCTGGCATGTCGGTCTTCCCCGGTGGCGGCGTCGACCCGCGGGACGCGGACCTGCCGTCGTCGCTGTGGACCGGGCCCTCGCCCGCCGAATGGGCGGCGCGGATGGGCTGCTCGTCCGCCGACGCGGCCGTCACTGGTCTGCGCTGCGGTGCGGGAGACGTTCGAGGAGTCGGGGGTGCTGCTGGCCGGTACGGCGGACGCGGTCGTGGCCGACACGACGGGTCTCGAGGCGGAGCGGGCCGCGCTGGAGTCGCGCGAGCTGTCGTTCTCGTCCCTGCTTGCCGACCGGGGCTGGGTCCTGCGCACCGACCTGCTGTCGGTGCTCGGTGGTTGGCTGACACCGGTGTTCGAGCCGAGGCGCTACCGGACCTGGTTCTTCGTCGCCGCCATGCCCACCGGTCAGGTGACGCGGGACGTGTCGACCGAGTCAGAGACGGTCGCGTGGATGTCGCTGCGCGACATCATCGCGTCGGTCGACGCCGGGGAGATGTTGATGCTGCCGCCGACGTACGCCACCTGCTGCGAGCTCTACTCGTGCCTGACGCCGGCCGACGCGCTGGCGCATGCGGGCGCGTTGCCGCACCAGATGATCGAGCCCCGGGTGTCGGAGTCGGGTGACACCTTGGTGATCCCCGAGCGGTTCGTCGAGCTCGGCATCGAGGTCGGCCGGCTGGTCCACGGCTCATGAGCTGGGCCGGCGGGTCGTTCGGCTCGGTGGCCGAGTGCGTGCTGGCGCCGAACCCGAGCCCGATGACGCTCGACGGCACCAACACCTGGATCCTGCGGTCCTCGTCCCGCTCGGTCGTGGTCGATCCCGGCCCGCTCGACGAAGGACATCTGGCGGCGGTCGCGGCCCGGGCCGGTGACGTCGCCGCCGTGCTGCTGACCCACCACCACGCTCGACCACTCCGAGGCCGCCCGGGCATTTGCGGAGCGGGTCGGCTGCGGGGTCCGGGCCCTCGACCCGGCGTACCGCCTCGGGTCGGAAGGACTTGCCGACGGCGACGTGGTGGCGGTCGACGATCTCGAGATCCGAGTGGTGGGCACCCCGGGACACACGTCCGACTCGCTGTCGTTCGTCGTCCCCGCCGAGGGCGCCGTCCTGACCGGCGACACCGTCCTTGGACGTGGGACGACCGTGGTCGCGCATCCCGACGGCGAGCTCGGCGCCTACCTGACGTCGCTGGATCGGCTGCACCGGCTGGCCGAGGCCCACGAGGTCCGGGTCATCTGGCCGGGTCACGGTCCGGTCATCGACGATGCGCTGGGTGCGCTCGACCACTACGTCGCCCACCGCCGGGAACGGCTCGAACAGGTCGAGTCGGCGCTGCAGGTCGCTCGGCCCGTCCGCGACTGCGCGCGAGATCGTCGAGGTGGTCTACGCCGACGTCGACCCGGTGCTGTGGGGGGCGGCGGAGCTCTCGGTCCGGGCCCAGCTCGCCTATCTGGCCGAGCGCGGCTGAGACCGGCGTGCTGCTCAGCGGGCGCTCAGCGGGCTCGGCGGGTCAGCCGATCGATGTCCATGATCACGACCGAGCGAGGTTCGAGGCGGAGCCAGCCGCGGGAGGCGAAGTCGGCGAGCGCCTTGTTGACGGTCTCGCGGGAGGCCCCGACCAGCTGGGCCAGCTCTTCCTGGGTGAGATCGTGATGGACGTGTACGCCGTCGTCGGCGGTGCGGCCGAAGCGGTTGGCCAGGTCGAGCAGCGCCTTCGCGACCCGGCCGGGGACGTCGGAGAACACCAGGTCGGCCACGACGTCGTTGGCCTTGCGCAGCCGACCGGCGAGCTGGGTGAGCAGACCCCGGGCGACCATCGGGCGGCCGTCGAGCCAGCGCAGGAGATCTTCGTGGGACAGCGAGGCGAACGCCGAGTCCGTGACCGCGGTGACGGTGGCGGAGCGTGGACCGGGGTCGAAGAGCGACAGCTCGCCGAACATCTGACCCGGTCCGAGGATGGCCAGCAGGTTCTCCCGCCCGTCGGAGGAGGTCCGCCCCAGCTTCACCTTGCCCTCGATGACGACGTACAGCTGGTCGCCCGAGTCGCCCTCCCGGAACAGCACGTCGCCGCGGCGCAGCTTGTGGTCGGTCATCGAGGAGCGGAGCGCCGTCGCGGCCTCGTCGTCGAGTGCGCTGAAGAGCGGAGCCTGACGAAGTACGTCGCTGTCCACGGTTCCTCCAAGGTGTACGGCGCCCGGTGCGGCTTGACGTCCCTGATCCTAACCAGTGTGATCGGTCACACCGCACAGGAACCGGGGTCCGGTCCTCGGATCTTGGTCCGTCGGTGCCAGCCCGTAGTGTGTCTATGTGCCCGACACGTCCCTGGTCCGCCGAGCGCGCAAGGTCGACCGCGTCCTCGCCGAGACCTATCCGGACGCGAAGTGCGAGCTCGACTTCGACAACCCGTTCGAGCTGCTCGTGGTCACGGTGCTGAGCGCGCAGACCACCGACAAGCGGGTCAACGCCGTCCGACCCATCCTGTTCGCCGCCTATCCGGATGCCGCCGCGATGGCAGCGGCGGACCGTGCCCACCTCGAACAGCTCCTGGGTCCGCTGGGCTTCTTCCGCGCGAAGACCGAGTCGCTGCTCAAGCTGAGCGCGGCGCTGGTCGAGCGCCACAACGGCGAGGTGCCGCCTCGCCTCGACGACCTGGTCAAGCTGCCCGGCGTCGGCCGCAAGACGGCAAACGTGGTGCTCGGCAACGCGTTCGGCATCCCCGGCATCACCGTCGACACCCACTTCGGCCGGCTGGCGCGACGCTTCGGCTGGACCGAGGAGACCGACCCGGTCAAGGTCGAGCACGCGATCGGGGCGCTGTTTCCCAAGCGCGACTGGACGATGCTGAGCCACCATCTCATCTGGCACGGCCGGCGTCGCTGTCATTCGCGCAACCCCGCCTGTGGAGCCTGTCCGGTGGCGAAGTGGTGCCCGTCGTACGGCGAGGGCCCGACCGACCCGGTCGTCGCCGAGAAGCTGGTGCGGACCGAGAGCCGCGCATGAGACGGGTGTCGGCTGCCCTGCTCGTGACCGGCCTGCTCGTGACCGGTCTGCTCGTGGGCTGCGCCCCGGCCACCGACGACGACGGACCCGACCTGCCGAAGATCGGCGAGGCGAAGATCGACGTCGACACCCCGACGCTGCGTCAGCTGAAGAGCCAGGCCGGGATCGAGGACTGCGCGCCCGGCAAGGCCAGCAACGACCTCCCAGCAATCACGCTCCCGTGCTTCGGCGGCGGACCGGACGTGGCACTGAACACGCTGCCAGGGCCGCTGGTGGTGTCCACCTGGGCGTCGTGGTGCGGGCCTTGCCAGAGGGAGCTGCCCTACTACCAGCAGCTCGCCACGGCGTACGCCGGCCGGGTCAGCGTGATCGGCATCGACTACACCGATCCGCAGACCGAAGGCGCCATGGATCTTCTCGCTGACACCGGCGCGACGTTTCCCCAGCTCGCGGACCCGCAGAGCGCGCTCGCTGCCAAGTCACCCTTCCCGCGGATGAACAACCTGCCCGTCCTGCTCCTGGTCGACGGCGGCGGCAAGGTCGCCCATGTCGAGCTCGGGCAGATCTCGTCGTACGACGAACTCGAGGACCTCGTCGAGGAGCATCTCGGGGTCACGGCGTGATCCCAGACTGGCTCGAGCCCGTCCGCGAGGCCATCACGACGATCACCGCCGACGAGCTGTCCCGCTACGTGCCGCCCGAAGGATCGAACCCGCGGCAGGGCGCCGTCCTCATGCTGTTCGGCGAGGGCCCGGAAGGACCCGACCTGCTGCTCACCGAGCGGGCCCATCACATGCGGTCGCACCCGGGCCAGGTCTCGTTCCCGGGGGGCTCGGTCGACCCGACCGACGAGAGCGCGACCGCCGCGGCCCTGCGCGAGGCCTTCGAGGAGACCGGTCTCGACCCGGACGGCGTCGAGGTTCTCGGTGAGCTGCCGCAGCTGTGGCTGCCCCCCAGCAACTTCGCGGTGACCACGGTGGTCGGCTGGTGGCGGGAGCCGAGTCCGGTCGGCGTGGTCGACCCCGACGAGGTGCATGCCGTCCTCCGGGTTCCGGTCAGTCACCTGCTCGATCCGGCGCACCGGGTGACCACGGTGCACCAGATGGGCCGTTTCGGTCCGGCCTTCCTGCTGGGTGGGGAGGTCATCCTGTGGGGCTTCACGGCCGGGATCATCTCGAGGCTCTTCGACCACATCGGCTGGACCCAGCCATGGGATCCCGATGTGCAATTCGAGATCAAGGACTGGATGATCTACGGCAAGACCGGCGACGAGGTCGAGTTCCCCGACCTGCCCGCGCCCAACACGAACTTCCAGGAGGGTCCCGGCCGATGAACCTGCTCGACTGGGTCCTTGTCGTGCTCGTGATCGCCTACGCGCTGAGCGGCTACTGGCAGGGGTTCATCACCGGGGCGTGCGCGACCGCCGGACTGCTCCTCGGCGGCCTGCTCGGCATCTGGCTCGCTCCGATAGCGCTCGGCGACGCGGACCCGTCGGTGTGGGTCTCGCTCGGCGCGCTGTTCATCGTGATCGTGTCCGCGACGCTCGGTCAGGCACTGTTCCAGTTCGCCGGAGCCAAGCTCCGCGAGCGCATCAGGTGGCAGCCGATCCGGGCCGTCGACGCAGTCGGTGGGGCAGCGTTGAGCGCGGCCGCCGTACTCCTGGTCGCGTGGGCGCTCGGCCTGGCCGTCTCCGGGTCGCGGATCGACGGAATCACTCCTGCCGTCAGGAACTCGCTGGTTCTCGACGAGGTCAACGAGGTGCTGCCGCGGTCGGCGACCAAGGCCTTGCAGGCCTTCAACGACGTGGTCGGCACCAGCTTCTTCCCGCGCT
Source organism: uncultured Actinomycetota bacterium (assembly GCA_963719255.1). Lineage (GTDB taxonomy): Bacteria > Actinomycetota > Actinomycetes > Propionibacteriales > Nocardioidaceae > Nocardioides. The sequence goes on along the minus strand of CAVRBN010000017.1, from coordinate 64,120 downwards.
ACCTCGAGCCGTTCGCGCGCGAGACGATCGTCGACGTTGGCCGGCCGCCGCAGCGGCTGGTGCAGGACCCGGACGTTGCGGCTGCCGCGGAGAGTGTGCTCAAGATCCACGGCGACAACTCCTGCGGGCGCGGTGTCGAGGGCACCGGCTTCCTCTACGCCGACAACCGGCTGATGACCAACGCGCATGTGGTGGCCGGAGTCGACGATCCCGAGGTGCTGATCGGCGAGCGACACGGTCGCCGCCACGATCGTGCTCTACGACCCCGAGCTCGACATCGCCGTACTCGCCTTCGACGACGGGGGGCGGCCCGACCTCGGCTTCGACTTCGATGGCGAGGCGAGCCAGGGTGTGGCGGTCCTCGGCTACCCCGAGGACGGTCCGTACGACGTGCAGCCGGCCCGGATCCGCGCCGAGCAGCGACTGCGATCGCCGAACATCTACGGCGACGGTTCCGTCCTACGTGACGTGTTCTCGGTGCGGGGCTCCATCCGGCCGGGCAACTCGGGTGGGCCGATGGTGTCGTCGGCGGGTGACGTGGTGGGGGTCGTGTTCGCGGCCTCGGTCACCGACAACGACACGGGTTATGCGCTGACTGCCGAACAGGTCAGCCAGGCCGCGGCGCGCGGGTCGGGCAACACTGCCGAGGTCGACAGCGGCGACTGCGCCGGCTGAGCACTGAGGCGACTGGCGTCAGGAGCGCTTCGTCAGCGCGACCTTGGTCTCCTGGGCCTGGTGGATGGAGCGTTCGGGGCCCTTGACCTGCTTGACCTTGCGCAGCCCGATGTAGGCGAGCAGCACCGCGAGGAGGACGTAGAAACCGGTGACGATCAGGAATGCCCAGTGCAGGGCCAACCCGTCGCCGCTCCAGTTGATGAAGTAGGCAGCGGTCATCGAGAACAAGATGACCGCGATCAGCAAGAGGAACGCGGCGGCGCCGAACAGCGCGACCCCCAGCCCGCCCGACTTGACGCTCACCTTGAGCTCGGACTTCAGGAGCTTGATCTCCTTCGAGATCAGCGTCGAGATGTCGCGGCTGGCGTCGGAGACGAGCTTGCCGATGGTGGGGTCGTCTGCCTTGACCGGTTCCATGTGCTTCCTCTGCTGACGTCTCGAGATTCCGGTGCCGACCCTACACAACGCCGTCGGTCGTCGATCGGCGACGGCTCCTGCGGATGAGAACCGCCGCCCCGGCCACGGCGGACAGCAAGGATCCGGCCAGGACCGCGGTCTTGGCGGCGTCGCTCTCGGCGCCCTGGAACGACAGGTCGGACACCAACAGGCTGACGGTGAAACCGATGCCGGCGAGGACCGACACCCCGAACACGTCGGGCCAGGCGACGTCCTCGTCGATCTCGGCACGAGTGAGCCGGGTGAGCAGCCAGGAACCGCCGAAGACGCCGAGCGGCTTGCCGATCACCAGGCCGGCCACGACGCCGATGACGACCGGGTCGCTGACGAGCCGGCCGCCGCCGCCGACCGCGACGCCGGCCGACATCAGGGCGAAGAAGGGCACGGCAACGCCGGCGGACAACGGCACCAGCCGGTGTTCGAGCCGCTCGGCCGGGCTCTCCTGCTCGTCCTCGTCAGGCGTACCCGGGTGAGCAGGCCGAGGGCGACGCCGGCGATCGTCGCGTGGATGCCGCTCTCGTGGGTGAACCACCAGGCACCCGCCGCCAGAGGCACGTAGACCAGCCAGCTGGTCACCCGGAGGCGCTGGGCGACTGCGTAGGCGGCAACTGCGCATGCGGCGGCGGCGAGGTCGACCGGGTGCAGCCGGGAGGTGAAGACCGTCGCAATGATGACGATGACGATCAGGTCGTCGACGACGGCGAGAGTGAGCAGGAAGGCGCGAAGCTGCGGCGGCAGGGCGGACCCGACGACGGCGAGCACGGCGAGTGCGAAGGCGATGTCCGTGGCGCTGGGGATGGCCCAACCGTCCAGATCGCCGCCGTTGACGTTGACGGCGACGTAGATCAGCGCGGGTACGGCGACCCCGCACGCCGCCGCGACGACCGGCACGACCGCGTCCCTCAACCTGCTCAGCGAGCCCATCACGAACTCACGCTTGAGCTCCAGCCCCGCGACGAAGAAGAACAGCGACAGGGCGCCCTCGGCAGCCCAGTGTTCGACGTCCAGCGGTCCGAGCGTCAGGTGTCGCAGGTCGGTGTAGGCCTCGGCGATCGGAGAGTTCGCCCACACCACCGCGATGGCGGCGGCGGTCAGCGCAATTGCCCCGCCGACGGTCTCCCGGCGCAGGATCCCTGCGACGAAGCTGTCCTCGAGTGCGGTCGGATCAGGCAGGAAGCGAAGCCGGGCGGGACATGTGCGGGCCCTTTTCGTGGTCGCCGACGGGTTTCCGCTGTCCGCCGGCTGTCACTGTCGCAACTCCCAGCGTCTCAGCGGGCCGACCAGACTTCCCGGCTCACCGATCCTCACCCTACCCACTAGTCGCGACTACTCCTCAGACTTCCCGCCGGAGATTCCAGCAGAGATCAGGTTCATCACCGAGGAGTCGGCGAGGGTGGTGACGTCGCCGACCTCACGGTTCTCGGCGACATCGCGCAGGAGACGGCGCATGATCTTGCCGGACCGAGTCTTGGGCAGCTCGGCGACGATCAGGATCTGACGCGGTTTGGCGATCGCACCGATCTCCTTCTGCACGTGCTTGCGCAGATCCTCCACGATGTCCTTGCCGCCGTCGCCGGCCTCCTCACGCAGGATCACGAAGGCACAGACCGCCTGTCCGGTGGTCTCGTCGGTCGCACCCACGACGGCCGCCTCGGCGACCTTGGGGTGGGACACCAGCGCCGACTCGATCTCGGTGGTCGACAGCCGGTGGCCGGAGACGTTCATGACGTCGTCGACCCGGCCGAGGACCCAGATGTCGCCGTCCTCGTCCTTCTTGGCGCCGTCGCCCGCGAAGTAGTACCCCTGGGCCTTGAACCGCGCCCAGTAGGTCTCGACGAACCGGTCGTCGTCCCCCCACAGGGTGCGGAGCATGGCCGGCCACGGCTTGGTCAGCACGAGGTAGCCGCCGGAGCCGTTCGGCACCGGTTCGCCTTCGTCGTTGACGACCTCGGCGCCGACGCCCGGGATGGCCGTCATCGCCGAGCCGGGCTTGCCGTGGGTGACGCCGGGCAGCGGCGAGATCAGGATCATGCCGGTCTCGGTCTGCCACCACGTGTCGACCACGGGGGTGCGGTCGCCACCGATGACCGAGCGGTACCAGATGTAGGCCTCGGGGTTGATCGGCTCACCCACGGAACCGAGCAGGCGCAGCGAGGACATGTCGAACTTGTCCGGGATCTCCCGGCCCCACTTCATGAAGGTCCGGATCGCCGTGGGCGCCGTGTAGAAGATCGTCACGCCGTACTGCTGGATGATCTCCCACCAGCGGCCCTTGTGCGGGCTGTCGGGCGTGCCTTCGTACATGACCTGGGTCGCCCCGTTGGCGAGCGGGCCGTAGACGATGTAGCTGTGGCCGGTCACCCAGCCGATGTCGGCCGAGCACCAGTAGACGTCGGTCTCGGGCTTGAGGTCGAAGACCGCCCAGTGCGTGTACGCCGCCCCCGTGAGGTAGCCGCCGGTGGTGTGCAGGATGCCCTTGGGCGAGCCAGTCGTGCCGGACGTGTACATCACGTAGAGCGGGTGCTCGCTGTCGAAGGCCTCGGGAGTGTGGTCGGGCGAGGCCGAGTCGACCACGTCGTGCCACCAGACGTCGACGCTCTCGTCCCAGGCGACGTCCTGCCCGGTCCGGCGTACGACGAGCACGTGCTCGACCACGTCGGTCTTGGTGCGAGCCTCGTCGACGGCCGGCTTCAGGGCGGACGCAGCCCCGCGGCGGTAGCCGCCGTCGGAGGTGATCACGACCTTGGCCTGGCAGTCGTCGAGTCGGGATGCCAGCGCGTCGGCCGAGAAGCCACCGAACACGACGGTGTGGGGCGCGCCGATCCGGGCACACGCCAGCATCGCCACGATCGCCTCGGGGATCATCGGCAGGTAGATCGCGATCCGGTCACCGGTCTGCACACCGAGGGCGATCAGGGCGTTGGCCGCGCGGGACACCTCGTCCTTGAGCTCGCCGTACGTGATCGACCGGGTGTCGTCCGCCGGCTCGCCCACCCAGTGGATCGCGACCTTGTCGCCTCGGCCCGCCTCGACGTGCCGGTCGACACAGTTGTACGCCGCGTTCAGCTTGCCGCCGACGTACCACTTGGCGAACGGCGCGTTGTCCCAGTCGAGCACCCGGTCCCACTTCTGCGCCCAGTCGAGACGCTCCGCCTGCTCGCCCCAGAAGGCGTCGGAGTCGGCGTCCGCCCGCGCATAGGCCTCGGCCTGCACGTTGGCGGCTGCCGCGAGGTCGGCGGGTGGCTCGAAACGACGCTCCTCGTGGCTCAGGTTGGACAGAGTCTCGTTCTTGTCGGTCACGATCTCTCCTCGTTGGGCTAGCTCGTACGGCGGCACTCAAGCGGGCCGCGGAACATCCGCCGCCAGCCTAGATGTGGAACCGCCCGGCGACGAGGGGTGGAGGCACCTCGTCGCCGGGCAGGTTAGTTAGTGGGATTGCGACCACGACACGGGAACCCCGCAGCAGCCGCGTGGTCGCAACCCCGGTTCAGTGGACGACCGCCTTCTCCGACCCGGCGCCGGTCAGCGCGCGGACCTCGAGCTCGGTGTAGCGGTCTTCGGACTCCGGGTCCTTGCTCAGCACCGATCCGAGATAGCCGAACAGGAAGCCGAGCGGGATCGACACGATGCCCGGGTTCTCCAACGGGAAGTAGGAGATGTCGATGCTGGTCGGCAGCAGGGACAGGTTCTTGCCGGTGACCGCGTCGACGCCCTTGCCGGACATGACCGGGCTGAAGATCACCAGCGTGACGGACGAGATGAGCCCGCCGTAGATGCTCCACACGGCACCCTGGGTGTTGAACCGCCTCCAGAACATGTTGTAGACGATCGCCGGCAGGTTCGCCGACGCGGCGACCGCGAAGGCCAGCGCCACCAGGAAGGCGATGTTGAGCTTCTGCGCCGGGATGGCCAGCACGATCGCGATCAGACCGATCACTCCGGCGGCGATCCGGGCCACCTTGATCTCGTCCTGCTCCGACGCCTTGCCGTTCTTGAAGACGCTGTTGTAGAGGTCGTGAGCCACGCTCGCACTCGAGGTGAGCGTGAGGCCCGCGACCACGGCCAGGATCGTTGCGAACGCGACCGCGGCTATCACGGCCAGCAGGATTGCGCCGCCCGTGGTTCCGGCACCGCCTCCCACAGTCTGGGCCAGCAGAGGCGAGGCCAGGTTGCCGCCACTCTTCGCGACCTCGGCGTAGTCACCCTTGTTGAGCAGCGCTGCGGCACCGAAGCCGAGCACCAGGGTCATCAGGTAGAACGCACCGATCAGGCCGATCGCCCACAGCACCGACTTGCGGGCGTCCCGCGAGGTCGGAGTCGTGTAGAAGCGGATCAGGATGTGCGGCAGGCCCGCCGTGCCCAGCACCAGTGCGATGCCGAGCGAGAGGAAGTCGACCTTGCTGGTCGTGGTGGCGCCGTACTTCAGCCCGGGCTCGAGGAACGCCTGGCCCTTGCCCGTGTTGGACGCGGCGGTGCCGAGCATGTCGGAGATGTTGAAGTTGAACTGCGCCAGCACGAGTATGACGATCAGCGCCGAGCCGAGCATCAGCATCACGGCCTTGACGATCTGGACCCAGGTCGTGCCCTTCATGCCGCCGACCGTCACGTAGAACACCATCAGGATGCCGACCGCGAGGATCGTGATGTTCTTGGCGAACTGGGTGTCGAAGCCGAGCAGCAGGGTGACCAGCGCACCAGCGCCGACCATCTGCGCCAGCAGGTAGAAGATCGAGACCACCACGGTCGAGGTGGCGGCCGCCTGACGTACGGGGCGCTGCCGCATCCGGTAGGCCAGCTGGTCGGCCATGGTGAACCGGCCCGAGTTCCGGAGCACCTCCGCCACCAGGAGCAGGGCGACCAGCCAGGCCACCAGGAAGCCGATCGAGTAGAGGAAGCCGTCGTACCCGGCCAGCGCGATCGCGCCGGAGATGCCGAGGAACGACGCGGCCGACATGTAGTCGCCGCCGATCGCGAGCCCGTTCTGGAACCCCGAGAAGTTGCGGCCGCCGGCGTAGTAGTCAGCCGTGCCCGAGGTCTGCCGGCTCGCCCAGAACGTGATGCCGATGGTCAGCGCGACCACGGCCGAGGAACAACGACGTGGTCAGGGCCTGGTGGCCGGCGGCCATGGCGACGAGCTGGGCGTTCACAGGCTGTCGCCCTTCTCGAAGTCAGCGGCGAGCTGACGGGCCAGGGGATCAAGCTGACGGGTGGAGTACTGGCTGTAGAGGTAGGCGAGGACGAACGTCGTCACGAACTGGAGCAGCCCGAAGACGAGGGCGACGTTGATGTTGCCGACGACCTTGGTGCCCATGAAGTCGGAGGCCCACATCGACATGACGACGTAGAGGAGGTACCAGGTCAGGAAGGCGGCTGTTGCGGGGAACACGAATCCGCGGTAGCGCCGACGGAGCTCGGAGAACTCCGCCGTCGTGGCGATTCGCTCGTAGTCGGACCTGCGGTGGTCCAGTTTGTGAGTAGACACGGGCATCAACCATTCTCGGGAGGTGTGATGACGGTCACCGTGGCAGCACCGGAGACACGGGCGCGAGAGCAACCGGCCGGTACGTCGACAAACGGAAAGCGGCAGTCGCCAAGTGGTGGTTTTCGTGCGACGAGCGGTCAGCCTCGGCTGGCTCGGCTCGACCACCGCAGCTCAGCGCGCGAGGTCGACGGCCTCGGGAGTGTGCAGGCGCACCATGAACCTCCGCACGTCGACGGGGACCCGCTGCCGGGTGAGCAGCGAGACCCCGATCATCGTGGCGAACGCGAGCGGGACCGACCAGGCCGCCGGCTGGCTGAGCAGCACCGCACCCCAGCCGTGGGTGGTCGGAGGTCGCGAACGCGAAGGCCACGCCGGTGCCCGAACCGATGAACCCCGCGGCGAGCCCGGCCAGTGCGCCGACGTCGGTCAGCCCGCGCCACCAGATGCCGAGCACCAGAAGCGGGCAGAACGTCGAGGCCGCGACGGCGAACGCGAGTCCGACGGCGCGGGCGATCCCGACGTTCTCGGTGAGCAGGGAGACGACGCAGGGCACGACGACCGCCACGGCTGCACCGATCCGGAACGAGGTCACCCCGGAGATCCGCAGCCGGCCGATGACGTCCTGACTGATCACGCCGCCGACCGCGATGGACAGGCCGGACGACGTCGAGAGGAACGCCGCGAAGGCGCCGGCGGTCACCAACGCGGCCAGCAGCTCCCCGCCGAACCCGGGCACCATCTGTCGCGGCAGCTCGAGCACCAGGACGTCGGAGCGGGAGGCGTCGCCGTACACCCGGCCGAGCGCGCCGTAGAGGGGCGGCAGGAGGTAGAAGCCGCCGAGCAGCGCGAGCACCACCAGCGTCGTACGACGGGCCGCCCGGCCATCGGGGTTGGTGTAGAAGCGGACCACCACGTGCGGCAGCCCCATCGTGCCGAGGAAGGTCGCGATGATCAGTGAGTAGGTGAGGTAGAGACCCTGGCTGCCACCGTCTCCGATCGGCAGGGACCAGAGAGCCCTTGGTTCGGCGGCTGCTCCCAGGCCCCCCGTGGCGTCCGCCGGGTTCGGCGCGCCGTCGCCGATCCACACCGTGAGCAGCACGATCGCCGGCACGAGCAGCGCGGTGACCTTGAGCCAGTACTGGAAGGCCTGCACGAACGTGATGCTGCGCATGCCGCCGCTGATCACGTTCGTGAGCACGACAACGCCGACCACCACCGCGCCGAGCCACTCAGGCGCTCCGAGCGCGGCGGCGAGGGTGAGGCCGGCTCCCTGGAACTGCGGGAGCAGGTAGAGCCAGCCGATCGCGACGACGAGCAGCGAGGAGGTGGCCCGGACCCGGGTCGAGTGGAGCCGCGCCTCGGCGAAGTCCGGCAGCGTGTAGGCCCCGGACCGGCGCAGCGGCGCCGCCACCAGGACGAGCAGCACGAGGTAGCCGGCAGTCCACCCGACCGGGTACCACAGCATGTCCGCGCCGAACGCGAGCACCAGACCGGCGACACCGAGGAACGAGGCCGCGGAGAGGTACTCGCCGCCGATCGCGCTCGCGTTCAGCGCGGGCCGGACGGTGCGGGACGCGACGAAGAAGTCGCTGGTGGTGCGCGAGAACCGGAGCCCGAGGCTGCCGATGGCCAGCGTTGCCACGGCGACCAGGATGACCGCAACGACGCCGGGAGCCGACGTCTCGAGGACGGTCACGAGAGGAGCCATTCACTGCGCCCTCCGCGATCTCGACGAGGTCGGCGAACTCGCTCTCGTGGCGCTCGGCCCGGCGGACGAAGAACCAGCCGAGGCCGAAGAACAGCGGGTAGACCAGCGCCACCGAGCACGAGCCACGGCAGGGGCGCGCCCGCGACCCGCACGTCGGCGAGCGCCGGGACGACGTGGAAGAGCAGCGGCAGACCTGCGGCGAGAGCGACGAGCGGGGCCAAGGTGATCAGGGCGAGCCGCAGCTGGGCACGCAGGAGCGATCCCATCAACACCGTGCCGAGCACGGTCTCCTCGTCGATCTCGTGGGTCCTGGCTCGCGTCCTGGTGGTGAGCCGGGGCGGCCCGGTGACGCGCACTCGCTCGGGCCGGGGCTCGCTCACGGTCGTCTCCGCGTCAGCAGGTCGCGCAGGTCGCGGGTGTGTCGCCGGCTGACGAGCAGTTCTGTGCCGTGGATCAGCACGCTGCACTTGCCGCCCTGGATCCGCACCTCGTCGATGTGGTTCAAGGAGACCAGCAGGCTGCGGTGGATCCGCACGAATCCCGCGGGCCCCCATTCCTCCTCCAGTGTCGAGAGGGGGGTCCTGATCAGATGGCTCCCATCGGCCGTGTGCAGTCGGGCGTAGTCGCCCTGGGCTTCCACATGGGTGATGTCGGATCGGTTGACGAACCTGGTCACACCGCCGCGCTCGACGGGGATCTGCTCGTCGCCGCTCTGGGCACCACCGGCGCCGCTGTCGACGATGCGGCGCACGGCCTCGGAGAGCCGTTCGGCGCGGACCGGCTTGAGGACGTAGTCGACCGCACGCAGGTCGAACGCCTCAACGGCGTGCTCCTCGTGGGCGGTGACGAAGACGATCGGCGGCGGGGCCTTGAACCGCGAGAACACCTTGGCCAGCTCGAGTCCGGTCAGGCCGGGCATCTGGATGTCGAGGAACACCGCGTCGACCTCGAGGTCGTGCAGGATCCGGAGTGCCTCGGTGGCCGAGTCGGTGGTGAGCACGCCACCGACTCGCGGGTCCATCTTGAGGAGGTACTCCAGCTCGTCGAGCGCGGGGCGCTCGTCGTCGATGACGAGCACCCTGAGGCCAGCGGGGGGACTCATGCGTGCACTCCGGCAGCGAACTTCGGCACGCGGACAGTGACCTTCGTGCCGGCCCCCGGTGCGGTCTCCACGACCAGACCGTAGTCGTCGCCGAAGGTGGCGCGCAGCCGAGCGTCGACGTTGCCGAGGCCGACCGAGTCCAGCGCGGCGTCGCCGGCCAGCGCCCGTCGTACCTTCTCGGGGTCCTCGCCCGCGCCGTCGTCCTCCACCTCGATGATCGCCGCCTGGTCCTGGTCGCGCGCCACGATCAGGATGTGACCACTCTCGCCGGTCATGCCGTGGCGGACGGCGTTCTCGACCAGGGGCTGGATGCACAGGAAGGGGATGACGACGGGCAGCACCTCCGGCGCGATCCGGAGCGTCACCTGGAGGCGGTCGCCGAACCGGGCCTGCTCGAGCAGGAGGTACCGCTCCACGGACCGGAGCTCCTCGGCCAGCGTCGTGAACTCGCCGGCTCGCCGGAAGGAGTAGCGGGTGAAGTCGGCGAACTCCAGCAGCAGCTCGCGGGCCCGGTCCGGGTCGGTGCGCACGAACGAGGCGATCGCGCCGAGTGAGTTGTAGATGAAGTGTGGGCTGATCTGGGCGCGGAGGGCCCGGACCTCCGCCTCCATCAGGCGGGTGCGGGAGGCGTCCAGCTCGGCGAGCTCGAGCTGGCTGGAGACCCAGCGCGCGACCTCGTCGGCGGCCCGGACGAGCCCCGCCGTGGCGGCCTCGGTGAAGACCTGGAGGGTGCCGACGATGCGTTCCTCGACCACCAGCGGGCTCACGATCGCCGCCCTGATCTCGCAGTTGGGTTCGGCGCATCCGACCTCACGCCGGTCGGCGACCCGGGTGGCGCCGTGCTGGACGGTACGGGAGGTGAGGTCGGCGGTCTGGTTCGCGTGGTGCTGCCCGGTCCCGTCCCACGCCAGCTGCGCGGCGGTGTCGGTCAGGGCGACGGCGGAAGCGCCGAGCAGGGTGCGGAGATGCCGGATGCTGCGTTCGGCACTGTCCTGGGTCAGACCGCCGCGCAGCGCCGGGGAGGCCAGCGACGCGGTGTGCAGGGTCCGGAAGGTGGCCCGGTCGGCCTCGGTCCCCAGGTGGGTACGACGCCAGCGCGGCCGCATCAGCTCACCGGAAGTCGATGAGCAGCATGGGGTCGTTCGGGTGCTCGGTCTCGTACGTCGGGTCCATGGGTGTGTGCGGTGTGGACCAGATCCGGTCGACCACGGAGGCCCGGTAGCAACGGGTCACCCACGGCATCTGCATCCCGTTGTTGCCGCGGCCGTAGTCGGCGTACAGCTCCATCGCCCTGGCGACCTTCTGCTCGCGGATGGCGGGGTCGAGGCCGGCCAGCTCCGAGCGCAGAATCGCCGCGAGCGACTCGTGGTTGACGACCTGCCAGTAGCGGTAGGTCTCCTCCTCCACGAAGCCGAATCTCTTGGCCGTGACCAGCCGAGCCGACGGATCCACCGCCGGGATCGTGGCCCAGCATCGCGTCGAGCTTGCGTACCCACGGGATCCGGTGGTCGCGCCGGTGACAGACCAGGGCCAGGTGGCCCCCGGGCCGGAGGATCTCGGCGACCCGGTCGAGGTCCTCGGGCAGCTCGCCCGCGGCGACGACGGCGTCCATGGTGTGCTCGTGGAACGGCAGCCCGGTCGTCCGGCTCGGCAGGGCCGCGACCCGGTGCCCGGCCGCGGCCAGCGCGCCGGCGAGTTCGCGATTCTCGATCACGGCGACCGTGCGGCCGGTCCCGGCGACGAGCCAGGTCACCGCCTCGGATGGGAACGCCGAATGACGGGTTGTGCGCTGCTGGTCGGGTGGTGTCTGCATCGTGATCCGAGGCTACCCGTCGCGGCAGTCGAGCGCGGGTAGGCATGCCCTAGCCTTCCGTGCCATGGACCCCCTTGCGTCGCTGGCCTCGCTCGAGGGGGTGGCGTCGGCGTTCGCAGCGGCCCGCGACGGGATCGACGCGTTGCTGCGCGACCGGGGCCTGCGGCAGACCACCCCCGAGCTGACGACCGAGTCGTTGTTGCGTGGCGCAATCGCGTCCGCGTCGCTCGAGGGCTCGGCCTCGTCGTCCGAGGACATCCGCGCCGGCGCGGGCGACGAGCTTGCGGTCGCTGCTGTGCGGGTATCGACGGAGCTGCTCGGGCTGGTGCCGACCATTCGCGCGTCGCCCTTGCAGGCTTTCGCGCGGCTGCACGCGGTCGCGGCCGCGGGTTCGGTGGGCGTCGACCAGCTGGGTCGTCCACGTGACGCGGAGGCGGCCGAACGCCTGCACACACTGGCGAAACGGCTCCTCGACCCCACCAGCGCTCCTGCGCTCGTGGTCGCGGCGGTCGTGCATGCCGAGCTCGCCACCGCGGCCCCCTTCGGGTCGTGCTCCGGCCTGGTCGCACGGGCGGCGGAACGGCTCGTGCTGGTGGCGCGTGGCGTCGACGAGAAGTCGTTGGTGGTCCCCGAAGCCGGACACCTGTCTCTTCGCTCGGAGTACGAGTCGAACCTGCGGGCGTACGCCGAGGCCGGCGGCGCGAGCGGCGTACACGCGTGGCTGTTGTACGCCGCCGAGGCCTACACGAAGGCGGCGGAGCTGAGTCCGCTGCGCGGCTGACCACTCGGTGGCCAGCTCGGTGGTCGAGCCGGTCTCGGTGGTCGAGCTTGTCGAGACCACGGACCACAGACATGCGAGCGGCACCCGCGTCCAAGGACATCGGGTGCCGCCGCTGACACGCGAGCCTTGGCTACCAGGCTGCAATCGTTCCAACTGCTGTCCCGGGAGTATCCCGATGCGACAAGCGCCCTGTAGGAAGGGTAGATCGATGCGTGGGTACCCGGTTCGCGTGCGAATCTGTGGAGTTGTTGGTTCCGTTGTACGCCGCCCCGGCCCGGTGTTCAAGGGTTGACATTTGCGCGGAAGGCGTTTTGGTCAGGCTTCCAGGCGACGCCTGCGGTTGGTTGCCCACACCGCACCGCCGACCGCGATCACGCCGCCGACGGCCAGCACGGCGAGGGTCGGTTTCACCGCTGGCATGCGGCTGCGCAGGGCGACCGGCTTGGTGAAGACCAGGACCGGCCAGCCCTTCGAGACGGCGATCCGGCGCAGCTCCTTGTCGGGGTTGACGACGTGCGGATGCCCGACCGCCTCGAGCATGTGCACGTCGGTGATCGAGTCGCTGTAGGCATAGGAGTGGTCGAGGTCGTAGCCCACCTCGGCGGCCAGCTCGCGGATCGCGCGCGCCTTCTCCTCGGCGTACGCGTAGTAGTCGATGCCGCCGCTGTACTTGCCGTCCACGACCTCCATCCGGGTCGCGATCACCCGGTCGGCGCCGAGCAGCTCGCCGATCGGGCCGACGACCTCCGACCCCGAGGTGGACACGATGATGACGTCGCGCCCGGCCAGCCGGTGTTCTGCGATGAGGCTGACGGCCTCGTCGTACACGAGCGGATCGACGACGTTGTGGAGGGTGTCGGAGACGATCTCCTTGACGGTCTCCACGTCCCAGCCGGTGCAGAGCTGCGACATGAACTGACGCATCTTCTCCATCTGGTCGTGGTCGGCCCCGCCGGCGAGGTAGACGAACTGCGCGTACGCCGACCTCAGCACCGCCCGGCGGGAGATCAGGCCGCCGGCCTGGAAGGGCTTGCTGAACGCCAGCGTGCTCGACTTGGCGATGATCGTCTTGTCGAGGTCGAAGAAGGCCGCTTGGCGCATTGGCTCAGCATAGGTGGCGGGGCTTTGCCGCGTGGCCGGATCAGACAGGACCGGCAACTGTCCACAGACCCGCATTTCGGAGGCGTTGTCCACAGCCCAGCCAGTTGGTCCGTGAGGACGTCGGTTGCGGCGGGGACCCTGAGGTCATGACCGCTCCGCTGATCGTGACCCGCGACGAGACCCTTCTCGACGAACTGCTTCGGCTGAGCGCGGCCGCCGGGGTCGTGCCCGACGTTGCTCCCGACGGATCGGCCGCGCTTCGGGGGTGGGCGGGCGCCCCGGTCGTGCTCGTGGGTGCCGACGTGGCCGATGAACTGGCCGGTGTCGGGCCGCCGCGGCGACCGGGCGTGCACATCGTGTCGTGGGGTGGCGTGGCCCACGAGATGTTCCGGACTGCGCTCGACGGTCGGTGCCGAGAACGTCGCCGAGCTGCCGCGGTCCGACTCCTGGGTGATCGAGGTGCTGTCGGACCTGGAGGAGGCCGGAGTCGGTCTCACCGTGGGCGTGATCGGCGGCAGCGGTGGTGCCGGGGCCACCACGTTCGCCTGTGCACTCGGGCAGGTTGCGGCGCGCACCGGGCTCGCCGTGGTCATCGACACCGATCCCTTCGGAGCTGGGCTCGACCGGGTGCTCGGGTGCGAGCGTCTCGAAGGTGTTCGTTGGGACGCCCTCCAACAGACCACCGGCCGGCTCAGCGCCAAGTCGCTGCGAGACGCTCTACCGCGCCGCAAGGGCCTCGGAGTCCTGACCTGGTCCTCCGGACAGCCGGGCACGGTTCAGGCGTTCGCGGTGCGCGAGGCCCTTTCGGCCGCTCAGCGGGGACACGACCTGGTCGTGGTCGATCTCCCGCGCCGGATCGACGCGGTGCTCGAGGAGGTGGTCTCCCGGTGTGACCACCTGTTCGTCGTCGTGCAGCCGACGGTCGTGGGCATCGCGTCGGCGGTCCGGGTCTGCTCCCGGGTCGGGCCGGACCGAGCCATGTCGCTCGTCGTACGCCGTCCCGGCATCGACGCCCGCGAGGTCGGCCGGGTGGTCGGCCTGCCGGTGGCCGTGGAGATGTCGGACCAGCGTGGACTGGCCGAGGCGATCGATCTCGGTGCGGGTCCGGTGCGTTCCTTCCGCGGCCCTCTCGGCAAGGCCGCCGAGGCGGCGCTCAGTGACGTGCGTCAGGCGATCGCGCCGAGGGCGACCGCGTGACCCGTGAGGCTGGTGAGGCGGTCGACCAGTTGGTGGGAGCGGTCCGGGACCGGCTCACTCGCGACCCGGGTGCGCTCACCCCCCAACGGGTGGCGTCCGCGCTCCGCGCGGAGGGCCGGCCGGTCGGCGACGCCACGGTCCTGGCCGTTCACGAGGCACTGAGCCGGGATGTGCTGGGCGCCGGCCCACTCGAACCGCTGCTGCGCCTTCCCGACGTGACCGACGTGCTGGTCAACGGGCCAGGGCAGGTGCTGATCGACCGCGGCTCGGGCCTCGAACCCACCGACGTCGTCTTCCGCGACGACGAGTCCGTACGCCGCCTCGCCCAGCGACTGGCGGCCAAGGGTGGCCGACGGCTCGACGATGCCGCGCCCTACGTCGACCTCCGGCTCACCGACGGCACTCGGTTCCATGCCGTTCTGGCCCCGCTCGCCAGGCCGGGCACCGCGCTGTCGCTGCGCGTCCCGCGCACCCGCGTCTTCAGCCTCGACGAGCTGGTCGACGTCGGCACGCTGTCCGCCTCGGGTGCGCGCCTGCTGGCCCGCGTGGTCGAGCGCCGGATCGCGTTCCTGATCAGCGGTGGCACCGGCTCCGGCAAGACCACGATGCTCTCGACGCTGCTGTCACTGGTCGACCCGACCCACCGGCTGGTCCTCGTGGAGGATGCCAGCGAACTGCGTCCCGAACACCCGCATGTCGTTGGCCTCGAGGCCCGGCCCGCGAACATCGAGGGGCACGGTCAGGTGTCCGTGCGGGAGCTCGTCCGGCAGGCGCTCCGAATGCGCCCCGATCGTCTTGTGGTCGGCGAGGTTCGTGGCGCGGAGGTGGTCGATCTCCTCGCTGCCCTCAACACCGGTCACGAGGGCGGGTGCGGCACCATCCACGCCAACTCCGCGCGCGACGTTCCCGCCCGGGTGGAGGGACTGGCCCTGGCCGCGGGGCTCGGGCGCGAGGCCGCGCACAGCCAGTTCGGGTCGGCCATCGACATCGTGCTCCATCTCGCGCGGGGTGCGGACGGGCGTCGGCGGCTGTCCGAGGTCGCCGTTCCGGTCCGCGACCCGCAGCGGGCTGGTGACGATGGTGACCGCCGCCCGGTTCACCGATCGGGGCGAGTTTCGCGCGGGCGCCGCGGCCGAGCGCCTCGCCGAGGTGCTCGAGTCGTGACCTCCGGCTGGGGGTTGGTCGCAGTGACTGCGGTCGCGGTGGCCGCGGGTCTCGTGGTCGGCCCGGCGCCACGACTCGAGCGGCCAAGCGGTCCGCCACCCGGGTGACACTCTGGTGCGCCGCCCTCGCGTCCGGACTCCTCGCCGTGATGGTCAGGGAACATGCTCTGTCGGGTCATGCGGCGGTCCTCGCGTTGGTCGGCGCAGCGGTCGTGGTCGCTGCCCGAGCGATGTGGCTGCGCCGGCGACGACGACAGGAGACCGAGTCCGGGCAGGCGCGGGTCCTTGACTTCTGTCACCTGGTCGCCTCCGAACTCGCAGCGGGTCAGCCTCCGGGGACCGCCCTCGAAAGGGGCGCGGCCGAATGGCCAGAGCTGGATCCGGTGGCCAACGCATTCCGACTCGGTGGCGATGTCCCCACGGCGCTGCGGATGGCCGCATGCAAGCCCGGTCAGGGCGACCTGGTGCTGGCCGCTGCCGCCTGGCAGGTCGCACATCAGACCGGCGGTGGGTTGGCCGCGGCGGTGTCCCGGATGGCGGGCGGCCTCCGGGCCACCCAGGCCACCAGACGAGTCGTGCAGGCCGAGCTCGCCAGCGCCCGGGCCACGGCCAGGCTGATGGCCGGCCTGCCGGTGCTGGCACTGCTGATGGGCAGCGGGATCGGGGGCGATCCGGTCGGCTTCCTGTTCGGGTCGACCTGGGGAATCGCCTGTCTTGGCGCGGGGCTGGCCTTCGGGTTCGCCGGCCTGTGGTGGATCGAGGCGATAGCCGACGGTGTTTCCGCGGGGGTCCCGTGACCTGGCTGGCTGTGGTCTGCGCCGGCCTGGCGACGGCGTGCCTGATTCCGCCGACGCCCCGCAGACCCGCCCGCCGCGACGAACCCGCGCCGGCAGACGACCGCGGACTCGTCGTTCGCGGCCGCTGGCTCTGGGTCTTCCTCGCCTTCGCCGGTGGTGCCGCCTTCGCCCCGGACCGGCTGGCGATTCTCGGCGGGCTGGTGTCAGCGAGCGTGGTCTGGTCCCTCGTGTCGCGCGCCGAGCCGCCCGCCGTACGACGCCGGCGCGAGGCGGCCCGGCGCGAACTCCCACACGTGGTCGAGCTGTTTGCCGCCGCGCTGGCCGCCGGATCGGCACCCGGTCCGGCCCTCGGGCAGGTGTGCATGGCCCTGCCCGGCGGCGCGGCCGAGGAGCTTCGCGGCGTACGCGCCGGACTCGCTCTCGGGAGACCGCCGCTGGAGGTTTGGCGAGAACTCTCCCGCCATCCGTC
Source organism: uncultured Actinomycetota bacterium (assembly GCA_963719255.1). Classification (GTDB taxonomy): domain Bacteria; phylum Actinomycetota; class Actinomycetes; order Propionibacteriales; family Nocardioidaceae; genus Nocardioides. Next base: position 47,376 of record CAVRBN010000017.1, on the reverse strand, counting down.
TCTCGGCCCACTCGGACGCACGATGGCCCGGGCCCAGCAGTCCGGGGCACCGGTAGTCGACGCCGTCCGGCTCCTCGCCGACGATCTCGCGACGAACGCCAGGATCGAGCTCGAGGACCGGGCGCGTGCCGTCGGGGTGAAGGCTGCGCTGCCACTCGGGCTCTGCCTGCTGCCCGCCTTCCTGCTGCTCGGGATCGTGCCGCTCGTCGTCGGCGCCGCCACCGCCATCCAATGGTGAGGGACGGCTCGTTCGGCTCCAGGAGCCCGCCGCCCGTCCACAGGTGTCCCTGAGGCGCCCTTCCTCCACAGACCGGCCGACGACGGCCCCAGTTGTCGATGGACAGCCGCAGAGTCGACTCAGAGCCGCGGACCAGATCGCGGCAGACGAGGAGGAACAGATGAGCAGTTCACCCAGCCGGTCTCCCAGCCGAGTCTCCCAGCCGATCTCGGGGCGAGGACGGCATCACCACCGCCGAATACGCCGTCGGCACCGCCGCGGGCGCCGGCTTCGCTGGCTTGCTCTACACGATGCTGAGCGGCGGGTTCGGCAACCGGCTGCTGAACACGTTGTTCGACCACGTGCTCGGCCTGCTGGGGATCGGCTGATGGGTCGTCGGGTCCGGGTGGCGACGGTCCCCTCCCGTGATTCCACCCGGACCCGGCATTCCCGAACGCGGTGCCGTCACCGCGGAGACGGCCATGGTGCTCCCGCTGCTGGTCGCCCTGACCATCGCCCTGGCGTGGCTGTTGACGCTGGGGATCGCACAGGTCCGGGCGGTCGACGCCGCGCGCGAGACGGCTCGAGCGCTCGCTCGCGACGAACCGGAAAGGGTCGCGATCGGGCTGGGCCAGCAGGCCGCCCCCGAGGGTGCCCGGATCGAGGTCAGTCACTCCGCCAACGAGGTCGTGGTCGTCGTGACGAGCACCGTGCACGGACCTGGTGGGCTTCTCGGCGGGTCTGCCGGCAGTCGACGTCCGAGCCCGGGCGGTGGCCGCCAGGGAGGAGCCATGAGGGATGAGCGCGGGGCGGCAACGGTTCTCGCCGTGGCACTCGCCGTCGGTCCTGATGCTTCTCGGTCTGGCCGCAGCCTGGGTCGGCGCGGTCGTGGCCGATCACCGGGCTGCCCAGGCGGCGGCGGACCTGGCGGCCCTCGCCGGCGCGCAGGCGGTCCAGGCCGGGCAGAGCCCGTGTCTGGCAGTCGAGCAGGTGGCGCGCGCCAACGCGGCGCACGCCACGCGGTGTTCAGTCGTGGGCACGGATGTCTGGGTCACCGTGCAGGTGGAGGCGCCTGCGCTGCTGGGCCGGACGCCCACCGTCACCGGGCGGGCGCACGCCGGCCCAGGACCGTGATCACTGGGTCTCGATCACTGGTTGGTCGCTCGTCGTCGTCCCTGCGTCGCTCGGTCTCGACCTTGTCGAGCTTCTCCGAGAGCTTGGAGAGCTCCTTGTGCTCGCGGCGCTGGCGCAGCTCACGTTTGGTGCCGAGCTTGAAGATCGTGAAACCCCAGATGACGGCGGCGCCCGACGCGACGCCGATGAGGAAGATCGTCAGCGCAGAGAGGTCCATTCCCAGAAACTCGGCCGTGCCGGAGCTCACGAACACTCCGGCCAGGATCGCGATGATGCCGATGCCGAGCAGGAGCATTCCGAGGATCACCATGTCCGCCAGATTACTGCCTACGGGGCGCCCAGCAGCACATCCAGAAGGGCCACCGCTCCCGGTTTGTCGAGTGGGTTGTTCTGGTTGCCGCACTTGGGTGACTGGATGCACGACGGGCAGCCGTCGTTGCAGCGGCACGCCGCGATCGCCTCCCGGGTCGCGGTCAGCCACTGGCGAGCAGCCGCGTAGCCACGTTCGGCGAAGCCGGCGCCACCGGGGTGCCCGTCGTACACGAAGACGGTGAGCCGGCCGGTGTCCGGGTGTACGGCGGTGGAGACGCCGCCGATGTCCCAGCGGTCGCAGGTGGCGAACAGCGGAAGGAGACCGATCGAGCAGTGCTCTGCCGCATGTGCCGAGCCAGGAAGGTCTGCCGTCGCCAGTCCGGCCTCCTCGAGGGCGTGGTCGGGCACGGTCCACCAGACTGCGACCGTCCGCAGCGTCCGTTGGGGCAGGTCGAGCGGCTCCTCGGCAATGACCTCACCACCCGGCGTACGCCGCTTCAAGAAGGACACCACCTGGTGGGTGACGTCCACCTCACCGAGCGAGAGCCGGCAGTCACCCCAAGCCTCGTGCGTGCGCTCGCGGACGATGCTGATGTCGGTGATCTCGCGAGCCGACGTCGAGTAGTCGGGGTCCGCCCTCTCGATCATGGCGACGCGCTCGTCGAGGTCGAGCGACTCGACCAGCCAGGTGTCGCCCATGTGCAGGTAGACGGCGCCCCGATGGGCGGAACCGTGGGCTGACGAGGCGTTGACGGTGCCGACGACCCGGCCGGTGCTGCCCTCGATGAGCTGCACCGGCGCCCCGCCGCTCGACCGGATGTCGGCCAGGTCGGACGCCCGTCGTCGGTCGGTCCAGTACCAGCCCTGGTGCCGCCGCCGCAGCATCCCCGCTTCGGTCAGGGCAGTCGACGCCGGCGCGCGCGGTCGGGCCGAAGAGGTCCAGGTCGGCTTCGGTCAGGGGTGACTCAGCCGCGGCGGCGCACAGGTGCGGGTCCAGCACGTATCGGTTCGTCGGGTCGAAGACCGTGGCCTCGACAGGTGCGCCGAGAAGGGCCTCGGGGTGCGTGACGAGGTAGGTGTCGAGCGGATCGTCGCGGGCGACCAGGATGCCGAGGGCATCCTGCCGGCCGCGACCCGCCCGTCCGAACTGCTGCCACATGGCCGCGCGCGTCCCCGGGAACCCGGCGAGCAGGATGGCGTCGAGCCCCGAGATGTCGATGCCGAGCTCGAGGGCATTCGTGGCGGCGAGCCCGGTCAGGTCACCCCGGCGCAGGGCGTCCTCGAGCGCCCGCCGCTCCTCCGGAAGGTAGCCACCCCGGTAGGCCGCCACCTGTTCGCGCAACTCGGGCGCGACCTCGGCGAGCAGGTCGGCTGCGGTCATGGCCACCGACTCGGCTGCGCGGCGGGACCGGACGAACGCGAGCGTCCGGACGCCCTCCAGCACGAGGTCCGCCAGCAGGTCGGCCACCTCTGAGGAGGCGGCCCGGCGTACGGGAGCGCCGTTCTCCCCGGAGTACGACGTGAACGGGGGCTCCCACAGCACCACCGCCACCTGTCCGTGGGGCGACGCGTCAGCGGTCACGGGCTCCACGTCCAGACCGGTGAGGCGGCCGGCAGCGGCCGCGGGCTCGGCCACCGTGGCGGAGGCGAGCACGAACGTGGGAGTGGCGCCGTACAGCGCGCACACCCGGCGCAGCCGCCGCAGCACCGCCGAGACGTGTGCGCCGAAGACGCCCCGATAGTGGTGGCACTCGTCGATCACCACGTAGCGCAGCGACCCGAAGAACTTCGCCCAGCGGGCGTGCCCGGGCAGCATCGAGCGGTGGAGCATGTCCGGGTTGGTGAGCAGGTATTCGCCGTGGTCGCGGGCCCAGTCCCGCTGCTCGCGGGTCGAGTCGCCGTCGTGCGTGGTCGCGCGTACGTCGAGGCCGAGCGCGAGCAGGTTCGTCAGCTGATCCTGGGCAAGGGCCTTCGTGGGCGCGACATAGAGGGTCGTGGCCCCTCGTTGCTGCCGGGCACCACGTTCGGACCGGATCGCGGTCAACGCGGGCAGCTGGAAGGCCAGCGACTTCCCGGAAGCCGTGCCGGTGGAGATGACGACGTGCCGGCCGGCGCGGGCCAGGTCGGCGGCGGTCGCCTGGTGCAGCCAGGGGGTGATCACCCCGTGCCCGGCGTACGCCCGTCGGATGTCGTCGGGAACCCAGAGCGGCCATTCGGTTTCGACTGCGTCGCGGGCGGGCAGGACCTCGACGTGGGTGAGACGGTCCGCCCGGCCCGGGACGGCGACCAGGCGCTCGACCAGCCGGCGCACGGGAACGCCACTGGAGCCCATCGAGTCGGTCACGCGCGCAGTCTCGCAAACTGTGTGGACAGCCGACCGGTTCACAGAGTTCGAATGCGTACAGTGAAGTCGCGTGGTTTGATACTGCTGGCAAGGTTCGCCGTCTCGGGCGGCAGGACAACGACTGGGGAGACACCGTGGATCTGACTCTTGCGACCGAAGAGGTCGAGGGCGCGACGATCATCGCGGTTGGCGGCGAGATCGACGTCTACACGGCGCCGCGTCTGCGGGACAAGATCACCGAGCTCGTCGCCGACGGGGTCTACAGCCTGATCATCGACATGGAGGGCGTCGAGTTCCTCGACTCGACCGGCCTCGGCGTGCTCGTGGGCGGGCTGAAGAAGGTCCGCGCCCACGACGGTTCCCTCCAACTGATCTGCACCCAGGAGCGACTGCTCAAGATCTTCCGGATCACCGGCCTGGCCAAGGTCTTCACGATCCATGACTCCGTCGCGTCGGCGGCGGCCGCGAGCTGACGCCGGCCCGATTGATCAGACTGTCGATCGACTGTTGACCTGACCGTCGATCGGACCCGGCCAGCAGGCCGGGTTCTCGTGTTTTCGGCGGATTCCTTTGCTTTTGACCACATCCGGTTCTTTGATCCTCCAATCACCTGCGTAGACTCCGCCCGGATCGTGTTACCTGCATCACCAGACTTGGAGGAAGACGCATGGGGCTCACCCCCAATGTCGTGGATCTCTCCGGGGGCAATCTCGTCCTGGTCATCGTCGTCGCCGTGATTGCGCTGCTCGCGCTCGGCATGGCTGCGATGTTCCGCCAGGAGGTCATGGCCGCCGGCGAAGGCACCGACAACATGAAGGAAATCGCGCGCGCGGTGCAGGAAGGCGCCAACGCCTACCTCACCCGGCAGTTCCGGACGCTCGGCATCTTCGCCGTCATCGCGTTCTTCCTGCTGCTCGCGCTGCCGGCTGACGACGTGGCCGTGCGGATCGGCCGGTCGATCTTCTTCCTGGTCGGCGCCGGATTCTCGGCGACGGTCGGCTATCTGGGCATGTCGCTCGCAGTCAAGGCGAACCTGCGGGTCGCCGCTGCCGCCAACGAGGTCGGGCGTGACCCGGCCATGAAGATCGGCTTCCGCACCGGCGCGATGGTCGGCATGCTGACCGTCGGCCTGGGACTGCTCGGCGCCAGCATCGTCGTCCTGCTGTTCAAGGACGAGGCCGCGCACGTGCTCGAGGGCTTCGGCTTCGGCGCCGCTCTCCTCGCCATGTTCATGAGGGTCGGCGGCGGCATCTTCACCAAGGCCGCCGACGTCGGTGCCGACCTGGTCGGCAAGGTCGAGCAAGGCATCCCCGAGGACGACCCGCGCAACGCGGCGACGATCGCCGACAACGTCGGCGACAACGTCGGCGACTGCGCAGGCATGGCCGCGGACCTCTTCGAGTCGTACGCCGTCACGCTGGTGGCCGCGCTGATCCTCGGCTCCCAGGCATTCGGTGACAAGGGCCTCGTGTTCCCGCTGCTGATCCCCGCGATCGGCGCCCTCACGGCCGTGCTCGGCGTGTACCTCTGCAAGCCCCGCCCCGGCGAGAACGGCCTGAAGACGATCAACCGGGCGTTCTACATCTCGGCCGCCGTCGGTGCGGTGGCGATCCGTGGTGCTGTCCTTCAGTCTACCTGCCGAGCTCGTTCGCCGACTTCGCCAACAAGGCGGGCCTCGACATGGCTGGGCGCCGAGGGCGACCCGCGGGTCATCGCCTCGGCCGCGGTGGTCATCGGCATCGTGATGTCCGCTGGCATCCTGGCGCTGACCGGCTACTACACCGGCACCGAGCACCGTCCGGTCAAGGACGTCGGCAAGACCTCGCTCACGGGTGCTGCCACTGTCATCCTGTCCGGGCTCTCGGTCGGCTTCGAGTCCGCGGTCTACACGACGCTGGTCATCGGTGCGGCCGTCTTCGGCGCGTTCCTGCTCGGTGGCGCGACCGTGACGGTCTCGCTGTTCGCGGTCGCCCTGGCCGGCTGTGGTCTGCTGACCACGGTCGGCGTGATCGTCGCCATGGACACCTTCGGCCCGGTCTCCGACAACGCCCAGGGCATCGCCGAGATGTCCGGCGACGTCAGCGAGGAGGGGGCCCAGATCCTCACCGAGCTCGACGCTGTCGGCAACACCACCAAGGCGATCACCAAGGGCATCGCGATCGCGACCGCCGTGCTCGCCGCGACCGCGCTGTTCGGCTCCTACTCGACCTCGGTCATCGAGGCGGTCCGCGATGCCGGGACGCTCAGCGACGACGACTAGACGGCGTTGAACTTCCTCGTCTACAACCCCGGCGTCCTGGTCGGCATCCTGCTCGGCGCAGCCGTCGTGTTCCTGTTCTCGGGCCTGGCCATCAACGCGGTCGGCCGTGCCGCCGGCGCGGTGGTCTACGAGGTACGCCGCCAGTTCCGCGAGATCCCCGGGATCATGGAGGGAACCGGCCGCCCCGAGTACGGCAAGGTCGTCGACATCGTCACGAAGGACTCGCTGCGCGAGCTCGTGACGCCCGGTCTGCTCGCCGTACTCGCACCCGTGGCGGTCGGCTTCGGCCTCGGTGTGGCCGCGCTGGCCGGGTTCCTGGCGGGCGCGATCGGCGCCGGCACCCTGATGGCAGTGTTCCTGGCCAACTCCGGTGGAGCCTGGGACAACGCCAAGAAGCTCGTCGAAGACGGCAGCCACGGAGGCAAGGGCTCGCCCGCCCACGAGGCCACCATCATCGGTGACACCGTCGGCGACCCGTTCAAGGACACCGCCGGCCCGGCGATCAACCCGCTGATCAAGGTGATGAACCTGGTCTCGCTGCTGATCGCCAGCGCGGTCGTCTCGATGAGCGTCGGCGAGGACCAGAACGACCCGCTGCGCATCGCAATCGCTGCTGGTCGCGGTCGCGATCATCGCGGTGGCCGTCTACATCGCCAAGCGTCGCCCGATCGCGATCGGCGAGGACGCTCCAGCCACCCAGGTCACCGTCTGACCCGGCTCGAGTTGACGCTGTAGCACCGCCGACCCGGCTCTTCTTGACACATCAGATGTCAAGACGAGCCGGGTCGGCGCATTTCTGAGGTCAACAAGAGCCGGGTCAGCGGATGACTCGGACCCGCACCCTGGAGGTGTCGTAGCGGACGCCGGCGCGGAAGTAGTCGTGGTAGCGCGACACCAACCTCTTGAGGTCACGGGGCGACATCTTGATGCATCCGTTGGACTTGTAGTCGTTGACCTTGGGGTACTCCCAGCGGCATCGCTGGTCGCCCTTCCGGTCGCGGCACTGCCTGTTGTGGCTGCCGGTCTCGGTGTGGATGAACAGCTCGGTGCGCAGGGTGCCGTTCCGGCAGGCCTTGTTGCCGAGGTAGAACGCCCGCCCTTTGATGAACTGTCCCGCAATAGTTGTTGTACTGGATGAACGAGTACTGGCCGTTCGGGTAGCCAGCCCCTGCCTTTCGCGCACTCGTTCGTGGCGGAGCGGCCCTCGAAACCCGAGCCCGCGCGCCAGGACGTGCGCTCGACCGTCCGCCAACTGCCGTGGCTGCCACGTCGCTCGACCTTCCACACGATGGTGCTGCGATGTGGGTTGGCCGGGTTCTTGTTGAAGGTGATGGTGGCGCGGATCTTCGCGCCGGCCGCGTAGGTGGCGGCCGAGGGGTCGTCAGACGTCGTCGGGGCGAGTACGGCGAGCAGCAGCGCGGCGAGGACCACGGCGAGTCGTCGCATCATGTCCCCGGCTGCTCGTGGCTGACCAGGCCGACGAGGTTGTCCTCGCTGTCCCGGATGAACCCGTGCCACTCGTCGGTCCCGGCCGGGCCGAGCGAGTCGTCGGTGTGCGCTGAAGATGATGCTGGCCTCCGACTCGATCGTCACGCCCTTGGATCGCAGCGTCTCGATCCGCTCACGAACGGAGTCGACCTGCAGGTAGAGCGTCGCGCTCGCCGCGCCCTGCTCGAGCAACAGCCGGGTGTCGCCGAGCTTGAAGAACAGCAGCCCTGGCGGGTCGAACCTGCCGGACGGCGGGTATCCGAGCAGGTCGGTGTAGAACGCGGCAGCGCGGTCGAGATCGGTCGCGCGCTGGGCAACCTGGGTGAGCAACATAGGGGCAGCCGTAGGCCTGATGGGATCGATGACGGCATGAACGGCTTCGAGTTCGCGGCGCCACTCCGGGAGGCGCTGACGGACGCGAACTACACCCACGACGGTGTCGCCGAGCTGCTCGGATCGACCGCCCACGCGGCCCTGTCCCGCAACGAGACCACGCCGGGCCTTCGGCGTACGACGGGCGGCAGCCCGATCGAGAGCCTGACCCGCCTGTTCCTGCTCCAGACCCCGGTCTCGGTCGATGCCGCGCGAGGCTGCACTGCCCGGCCTGGTCGATCCGATGTGCAACGCCGGCCTTCTCGAGCAGAGCGTGAGCGAGGTGGCCGCGCGCCTCGACGTGCGGCCGTACGCCGCGCCCGACGAGGCCGGTGACCGCGACCTGTGGGTGGTCAGCGACCTGACACCGGGTCTGGACGGCTCGCCCAATCGGGTGAGTTCGGACCACGTCCTCGGGATCAGCAGTGCGTCCGGCTCGCTGGCCCAGCTGACGGTCCGCGAGCCGGTCGACCGCGCGTTGGACCTGGGCACCGGCTGTGGAGTCCAGGCGCTCCATCTCGCGACGCACGCGTCCACGGTCGTGGCCACGGACGTGAACAAGCGCGCGCTGTGGATGACCGAGCTGAACGCAGAGCTCAACGAGGCGCAGGGGATCGAGGTCCGGGACGGCTCGCTCTTCGAACCCGTCCGCGGCGACAAGTTCGACCTCATCACCACCAACCCTCCGTTCGTGATCTCACCGGGGACGGGCGACCGGCTCGTCTACCGCGACTCCGGCCTGCCCGGCGACCGGGTGGTCGAGGACATCGTGCGGACCGCGCCCGACCACCTCGCCGACGGCGGCTGGTGCCAGGTCCTGGCCAACTGGGTGATCGCTCGTGACACTCCATGGGCCGAGCGGCTGGGATCGTGGCTGGACGGCAGCTGCGACGCGCTCGTCGTGCAGCGCGAAGTCGTGGATCCGCCGACGTACGTCGAGCTCTGGCTCAAGGACGCGGGTCTCCACGGCTCGCCCGACTACGTTCGTCGCTACGACACCTGGTTGGGCTGGTTCGACGAACAGGGCATCGAGTCCGTCGGATTCGGCTGGATCAACCTGCGCAAGCGTGAGTCGGGCGTGACCGAGTTCCTCGACTGGCCGTACGACGTGGAGCAGCCGATCGCGCCGACCATCAAACAGTGGAGCACGGCCCTCGACGTACGGGTCGACCGGCAGAGCCGCCTCGTCGTACGGCCCGACGTCCAGCAGGAGACGGTCGGCGCGCCGGGTGCACCAGACCCCGAGACGATCGTGCTGCGACAGCTGCGAGGCCTGCGGCGGGCTCGAAAGGCCGACACCGTGGAGAGTGCCCTGGTGGGCGCCTGCGACGGCGAACTCGCCGTCGGACAGATCATCGAGGCCGTGGCCCAGTTGCTGGACCTCGATGCCGAGCAGGCCTGGACGACCTATCTCCCGGTCCTGGGCGAGCTGGTCGCCGAGGGCTTCCTCGAGCCGAGCGCCTGAGCGTCCCGTCCGTCAGGCGGACTCCGCAGCGAGCAGCTTGGCGAGGCCGTCCGTCGCCTGATAGCCGGCGGGCACGCCGTCGACCAGGGTCGCGATCGACTCGGTGTTCTCGGTGCGCAGCGGCAGGATCGCCTGGTAGCCGGGCGACTCGTACCACTCCACGGCCGCCTGCCGGGACGGGAACTCGATGATCACGACGTCGCCGTCCCATTCGCCCTCGACCGGGGTGAGCTGGCCGCCGTGCACGATGAAGCGGCCGCCGAACTCGGCCAGGGTGGCGTCGATCCGCTGCAGGTAGTCGATGATGTCGTCGCCGAACTGGATGTTGCGCAGGTAGGCGATGGCGTAGGCCGGAGTGTTCATGATGGGCTCCTCAATCGTTGGTCGAGCTTGGATCGTTGGTCGAGCTTGTCGATGACCAACTCTGCGAACCCTTCGGCCGAGCGTCGATTACCTCGGAGGTAGTGGGACGGCCGCGCGGACGCGGCTACCTTGAGCCGCATGACCATGACCGCCGGCACCCTGCTCAAGGACTGGCGACAGCGCCGCAACGTGTCCCAGCTCGAACTCGCGCACCGGGCCGGGGTGTCGGCGCGGCACGTCAGCTTCATCGAGACGGGCCGCTCTCGACCGACCAGCGACATGATCCTGCGACTGTGCGACCAGCTCGTCGTACCCCTGCGCGAACAGAACCGGCTCCTCCTCGCCGGCGGCTACGCGCCGGCGCATCCCGAGCACGGCCTCGCCGATCCGCCGATGGCGCAGGTCAGCGAGGCGATCGAATCGATCCTGACCGGGCACCTGCCGTTCCCCGCCCTCGTGGTCGACACCGGCTGGGACCTCGTGTCGGCCAACGAGGCCGTCTACCGGATCCTGGACGGCGTCGCCACGCATCTGCTCGAGCCACCCGTCAACGTCATCCGGCTGACGCTCGACCCCGGCGGCCTCGCGCCGCGCATCGTGAACCTGGCCGAGTGGCGGGGACATTTGATCCATCGGCTCCGGCGGGAGTACGACGCGAGCGCCGACCCGCGCCTCGCGGAACTGCTGGGCTGAAGCTCGACAGAGCTCGGACGCACCGAGAACGGCTCGACCACCGGACCAGGCCACACCGGGTCTCGTCGTACCCTTGCGCCTGCGGGCCGGCGACGTCGTCCTCTCCTTCCTCTCCACCACGACGGTGTTCGGAACTCCCCGCGAAGTGACGCTGTCCGAGCTGGCGATCGAGGCGTTCTACCCGGCCGATCAGGGGACCCGGGACCTGCTCCTGCGGTGACAGTCCGCATGGATTCCCTGGACGCACGCGCTACCGTATCGGCGCAGCCCCCGCAGAAATGCGCAGAACCCAGGAGAAAGCACACCCGTGGCACACAAGCTCGTGATCGTCGAGTCCCCGGCGAAGGCCCGCACCATTGGCGGGTACCTCGGCTCGGGGTACGTCGTCGAGTCCTCCATCGGCCACATTCGTGACCTCCCGAACAACGCCGCGGACACGCCGGCCAAGATCAAGGACAAGCCCTGGGGCCGTCTTGCCGTCGACGTCGACAACGGTTTCGAGCCCTACTACGTCGTGCCGCGTGACAAGAAGAGCCACATCGCCAAGCTCAAGTCCCTGCTCAAGGATGCCGACGAGCTCTTCCTGGCCACCGACGAGGACCGTGAAGGCGAGGCCATCGCCTGGCACCTCCTCGACGAGCTGAAGCCCAAGGTTCCGGTCAAGCGGATGGTCTTCCACGAGATCACGAAGCCCGCGATCCTGGCTGCCGCCGACCACCCGCGCGAGCTCGACATGGACCTCGTCGAGGCTCAGGAGGCCCGGCGCATCCTCGACCGCCTCTACGGCTACGAGGTCTCGCCGGTGCTGTGGCGCAAGGTGATGAGCGGCCTCTCTGCCGGGCGCGTGCAGTCCGTGGCGACCCGGCTGGTCGTGGACCGGGAGCGGGAACGGATGGCGTTCCGGCTCGCTTCCTACTGGGACCTCGAGGGCACCTTCGATGCCGGCCCGAAGCACGAGCAGCGGATGTTCCCGGCCCGGTTGCACTCCGTCGACGGCGCCCGGGTAGCCCGCGGTTCCGACTTCGGCCAGGACGGCCAGCTCAAGGTCTCGACAGGCTCGACCACCGGGCGTGAGGTCGTGCATCTCGACCAGGCGAAGGCCGAGGCGCTGGCCGCTGCGCTGCGCGACACGACGTACGACGTGCGCTCGGTCGAGTCGAAGCCCTACCGCCGGTCGCCGTACGCCCCGTTCCGGACGACCACCCTCCAGCAGGAGGCCAGCCGAAAGCTGGGCTTCTCCGCCTCCTCGACGATGTCGGTTGCGCAGCGGCTCTACGAGAACGGCTTCATCACCTATATGCGGACGGACTCCACGACGCTGAGCGACGCGGCCATCGGGGCGGCCCGGGACCAGGTGCGTGAGCTGTACGGCGCCGAGTACCTCCCCGACAGCCCACGCGTCTACGCCTCGAAGGTCAAGAACGCGCAGGAGGCCCACGAGGGGATCCGGCCGTCGGGTGACTCGTTCCGCACCCCCGCCCAGACCGGTCTGACCGGCGACCAGTTCCGGCTCTACGAGCTGATCTGGATGCGCACCGTCGCTTCCCAGATGAAGGACGCCACTGGCAACACGGTCTCGATCCGGCTCGGTGGCCCTGCCGGGACCGGCGAGGACGTCGTGTTCTCTGCGTCGGGTCGCACGATCACGTTCCACGGCTTCCTGAAGGCGTACGTCGAGGGCACCGACGACGCGGCCGCGAGCAAGGACGACGCCGAGGCCAGGCTCCCTGCCCTGGCCGAGGGCGATGACCTGACGTCGGCGTCCGTGACGGCCAGCGGGCACGAGACCAAGCCGCCGTCCCGCTACACCGAGGCGACGCTGATCAAGGAGCTGGAGGAGAGGGAGATCGGCCGCCCGTCGACGTACGCCTCGATCCTGGGCACCATCCAGGCCAGGGGCTACGTCTACAAGAAGGGCACCGCCCTGGTGCCGGCGTGGCTGGCGTTCTCCGTCGTGCGCCTGCTGGAGGAGCACTTCTCCCGGCAGATCTCCTACGAGTTCACCGCCGGCATGGAGGAGGTTCTCGACGACATCGCCAGGGGTCGTCGGGACCGCAACACCGAGCTGGGCGAGTTCTACTTCGGCTCCGGAAGCGTGGTGGGTCTCAAGACGCTGGTCAACGAGCTCGGTGAGATCGACGCCAAGGAGCTGGCGACGTTCCCGATCGGCGGTGCCGACAGTGGCATCGCCCTGCGCGTGGGCAAGTTCGGCCCGTACCTCGAGGGCCTCGGTGACGACGGCGTCCCGGCTGGGACCAAGGCCAATGTGCCCGACGACCTCCCGCCCGACGAGCTGACGCTCGAGAAGGCCAAAGAGCTGTTGGCCAACCCGTCCGGGGAGGAGACCGAGCTCGGCGTCCACCCCGACACGGGCCTGAGAGTCGTGGCGAAGAACGGTCGGTTCGGCCCCTACGTCACCGAGGTGCTGCCGGAGGACGCCCCCAAGTCGGCCAGGGCGCGCACGGGCTCGCTGTTCGCATCCATGTCGCTCGACACGGTGACGCTCGCGGACGCGCAGAAGCTGTTGTCGCTACCCCGGGTCGTCGGCACCGACGCAGAGGGTGTCGAGATCACCGCTCAGAACGGTCGCTACGGGCCCTACCTGAAGAAGGGCACCGACTCGCGTTCCCTGGCCTCGGAGGACCAGCTCTTCGACATCACCCTCGACGAGGCGCTGGCGATCTACGCCCAACCCAAGGCCCGCGGGCGCGCGGCGGCGACTGCGCCACTGAAGGAACTGGGCGACGACCCGGTCTCCGGGCAGCCTGTGGTCGTCAAGGCCGGGCGGTTCGGCGAGTACGTCACCGACGGTGAGTACAACGCCACCCTCCGCAAGGACGACTCCGTCGAGGCGATCACGCTGGCCCGGGCGGCAGAGCTGCTGGCCGAGCGTCGCGAGAAGGGACCCGCGAAGAAGACGGCCAAGAAGACGGCCAAGACGGCCAAGCGGGCGCCGAAGAAGACCACCGCAAAGAAGACGTCAGCAAAGAAGACGACCGCGAAGAAGACCGCAGCCAAGAAGGCCTGACGGACGGCAGCGTCAGCGGCCTTCAGGTGGTCGCGGATCCGGGTCCAGCATCAGGGCGCCGTACTCCGCGTTGGCGTGGTGTGGGTCGCGGCGCTCGCCGATTGCTCGGCCGGCGCCGTACGGCCTCTTGAGGAAGCCGCGCGTGGTTGGCGGTCTCGGGTGGCGGCTCCACCAGGGCGATCCCGCGCTCGCCCAGCCAGTCGCTCCAGATGCGGCGCGCGACCTTGTCGATGTGGACGATCACGCCGCGGGGGATTCCCGCCGGCGGACGGCCGAACCGTCCAGCCGCGGAAATGGGCCGAGACCGCGAAGAAGTCGACGCCTGCGTCCTGCAGCTGGGTGAAGAACCTCCGGACGCCGCGTTGGTCGCGCTCCACGATCGCCGTCAGCAGGTCCGCCGACAACCGGCGTCAGACCATCGATGGCCGGGAGCTCCGCGGGCCGAAACTGCCGCCACATCTCGTTGGCTGTAGATCCGGACGTTGTGGTTGACGTTGAGGAAGCCCCACGTGGCTCCGGGGGTGATCACCGGCGAGCCGGTGTAGCGCTCGACGTTCTCCGAGTACTGGCTCGGGACGAACGCGACCCCGTCGCCCTCGCGCCGGCTGAACGTCTTCCAGCGCTCGTGCCTGCCGTTGCCGAGCGGGAAGACGGTCAGGTCGCTGGCCGTCCCGTCGGCCTTGGCGAGGGCAACGATGTGCGAGTTGCCGCACAGGAACGTCGTCATCGCCCGAAGGTCTCCAGGATCGCCTCGTCGCAGACCGCGTCCTCGTCGTCCTCGACAGACGGCGGCTGACGCGGCCGCCGGGGCCTCGACCGGCGCCGGGTGGGCAGCGAAGAACGTGTCCATGACGTGCGCGACGCCCCTCGGCGCGACGGTCCGCAGGTTGGGGTCGAAGAACATCGCGCGCATCGGGTGCGACGACACCAGCTCGTACGACGGGAAGTAGTCGACGTCGTCGTGCCGGTTGTAGAGCTCGGCGCACACCGCGCGGAGGATCGACTTGGACGTCATGGTCGCACTCAGCACGTGGTTCCCGGAGGCGGTCGCAGTCAGGGGCACGGGCGAGACCGTGATCACGAACCTCATGGCTGGGTTCTTCTGGAGCGCCCGCTCCCTGAAGGTCTCGAAGTCGGCGAGCACCTCCGGATAGGTGAAGTTCACGAACTCGTGTCGCCACTCGTCGTACTCACCGTGGATCGTGCCCGGGCAGGACGGGTAGACGGCGCCGTCGTCGGTGTTGCGCCACGCCTCGGTCAGTCCGAACGTGAACACGAAGACGTCGGTCTGGGGCAGGATCTGGTCGACGGCGGCGAGATGGGCCGAGCGAGCCAGGAGGAGCTCCTCCTTGGAGGCAAAGCCTCGCGGCTCGACGATCGGCCGGTAGGGGTCGTACCACCTCGTGCCGTCGGTCCAGGCGTCGTCAGTCGGTGTGAACTCGCCGGCCGCGCGCGCGAAGAGCTGGACCAGCTGGCGGGCGCTGTACACGTTCCCGTAGCGGGCGGAGAACAGGTCGAAGCCGAACCTCGAGTAGTCCTCAGGGTCCAGCAGATCAGGCGGGGGTTCCAGGTCCATGAACCGGAACCCGCGAAGCTTGAACTGCCGCCCGATGTGTTGGGCGAAGCAGCTGCCGGCCGCGGAGATCCTGGTGTCGCCGTCGATCGTGAATCGTGGCTCGTAGAGGCCTTCGAACTGCAGCGGGCTGACGTCGGAGACTGCCTGCTTCCAGTACGCCGACTGCGGGAGTCCGAGATAGGGGTGCCCAGTCATGCCAGCACCGTATCCGCACCGGCTGCCTGCACGAAAAACTTCGTGCAGGGTCGAATCCGTGTCGTGGACCGATTTGGGCTGATGAGGAACCTGGCCCGGGGTGGCCGTCGCGGTTGTCGGCGTCACCTCGTAGGTTCGTCGGGTGCACAGTGACCCCGGCTTCTACTCCACCGCGGGCGTCTTCATCTGCTTCGAGGGCGGCGAGGGCGCCGGCAAGTCGACCCAGGCGAAGCTGCTGTGTGGCTGGCTGGAGGCGGCGGGCTATGCCGTGACGCTCACGTTCGAGCCGGGGGACACGAAGGTCGGCCGGCGCGTGCGCGAGATCGTGCTGGATCCGGAGACCGGCGCACTCGGCGACCGCACCGAGGCCCTGCTCTACGCCGCCGACAAGGCCGAACACGTCGAGACCGTCGTGCTCCCAGCGCTCGACAGGGGTGCGGTCGTGATCACGGACCGCTACGTCGACTCGCTGCTGGCCTATCAGGGCGCCGGCCGCGGGATCGGCCAGCGCATCGACAGTGAGCTGGAGCGGGTGGCCCGCTGGGCGACCGGTGACCTCCGGCCGCACCTGACCGTCGTACTCGACGTGGCGCCGGCGCACGGGCTCGGCCGCTTCGAGGAGCGGGACCGGATCGAAGGGGAGTCGGTCGAGTTCCATGACCGGGTCCGGGGCGCGTTTCTCGAGCTTGCGAGCCAGGCGCCGGACCACTACCTCGTCCTCGACGCCAGGATGGCGGTCGACGAGATCGCCACAGCCGTCCGCGCACGGGTCGAGCCACTCCTCGCGCAGGCGGTCAAGCCGTGAGCGTGTGGGACCAGCTGGTCGGCCAGCGGCCGGTCGTCGAGGCGCTCAGCCGGGCCGCGGCCGGGCAGGGCATGACCCACGCGTGGCTGTTCACCGGCCCGCCAGGTTCGGGCAGGTCCAACGCGGCGGTCGCGTTCGCGGCCGCATTGCAGTGTGACCGCGCCGATGTGGTGCCCCCGGGCTGCGGAGAGTGCCACGAGTGCCTGACCGTCCTGGCCGGGTCGCACGCCGACGTCAACGTGGTCCGCACCCAGAAGCTGTCCATCGGGGTCGACGAGGTCCGGGACCTGGTCCGCAGCGCCGCCCTTCGCCCCGTCGGCAGGCGCTGGCAGATCCTGATCGTCGAGGATGCCGACCGGCTCACCGACCAGGCCTTCAACGCCCTGCTCAAGGCCATCGAGGAACCCACCCCCCGCACGGTCTGGTTGCTGTGCGCGCCCACGGTCGAAGACGTGCTCCAGACGATCCGGTCCCGGTGCCGGTTGGTCACCCTGTCCACGCCGACCACACCAGACGTCGCCGACTTCCTGGTCCGCACGGCCGGCGTGGCGCCCTCGCTGGCGGCGTACGCCGCCCGGGCGAGCCAGGGCCACATCGGCAGAGCCCGGGCCCTGGCCGTCGATGAGGCGACCCGCAACCGTCGCCGAGAGGTCGTCTCGATTCCGGCCCGGCTGACCAGCCTGGCGGCCTGCATGACGGCGGCCGCGAACCTCGCCGACGTTGCGAAGGAGGAGGCCGATGCGATCACGGCCGGCTACGACGTTCGGGAGAAGGCCGACCTCGACTCGTCGTACGGCGTCGTGGAGCGGGGCCGTCGCCCCCGGGACTACTCGCCGGCGCTGGCGGCCCTCGACAAGGCCCAGAAGACTCGGGCCAAGCGCTACATCCTCGACGTCGTCGACCGTGGCCTGATGGACCTGGTGTCGGTCTACCGCGACGCGATCGCGCTGCGTGCCGGGGCGCCAGGTGAGCTCGTCAACGAAGAGATGCGCGGCGAGATCACCGAGCTCGCCCGGGTGTCATCGCCGGAGGACCACCTGCGCCGCATCGAGAAGATCTTCTCGGCCCGCGAGCAGATGCTCGAGTTCAACGTCCCCGTCGCCTTGGCCCTGGAGTCCATGATGGTGGGACTGCGGCTCGAGAGGAGTGCTCGGTGAGACGTGTCCTCGTGGCGCTGGTCATCCTGGTCCTGCTGGTGGCCGGCGCGGGTGCCGCCTTCACGGTCATCAGCGGTGACGACGGCAGCGAAGACGGGGAGCCCCCGACGCACGAGCCGTCGCCTTCGGCGGCGCCCGGAGCGTTGCCGCCGAGCAGCCCGAAGCTGGCCGACTTCTACGACCAGCAGCTCGACTGGCAGCCTTGCCACGACGGTGACGACGACGAGTGCGCGACCATGAAGGTCCCCCTCGACTACGCCCACCCCAAAGGCGAGAGCATCAGGCTGGCCCTGCTCAAGGTGCTGGCGCGCGAACCCGACGCGAAGGTCGGGTCGCTCGTGGTGAACCCAGGCGGACCTGGCGTCGCCGGGCACGTCGTACGCCGCCGCTGGCGGCACCTATTGGGGCGACGCGTTGCTCGACCACTTCGACATCGTCGGCTTCGACCCGCGCGGCACCGGCGAAAGCACAAGCGTCGACTGCCTGACCGACGAGCAACTCGACGCCTACCTCGCGTCGGACCCGGTGCCGGACTCGCCGGCCGAGCTGGCCGAGTTCGACACCTGGCGCGGACCTTCGGCGAGGGCTGCGTCACGAACTCCGGCGCCTTGGCCGCCCACGTGTCCACTGTCGAGGCGGTCCGCGACATGGACATCCTCCGGGCCGTGCTTGGTGAGCCCAGGCTCGACTTCTTCGGGGCGTCCTACGGCACCAAGCTCGGCGCGACCTACGCCCAGATCTTCCCGAACCGGATCGGCCGGATGGTGCTCGACGGTGCCGTCGACCTGTCGCTCGATCGTCGCGAAATGGCGATCCAGCAGGCCGAGGGTTTCGAGACCGCTCTTCGGGCGTACGTCGGCAACTGCGTCGATTCCGGCGACTGTTTCCTCGGCGACAGTGTGGACGCCGGGATCGCCCGGATTCAGCAGTTCCTCGCCGACGTGGATGCCACCCCGTTGCCGGCGCAGAATGATCGCAAGCTCACTGCCGGCAACGCGTTCTACGGGATCGCGGCGCCGCTGTACGTACGCGACTACTGGACTCTGCTCAGTCTCTCCCTGCGCCAGGCCTTCGGGGGCGACGGCACGTCGCTGCTCCTGCTCTCCGACACCTACGCCAACCGCAATCCCGGTGGCGGCTACGCCAACAACTCCCTGGAGGCCAACTGGGACATCGGCTGCTTGGACGACCCGGCGTCGATCCCGATTTCGAAGGTCGCGAGGCTTGTCCCGGCCTTCGAGAAGGCGGCACCCACCTTCGGCGAAGCATTCGCCTACCCCTTGATCAACTGCTCCGGCTTCACGCCCCGGTCGACCCTGCCGGTCCCGCACAACAAGGCCCGCGGCGCGCCGCCACTGTTGGTCATCGGCACCACCCGCGACCCGGCCACGCCCCTGCGATGGGCGGTCGCGCTCGCCGATCAGCTTTCCTCGGCCGTGCTGGTGACGCGGGACGGCGACGGCCACACCGGCTACCACTCCGACAATTCCTGTGTCGACGCGACCGTCGAGAACTACCTCGTCGACGGCACGGTCCCGACCTCAGACGTCGACTGCCCGGCCTCCTGAGCAGCCGCATTTCTCCGCCAATTGGTCGATGACGACAGTCCCTTTCAGGCTGCTTCCCGTCGTTGTGCTCCAATTGGTGCGTCGGCGAGACGCACATCTATACTCGGCGCTCGTGCCCGTCCGACGGGTGCGCGCCGCCTTAGCTCAGTCGGTAGAGCGTCTCACTCGTAATGAGAAGGTCGTCGGTTCGATTCCGACAGGCGGCTCCAACCAAACACCGCCGCTCACCTGCATCAACGTCGCAGGGCGACCGCCTTCTCTCGTCGTCATTCCGCGGTCCTGGTCTCCCGCGCACCCCCCGCGCCCCCCAGCGCGTTCAGGCGGGCCAATCCGGCCCGGTCAGCCGACGACCCGAGGTGGTGAAGGTAGATGTTCGTGGTCGCGATCGAGGCGTGCCCGAGCCAGGCCTGCACTGTCACCGGATCGACCCCGCGGGCCAACCACAGGCACGCCGCTGTGTGCCGCAGGTCGTGCTTATGCCGACGTCGGCATAAGCACGATTATGCCGACCTCCGCGTTATGCCGACCTCGTCGTGGAAGTCCGTTGCAGGGCAGGGTGATTGCCGTGTAGGGGTCGGCATAATCAGAGGCTCTCGAGGAAGGCGAGGAGGGCGTCGGGGGTCGGTAGCGGCCGGGTTTGGCGGCCAGGCGGTCTGGTGCGGTCGATGGCGCGTTCTCTTGTGGGTCATGTCGGCGTGCAGGTAGATCGTTGGTGGTGGCGACCTGCTCGTGGCCGAGCCAGAGGGCGATGACGGTGATGTCGTTGCCGGCGATGCAGCAGCCGCATCGCGGCGGTGTGCCGCAGCGTGTGCATGGTGACGTGCTTGGTCTGGAGCGAGGGGCAGTCTGCGCGGCCGCTGGCGCAGGTGGAGGGCGAGGCGGTGTTCGATGGCGTCGCGGCTGAGCCTGCGTGCCGGTGGTGGTGGGGAACAGCGGGTCGTCGGGGGCGCCGCGGCGTTCGGTCAGCCAGGCCTTCAGCACTGCTCTGGTCGAGGGGACCAGTGGTGTTCGTCGTTCCTTGCGGCCTTTGCCGATGGTGTGCACGTGGGCTCCGGCGGTGAGGGTGACGTCGGCGCGGGTGAGTCCGGCGAGTTCGGAGATCCGTAGCCCGGTCTGGATGGTCAGCGCGAGCATGGCGTGGTCGCGTCGGCCGGTCCAGGTGCTCTGGTCGCAGGCGGCCAGGAGCGCGTCGACCTCGGGTTCGGTGAGGTAGGTGACCAGGTTGCCGTTCGGTGCGTTTGGGCGGGATGGCGAGCACTCGTTGGATCGACGCGGCGTGCTCGGGGTGGTGCAGGGCGAGGTAGCCGAACAGCGAGTGGATCGCGGCGAGCCGGTTGTTGCGGGTCGCGGACGCTGTTGCCTCGGCCGCGTTCGAGGTGGTCCAGGAACGCGGCGATCAGCGGCGCGTCGAGGTCGGCGATGTCCAGCGTGCTGGGTGGCTTGCCGGTCCGCTGGGCGGCGAAGCCCAGCAGCAGCCGGAACGTGGTCGCGGTAGGCGGCGATCGTGTTCGGGCTGGCGTCGCGTTGGCCGATCAGCCGGTCGGTGAAGTACGCCTGCAGCGCGGGTGCGAGCGCGGTCATCGCGGCGCCTCCGAACCGCTGGTCGAGCCGCTGCGGCGGCCAGCTCCATCAGCTCGGGGACGGCGGACAGGTACCAGTAGGTGTCGGCCGGGGCGACGTGGCCCGAGATAGGTCGACAGCACGGCGATGTGCTCGTCGACGTCGACCCCGGCCCGATGCCAGCCGATCAGGGTGTCGACGGCGAAGCCGTGTCTGAGGTCATGGACCCGCGGATGCACCGTGGCGGTGCGCAGGCCGAGCCGTGGTGGTGATCTGCCGGCAGCGTCTTGTCCACGCCGGTGCGGGTCAGACCGGGTGCCGACGCTGGAGACGAAGAACGCTGCTCGATGCCGGGCTGGGGACACAGCCGGTCCCGCTCGGCGGCGTAGCCACGCAGCGCGTCGGTGGTGGAGGGGTGCAGCGGCACCAGCCGGGACGCGGTCGAACTTGGCCTGCTGGATCGTGATCACACCGGTGTCGAGGTCGACGTCGTCGCGGTCCAGGCCGATCGCCTCACCCAGCCGCATCCCGGAGACGGCGAGCAGCCCGAACAGCGTCTGGTAGGTCGCCGCCCGCAACGGCGGCCGCAGCGTGCCCGCCGCGTGCGAGCAGTCGGCGATCTCCTCGGTCGGACCACAGATAGGGGGTCGGGCGGTGCCGCCGGGTCGGGAACACCCCGGTCGGCGGCACCTGGGTCGTCGGGTCGATCGTGTGCAGGTAGCGCGGCGAACCCGCGGGCCGACGCCCAGCCGCTGGGCCCAGATGGTTGGGCTGCGGCCTGCTCGGGCAGCCGCGCCCAGGCGATCGCCAGATCGCTGGTCGACCGTCGCTGGCTCCGGCGGCCTCCAGGTAGGCCACGAGCTGGGGTAGCAGCTGCCCGGCGCGTTCGAGCTTGTAACCCGAGCGCGCCGCGCAGCCGCAGGTAGTCCTGCACGACGTCCGCGTCAACGCGTTGCAGTCGCGCTCATCGTGGTCATGGCCGCGCTCCTGTCGGCCAGGGCGCGGCCAGCACCGCAGCTGCGTCGACATCGACGCGGGCGTAGATCGCGGTGCTCTGCAGGCTGTGGTGCCGCAGCACCTGGCCGATCTGGGTCAGCGGGACCCCGGCGGCGACCATCTCGCACGCCACCGTGTGGCGCAGCCGGTGCGCCCCGATCTCGGCGATCCCGGCCCGCGGCACGCCCGCCGCACCGTGGAGGAGACCGTGCCCGCGTCGATCGGACCCGATCGGGGCCCGGGCCCGCAGGAACACCTCCCGGCGGTTGGTCTCGGGCCGCCCGCGCCGCAGATAGGCGGCGATCGCCTCACCCACCTCGGCCGGCAGCGGCAGCCGGTCCTCGCGTGCGCCCTTGCCGCGCACGACCAGCTCGCCGGCCCGCCAGTCGATGTCATCGAGCCTCAGCCGCGGCCACCTCACCGCGCCGCAGTCCCAGCCGCAGCAGCATGACCAGCACCGCGTAGTCGCGCCGCCCGACCGCCGAGCGCCGGTCACAGCTGGCCAGCAGCGCCCTGGCGTCGGCGCCGGCTGATCCCCCGCGGCAGGGACGAGCGGCGTCGGCCGGTCACCGGCAGCGCCGCCTGCGGACAGGTCGGCGCGCACCAGACCCTCGACGAAACAGAACCGCAGGAACGCCCGCAGCCCGGCCACGAAGTTCTGCGTCGCGCTCACCGACACCGCCGATGACTCGCGCAGCACCGCCGCAGTCACGTCGGCGGCCGTGACGTCGGCCAGGCCGACCGACGCGAGACCCTCCAAGAACCGCTCCGCGTGCGCGACATACCCCCGGACCGTGCCTGCCGCCAGACCCCGCTCGGCGCTCAGATGCTGCCCGAAGCGATCCAACAGCACCTCGCGCGGCGAGGCCGCCGGACTCTGCTCAACGGCGTCGACGATCCCGAGGTCAGCGAGCATCTCCAGCAGGCACAGCAGCCCCGGACGCGACCAGTTCGAACGGAACCGCCCAATGCTGCGTTGGTAGGCCAAGAACTCCTCGACCCGCATCCGCGTCAGACTGCTGACCGTCAGCCCGCAGCCGTCCAGCCAACGACTCAGCCGAGCCACCTGCCGCGACTCGTTGACCGCACTCCGCGGCGTGTAGCCGCGCCCTCTCAACGCCCGTGCATACGCGGCGTGCATACGGAGCCAGCGGCCCCGTCATCACCACCTTGCTCACCCTGCTCGTTGGTCTGGCCACGATGGCCTCCTTCCCATCACAAGGAAGAAGGACGGCGAGACCCGAACCCTTTCGTTATGCCGACCCCTACGCGGCCATCACCTTGTCCCGCAACGGCATCCACGACGAGGTCGGCATAACGAAGAGGTCGGCATAATCGCTGTTATGCCGACGTCTTATCTGGGGTTATCGGACCGCCGTCCGTGATGGATGACAAGCGATCTTCTCGGAGTCGGCGTGTCGTTCGCGGAGGAGTTATCTGGGGTTCGTTACGGTGCGGGGTGTGACGACCGCAACCGTGGGGGCGGGCTCCTGCCGGGTCGCAGCGTCTGACTCTCTCCCTCGGGTGAGCGCACATGGACGGTGCTGGGCGCGGACCACCGTATGGTCGGAGCCGGCCGAGGAGTACCTGGAGTATCCTGCGGGCGCAGCAGGCCTCGCCGAACACGGTGAAGTCTTACGCGCGGGCGCTGGCGTTGTGGTGGCAGTTCCTGGAGGTGTTCGACCTGCGCTGGGATGCGGTGACGTTGGAGAACTTCGGGGCGTTCCTGACCTGGCTGCGCACCGGGGACGAGCCCGAGGTCGCGTCGATCGAGCGCCGTCCGGCCCGGTTTGCCGAGTCGACGATCTCCGCGCGGCTGCGGCGCGGTGATCTCCTGCTACGACTACCACGTGCTCAACGGCGTGGATGTGGGCCGGGACCTGCATCGGATCACGCATCGTGGCGGCGGCCGGTACAAGCCGCTGCTGGAACACGTCGCCCGGCGCAAGGGCCGCCGCCAGGCGGTGATCCGGGTGCGGCAGCGGCGCCGGGCGGCGCCACCGATCCTGACGCCCGGAGCAGATCGAGCGGATCTGTGAGGCGTGCGCGAGCTGGGACACCGAGACGCGGGCAGTGGCGCGGGTCGGTCCGCAACAGGCTGCTGTGGATGCTGCTGGCCGAGACGGGCGTTCGGCTGGGCGAGGCGCTGGGGTTGCAGCATCGCGACTGGCACACCGGGCGCGGCGACACCCCGTTCATCGAGGTCGTGGCCCGCGACCATCCCCATGGGGTGCGGGCCAAGAGCGGCTACCGACGGCTGTATGTCTCCGACGAGCTGGACCGCCTCTACGGCGAGTACGTCTGGCAGTTGTGCGAGGCCGGCGCCGATCTCGCCATCGACGACTTCGACGCCACCTGTGTGTTCGTCAACCTCGACCGGGAACCGCGGTTCGCGCCGTGGCGACCGGAGTCGGTCTACGACCTGGTGGATCGGCTGCGCCGCCAGCTGTCCGGGCAGGTGCCGAGGGCCTGGACGCCGCACTGGATGCGCCACTAGCCACGCCACGGCGCTGCTGTTGTCGGGGGTGCCGGTGCACGTGGTCAGCCGACGGCTCGGCCACGCCGACGTGCAGACCACGCTGAACACCTACGCGCACGTGACCGAGGACGCCGAGATGCGGGCGGTCGCGCGACTGGAAGGCGTTCACCGCCGGCTGGCGCATCGGCGCGCACGGTCGAGCGAGCAGATCGGGCCCTGCTCGTGACCGGCGGGCGCGCACGGCGACGGGGCTGGACTGGGTGGAGGCGGCCCGCGGCCGCTGCGACCCGCGGGCGCTGGAGACGCTTGTGGGCGGGGGTGCCGGAGCCGATGCGGCTGTCGCGCTTCGCCGAGTCGACCGTCCCGCCGCGAGTACGCGGGCGCGTTCTGCCACGACGGGACCTGGCGGGCCGGGGTGGACCTGTCGCGGTTGCCGGAGCCGATGCGCCGGGAGCTGGCCTGGTGCGTGTTCCGGATCATCGAGCTGGGCGGGAAGATCCCGACACCGCGCTTGAGCATGCTGGTGCGCCGCCTGGGTGAGGTCACTCGCCGATCGTGCCGGGCAGGCGCCTGCCTCCCTGCTGGGGCTGTCCGGCCGGGACTGGTGCCAACAGATCCAGCGCGCGGTGCACCGGCGCACCGGACGGCTGCCGGCGGCCGCCACGATGAACAACATCCGCCGGCTGCTGACGCGGATGATGCGGCTGCTGGTCACCGCGTTCGACACCGGCCCGTGGTGGCAACGGGACCAGTGGAACCCGGTCGAGGACACCCGGATCCCGCTGCGCGAGCACGAACCGATGGGCCGGTACACGGTGCGGTTCGACCCGATCGGCACGCCGTGGCTGCGACGCGGCCTGCAGTGGCACTGCAAGGTCGGCCTGGACACCGGGGTGTTGAGCTGGTCGACGGTGCACCGCCGGATCGTGGCGGTGCAGGAGTTCGACGGCTTCCTGGCCGGCCGCGCAGGTCGACGGGCCCTGGCTGGCCGACCACGCCGCCGGGGTGCGCGCGCTCATGCTGGACTTCCTCGGCCACCTCCGCGCCCGGCAGGTCACCCGTGGACGCCGCGCCGGCCAGCGGCTGTCGCCGGCTTCGGTGCAGCGCCTGGCCAGCGATGTCGAACAGTTCTACCTGTTCATGGCCGACAACAAGGACGCGGCCGCCGCCGCGCTGGCCGAACCGGGCTGGCTGCGGCTCGGACCCGCAGCACGCCGGCTTCTACCGCCGCGGTGAGCTGCCCGGCAAGCAGCGGCCCCGACTCGAAGGCCAGGTCATCGACGACGACGCCATGACGCAGATCATGGCCGGGCTGGACCTGCTCGGCACTGCCGTCGAGGACGGCGGGTTCGGTGACGAGCAGGCCATGCGGATCACCATGCTGGTGGCGTTGCTGGGCCGTCGCATCAGCGAGATCTGCCTGCTGGACCGCGACCCGCTGGTGCCGCTGCTGCCCGCGGCCGCGGCCGGGCCCGATCCGGCGGGAGACGGCGACACTCAGGCACCGGTCGCCAAGCTCCGCTACCAGCAGACGAAGATCGACGGCGCCCCGAACACCATCCTCGTGCACGCCGAGGTCGTCGCGATCATCCGGGAACAGCAGCAGTGGGCGCAGCGGTACTTCGCCGACCACGGCGCGCCCGGCCAGACACCGAAGTACCTGTTCCTGGCCGCGCAGATGAACCGCAACGGCGACCGGCCCTACTCCGATCAGCACCCTGCGGACCCTGCTGACCGAGCTGGCCGCTCGGCTGGACGTGCGCGACAGCACCGGCGCCGCTGGTCGACTTCAACCGCACCCACCGGTTCCGGCACACCGGTCGCCACCAGCCTGCTCAACGCCGGCGTCCCGTTGCACGTGGTGCAGCGCTACCTCGGGCACCTCACGCCGACCATGAGCATGACGCTACGCGCAGACGCTGCAGTCCACCGCCGAGCGCGAGTTCCTGCGCTACCGCAAGATCACCGCCGACGCCCGCGACCTCGCCATCGACCCGCGCGACCTCTACGACATGCTCGAGCTGGACCAGCGCACCGACCGGATCCTGCCCAACGGCTGGTGCCTGCTGCCGCCCCGCCAGGTCCTGCGACAAGGGCAACGCGTGCCTGACCTGCGACAAGTTCGCCACCGACGCGACGTTCCTGCCCGAGCTGCAAACCCAGCGAGCCCGCACCGGGCAGCTCATCGACGACCGCCGCGCGGCGTTCAAGGCCCGCACCGGGCAGGAGATGAGCGAGGACAACGTCTGGCTGGCCGGACGCCGCCAGGAACAAGACGCGCTCGGCCGCATCATCCTCAAGCTGGCCGACACCCGGCTCGCCGACGGCTCCGTCCGGGCCGTGCGCGGCGCCGGGGTCGACGCTCGCATCGACGCCATCACCGACAAGCAGGACAAGCAACTGATGCGTGGCAACCCCGACAACCTCCGCCGGGCCGCCGCCCGCAAGAGCGCCGCGGCGAAGGCCCGCGCCGAACACGGCCTGCGCGAGATGATCCGCCGCGAGCAACCGATCACCTTCCGCGGGCTCGCCCAGACCGCCGGTGTCTCGCTGGACTTCCTCTACCGCACGACCGAGATCCGCCGCCGGGTCGAGCAGCTTCGCGCCCAGCAGCAGAGCTCGCCACCGGCGGCCACGGCACGGGCCGATTCCGAAGCAGCCGAGCAGCGTGGCGCGCACCCTCACCGCCCAGCTCACCGAGCTCAAACGCCGTCACCGCGACGAAGTGCACGCCCTGAAGCAGGCGCTCGAGGCCGCGCACGGAGAGAACCTGGAGCTGCGGCGCCGACTCGGCCGTCACGCCCCCGGGCAGGAGGCCTGAGGCCCCGTGGAGGAGCTGCTGATCGCGCGCCAACCCCGACCCGGACTCCCGGCTGCCCTACCTGCTGCGGCTGCCGCTCGGCGGCGGGATGGTGTTCCGCACCTCGGGGACCTGGCCGCGCACGAAAGCGCTGTACTGCTACCCGGTGCCGCGTCGAGGAGTGGCCCGCCGAGCCCGACATCGTCGAACGCGTCCCGCTGCGGTCCTGCGTGCGCCGCGGCGCAGCCATCGACCTGGTGCTCGACCGCGGCCGGGAGAACCGCTCCCAGCTCGTGTTCACCACCGCCCGCGGACGCGAGGTCGGTGTTCTGGCAGTCCCCGCGCACCCGCAAACAGGCCCGCCCGAACGTGCGCACCCCCACCGCCCGCGCCGCCGGGATCGCCGAGCTGCGAGATCGTCGTCGACTCCCACGAGCAGTACCCCTACCGGTTCGCCGGCCAGCAAGTCCGCACCGTGAAACGCGGCGCTGCCGTGCGGCGACTACGGCATCACCGTCGACGGGCGGCTGGTCGCCTCGGTGGAACGCAAGTCCCTGCCCGACCTGGTGGCCAGCCTGACCGGCGGCAAGCTGCGCTACGCGCTGGCCGAGCTCGCCGCCCTGCCCCGCGCCGCGGTCGTGGTCGAGGACCGCTACTCGGCAGATCTTCAAGCTCGACCGGGTCCGCCCCGCCCTGGTCGCCGACGGCCTCGCCGAACTGCAGGTCCGCTGGCCGAACGTGCCGATCGTGTTCTGCGAAACCCGCCAGCTCGCCGAGGAATGGACCTACCGGTTCCTCGCCGCCGCCCACGCCTGGGCCGACACCGAGACACGCCGCCGCTCGACCGCATCGCCCCGCTCCCGTCAGCACGCGACGACCGAACTCGGCGAGGCACCCGACGCGCCACGAACCCTCCACCGCCGAAGTCCGCGCCTGGGCCCGAGACACCGGCCTCACCGTCCCCGACCGCGGCCGGCTCCGCCCCGAGATCTGGAACGCCTGGCGCACCGCCCACAACACCTGTGAACGGCACTTCCTTCACGGACGCGTCCGCAAACGGTCTACCTGCGCAAACGCCAATCTCAAGTTCATTTACCCCGGATAAGACGTCGGCATAACCACGATTATGCCGACCTCTTCGTTATGCCGACCTCCGTCGTGGATGCCGTTGCGGGACAAGGTGATGGCCGCGTAGGGGTCGGCATAACGAAAGGGTTCGGGTCTCGCCGTCCTTCTTCCTTGTGATGGGAAGGAGGCCATCGGGGCCAGACCAACGAGCAGGGTGAGCAAGGTGGTGATGACGGGGCCGCTGGCTCCGTATCACGCCGCGTATGCACGGGCGTTGAGAGGGCGCGGCTACACGCCGCGGAGTGCGGTCGTAACGAGTCGCGGCAGGTGGCTCGGCTGAGTCGTTGGCTGGACGGCTGCGGGCTGATCGGTCAGCCGAGTCTGACGCGGATGCGGGTCGAGGAGTTCTTGGCCTACCAACGCAGCATTGGGCGGTTCCGTTCGAACTGGTCGCGTCCGGGGCTGCTGTGCCTGCTGGAGATGCTCCGCTGACCTCGGGATCGTCGACGCCGTTGAGCAGAGTCCGGCGGCCTCGCCGCGCGAGGTGCTGTTGGATCGCTTCGGGCAGCATCTGAGCGCCGAGCGGGGTCTGGCGGCAGGCACGGTCCGGGGGTATGTCGCGCACGCGGAGCGGTTCTTGGAGGGTCTCGCGTCGGTCGGCCTGGCCGACGTCACGGCCGCCGACGTGACTGCCGGCGGTGCTGCGCGAGTCATCGGCGGCGTCGGTGCAGCGGGACGCAGAACTTCGTGGCCGGACTGCGGTCGTTCCTGCGGTTCTGTGTCGTCGAGGGTCTCGGCGGCGCCGACCTGTCCCGGGCGGCATTGCCGGTGACCGGCCGACGCCGTTCCTCCCTTCCGCGGGGAATCACCCGGCCCCGACGCCAGGGCGCTGCTGGCCAGCTGTGATCGTCGTTCGGCGGTCGGGCGGCGCGACTACGCAGTGCTGGTCACGCTGCTGCGACTGGGCCTGCGGCGCGGTGAGGTGGCGAGGTTGGAACTCGATGACATCGACTGGCGGGCCGGTGAGCTGGTCGTGCGCGGCAAGGGTGCACGCGAGGACCGGCTGCCGCTGCCGGTGGAGGTGGGTGAGGCGATCGCCGCCTATCTGCAGCGCGGGCGGCCCAAGACCAAGCGCCCGGCGAGGTGTTCTTGCGGGCCCGGGCCCCGATGGGTCCGATCGCAGCGGGCACGGTCTCCTCCACGGTCCGGCGGGCGTGCCGACGGGCGGGAATTCCCCGAGATCGGGTGCGCACCGACTGCGCCACACGGTGGCGTGTGAGATGGTCGCGGCCGGGGTCCCGCTGACCCAGATCAGCCAGGTGCTGCGCCATCACAGCCTGCAGAGCACCGCGGTCTACGCCCGCGTCGATGTCGAGCAACTGCGGTTGCTCGCCGTGCCGTGGCCGACAGGAGCGCGGCCATGACCACGGAATCGACAACGCAATCTTCAACGTCGGGTTCGACGCTGGGTGCACATGTGCAGGACTACTTGCGGTTGCGTCGGGCGCTGGGTTTCAAGCTCGAGCGCGCCGGGCTGCTGCTTCCCCAGCTGGTGGCCTACCTGGAGGCGGTCGGCGCCACGACGGTGACCAGCGATCTGGCGATCGCCTGGGCCCGGCTGCCGGAACGGGCCCAGCCCAACCATTGGGCCCAGCGGTTGGCCGTCGCACGCTGGGTTCGCTGCGTCACCTGCAGTCGATCGACCCGACCGCCCAGGTGCCGCCGGCCGGGGTGTTCCCCACCCGGCTGGCACCGCCCGACCCCCTACCTGTGGTCGACCGCGGACATATGCTCGTCTGCTCGCCGCGGCGGGCACGCTGCGGCCGCCGTTGCGGGCGGCGACCCACCAGACGCTGTTCGGGCTGATCGCGGTCTCCGGGATGCGGCTGGGAGAGACGATCGGCCTGGACCGCGACGACGTCGACTTCGACACCGGTGTCATCAGGATCCAACAGGCCAAGTTCGACCGCTCCTCCCCGCCTCGGTGCCGCTGTCCCACCCCTCTTGCCACCACCGACGCCCACTGCGTGGCTCATGCCGCCGAGCCGGGACCGGCTGTGTCCCCGGCCCCCGGTCGAGCGCTTATCTCTCTCTCTCTCAGGTCTACGGCGTCACACCTTCTTATTTCCTGATCCGGCACTTCCTGATCCGCGTACTCTCCCCATCCGGCTCTTTTCCGGAGGGCGGAACGCTCAGCAGCGCAATGCCTCGGCCGTATCGGTTGGCCGGGCCTTCTCGGGCATGGGCGGGGGAGTGCCGCCGTACTCCGGACACAGCGCCTGGTGGGCACACCAGCGGCACATGAACCCCTTGCTCGGCCGGAAGTCGACCGGTCTCGCGGGCCAGCCGGATCGCCTCCCAGACCGCGAGCACCTTCCGCTCGGTGGCCAGCAGGTCGTCGGCGTCGGGCCGGTAGGACAGGATCTCGCCGTTGCCGAGGTAGACCAGGCGCAGCTCGGTCGGGATCACCCCGCGGATGCGCCAGATGACCAGTGCGTAGAACCGCAACTGGAAGAGGGCCTTCGCCTCGAACCGCTCGCCCGGGGACCGGCTGCTCTTGTAGTCCACCACTCTGATCGCACCGTCCGGCGCCACGTCGACCCGGTCGATCACCCCGCGGAGGAGCAGGCCGGCGTCGGTGAGGGTCTCCACGTAGAGCTCGCGATCGGCTGGTTCGAGCACGGCGCGGATCCTCCAACGTGAAATACCGCTCCAGGACGTCGTGACACGACTCCAGCCACGCGGCGCTCTCCGGTCCGTCGGCCTCGAACAGCTCGGCCAGCGGCGGCTCCGCCTCGACGAGCCTGTCCCAGGCCGGTGAGAGGAGCGCCGTGGCGTGTTCGGGGGTGCGATCGGCCGCTGGCAGGTCGTAGAGCTCGTCGAGCACCTGGTGCACGAGCGTGCCGCGCGCCGCGTCCACCGACGGCTTCTCGGGCAGCCGGTCGATGGTGCGGAACCGGTATAGCAACGGGCAGCCGAGGAAGTCGGCCGTGCGCGAGGGGGAGAGCGCTCCGAGCACGCGCTCCCCATCGACGCGGGTCGGCTCGGTCTCCATGCGCATGACCGTAGGGCAGGGCACCGACATCCAGGCACTGGTGGGTAGCCTCGAACCGTGTCAGTGCCGGAGCGATCGCCCTCGCGCCCTCCGGCGCGTCGGCATCCGCCGGGAACCATCCGGATCGGCACCATCGCGGGAAGTGACGTACTCGTCTCGTCGTCCTGGTTCCTGATCGCGGCGCTCATCGCCTTCCTGATGGCGCCCCGGGTCGAACAGATCCAGCCCGGCCTCGGCGGTTGGAAGTACGTCGTCGGCCTGATCTTCGCGATCGTCCTCTACCTCGCCGTGCTGCTGCACGAGGCGTCGCACGCGGTGATGGCCCGGCGCTACGGGTTTGAGGTGCACTCGATCACGCTGCACTTCCTCGGCGGTGTGACCGCCATCGAGGGGGAGGCCCGCACCGCCCGCCAGGAGTTCTGGATCGCGGTCGTCGGCCCGATCACCTCGCTTGCCATCGGGGCGGCCGGGGTGGGCCTTTGGTTCATCACTCCCGATGGCGTGCTGCTCCTGACCGTCGAAGGTCTCGCCGGCGCCAACCTGCTGATCGGTGTCCTCAACCTGGTGCCGGGACTGCCGCTCGACGGTGGCCGGGTCCTCAAGGCGGCCGTGTGGCAGTTGACCGGGCGACCCGCGCTCGGCATCACGGCCGCGGGGTGGGGTGGCCGGATAGCGGCCGTCGCCGTGCTGGGCTGGCCGATCCTCCAGGAGCGAGCGCTGGGGATCTCCACGAATCTCGTCGACCTGATGCTCGCGGTGGTGGTCTCGATCTTCCTGTGGACCGGAGCGACCGCGGCGATGACGACCGGACGGATCCGGAGCCGGCTCCTGCACGTGGTCGCCCATGATCTCGCCCGACGCACGCTCGCGGTGCCCTCCGAGCTGCCGCTGGCCGAGGCGGTACGCCGTGCCCAGGAGGCGCAGGCCGGCAGCATCATCACCGTGACCTCGGCAGGACGGCCTGTCGGGCTGGTCGACGAGGCCGCGGTCCGCGCCGTCCCAGCCGATCGCCTGCCCTGGGTGGCGGTCTCCACGGTCGCGCGCACCCTCGACGAGGGTCTTCAGTTGCCGGTGGGCATCACCGGTGCTGAGCTGCTCGAGGCCATCTCACGCACCCCGGCGAACGAATACCTGCTGGTCGAGCCGGACGGTGCTGTGTACGGCGTGCTGGCGACCTCCGACGTCGAGCGCGCGATTCAGCGGTAGGGAAGCCGCTCGGTAGGGTGCGCCGGTGGCCGACGTACCGAATCCCGCCAGCCCTGAGGATCCCCCCAGCCCCGGCCCGGACAGCGACGGGGCTCGTGACGCATGGTCCGGCGTGCGTCGGGGTCCGCTGCGAGCCGGCGAATGGGTGCGGCTGACCGACAGCAAGGGTCGGCGCAACAACTTCTGCTTGGAGACCGGCAAGCGGTTCTTCTGCAACAAGGGGCACCTCGAGCACGACGACCTGATCGGCCGCGAGGAGGGCTTCGCCGTGACCACCTCCGGCGGAGCGCAGTACCTGGTCTTCCGACCGCTGCTCTCGGAGTTCGTCGTGTCGATGCCCCGCGGCGCTGCCGTGGTCTATCCGAAGGACTCCGCCCAGATCGTCGCGATGGCCGACGTCTTCCCCGGTGCCCACGTCGTCGAGGCCGGGGTGGGATCCGGAGCACTGACCTGCTCGCTGCTCCGTGCCGTCGGGGCGACCGGCCGGGTGTCGTCGTACGAACGACGTGAGGAGTTCGCCGATGTCGCCCGCAGGAACGTCACCCAGTTCTTCGGTGCGGCCGACGGCTCCGCCCACCCGGCCTGGCGGCTCACGGTGGGTGACCTGGCGGAGTTGCTTCCGGCGTCGGGCGAGCGATGCGATCGCCTCATCCTCGACATGCTGGCCCCGTGGGAGTGCGTCGACGCCGTCGCCGACGCACTCGTGCCGGGAGGCATCGTGTGCGGCTACGTCGCCACCACCACTCAGCTGTCCCGCTTCGTGGAGACCCTCCGCGCGCACGGGGGTTTCACCGAGCCCGCTGCCTGGGAGTCACTGGTGCGGGACTGGCATGTCGAAGGGCTCGCGGTCCGGCCCGGGCACTCGATGATCGGGCACACCGCGTTCCTCGTCACGGCCCGCCGGCTGGCACCGGGGGAGAAGGCACCACTGAAGAAGCGGCGGCCGGCGCCGGGCGCCTACGGTCCCGACTACACCGGACCGCGACCCGCCGACCTCCCGGAGACACCTGACGCGTCATGACCACGAACGGCGCAGAACGACCCTTCCTCCTGTTGTCGATCCGGGCCGAGCCGGACGCAGCGGCGGACGAGCATGCGGCGTTCGCGCGCTTCCTCGGCGTACCCCAGGACCAGGTGCACCGCACCCTGCTCGGCGAGCGGCCCCTCGCACCGGTCGACCTCGATGACTGGGCCGGCATCGTCCTGGGCGGCGGTGCCTTCAACGCCTCCGACCCAGACCCTCAGAAGTCTCCGGCGCAACGGCAGGCCGAGGCCGACATCGCCCGTCTGCTGGACCAGGTGATCCCGCGGACTTCCCCTTCCTCGGAGCCTGCTACGGCATCGGCGCCATGGGAACCCACCAGGGTGCCGCGATCGACCGCTCGCACTCCGAACCGGTCGGCCCGATCTCGGTCACCCTCACCGACGCCGGGCTCGTCGACCCCCTCGTGGCCGGGCTGCCGCGCGACTTCGCGGCGTACGGCGGTCACAAGGAGGCCGTCCGCACCCTGCCAGCGCACGCCGTGGCGCTCGCCACGTCGGCTGCCTGCCCGGTCCAGGCGTTCCGGGTCGGTCGCCGCGTCTACGCCACGCAGTTCCACCCCGAGCTCGACCTCGCCGGCCTGCTGACCAGGATCGCGGTCTACGCCCACCACGGCTACTTCGATCCCTCCGAGCAGGCTGCGCTGGGCGCTGCCGCGGCGGCCGTCGAGGTCAGCCACCCGATGCGGATCCTCCGCAACTTCGCGCGCCTGTGCGGGCGCCGCGGCCGTCGGGAAACGACGCTGCCTGATTCCCTGCGCGAGTAGGGTCGGAGGCGTCAGCCGAACCCCAGGAAGGTGTGGCGATGCCCAGCACAGGTGAAGGAGCGTCCGGCTACGGCCGGGGACGCAGTGCGCGAAGAGCTGGAGCAGCAGGTCCAGCTCCTCGAATCCGAGCTGGGCGAGTTGCGCCGTCGCGCCAACGACGTCGGCGGATCGCGTTCCCTCGAGCTGCGGCTGGCCGACGCGCAACGCTCCCTGGCGGCCGTCACCGCACAGAACGAGCGTCTCGCCGGCACCCTGCGCGAAGCCCGCGACCAGATCATGAAGCTCAAGGAGGAGGTCGACCGGCTCGCCCAGCCGCCGGCCGGCTTCGGCACCTTCCTGACCCGCAACGAGGACGACTCCGTCGACGTCTTCACCGGCGGCCGCAAGCTGCGGGTCAACGTCAGCCCCGATGTCGAGCTCGACGAGCTGCGCCAGGGCCAGGAGGTCATGCTCAACGAGGCCCTCAACGTCGTCGCCGCCCTCGACTACGAGACCGTCGGCGAGGTCGTGATGCTCAAGGAGCTGCTCGCCGACGGCGAGCGGGCCCTGGTCATCGCCAACGCCGACGAGGAGCGCGTGGTTCGGCTCGCCGAGCCGCTCCGCGGCCGACCCTGCGGGCGGGCGACTCCCTGCTGCTGGACTCCCGTGCCGGCTACGTCTACGAGCGGGTGCCCAAGTCCGAGGTCGAGGAGCTCGTCCTCGAAGAGGTCCCCGACATCGACTACAGCAAGATCGGCGGCCTGGCGAACCAGATCGAGCAGATCCACGACGCCGTCGAGCTGCCCTACCTGCACCCCGAGCTGTTCGAGGAGCACGAGCTCAAGCCGCCCAAGGGCATCCTGCTCTACGGCCCTCCCGGCTGCGGCAAGACGCTGATCGCCAAGGCGGTCGCCAACTCGCTGGCCAAGAAGGTCGCCGCGAGGACCGGCCAGGAGGGCAAGTCGTACTTCCTGAACATCAAGGGCCCCGAGCTCCTCAACAAGTACGTCGGCGAGACCGAGCGCCACATCCGGCTGGTGTTCCAGCGGGCCCGCGAGAAGGCCAGCGGCGGCACGCCCGTCATCGTGTTCTTCGACGAGATGGACTCGCTGTTCCGCACCCGCGGCTCCGGTGTCTCCTCCGACGTCGAGAACACGATCGTCCCGCAGCTGCTCAGCGAGATCGATGGCGTCGAGCTGCTGGAGAACGTGTTGGTCATCGGCGCCTCGAACCGTGAGGACATGATCGACCCGGCCATCCTGCGCCCGGGCCGCCTCGACGTGAAGATCAAGATCGAGCGCCCGGACGCCGAGTCCGCCCGCGACATCTTCAGCAAGTACCTCACCCCGATCGCTGCCGCTGCACGCGGACGACCTCGCGGAGTTCGGCAACGACCGCGACGCGTGCGTGGCCGGCATGATCCGGGCCACGGTCGAGCGGATGTACACCGAGACCGAGGAGAACCGGTTCCTCGAGGTCACCTACGCCAACGGTGACAAGGAGGTCCTCTACTTCAAGGACTTCAACTCTGGCGCGATGATCCAGAACATCGTCGACCGCGCCAAGAAGATGGCGATCAAGGACTTCCTCGACCAGGAGCAGCGCGGCCTGCGGATCTCGCACCTGCTGCAGGCCTGCGTTGACGAGTTCAAGGAGAACGAGGACCTGCCCAACACCACCAACCCCGACGACTGGGCGCGGATCTCCGGCAAGAAGGGCGAGCGCATCGTCTTCATCCGCACGCTCATCACCGGAAAGCAGGGCACCGAGCCCGGCCGCTCGATCGACACCGTCTCCAACACCGGCCAGTACCTCTGACGCTCGCCGGCGGCTGCGGTTTGGTCACCAACCGCAAGTTTTGGGCCCCGTTTTCTGCCGTTGGTGACCAAACGGCAACGTCTGTGCATCGGTGGCCACGGGAACGCCAGCGCGGTGAGGGCCGGAATCGGCCAGAATTCGGCTCATGACGCACGAGACCAGCCCTACGCCGTACGACGCCACCGCGCTCGGCACCGTCCTCACGGTGTGGGCGCACCCGGATGACGAGGCCTACCTCGCCGGTGGGCTCCTGGCAGCGGTACGCGACGCCGGCAACCGTGCGGTCTGTGTGACTGCCACCCGCGGCGAGGCGGCCGACCCACACGCGGACGCCGCTCAGCGGGTCGCTTTGGCCGCCGTACGCACCCTCGAGCTGGAGGCCGCGCTCGGCACCCTTGGCGTCACCGAGCACCACTGGCTGGATCTCCCGGACGGTGGTCTGGCCGAGCTGGACCCTGCTGGGCCGACGGCGCAGCTGTCGTCAATCGTCAACGACGTCAGGCCAGACACCGTGGTCACCTTCGGCCCCGACGGGTTCACCGGCCACAGCGACCACCAGGCCGTCAGTCTGTGGACCGATCTCGCGTTGGCGAAGGCGACGTACGGCGCCGGCGTCCGGCTGTGGCACGCGGTTACCCAGGAGGACCTCGTCGACCAGGACCTCGTGGACAGGTTCGAGATCCACGCCCTCGGGGAGCCGCGGTTCTGCACGGACGATGAGCTCGCTCTGCGGATCCCGCTGCAAGGCGCCGCGCTGGAGCGCAAGGTGGAGGCGCTCCTGCGTCAGACCTCGCAGACCGCCGACCTGGTCAGCGCGATCGGCCGCGACCGGTTCGCCGCGTGGATCGACACCGAGTGCTTCGCTCCACCCCTTGACGATGAACGGCGTCAGGAGGCGACCGCGCGCCCGATCGAGACGTAGGTCCAGGGCTTGGTTGCCGCCGGCCTCGGGAGGTACTCCTGGCGTAGTTCGGCGACGTCCATGCCCGCCTCGGCCACGAGAGCCGGCACCTCCCGGGTCAGGTGGCACCCCGCGGCCATCCGCCTTTGGATCGGTTCCAGCCGGTGCTGCCAGCGCACCACGCCAGGCGTGGGAGCCAGGCCGTGCTCGAGGAAATGCAGGCTGCCGCCGGGCAGCAAGACTCGGCGTACCTCTCGCAGCGCGGCGCGCACGTCCGGGATCGTGCACAACGTGAACGTCGACAGCACGCAGTGGTAGGAGTCGTCGTCCGCGTCGAGGCGCTGGCCGTCGAGACCGATCCGCTCGATGCGTACGTCGGTGAGTTGGCGCTGCTTCGCCGACATCTTCCAGCCGAGGTCGTTGGGCTCCACGGCCCCGACCGAGATCACCTCTGAGGGGTAGAACGGTGTGTTGAGCCCGCTGCCGAACCCGATCTCGAGGACCCGGCCGGTCAGGCCCTCACACACGGCGGCCCGGGCCTCGTCCATGTTCTTCCCGCTGAGCACGACATCGACCGCCCGCGGCACCACGTATCTCTCCCAGAAGCCCACCGTCCCCGTCTACCCTGCCGGGCGTCTGCAGCGCAACAGCCGCGCGGACCGTACGCTTCTGTCATGAGCGTGCGCCGGATCATGGGCACCGAGGTGGAGTACGGCATCTCGGTCCAGGGGCAACCGCTCGCCAACCCGATGGTGGCGTCGTCCCAGGTGGTGAACGCCTATGCGTCCGCGACGATCCGGGCCCGGCGGGCGCGCTGGGACTTCGAGGAGGAGTCGCCGCTGAGGGACGCCCGGGGCTTCGACATGTCCCGCCAGGTCGCCGACCCGAGCCAGCTGACCGACGAGGACATGGGGCTGGCCAACGTCATTCTCACCAACGGCGCCCGTCTGTACGTCGACCACGCCCATCCCGAGTACTCCACCCCCGAGGTGACCAACCCCCTCGACATCGTTCGCTGGGACAAGGCGGGGGAGCAGGTGATGCTCGACGCGGCACGGCGCGCCGGTCAGCTCCCCGGCGGCACCCCGATCGTTCTGTACAAGAACAACACCGACAACAAGGGGGCGTCGTACGGCGCCCACGAGAACTACCTGATGCGCCGGTCCACGCCGTTCGCCGACATCGTGCGCCACCTCACGCCGTTCTTCGTCAGCCGCCAGGTCATCTGCGGGGCCGGACGGGTGGGGATCGGCCAGGACGGCCGCGACCACGGCTTCCAGCTGAGCCAGCGCGCCGACTACTTCGAGGTCGAGGTGGGCCTCGAGACCACGCTGAAGCGGCCGATCATCAACACTCGCGACGAGCCGCACGCCGACCCGGAGAAGTACCGCCGGCTGCACGTGATCATCGGCGACGCCAACCTGACACGCTGCTCGTCTTCATCCCGATGATGGGCGAGTACGTGATCCCGCTCGTGCTGGGCGGCGGCCGCGTCGACTTCATCGGCAACACGATCCAGCGCCTGTTCCTGGAGGCGCAGGACTACGCGCTCGGCTCGGCGCTGGCGCTGCTGGTCATGGGCGCGCTGTCGTTCTTCGTCGCGCTCTACCTGTACCTCTCGACGCGCACGGAGCAGGAGTACGGTGCCTGAGGCGCTGCGCCGCACGGGGTCGTTCGTCGGCGCGCTGGCCTTCGTCTGCGGCCTGGTCGCCGTCGTCGCGTTCCTGCTCGGGCTCGCGAACGGCGACGTCTCCGGGCGCGGCGCGCTGTTCCTCGTGCTCGGCGTCGCGGCGATCGTGCTCGTCCCGCGGCTGCTGTCGCTGCCGTCGCTGCTCGGCGGCTACAGCGCGCTCGTCTACACGTTCCTGTTCTTCCCGATCGTCGTCGTCATCATCTTCGCCTTCAACTCGGGCGACAACGTCGCCTCGTTCGCGGGCTTCTCGACCAAGTGGTTCGGGCGCGCGCTCGACGACGAGACGATCACGTCGGCGATCGGCCGCTCGGTCCAGATCGCCGTCGCCTCGGCGCTGGTGGCCACGGTCTTCGGGACGGCGGCGGCGCTCGCCCTCTCGCGCGTGAGCCGCCGCGTCCGCAACCCGTTCGACGTGCTCGTCTTCCTGACCCTGGTCGTGCCGGAGCTCGTGATCGCGGTCTCGTCGCTGATCTTCTTCGTCAACGTCGGCTTCGAGCTCGGGCTCGTGACGATGTTCCTCGCGCACACGGTGTTCAACGCCTCGCTCGTGCTGCTCATCGTGCGCGCCCGCTTCGTGTCCATGGGCAGCTCGCTCGAGGAGGCGAGCCGCGACCTCGGCGCGACCGCGCTGGCCACGTTCCGCCAGGTGACGCTCCCACGCCTCGCGCCGGCGATCGTCGCGGGCGCGATGCTGTCGTTCACGTTCTCGTTCGACGACGTGGTGATCTCGAACTTCACGGCGGGCGCGGGCAACGACACGTGGCCGCTGCGGATCCTGTCGGGCATCCGCTTCGGCCTGCGCCCGGACCTGAACGCGGCGGCCACGATGATGCTCGGCGTGACGCTGCTCGGGCTCGGCGGCGCCGCGCTGATCCTGCGCCGCGCGGCGCGCACGCAGGGCTCGGCCGGCCTCTCGCTGACCGGCGAGTCGCGTGCCTGAGCGGCGGACGGGCCTCGTCTACGACGAGCGCTGCGTGCGGCACGAGCCCGTCGGCGGCTTCCCGCCCGGGCAGCTGCCCGCGTGGCTGGACGTGCCGCCGTTCGAGCGGCCCGAGCGGCTGACGCTGACGCGCCGCGCGCTCGAGGACAGCGGCGTGCTCGCCTCCGTGATCGAGCTGGCGCCGCGCTTCGCGACCGAGGACGAGCTGGGGCTGGCGCACAGCGGGGCGCACGTGCGCCGGGTGCTCGACGCCACGGCGAGCGGCGCGCGCGTCGACGTCGGCAGCGATGCCTGGAGCGGGCCCGGCACGCACGAGGCGCTGCTGCTCGCCGCGGGCGGCCTGCTCGCGGCGGTCGAGGCCGTGCTCGACGGCGACCTCGAGGCGGCGTTCGCGATCCTGCGCCCGCCCGGCCACCACGCCGAGCGCGACGCCGCGATGGGCTTCTGCCTCGTCAACAACGTCGCGATCGCGGCGCGCTGGGCGCAGCGCGAGCGGGGCGTGGAGCGCGTGGCGATCCTCGACTGGGACGTCCACCACGGCAACGGGACCGAGGCGATCTTCCTCGACGACCCGTCGGTGCTGACGATCTCCCTGCACCAGGACGGCCTCTACCCCGCCGACACGGGCGGGCTCGAGACCCGCGGGGCGGGCGGCCGCAACGTCAACGTGCCGCTGCCCGCCGGGACCGGCGACGACGGCTACCTGCACGCCGTCGACCGCGTCGTCGCGCCGGTGCTGCGCGACTTCGGGCCCGACCTGCTGCTGATCGCCGCCGGGCAGGACGCCTCGGCCACCGATCCGCTCGGGCGGATGGCGATCAGCGTGCCCGGCTACCGGGCGCTGACCGACCGCGCGGTGGCGCTCGCCGGCGAGCTGTGCGGCGGCCGGATCGTGGCGGCGCTGGAGGGCGGGTACTCGCTCCTGCACCTGCCGCTGGCCAACCTCGCCATCCTCGAAGGGCTCGCCGGGCTGCCGCCGGCGTTCGCGATCGATCCGATCGGCGCCGACCTGCCGAAGGGCATGCGCGACGTCGAGCGGGCCGCCGTCGCGGCGGCCGAGCGGGCGCACCTGGGCGCATGAGGCACGACGCGCACGGCCACTGGATCGCGGAGGCGGGCGCTCCGGAGCCGCTCCCGCCGCTCGACGGGGACGTCAGCGCGGACGTCGTGGTCGTCGGCGGCGGCTACACGGGCATGTGGACGGCCTGGCACGTGCTCGAGGCGCAGCCGGACGCGCGCGTCGTGCTGCTCGAGGCGGGCCGCTGCGGGCACGGGCCGAGCGGGCGCAACGGCGGGTTCGTCTCCAGCCTCGACCTGAGCATCCCGGGGTTGCGCGAGGACGTCGGCGAGGCGGGCGCGGTCGCCTGGGCCGACGCGGCCCGCGCGACGGTCGACGCGATCGGCGCGTGGTGCGAGGCGGAGGGCGTCGACGCCTGGTACCGGCGCGGCGGCGAGCTGCTCGTCTCCACGGCGCCGGCGCAGGACGGCGTCAGCGCGGACGCGATCGACGGCGCGCGCGTGATCGCCCAGGACGCCGCGCAGGCCCGCGCGCGCTGCGACTCGCCGGTGTTCCGCGGCGGCGTGTTCGTGCCCGCGAGCGCCACGGTCCACCCCGCCCGGCTGGCCTTCGGCCTGCTCGGCCGGCTCCTGGACCGCGGCGTGCGCGTGTGCGAGTGGAGCCGGGCGACCGGGATGCGCCCGGCGCCCGAGGGCGTGACCGTGACGACGGCGACCGGCCGTGTCACCGCGCGGACCGCGGTGTTCGCCGTCAACGCCGCGAGCGGGACGCTGGCGCCGCTGCGCAACCGCCTGACGGTGTCGTCGAGCCACATCGTCATGACCGAGCCGGTGCCCGACGTGCTCGACGCGCTGGGCTGGCGCGGCGGCGAGTCGATCTCCGACGGCCGCGCGCTCCTGCACTACCTGCGCACGACGCGCGACGACCGGATCCTGTTCGGCTGGGCGGGCGGCCGGATGGCGGCCGGCGCGCGCACGGGTGGGCGGATGGAGGTCGACCCGGAGGTCGTGGCGACGGTGCGCGCCGCGCTCGTGCGCTGGTTCCCGCAGCTCGAGGGGCGGGCGCTCGCGCACGCCTGGGGCGGGCCGATCGACGTCTCCCCCACGCACCGGCCGGCGATCGTCGGCCTGCGCTCGGTGCCGGCGTGGGCGGCGTTCGGGTTCACCGGCAACGGCGTCGGGCCGTCGCACCTGTTCGGCCGCACGCTGGCCGCGCTCGCGCTCGACCGCCGCGACCCGGTCACCCGGCTGCCGTTCGTCGATCCGGCCCCGCGGCGCGTCCCGCCCGAGCCGCTGCGCGTGGCGGGCGCCGCCGTCATCCGCCGCGCGCTCATCAGCAAGGAGGCGGCCGAGGAGGAGGGCCGCGCGCCCGACCCCCTCGCGGAAGCGCTCACCGCGCTCCCCGGGCTGATCGGCGTGCACATCGTGCGCTAGCCCCCACCTTCGTAGGGGAAACCCGACCCTCGCGGGGCTTCGGTCCAGGTAGGCTCGGACGTAGACATGGACGTCCTGATCGCCGGAGGCCACGGACAGATCGCACGCCGCCTCATCCGCGTGCTCGCCCGCGACGGGCATAGCGCCCGCGGGCTGATCCGCGATCCCGCCCAGGCGGCGGACATCGAGGCCGACGGCGGCGTGCCGGTCCTGTGCGACCTCGAGCGCGACGACGTGACGCCGCACGTCGGCGGCGCCGACGCGATCGTCTTCGCGGCCGGCGCCGGCCCCGGCTCGGGGCCCGAGCGCAAGCAGACCGTCGACCTCGGCGCGGCCGTGAAGTGCGTCGAGGCGGCCGAGGCGCTCGGCGTCGCCCGATTCGTGATCGTCTCCTCGATCGGCGCGAACGACCCCGACGGCGGCGCCGCGGCGATGGCGCCCTACCTGCGCGCGAAGGCGGACGCCGACGCGCGCGTCGCGGCCAGCACGCTCGACTGGACGATCGTCCGCCCCGGCAGCCTCGGGAATGACCCCGGCACGGGGCACGTCGACGTCTCGACGGCGCTCGGGCGCCGCGGGCCGGTGCCGCGGGACGACGTCGCCCTCGTGCTCGCCGAGACCTTGCAGGCTCCCAACACCATCCGCCTGACCTTCGAGCTGTTCGCGGGCGACACGCCCGCGCGCGAGGCGGTCAGGGCCCTCCGACCCACCCCCACCGAGTCCTCCCCATGAAGCGAATCGTCGAGCACCACCTCGCCCGGGTCCGCCGGGCGCGTCAGGATCCCCGCCAACTCGAGGTGCTGCAGGACCGCCTGTTCGCGCAGCTCTACCCGGCCGCCGAGGCGCCGCTGCGCCCGATCCGCCAGCACAAGATCCCGGCCGACGCGCCGGACTGGTTCTTCGAGGCCGAGCTGCGCCGCTCCGGGCTGTGGGACATGATGGAGCGCTGCTACCCGACGCCGCAGGCGCAGTCGCAATAGCGCCTACAGCGAGACTGCCCGGCCGTCGAGAAAGCCGTCGCTGCGCGCGATCTCCGCGACCACGTCGCGCGGGACCGGCGAGTCCGTCGTGACGACCATGACGGCGACCTCGTTGCGGCGGCCGTCCTCCGCGAGCGGCTGCCGGCCGACCGCGGCCGAGGAGATGTTGACGCGGCGCTCGCCGAGCGCCGAGCCGACGCGGCCCATCATGCCGGGCAGGTCGTAGTAGCGGAACAGCGCGAGGTGGGCGCCGTCGTCGAGCTGGAGGTTGAAGCGCTGGCCCCACGCCTCGAGCAGGTGCGGGCGGTGCCGGCTCCCGAGCGTCGTCCCGACCACGCGGAAGCGCTCGGCGCCGGTGGCGACGGTGATGCGCACCAGGTCGGTGAAGTCGCGCGCGACCGACTCCTTGCGCTCGGACACCCCGATGCCGCGCTCCTCGGCGATCGTCGGGGCGTTGACGAGGTTGACGTCCTCCTCGCAGTGGCCGGCGAGCACGCCCTCGAGGACGCCGAGCGTGAGCAGGCGCGTGTCGCGCTCGGCGATGCGGCCGAAGTACTCGACCTCGACGCGGTCGACGCCGGAGCCCTCGGCGAGCGTCATCGCGAGCCGGCCGAGGCGCTCGACGAGCGGGAGGAACGGGCCCAGCACCTCCATGTCCTCGGGCGCGATCGCCGGGATGTTCACCGCGGTCGAGACCACGCCGCCGGTCAGCGCCGCCACGACCTGCTCGGCCGTCTGCACCCCCGCACGGTCCTGCGCCTCGGTCGTCGACGCGCCCAGATGCGGCGTCACGACCACGTTCGCGTACCCGCTGAACAGCGGGTAGTCGGTGATCGGCTCGCTCGGGAACACGTCCAGCGCCGCCCCGGCGACCTTCCCGCTGTCCAGCGCATCCTTGCAACGCGCCGTCGTCGACGAGCTCCCCGCGCGCGCAGTTGATCACGCGGACCCCGTCGCGCATCGCCGCGAACGCCGCCGCGTCAAGCCAGCCACGCGTCTCCGGCGTCTTGGGCAGGTGCAGGGTGATGAAGTCGGCCTGGGCGTAGAGGTCGGCGGGCTCCGCGGCCCGCTCCGCGCCGAGCTCGCGGAAACGCTCCGCGCTCACGAACGGGTCGTAGGCCACGATCCGCATCCCGAACGCCCGCGCACGCGCGGCCACGAGCTGCCCGATCCGCCCGAACCCCAGCACGCCCAGCGTCTTCTCGTACACCTCCACCCCACCGAACCGCGACCGCTCCCAGCGCCCCGCGGTCAACGACGCATGCGCCTGCGGGATGTTCCGCGCCAGCGCCAGCATCAACGCGATCGTGTGCTCCGCCGCCGCCACGATGTTCGACTGCGGCGCATTGGCGACGATGATCCCCCGCTTCGTCGCCGCCGCCACATCGACGTTGTCGACCCCGATCCCCGCCCGCCCGATCACCCGCAGGTTGTCGGCGCGCTCGATCAGATCCGCCGTCAGCTGCGTCGCCGACCGGATCAGGATCCCGTGATACGCGGCGATCCGGTCCGCCAGCTCGTCCGCCGACCACTCCGTGCCGACGTCCACCGCGAACCGCTCACGCAGCAGGTCGACGCCGGAGTCCGCGATCTTCTCGGCGACCAGGACG
Organism: uncultured Actinomycetota bacterium; assembly: GCA_963719255.1. Lineage (GTDB taxonomy): Bacteria > Actinomycetota > Actinomycetes > Propionibacteriales > Nocardioidaceae > Nocardioides. The sequence continues at coordinate 3,055 of CAVRBN010000017.1, read as the reverse complement.
CGCTGCTGCTCGCCCAGCAGGCTCACGCCGCCGCGAGGACGCCGGCCTCGAGGAAGACCCGCTGCGCGGCGCCGACGCCGGCGCCGTGGTCGACGTCGTGGCCGAGCTGCTGGAGCGCCATCTCCAGCCCGGACAGCGAGGTCAGGATGTCGAACGCGCCGAAGTAGCCGCAGTGCGCGATGCGCAGGATGCGGCCCTTCAGGTCGTCCTGGCCGCCGTTGGCCGTGATGCCGAGCTTGCGCAGCGTGCCGGGGACCTTGCCGCCGTCGATGTCGCCCGGGAGCTCGATCGCGGTCACCACGGTCGAGCGCTCGTCCGGGTCGCCGTAGAGGTCGAGGCCGAGGGCGAGCGCGCCGGCGCGCGTGGCGCGGGCGAGCAGGTCGTGGCGCGCCCAGACGTTCTCGAGCCCTTCCTCCTCGATCATCCCGAGCGCGACGTCGAGGCCGAGGAACAGCGACACGGCCGGCGTGAACGGGCTCGCGCCCTTCGCCTGGCTCTTCGCCGTCCGGCCCCAGTCGAAGTAGTAGCGGCCGCCGCCCTTGGCCTGCGCGGCGGCGAGCGCGCGCTCGGACACCGAGGCGAACGCGAGGCCCGGCGGGGTCATGAGCGCCTTCTGCGAGCCGGCGACGACGACGTCGACGCCCCACGCGTCCTGCTCCAGCCGCGCGGCGCCGAGCCCGGAGACCGCGTCGACGACGAGCAGCGCGTCGTGGCGGCGCACGACCTCGGCGATCGCCTGGACGTCGTGCACGATCCCGGTCGAGGTCTCGCTCAGCGTGGCGAAGACGACCTCGGTGCCGGGGTGCTCGGACAGCAGCCGGTCGAAGTCGGCGGGGTCGAACCGGACGCCCCAGCCGGGCTCGTGGCGGACGAGGTCGGCGCCGTAGGCCTCGCACAGCTGGATCCAGCGCTCGCCGAACTTGCCCGACGCCGCGGCCAGCGCCTTCGTGCCCGGGCGGACGAGGTTGGCCACCGCGGACTCCATCGCGCCGGAGCCGCTCGCGGCGAAGGCGAGCACGGGGTTCTGCGTCCGGAAGACCTTCGGCAGGCCCGCCAGCACGCGCTCGTACAGCGCGTCGAAGGCGGGCGCGCGGTGGTAGAGCATCGGCGCGGCCATCGCCTGCGAGACCGCCGGCGGCACCGGCGTCGGCCCAGCGGTCATGAGGTACTGCTTGATGAAGGGATTCGGCGTCAAGGGGCGGGGAGGGTCGAAGGCGACGGAGCGGCCAAGCCTAGCGGCGTCAACGCGGCACGGTCGCTCCCCGCCACAGCAGCCGGCCCGAGCGGACCAGCAGCGCCGCGACGGGCGCGGACGGATCCGACGGGTGGCGCGTGGTGAGGCACTGGTTGAGCCACGCGCCCTCGACGAGGCTCGCGATCGCGTCGGCGAGGTCGGTGAGCGTGACGCCCTCGCGCGAGCGCGAGCTCGAAACGGTCGAGCGCAGTCGGCGAGCACCTGCTCGATCTGCTCGACCCGGTGCCGGTACTCGTCGAGGCTCGGGCCGCTGACCTGCTCGCTCCACAGCCCGTACGGCACCGCGCTCAGCCACAGCGACCAGAGCGATGCGTAGTCGACCGCCGGCTTGGCGCCGTGGCGCGGCCCGCGCGCGGCCTCCGCGTCGAAGAGCGCGTCGACCCACGCGTCGGCGGTCGACGAAGTCGGCCGGCGCCGGATACGCGAGATGCTCGATCTCTGCTGCTCGGCGTTGAGGGCCAGCGCCATGGTCTCGGCCCGGAACGCGGCCTGGCTGCCGAACAGGTTGGTGATCGCGCCGCGCGTCTTGCCGTCCTCGGCGGCCACGGCGTTCGCGTCCAGCCGCGCGATCGGCCCCACGGCGATCGAGCGATCGTCGAGCCGCTCGGCGTCGGCGCGGATCTGCCTGAGCGCGGCGAGCTGGCCGATCTCGACGTAGCGCCGGCGTGCTTCCTGCGGGGAAGCGTCGAGCGTTTCCGCGGTCCCGGCCCGGGCACGCCGGGATCGTACGTCAACCGCGGCCGAGGAACGGCAGCGCAGCGCGCATGCCGCCGCTGCTCGGGCGGTCGCGGCGCTCGTCGAGCTCGCGCTCGAGGTCGTCGCGGAACTGATCGAAGTCGAAGCCGGAGGCGAGCAGGGCGATGAGGACCACCGCCGCCGCGACGCCGGCCGCCACCCCGATCCGCGCCATCCACAGCGCGGCCGTGGCCTGGCCGCCCTCGCCGTCGGCGTTGCGGGCCCGCAGCGCCAGCACCCACGCCGCGGTGGAGCACGGCAGGGCGACGAGGAACAGCGTGCCGAGCGAGACCATCAGCAGCGTCAGGCCGACGATCGCCAGCGCGAGCGCCCACGTGGCCTGCCGGCTCGAGCTCGCGGGCGCCGGCGCGGGCGGGCTGATCGGGGGTTCGAACCGCGGCCGCGGGCCGCCCGGCGCCACGGGCGGCAGCCAGCCGGAGCGCGTGATGGGCTCGTCCGTCATCGCGGCCATTGTGGCACCAGATACTCAAGTGATTGCTTGACTGTTCACGCCTCGGCCCCTAAGTTCGACGCATGTCCGACCCGCGTACGCCGCTCGACGACGTCTACGCGGCGCTCGCGAACCCGGCGCGGCGGCGGATGGCCGAGCGGCTCGCCCGCGGGCCGGCGACCGTGTCCGAGCTGGCCGAGCCGCTCCCGCTGACGCTCGCCGCGGCGCTCCAGCACGTCGCGGTGCTCGAGGCGAGCGGCGTGGTGCGGACGGAGAAGGTCGGGCGCGCGCGCGTCTGCCGCCTCGACGACGAGGTGCTCGGGCTGGCCGAGACCTGGATCCACGAGCGCCGGTCCAGCATGTCGCGCGCGCTCGACCGGCTCGGCGACCTGCTCGCGGAGGACGGCGCGTGAAGCACGCGACGTTCGTGCTGGAGCGGACCTACCCGGCCGCTCCGGAACGTGTCCGGGCCGCCTGGGCGGATCCCGCCACCAAGGCGCGCTGGTCGCAGGGCCCTGACGATTGGACGCGCGGCGCCCACGAGCTGGACTTCCGCGTCGGCGGGGTCGAGCGCTCGACCGTGACCCCGCCGGCGGGCCCGGCGAGCGAGTTCG
>CAVRBN010000016.1:0-192195 GCA_963719255.1 uncultured Actinomycetota bacterium | reverse complement strand
GTGGCACGTCGGACCGACCGCCGGAGCCAGTCGTCAAGGTCCGTCGGCAAGGCGCGCCACGCCTGGTGAAGGCGATCCGGCTCGTTGAGCGGCTGGATCCGGCGGCCGGCTGATCCGTGTCAGCCGACTTCTTCCACCAGCTCGTACAGATGCCCGTCGGGCGCCCGGAAGTGGACATAGCGCTGCGTGGCGCTCGACGACACCTCGTCGTCGGTGCTGATCCCGGCGTCGCGAAGCTCTCGCAGTGCCTGCTCGACATCGGAGACGAGGAAACCGACCGTGCGTTCCAGGTCCGCGGGCTCGTCGGGGGAGGTGACCAGCGAACGATGACCCGTCCGGCAGCGCGAAGACTTCGGCGTCCATGCCGCCCGCTGGTGCCGGCTCCAGCCCGAGTACGTCGCGGACGAACTCGGCCATCTCCTGCCGAGCCTCCGTCCGGGTGCCAACGAACGTCAAGCCCTCGATCCTCACGACGTAGCCCCTTCCGCTGAACCCACAGCACCGACAGTAGGGGCCGGTGCCCCGGGTGGCGGGCCGAGAGCGCTCGGAACGGCTCAATGAGACCGGCCCGCACCTTGCGGGTGCGGGCCGGCCCGGGTGGTGCAGGTCACGCTCAGCCGGTGGTGGCTTCGGTGACGGTGTCGCCCTGTACGGTGCTGAAGTCGGTGACCGTGTTGGTGCCGGTGCCGCCCCGGAAGGTGTCCGCGCCGGTGCCGCCGGTCATCGTGTCGTCGCCGGCACCGCCACCGATCAGGTCGATCCCGCCGAGCCCCTTGAGGGTGTCGGGGCCGCCCAGGCCGAACAGCATGTCGGCCCCGCTGGTGCCGGTGAGGGTGTTGGCGGCGGTGCCGCCCACCTTCACCGTGACCGTCACGGTCTTGGTCAGGCCACCACCGTCGGTGACCTTGAGGGTGACCACCGCGGTGCCGGTCTTGCCGGCGAGCGGGGTGATGGTCACCGTCCGGGCAGTCGCGACGCCAGCGAACGTCACGTTGCCCACCGGCACCAGCGCCGGGTTGGACGAGGTCGCCGACAGCGCCAGCGCACTAGAGCCGGTTTGGGCGTCGGCCACCAGCAGGTTCATCGTGCCGCCCAGGCCGGTGGCGCTGATCGACCCACCCGAGTTGACCTGGATGGCCGGTGGGGTGTTGGCCGCCGGCGGGGTGATCTGCAGCGTCGCGGTGGCGGTGGACTTGTTCTGTCCGTCGCTGGCCTGGTAGGTGAACGAGACCTGCCCGGAGAAGCCGAGCGGGGTGATCAGGCCCAGGGTGCCGTCGTCGCTGAGGGCGACCAGCCCGGTGCTGGGCTGGGTGAGGATCTTGGCGGCCAGCACGTCGCCTTGGGGGTCGGTGTCGTTGTCCAGCACGCTCTGCCCGTTGAACGTGTACTGCGTGGACGTGGCCGTCGCCTGGGCGTTGAAGAAGTCGTCCCTGGCCACCGGCGTCTGCGACGGCACCACGTTGATGGTGACCGTGGCCGGGGCCGACCTGCGGCCATCGGCCGCGACGGCCCGGTAGGTGAAGGTCTCGGTGCCCACGAAACCGGAGTTCGGGAAGTAGAAGAAGGAACCGTCTGCCGAAGAAGCTGATGAACCCGTGAGGCAGCTGGCTGGAACCAACGACTTCCGCGGAGAGCGACTGTTTGAGCGGGTCGCTGTCGTTGCCCAGCAGGCCCGGTGCCAGGACATGCAGCTCACCGGATGAACCGGCTTCCGGCGTCAGCGTGAAGGCGTCGTTGCCCGCGACCGGCAGCGGGGTCGGCGGGATCTGGCTCACCCCGGCCACCGCGATGTTGAGGTTCTCGAACTCGCCGAGCTGGATCAGCCGGTCCTGGTTGCCCGTGAACGTGTTGATCCGCACCACGCTCCCGGGACTGAAGAAGCCGCCTTCGGCCGAGACCACGTGCGTGCCGTTCTCGAACGCCAGGCCGGCGCTGCCGGTCTGGTCGTCGAAGAGTCCACCACTGGCAACCTGCGTTCCGGCCCCCGTAATCGGGTCCAGCCTCATCAACCTCTCCGGAATTGTCCCATTTGCCGAGGTCCGCACGAAGATCTGGCCGTCGCTGCGAACGGCGAGACCGCCAACAGTCGTGGCGAAGGCCCCCACGGTGCTCTGCGCCCCGGTGGCCGGGTTGATCCGAAGCACCCGGTTCCCGTCGGTGGCCAGCACGCGGCCGTCGTGCTCGATCGCGAGCTCGTCGGGCTGGGCGAGCAGGCCGTCCTCGGACAGCACGGTCAGCCCGTTCTGGCCTTCGAACCGGACCAGGCTGGTGACCGGTTTCCTCATTGAGCAGGCCGATCAGCTTTCCGTCCGCCCCGACCGCGAGGTCATCCAGGGCAACCCCGTTCTGGATGAACGGGAACTTGATGGTGGTCTGCGAGCCGGTGGCGCCGTCGATCTTGACGACCCTGCCGTCCTGGTTGGCGGCGAAGAAGTCGCCGTTGGGTGCGGCGGCCACCTGGTCAGTGCCGTCGTTGACTCCGAAGGAGGCGGCGCGGCTGCGGACCCGGGTGGCCGGGTCGATCTTGTCGATCCCGCCGCCGTTGAAGAGGGTCCCGTGGGTCGGGAGCAGGATGTCGCCCTTCTTGACGATCGGGACGGCCGCGCTCGGCGGCCGGGGCGGTAGCCACCGAGCCGGCCAGGGTGAGTCCGCCGGCGACCGCAGCGGCGGCGAGCGTCGCGGCGATGGTTGTTGCGATGGGGCAGCGTGAACATGGATGAGCTCCTTGGTTGATCGCCCAGTCGGGCGGGCGGCGCGATGCCGTGTCTCGGACTGTGTCCGGAACCGGACGCCGCGCCTTGGCGACGAGGTGACGATCCGGTGGGGATCTCGCGACGCCGCTGTGTCACGCAGCGCGTTCCGGCTCTCGCGGGCTTAACACGAGGAGAACCGCTCCGGGCGGAAGTCAGCAAGCAGCTCTGCTCTCTTCCCGCTGAGGATCTCCGAAGCAACCAGGCGGTCGACGAGACGGCGTCCGTGCACCCAGGCCTCGTCGGGGTAGAACCTGACGGGAACCTCGCCGGGCAAGGTGAGAGCAGGCTCAAGGCGGCGACGTACCTCGGCCCCCGTGCACACCTCGACCCGGCAGTCCCAGCTAGCCAGCCGTGCGGCTGTTTTCAGGAGCTTCGCCTCCGCTACGGGATCGTCCGCCCAACGCAGGTGGCCGCTGGGAAACTACCACGAGTCTGGTCCGATGGTCCGTGCAAGCTGGTGCGGGACAGGTTCCAGCCAACGCTGGCTCCCAGGATGCCCACTCCAATGACAGCAACACATTCGGGCCGCTTCCCGGATCCGATCCTCACGAACACCCCTTTCCCAGATCACGGGCGAACTCTCGCTTCCAGCATGCAAGCATGGGGAAGGGCCATCGGTTGGGGGAACCACCGTCGCTGAATCAGAGCTAGGGTCCCCGTGTATGGACATGCTGAAGGGCGAACAGATCGCCGAGGCCAACCTGACCGACTGGCGCAAGCTTGCCCAGGGACTGCACGCCCGCTACGTGGTCGACGACTTCGGCGCCGGCGCACGGTTCGTCGCCGAGGTGGGCGAGGCGGGCGACGCCCTCGGCCACCACCCGCGCGTGTCGATCGGCAATGGGTACGTCGACCTCAAGCTGGTCACCGACGACGCCATCTACCGCGACGACGAGGGCACCGAACACGTCGTCGAATGGGTGACCCAGCAGGACGTCGACCTCGCGCGACGGATCACCGAGATCGCCGCCGACCACCAGTTCGACGCCGACCCGGCCTCGGTCAGCGACATCGAGCTCGGCCTCGACACGGCGCACTCTGCGACCATCGCCCCGGTGTGGGCCGTCCTGCTGACCGGGAGCGCTGAGGCCCAGGGCCGCGGAACCCCCAGCGACGAAATCCGAGACGCCACGGCACGGGTACCGAATCTGTGGTTCGGGGACGCCGACGAGCACGAGACCCCGCGGCAGCGGTTCCACATCGAGGTCTATGTGGCGCCCGAAGTGGCCGAGCAGCGGATCGCCGCCGCGGTCGCCGCGGGTGGGACCGTCGTCGATGACAGCAATGCGCCCGCGCTCACCGTGATCGCCGACCAGGACGGCAACAAGGGAATCGTCTGCGTCGACGTGTCCGCTGCGAAGAAAGATTGAAACGCCGACTCGGTTGACCCCCGGTGAAGAGCCATGACTATCCCTTCGATTCCAAGCGAGCGTCGGACTGACCGCGGAGCCGGCAGCGCCCTGGGCGGGTTTGGCCTGGGCTTCCTGCTGGGCTGTGCCGTCGCCTTGTTTGAGGTCCTGACTCTGATGGCCCTGCTGATGTCGAACCGGAACAGCGGCAACTTCGAAGAATGTTCACGCGAGGCCTCGGGTTGCAACGCTGCATGGTCCTTCGACCAGTACTACTTGAACGGGTTGTCGATCACTGTCCTCGTCGCCGGTTACCTGTCGGCCATCGTCATGACCATGCGAGGCTCGACACGTCGGCGAGGAATCGGCATGTTGATCGGGTTGACCGTGGTGCTACCTGTGGGGTCTGTCGTCGCGTTCCTTCTTTGGGGAGTCGACACCGCAGGCGGCTGATAGCCAATTGGGGGCGCCACAGGATTGTCTGATGGCTCGATGGAGCAGACTGGCCGTCGTGTCCGTCGATGCCGAGCGCAACCTGCCCGGTGGCTCCGCCGCGTCCGGTCGGAGCAGCACGGCGACCGCGGTCGTCCTGGTTTTGTGCTGGGCGGTCATCCTCGGCGTGGTAGCGGGCGTGGGCTGGCTCCTCATCCATCCGCTCGAGGGTTCCGTGGGTGAGGTCGATGACGACGTGGCCCGGTGGTTCGCCGACGAGCGGACCGACCGCCTCAACGATCTCGCGAACGCCGGGACGTTCCTCGGGGACACGATCGTGGAGCTCGTGCTGGCGCCGGTCATCGCGTTGGGCGTCTGGATCTGGCAACGGTCCGTGGTCCCCGCGCTGTTCCTCGGGCTGGTGACCTGTGGCATCGGCGGCATCTACTACGTGGTCGTCAACGTCGACCCCCGGCAACGCCCGCCGGTCGAGATCCTCGACCCCGGCCTCTCCCCGACCCACAGTTTCCCGTCCGGCCACGTCGGCACGGCCATTGCCTTGTACGGCGGCATCGTCGTCCTGACGTGGACCTACGCACGAGCTGCTCGCTGGTGGGTGACGCCGCTGCTCCTGGTTCCCTTGGTCGTGGCGGTGGCGCGGCTCTACCAGGGCGCCCACCACCTCAGCGACGTGCTCGTCAGCCTGGCGTTCGCTTCCGTCTGGCTCGGCACCGTCGCGGCTGTCGTCTTGCGGGGCCATTCGAGGCGGTCGCCGCGGCACCGTACGGTGGCCCCATGATCGTGGCATTCAGCATCTCGCCCATGTCCGGCGACGAGACCGGTTCGGTGACCGACGCCGTGGCGGCCGCCGTACGCGTCGTCCGCGAGTCCGGCCTTCCCAACGAGACCAACGCGATGTTCACCAACATCGAGGGGGAGTGGGACGAGGTGATGGCGGTCGTGAAGCGCGCCGTCCACGTCGTCGCGGAGGTTTCGCCGCGGGTCGGTCTGGTACTGAAGGCCGACATCCGTCCCGGTTACGACGGGCAGCTGACTGCCAAGGTGCAGCGCATCGAGGAGCACCTGGAGGGGTCCTGACCAACGGTCAGGGTCCGAAGATGCCGCTGTATGCGTTGAGGGCTGGCTGGCCGCCGAGGTGGGCGTAGAGCACTGTTGAGTCCTTGGCGATGCGTGCCGTCTCGCACTAGGTCGATCAGGCCCGCCATCGACTTCCCTTCATAGACGGGATCGATGATCATGCCCTCGAGCTCGCCGGAGAGCCGGATCGCGTCGACGGTCGACTGCACCGGGATGCCGTACTCGTCGCCAGCCCAGCCCTCGAGCACCTCGATCTCGTCATCGCGCAGCTCTCGGCCGAGATCGATCAGGTCCGCGGTGTGCCGGGCGATCCGCTCCACCTGGGCGCGGGTCTTGCCCAGCGTTGCCGAGGCGTCGATGCCGATGACTCGGCGCGGGCGGTCCTGGCCGGCGAACCCGGCGATCATGCCAGCGTGGGTCGAGCCGGTGACCGTGCAGACCACGATGGTGTCGAAGAAGAGGCCGAGCTCGTGCTCCTGCCGCTCGACCTCGTACGCCCAGTTCGCGAAGCCGAGGCCGCCGTACTTGTGCTCGGAGGCGCCGGCCGGGATGGCGTAGGGCTTGCCGCCGGCGGCCTCCACCTCCGCCAGCGCGTCCTCCCACGACCTGCGGATGCCGATGTCGAAGCCGGCTGGGTCGAGGCGTACGTCGGCGCCCATGATCCGCGACAGCAGGATGTTGCCGACGGTCCGTTGCCCGGGTCGTCCCAGTCCACCCACTTCTCCTGGACGAGCCGGCACTTGAGGCCGAGCTTGGCCGCGACGGCCGCGACCTGGCGGGTGTGGTTGGACTGGTAGCCGCCGATCGAGACCAGCGTGTCGGCACCCGAGGCGAGCGCGTCGGGCACGATGTACTCCAGCTTCCGAGTCTTGTTGCCGCCGAAGGCCAGGCCGGAGTTGCAGTCCTCGCGCTTGGCCCACACATCGGCGCCGCCGAGGTGATCGGTGAGCCGGTCGAGCCGATGCACCGGGCTCGGTCCGAAGGTGAGTGGGTAGCGCTCGAAGTCGTCGATGGACATGGTCGGGTTCTCCCCATGGGTAGTCGGTGTGGTCGTCGGATGGTCAGCCGGCTCGGGTGATGCCAATGGCACGGGCAGATCGGTCCGAAAGTCAATGGTGGGTGACCGCTGGGTGTGCGAACTTGTGCAGGTGGACCTGAGGATCCGGCCGGCGCAGCCGACCGACAGCACATCCATCCGACGCGTCGTCGAGACCGCGTTCGCGGCCGATGGAACGGTGGTCGCCGACCTGGTCGAAGCGCTGGCCCGACACGTCGAGCTCAGCCTGGTCGCCGAGATCGATGCAGCCTTGGTCGGGCACGTCCAGCTCAACCGGTCCTGGCTCGACGCCCGCGAGCGGCTGGTCGACGTGCTGGTGCTGAGCCCGCTCGCCGTCCTGCCAGAGCATGAGCGACGCGGGATCGGCAGCGCCCTGGTCGCAGACGCGCTCGAGAAGGCAAACGAACGCGGGGTGGCCGGCCGTGTTCCTCGAGGGGTCGCCGGACTACTACGGCAGGCGCGGGTTCGAACGTGCCAGCGCTCGTGGATTCACGCGACCCTCGACCCGCATCCCGGATGCTGCCTTCCAGGTCGCCGTACTGGACCGGCACGAAACGTGGATGAGCGGGGCGCTGGTCTACTGCGACCCGTTCTGGGCGCTGGACTGCGTCGGACTCCGCGACCCGGAGCTCAGTGAGCTGGAGGCTCGTTTCGGTCCAGCTGTTGCACCCGGTCCTGGTACTCGGTCTCCCTGAACCCCGACCGACGGGCGGGCAACGCATCTGCGTGAGCCCGCAGATCAGGAGGAGGCATGTCCCAACTGTCGAATGTTCATGGCTATGATTCCTCCAATGCCGCATATGAGGATTCGCGAAGCCGCCGCCTACTTGGGCGTGAGTGACGACACGGTCCGCCGATGGATCGACCGCGGGCTGCTCACCGCCGCCAGCGACGAGTCCGGACGCAAGGTGGTCGACGGCTACGAGCTCGCCCAGGTGGCGCGCAACCACGCCACCCCGCCGGGTCCTCCCGGCGGGATGGCGAGCTCGGCGCGCAACCGGTTCGTCGGGCTGGTCACCGACATCCAGGTCGACCACGTGATGGCCCAGGTGGAGCTGCAGTGCGGCCCGTTCCGGGTCGTGTCTCTGATGAGCAGCGAGGCGGTCCGCGACCTCGACCTCGAGCTCGGTTCGGTCGCCGTCGCGGTCATCAAGTCCACGACCGTGATCGTGGAAACAGTCAAAGGAGAGCGATGAAGCGCCTACTCACCGGCACGATCGCGGCCCTGGTCATCGCAGCGTCGGCGGGATGCGGATCGGACGATCCGGACGAACCGGCTGCCGAGGACACCACCCTGACGGTGTACGCCGCCTCGTCCCTCACCGCCGCGTTCGAGCAGATCGGAGACGAGTTCGAGTCGACCCACGACGGGGTGAAGGTGGAGTTCAACTTCGCCGGGTCCTCGGACCTGGTGGCCCAGATCCAGGAGGGCGCACCCGCAGATGTCTTCGCGTCCGCCGACGAGGCCAACATGGAGAAGCTGACGGCCGAGGACCTGCAAGGTTCCGACCCGCAGACGTTCGCCTCGAACACCCTGGAGATCGTCGTCCCGCCGGGCAACCCGGCCGGCATCGAGTCGTTCCAGGACCTGGCCGAAGACGGGCTGAACCTCGTCATCTGCGCGCCCGATGTGCCCTGCGGTGCAGCAACACAGACGGCCGCCGAAGCTGCCGACGTCGAGTTGAAGCCAGTGAGCGAGGAGCAGTCGGTCACCGACGTGCTCGCCAAGGTCACCTCGGGTGAGGCCGATGCCGGCGTGGTCTACGTGACCGACGTACTCGCGGCTGGCGACGACGCGGAGGGCATCGAGTTCCCCGAGTCCTCATCGGCGGTGAACGTGTACCCCATCGCCACGGTTGCCGACAGCGAGAACGCCGACCTGGGGCAGGAGTTCGTCGACCTGGTCCTCGACGACACCGGGCAGAAGATCCTCCACGACCTCGGGTTCGCGCCCGCGCCCTGACGTGGCCGACCCCCGGAGCAGGGTCGGCGTCCCGACCTGGATCTTCGTTCCGGCCGTGGCGGGAGCGGCGTTCGTGCTGCTCCCGCTGGTGGCCGTCGTGCTGCGTACGCCGTGGGGCCGCTTCTTCGAGCTGATCACCTCCGAGGCCTCACGCGACGCTCTCGCGCTCAGCCTCCGCACGTCGGCCACCAGCACCCTGCTCTGCGTCGTGTTCGGCGTCCCGATGGCCGTCGTCCTCGCCCGCACGAGCTTCCGCGGACAAGGGATCGTGCGCTCCCTGGTGCTGCTGCCGCTGGTGCTGCCACCCGTCGTCGGTGGCATCGCGCTGCTCTACACGTTCGGGCGCCGCGGACTCCTCGGCGAGACGTTCGACGTGCTGGGCATCCAGGTCGCGTTCTCCACCACGGCGGTGGTGATCGCCCAGACGTTCGTCGCGATGCCATTCCTCGTGGTCAGCCTCGAGGGCGCGCTGCGGACGGCCGGCCAGAAGTACGAAGTAGTCGCTGCGTCCCTCGGCGCGGGCCCGACCACCGTGTTCCGGCGAGTGACCCTGCCCCTCGTGCTCCCCGGCCTCGCCTCGGGAGCCGTGCTGGCCTTCGCCCGCTCGCTCGGCGAGTTCGGCGCCACCATCACCTTCGCCGGCAGCCTCCAGGGCGTCACCCGCACCCTGCCGCTGGAGATCTACCTGCGGCGCGAAACCGACGCGCAGGCCGCGGTCGCCCTCTCCCTGGTCCTGGTGGTGGTGGCCATCCTCGTGATCGGGTTCGCCCGGCAGAGCAGAAGCACCCTGTGATGTTCGAGTACGACGCCGCCGTGCTCGACCGCGGCGTCGAGCTCGCGTTCGACGTCGCCGAGGGCGAGACCGTGGCGCTCCTGGGACCCAACGGCGCCGGGAAGTCCACCGTCCTGGCCGTCACCTCCGGGCTGCTGCGACCCGACCGCGGCCACGTCACGCTCGACGGCCGCCAGCTCACCAGCCGTGGCGGCCAGGGCCGCGAGGTGCACGTCCCCCCGCACAACCGGCACATCGCCCTGCTGGCCCAGGAACCCTTGCTGTTCCCGCACCTGACCATCCTCGACAACGTCGCATTCGGCCCCCGAAGCGCCGGCAGCAGCCGAGACGCGTCCCGCAAGGCCGCCGGCCACTGGCTCCGCGAGGTCGGCCTCGAGCCGCTCGCCGACCGACACCCCGCCCAGCTCTCCGGCGGACAGGCCCAACGAGCCGCCGTCGCCCGCGCCCTGGCCGCGGACCCCAAGCTGCTGCTGCTCGACGAGCCCATGGCCGCGCTCGACGTCGCCGTCACCCCGGCCCTGCGCCAGACCCTGCGCCGGGTCCTCGCCGACCGCACCGTCGTCATGGTCACCCACGACGTCCTCGACGCGCTGCTGCTCGCCGACCGCGTCGTGGTGCTCGAGGAAGGCGCGATCGTCGAACAGGGACGCTGCTCCGACGTGCTGTCCCAGCCACGCAGCGCATTCGGCGCCCGCATCGCGGGACTCAACATGATCGCGGGGACCTGGCGCGACGACGCCGTACTCACCGCGGACGGGCCTGCGAGTCGGAGGCCAGGTCACCGACCCCCCGCCCCAGCCTGGGGACTCCGTCGTCGCGGTGTTCCCTCCCCATGCCGTGTCGGTGTTCCTCCAGACACCCGGCGGCAGCCCTCGCAACGCCCTCGAGGTGACCATCACCGACCTGGAACCACAAAGCGGCCGGATCAGAGTCCGCGCAGCGGCGCTCAGCGCCGACATCACCCCACAGGCGGCAGCCGAACTCGACCTCGCCCCCGGAGTGCACGCCTTCTTCGTGGTCAAGGCGACCGAGGTCTCCGTGTACGGGACCTAGCCGCGCCTCGCGTCGTAGCGCACAAACCGCCCGCGGATCCCACTCCGCGGGCGGTTCATGAGTGGTCACCGGTCCGCCGTAACGTGCCGGGAACTCCCCTCACCAGAGGAGACGCCCCCAGGCAACGCCTATGACGCAGATTCATGGCGTCGCCTGCCCTGATCCGCGAGGGCTTGGCGGACTTGAGGGATTCGCTTCTCCTGACCGGAAGGTCCCCCTCATCGAAGGTACGCCGCACACCCGTATAAAAGGAATGTATGTTGCAAATCGGTATAAAACGGACTTAATCCTCGAGGAAGGCGCCACCAAGGCCCATCAGGCCGCCTGGTCTGAAGATCCCGCCGAAACCGGGACAGCTGAGGAGCGTTCGGGCAGCGGGACCAATGGCTCTACAGGCGCGGCGGCAATGCTCCTAGGATGGTTCTGAAGGCTGTCGGAGAGATCCCCAAGTTTCGGCAACCTTCGAGCAACCGCCCCGCTTTGGTCCCCCCTTAGCGGGGCGTACTCGTTGCGTGGCTGGTGCCTAGGACGCCGCCGACAACTCGTCGGTCAGCAGTGCGACGAGCGCCTCGAGCTGCACGTCTGCCGACAACGGCATGTCCTCGTCCGAACCGTCGAGCGCCCTGGCGGCGAGCCCCGCCTTGCTGTCGATGAGCTCCGCGATCTTCGTGTCGATGGTCTGCGCGGCGATGATTCGCCAGGCGGTGACCGGCTCGCCCTGGCCGATGCGGTGGACCCGGTCGATCGCCTGCGTCTGCTCCGCGTCGGTCCACGAGAGCTCGGCGAGCACAACGTTGGAAGCGACCTGCAGGTTGAGGCCGACGCCTGCCGCCAGCAGCGAGCAGACCGCGATGGAGACGTCGGGATCGTTCACGAAAGCGTCGATGTTCTTCTGGCGCGCCCGAGAGGTCTGGTCACCGCGGATCGACGCGTAGCGGATGCCGCGCTTGGCGAAGGTCTCCTGCGCGATGTCCATCACGTCCACATGCTTGGCGAAGAAGACGACCTTGCCGACGTTGCGGGCGAGCTGCGCGGCGTAGTCCGCGGCCAGACCGGCCTTGGCCTGCCCGATCCGACGCACCATGCTGAACACGTTCTCACCGGTCTTCGCCGTGGTCGTGTCGGCCAGCTCCCACCCGGCGACCCGACGTACGAGATCGTGGTCGATGCCCTCCACCACCACGCCCGAGGTTCGCGTCGCGAGAGCGGTCTCGTAGCGCGACACGAGGCGGCGCGCGAGCTCGCGCTCGGCCGCCCGGATCGAACGGCCGACGTGGTCGTCGAGCTCGACCGGCAGGTCGGCGATACGGCGGGCGGGGATGTCTGCGGCCACCTCGACCTTGCGGCGACGGACGATGCCCAGATCGATCACGCAGGCGCGCGCGGCGGGGTAGAACCCGGGGTCGACCGGTGTCATGCCGGTCTCCTCGAGAGCGTCCATCAGCTCGGCGCCCGGCATCTTCTCCTCGATCCAGCCGAGGAACTGCCAGATCGCCTTGAAGTCCTCGATGTCGTTGATCAGCGGCGTCCCGGTGAGCGCCATCAGCAGAGGACGAGCGGTGCGGGCGCGGATGCGCTGGGAGAGCTGCAGGACGTGCTGGGAGCGCTGCGAGTTCTTGTTCTTGATGAAGTGCGCCTCGTCGACGACCATGCCGCGGAAGCCGTGGTCGCCGAGCCAGCCGACGTGCCGGTCCAGCACCTCGTAGTTGACGACGACGATGTCGGCGAAGCCGTCGATCGTGTGGCCGTCGCCATGGATCACCGTGACCGGGCGGTTGGGTGTCCAGAGACCGGCTTCGCGGGCCCAGTTGGTCTTCACGACGTTCGGTACGACGACGAGCAGCGGGTAGGCATTCGCGGCCTCAGCTGCGAGCAACGCCTGAGCAGTCTTGCCCAGGCCCGGCTCGTCGGCGAGCAGGAAGGTCCGGTGCCCGGACTCGGCAGCGGCGATCATCTGCGCTTGGTGTCGCATCAGCGGGAGGCGCCCCCTGCGGCGCGACGCGAGGAGGACGGCTCAGGCAGGGCCATGCATGCCGATGCTCCGCTGGCGGCGCGCTCGAACGACGTGAGCAGTGGGCCGAGCAGCTCCCAGGTGGCCAGGCGCCTCGGGCGCGGTTCACGGGACGCGGCGGACATGAAGTCCGGGGCGAGGAAAGGATTGGCGAGCTGCCGCGAGACGACGGACTGCGGGACCACCCGGCGTTCGGTCGTGGCGGTGGGGGCCTCGGGCTCGGCGGTGAAGTCGTCCGGGGACGGCTCGATGCCGGCCGCCCGCATCAGGTCGCGCTTGAGCGACCGGGCCGCGTCGGACACCACGGCTTCCTCGGCGAGAAGCGCGAGCAGCGAGGTGTCGCGGGCAGCGGTCTTCGCCAGGATCTTCGCGACCCCGTCGAGACGCTTCAGCTGCTCGGCACGGTCGGCGGCGCTGATGGACTCGTCGAGGTTGACGCGGGCGCGCTCCTCACGCACCAGCAGGGCGACGACCTGGAACTTGGTGCGACCCGAGGGCTTCAGTGGTCCGCGCTCGGCGCTCGCCTCGACCTCACGCACGGCGCGGGCAAGCACCGGGATGATGCCCTCTTCGTCGCGGTTGCGGGCCTGACGCCGGCTTCGGGGCGCAGTACGGGTGGCGCCGGGCTGGCGCTGGCTTCGTCTGGCCAAGAACTCCTCCTATCGAACGCCCCGGCTCGCTGGCCCTGGCGTTGTGGCAACGCTGCACCGGTCTCAGGCAGACCAGGCGATGGAACGTCGAGCCATTGAGACTCGATGTGCACTCCACGAGGCGACTTGGTCAATCGCCCGTCCTGCACATCGACAACGACATCGACGTACCTGACACCCCGCCCACCGTGTAGACCCTCCGACCATCGGTCGGATGCCACGTCGCCGACCGCAGAGTCTGAGTTGTCGCTCGAGGAGCACTGCGGGGGTCGGTGTTGCCCAGATCTTAGCCCTATGTGGTGCGGAGGCTGCGGCAATCGGAAATTCGGACGCGCAGCGCGCTCTCCTCGAGGACCCGGACAAGGAGGAACCGCCCGTGGTGGGGGATCCGCGGGCGGTTCCGTTTCTTTGCTGAGTCGCCCGGTTCCAAGGGGCTCCTCGTCAAAGTCTCAAGTGCCGAGTGGGTACGGCGATGGCGTCGGCCGAGGAGCAGCGGAGGGTGCGCACAGATGCGTCGATGCGGATTCTGGTTGCGGCCACAGCGGTCATCCCGACTCTTGTTGTGAGTCACCGGGGTCCGGGGCAACGAGTGCATTCAGCGGGCCGGCCGAGCGACGGCCCGATTTCAAGGTACACCCAAAACGGACAAACGCGGATACATCCAGGTGCAGTGCAGAATCTCAAAGGCTGCGGTGCGGCCGCGCTCTGGGCGCGTACAGTTACCAACGTCCCGTACAAAACGGACACCACAGGAAGCACTCCGGTCACATTGATAAACTTTGACAAGTTCCAGGGCACGTACTCGGGCACCGGACTGCACGGTCGCCTGTGGCGGATCAGGCGGGTGCCCACCGGATGGCGGCTGGAGTTCATCGACCCTGGCGACGGGACCGCCACCTATGCCGGCACCTACAGCTCGGTGGATGCAGCTCAAGGGCACGCCTCGTGAGCCCTGCCACCTTCGCTGACGGCCGCACCGGCAAATCCATCCCACCCGCCGGGACGTACACCTCGGAGTACACCTGCGACCGATCAGCGGGTTCGTGGTGTAGACCTGAGACGGTCCAACTCGTGCACTGCCAGCGGAGGCACCCCCTGAGCTCGGAACTCACTCCCAACGACGGATGGTCCGCGCTGGTCGCCGGCCGCGTGCCGGCGGACGGCGCGGACCAGGAGCTCGTCGAGCGCTACGGCCCGCTCGTCGCCGCCGGCCCCCGCTTGGTGCTCGCCCAGCTCGGACAGAGCCTCGACGGCTTCATTGCGGCCCGCACCGGCGATGCCTGCTTCGTGACGGGCCCCGCCGACCGGACCCACCTGCATCGCCTGCGGGCCCTGGTGGATGCCGTCGTGGTCGGTGTGGGCACTGTCATCTCCGACGACTGTCAGCTCACCGTGCGGGCCGTTGCCGGGCCGAGCCCGGTTCGGGTGGTCCTCGACCCCGACGGGCGGGCACCCCGCGAGGCGCACGTGCTGTCGGTCGGCGACGCCCCCACGCTGTGGGTGGTCGCCGACGACCGTCCGCCGCCGGTTCCCCCAGCGTCGCACGTAGAGGTGGAGCAGCTGCCTCGCTCCGGACCCGACCGAGGATTCGCGCCCAAGCACATCGTGGCGGCCCTGGCCTCCCGCGGCCTGGGCCGCGTGCTGGTCGAAGGCGGCGGGGTCACCGTCTCCCGCTTCCTGGAGGCGGGTGAGCTGGACCGGCTACTGGTGACCACTGCCCCGTTCCTCGTGGGCGATGGCGTCCCCGGGTTGCGGTTCGAGGGCCGGGACCGCATCGCCGACGCCCTGCGCGCCCCCGTGCGACGCTTCGCGCTCGGCGAGGACATCTGCGTCGAGCTCGACCTGGCCAACGCCGCGACGTACCGGACCGCCGAGCACGAGGACGACGAAACCGGGCAGCACTGACACCGTCGAGAGCAGCCCGTAGCCGGCCGCGACGGCCACGCCGACCTCCGGTTCCGCGCCGATCAGGAGTGCCGCGAGCGCCCCAGCCGCCTCGCGTGGTCCCCAACCGCCGAGGTTGAGCGGAACCGCCATGCCGGCCAGGAGGGCGAGCCCCAGGGTGGCAACCGCGGCGGCGTCCTCGTCGACATCGAGGGTGGCGGCCACCACGACGGTGAGGGCGAGCAAGGATGCCAACGCAACCGCCGACCATGCCCCAGACCACCGGCCCGCTCGCGCAAGGCCGAGCCGGCGCAGCTGCGGTCGAGCGACGGCCCAGGCGATGAGCGAACCCGCGGCGCACGCCGCGGCGAGCAGGAACGCCGACTCGACGACGAGCACGACGGCCGCAGCGGCGAGGAGCAGGCACAGTCCAGCCATCCGGTCGGCGACGACGCTGCCCGCCGCGGGACGCCAGCCCTGCGGCGCGCGGGCCCGCTGCCGCCATGCCCGCAGTACGTCGCCGGCCACGCCTCCGGGAAGCACCGCGTTCAGGGCGCTGGACCGGTAGCACTCTGCGAACGCCTCCGGGCGCCCGATCGGGATCCCGTTCGCCGCCATCAGCACCCGCCACCTGGCGGCCTGCGCCAGCACCGCGAGCCCGCCCAGGATCAGGCCCGCCAGCAACGGGGCCGGAGCGACCACTTCCAGCGCTGGCCGAAAGGCCTCCGCGCCGAGCCGCTGCCACAGAAAGAACAGGGCGAGGACAGGGAGCGCGATCCGGGCGACCAGCATCAGAGCCGGTCTCAGGCGCCGGCCAGTGCCCTCCGGATGCGCTGCGCGGTCGTCTCCCACCCGTCAAGTGTGGCCCTTCTCGTCAACGCGGTGGTGCGGAGCTCGCCTCGGTGCGCTGAATCGGTCAACCAGCGCCGCAGCGCCAACCCCAGGTCTCCGGGGTCCCCCGCCGTCACCACCACACCCGGGCGCTTGCCGTCCGCGGTGAAGCCGAGCGCCTCCTCCGCCCCACCCTCGCTGACCACCGCGGGGACGCCGCGCGCGAGCGCCTCGGTCACGACCATCCCGAACGTCTCCACCCGGGACGGCAGGAGGGCCAGGTCGGCACCCGCCCATGCCTCCTCACGAGTCATCGCGCCCGGGATCTCGACGCGGTCCTCGAGTCCGGCCGTGCGGACCGCGTCGCGGACGGCTGCGGCGTACGCCGGGTCTCGATCGTCCGGCCCGACCAGTCGCGCGCGCCAGGACAGGTCGGTCAGTCCGCTCAGCGCGGCAACCACACCCAGCTGGTCCTTGTTCGGCAGCAGCGCGGCGAGGTGGACCAGCAGCGGCGGGTCCGATCCCACACCGATGGGACTCGGCTCGGTTCCGGGAGGTGCGACCGCCACGCCGGTCAGCAGATGGTGCCGTTCGAGGTAGTCCGCCGACCAGTGGCTGGTCGCGACGACCACCCT
This sequence comes from uncultured Actinomycetota bacterium, assembly GCA_963719255.1. Taxonomy (GTDB): domain Bacteria; phylum Actinomycetota; class Actinomycetes; order Propionibacteriales; family Nocardioidaceae; genus Nocardioides. The sequence goes on along the minus strand of CAVRBN010000016.1, from coordinate 175,686 downwards.
CGCCGCGTGCAGTGCCTGTCGCTCCAGCCGATCGACCTCGGCGAGCTCGGTCTTCGGAGAGGCCGGCCTCCAACGCCAACGGCAGGTGGACGAGAACGCTCGCCTGCGCAGACGCCAAGGCGCGCGGCTGAGGGCAGGCCAGCAACCCGTCCACCAAGGTGAGTCCCGCCCACGGCTCGTGCAACGCGAGGTGGAGCGCGCGCGGCTCACAGCGCAGCACCTCGACCTCGTCACCCGAGCGACGCAGGGCGTCGGCGAGCGCGAGATCGTAGTGGTTGCCTCCGGTCGGGGTGTCGACGTCCGCGGGTACGACGAGCCGAAGTCTCACCGGTCCCTCGTGTAGGACACCCAGGCGTCCGGCGACTCCCGCAGGACCACCTCGAGGCCGTCCAGACCCTCGGTCACCGGCGACTCCGCCAGCCGGTCGGCCACCCACCGGGTCAGCACCTCGGTCGAGGTCACCACGTCCTGGAAGGCCGGATGGTCGTCGAGGTTGCGGTAGCGAAGCTGGTCGAGGATCTCACCCAGCGTGGACAGGGCAGCACCGATGTCGACGACGATGCCGTCGTCATCGAGGTCAGCCCGGCGAAAGGTGGCCTCGACGACGTAGGTCGCGCCGTGCAGCGCCTGGGCGGGCCCGAAGACGGGCCGGGGCAGGCTGTGGGCGACCATGACGTGGTCGCGGACGGTGACGGCGTACATCCTCACTCCTCAGTAGTCGACGACGTGACAGATTGCGGTGAGCTCACCCGAGGCCAGCCGGCGCATCGTGTCCGGCAGCTCGGCGAACGGGCTCGACCCGGTGATCAGCGCGTCGAAGGCGTCGTCGCGCAGCAGTTCCAGTGCGAGCGACAGCCGCTCTCGATGGGTACGCCGAGCGCGACGCGCCGCCGCCACCTGACCCACCTGGCTCGCGCGGACCGTCAGCCGTCGGGAGTGGAACACCGACCCGAGCGGAACGGTCACGTCCCGGGTCCCGTACCAGGACAGCTCGATCACCTCTCCCTCGTCGCCGAGCAGCTCGAGGCTGCGCTGCAGGCCCGCTGACGAGCCCGAGGCGTGCACGACCAGGTCGCATCCGTCCGCCGCGGCGGTCGGGTGGACCAGCTCGACGCCGAGCGCCGAGGCGACGGACTCGCGTCCCGGGTCCACGTCGACGAGCTGCAGCCGCTGCAGCGGAAAGGTACGGAGCAGCGCGGCGACGGCGCAGCCGATCATGCCGGCCCCCACCACAGCCACTCGGTCACCGAGTCGCGGCGCCGCGTCCCACAACGCGTTGACCGCGGTCTCGGCGGCGCCGGCCAGCGTGGCCCGACGGGCCGGTACGCCGGGCGGGAGCGGAGTCAGCGCGGCGGCCGGGACCACGTAGCGGTCCTGGTGCGGAAACAGACAGAACACCGTCGCGATCGACGAGCTCCTGCGGCCCTCGTTCGACCACACCCACGGACAGGTACCCGTATTTCACCGGGCCCGGCAGGTCGCCTTCCTGGAAGGGCGCACGCATGGTATCTGCGACTTCCGACGGGACTCCTCCGGAGTTGACCAGCAGCTCGGTGCCTCGGCTGATCCCGGAGTGCAGCGCGCGCACCAACGCCTCGCCGGGCCCGGGCTCGCGCAGCCGCTCGTCGCGCAAAACACCCTCGCCGGGAGCGAGGGTCCAATAGGCCTTGGCCTGGATGAAATCGGCCGTCACATCGCGACCGTACATGAGGGAGGAGGTAGGAGACATGTTGATGGCATCGCCGCCCCGGGCACTGCCCGAAGTGACGGTCACCGCTTGGTCGGGACTGCTGGTCGCCGTGACGGCAGCGGTCGCGCTGAGCCGCGCCCACCCCACCTCCGGGACCGCTCTGCTGCTGGCAGCCGTGGTCGGCTCGCTGCCGGCCGTGTTGTGCGCGATCGCGGTGTCACGTCGGCGTCCGCGGACCGCCACCCCCGCCGACCGGGTGACGATGACCCGGGCCGTGCTGGCCAGTGGCTGTGCCGCGGTCGCGGTGCTGGCGCTGGTGGACGCCGTACCCGCGCGCACCTGGTGGCTGGTGGCGCTGATCGTCCCCACCCTGCTGCTCGATGCCGTCGACGGCCCCGTGGCCCGGCGCACGGGCACGGTCACCGAGGCCGGTGGCCGTCTCGACATGCAGGTCGACGCCGGGGTCCTCGTGGTCCTGTCTGTCGCCGTCGCACCGGTGGTCGGCATCTGGGTCCTGCTGATCGGGGCGCTGCGCTACGTGTTCGTTGCCGCGTCGTGGTTGCGGCCGTCGCTGCGCAGGCCGCTCCCCCGCAGTCCCTTCCGCCGGGTCGTGGCAGGTCTTCAGGGTGCGGTGCTGACGTTCGCGATCGCGCCGGTCGTTCCGGTGGGCGTCGCCAGGGCCGCCCTGTTGCTCGCCCTGGGACTGCTGTTGGCTTCGTTCGCACATCAGGTCGTCCTTCAGGAACGCCAGGAAGCGGGGCTGGGGATGGTCGCAGAGGAAGCCCCCGGCGCCTGCCGGGGGCTTCCTCTGCCGCAAGCGTCAGGCAGCCGGCTGACGCCAGATCGCAACGGCCAGCGAGATCGCCCAGACCAGAGCCAGGGGGATGGCGAACGCGCCCATCATCGCGCCCACGGCGGCCAGGATCACGGCCGCGCAGCCGAAGCCGACGTACGCGACCCAGGTCCCGAGGATCCGGGCCTTGATGACCACCACGGAGACCGCGACGATCGCCAGCGCGAGGCAGGTCATCGTGGCGGTGCCGATCAGCGTGTAGTTGAGCGCCGTCGAGTAGCGCAGGACGTCGATCCCGGGCAGCGGCTCGTCCTGGACCTGCACGAGATGCCCGATGACGGCGCGCATCGCGCTGGACACCAGAAGGGGCTGGCGAAGGCCGTCGCCATCGAATGCGCGAACGCCATCCAGTGTTCGGCGCCGGCGTCGGCCTTCGCGGCGAGCGTCCGGACGTAGTTGACCACGACGACGAAGAAGACGGCACCGAGGATCGCGAACAGCTGCGACATGAGACCGGCGGTGAGGTTCCCGCTCTGGCTCCACCAGTCGATGCAGCTCCGCGTCGCTGGCCTTGTGCGGCACGTTGACGCTCGCCACGCAGAGGAAGAGCGCGACGGCGAACAGGGCCGATGCCCCTGCCGCGACCTTCGCGGCGGCGGTGCGTGCAGCCGTTGTGGGGGCTGGGCTGGGGGTGATGGTTGAGGTTGTCATCAGGGGCTCCTTGAGGGCTGAGGTGCTAGGTCCCTCCAGCGTCGGCTGCGCGACGGCCTGGCACGACCGGGCAGCCCCGGGTCTTCGAGTCAGGGCTGGCCCTGAGTACGCCGGGCGAATTTCCTGCCACGATGACCAGATGGGGTCCTCCGGGTTGGTGGGACGTACGGCGGCCAGGGCAGTCGCCTGGCCGGTCGCGCCCGCCCTGATCATCGGCAGCTTCGCCGCGCCCATGGACCTTCGGATGTCCCGTACGTCGTGGCGATCCTGGCCTGCTGGGCTGTCGGCGTGTTCCTGACCTGGCATGCCTTCCATCAGGCTGCCGGCTGGGCGTTCCTCGGGCTCGGGACGTCGATCGCCTGGAGCGGCTTCTCGACCGTGGTGAACGGTGGTGACCTGCTCGCGGTCCTCGGCGACAGCAGCTTCGTGTGGTGGTTCCTGTTCCTCGCGCTCGGTCTCCAGTTCACCCCGACCGCCCGGCCGCGCTCCCGCCTCACGAGGGTCCTCCCGGCCGCCACGATCGCCTCGGCAGCGACCTTCCAGCTCGGCGCGCTGCTCAGGTCCACCCCGATCGAGGCAGCCGACGGTCTGGTCAGCCCGTGGGCAGTCGAGGGGCTCGCGGGACCGATCGCCGCCGTCACCGCCGCAGCCATCATCTTGCTCGGGCTGTGCCTGCTGGCCTCGATCTGGGTGCTCGTGGCGGCCTTCCGTGGCTCTCGCGGTGAGGACCGTCAGCAGCTGTTGTGGCTCGTCGCCGGCGCCGTCCCGCTCGCGCCCTGCATCATCGCGTCGTTCGCCGTCTCGTACGCCGGTCATGACGACTGGGCCGGCTGGATCCTGACCCCGTGCATCGTCACCCTCGTGCTGGGGGCGGCGCTGGCGGTGGTCAAGTACCGCCTGTACGACGTCGAGCGAGTCGTCAGCGACTCGGCGGCGTACGCGCTGAGCTCCGCGGCGGTGATCGCCGTCTTCGGCCTCGTCGTCGTCGTGACCACCCGAAGCATTCCGATGGTCCGCCCCTCGTCGCAGTGGCTGACGATCCTCGCGACGCTCGCGGCGGTCGCGGTCGCCCGGCCGGCGTACGTGTGGGCACGCAACGCCGTGGACCGACGCTTCAACCGCCGGCGCTTCGACGCTGTCCAGATCGTGCGGAGCGGGCTCGCCTCGCCCACCCCCGACCTCGCAGCATTGATGGCGGCCGCAACCGGCGACCGCGGGATCCGGATCCTCTTCCCCTCCGAGCAGGACAGCTGGGTCACCGCCGACGGCCACGCTGCGACACCGGGCAGCAACGTGGTCGATGTCGTACGGCGGGACTCGGTCGCTGCCCGGATCGAGTTCGACCCCCGGCGTGCACAGCGCAGTGTTGTGGCGGCGGTCGCCGACGAGGCAGCAACCGAGATCGACAACCTCGGGCTTCGAGCCGAGCTGGCCCGCCAGGTCGAGCAGATCCGGGAGTCGCGCAGTCGCCTGGCCAGCGCCCACCTGGAGGAACGACGACGGATGGAACGCGATCTCCACGACGGTGCTCAGCAGCGGATCCTGGCCATTGCCCTTCAGCTGCAGTCCGCGCGGGTCAACGGCGCCGACACGGTCCTGCGCGAGGAGGTGGACCGTGCGATCGCCCATCTGGGTTTGACCGTTCGGGAGCTGCGGGACCTGGCTTCCGGCCTTCAACCCGCAGCACTGGCCGGCGGTGGGCTGCGGGCAGCCGTGGAGGACCTGAGCAGCCGCCTCCCGCTTCGGATGCGTCTGGACGTGGTCGACCGGCGGTTCCCGCCCGAGATCGAGGGCGCGGCCTGGTTCGTGATCGCCGAGGCGGTCGCCAACGCCGTCAAGCACGCCCAGGTCGACGAGGTGACCATCGTGGTCACGGCGGTGCCGGGTGAGCTCTACGTGAGCGTCGTCGACGCAGGTGTGGGCGGCGCCAACTCACGCGGCACCGGCCTTCAGGGCCTCGCCGACCGGGTTGCGGCCCTCGGCGGGTCGCTTTCGGTCCAGGCGAACCGGCCCTCCGGCACCAGGGTGGAGGCGTCGCTGCCGTGCGAGTAGTCATCGCCGACGACTCCGGCCTCCTGCGCGAGGGGCTGGCCCGGCTCCTCCAGGAGTCCGGTGTCGAGGTCTGCGAGACCGCATCGGACGCGGCCGGGCTCATCGAGGCCGTCGTACGCACGGTTCCGGATGTCGCCATCATCGACATCCGGATGCCTCCGACGTACACCCACGAAGGCGCGGCCGCTGCGATGGAGCTCCGGGAACGGATGCCCGGGCTCGGCGTCCTTCTGCTCTCCCAGGCCGTCGAGACCCACTTCGCCTCGCAGCTCCTGGACCGGCATTCCGACCGGTTCGGCTACCTGCTCAAGGACCGGGTCCTCGACGTGGAGACCCTCACCGGTGCGCTCCGCACGATCGCCGCGGGTGGCACCGTGCTCGACCCCGAGATCGTCCGGCACCTGATGCGCCGCGACACCGCCGCCAGCCCGCTCGCGACCTTGACCGATCGCGAACGCGAGGTGCTCGCCCTGATGGCCGAGGGGCGCTCGAACTCGGCCATCAGTGACCGGCTGACGGTCAGCCCGAAGACGATCGAGAGCCACATCGCCAACATCTTCAGCAAGCTCGGACTGCACGGAGCCCAGGACGAGCACCGGCGCGTCCTCGCCGTCCTGGCCGCCCTGCGATCGGATCCCCAGGGCTGACCCTGCCGACGGCTGGTTACCGTCCCTGCGCAGGTTCATCACGGTATGCAGCCGAACCTGCGGATCCCGCGGTGGACAGGGCATGGGAACCGGCGGTTGATCTGCATCCCGTGATGAAGCCGCTCCCGCGGCAGGCCACGACCGCAGATCAACGGGTCGCCCGCACGCCAATCGCACCGCCGACTCACGTCCGGGAGGACTGGTTCTCTGCGAGTCTGCTGCTGGGGCGGCCTGCGGGACAGCAAACTTGCAGAGAACGAGCGCGCTCACGGAGTCTCCGGCTGACCCCGCCGCTCCCGGTCCGGTCCACCGACTCGTCGCGGCTGATCCGCTCCTGAATGGCTGTCGAGACATGCCTGGTTCGACCACTTGGGAGGGACTCACTCAGCAGACCACGAGCTCGACGCAAAACTCGCCCGGTGCACGATTTGGACATCGAAATTCAATTGACTCGTTACAACGACGCCCATGCACCGTTGTGACTGACCGGCCTTCAGCGATGCTTGACGGACACCAGCTCGAAGAGCTCGTCGCCGCCCGAGAGATCCCTCTCGCGCACGATCCCCAAGCCAGGCGCATAGAACTTCACCGCACATCACGCCGCGTCTCGAGGCGGGTCCACTCGAAGCTGCGCACGACGTGATCGAGCTTGCCGTAGGGCACCTTGATCCGGGTGTTCCTCTGCACGATCCAGGCCTGGTCCTCGGCATGACCCTTGTAGAACTCCTGACGGTAGGCGTCGGTCGGCCGCGGGTTTGCCGGCATGATCAGCCCGCGGACCGCGCCGTCCACGCCGGCCTTCCAGGATCCCTCTCGGCTCTCCACGCGTCCGTGCCGGTCATAGGTGGCGGTCCTCTCCCCGAAGTACCAGACGTTTCCGTCGTTGTCGGTTGCGTACCAGTCGTCGGTCTTCTCGCTGATGCTTCCGTCCAACCGCCGGACCACGTCACGGACGACCCGGGTGGTGACCCCCTGGATCTGCTTCGTGCGGTGGGTGACCCTGACGATTTCGCGGAACCGCTCCCCTTCGTCGCTGCCCCGAAAGCGGGAAACCGTCCCGGGCCGGAGCGGGAAGTACGGGTTCTGCTGCGGCTTGTCGAACCTGACGGCGTGGCCCGCCGCTCGGGTGTCTGCCGAGGGCGCGCCGACGGCCGACACGTATCCAGCGAGCATCCCGCCGGCGATCAGGGCGGTGGCACCTAACGTAGCAATCCGGGTGGTGTGCATGGCAGGGGTTCCTTCCTCGTGTCCATGCAGCATCCTCTTGGCCCGCTGAAGGCACGCTGAACGCCCGCGGCGGCCGGCCGGCACCGTGCCGGATCAGCCCGGGCTGACCAGCTCGCCGATCCAGGCGGCGATCTTCGCCGGATCGAGGCCGAGCGCCGCGTCGCCGATGGCGAGCTCGCACACGATCCGGCCGGGGACGTCGGTCGCCCGCCACGGGTTGGTCAGCGCGAGGCGGTGCTCGGTCATGAACGCGATCAGCCGGTCGTTGACCGCGTCGACCTCCCCTTCGGCGTACATCTCGAAGGTGTTGGTCGGCGGCACCTCCGGATGCGCCGTGACGCCGTACGACGGGAGCGCGGCCGCGAGGGCGCGGGCCCAGGTGACGCACTCCCCCATCAGTGGCAACCGGTCCCGCAGGCCGACCAGCGCACCGACCGCCTCGGGTGTCATCCGGAAGATCGTGCCGCCCATCCGTTTGCGCCAGCGGCGGCCTCCTCGATGAAGTCTGTCCGGACCGCACAGGCAGGCGCCGGCGAGCCCACCGAGGCCCTTGTAGAACGAGACGTAGATGCTGTCGGCGAGCCCGGCGATCTCGGCGAGCGGGCGGTCGTAGAACGGCTGGGCCTCCCAGATCCGGGCGCCGTCGAAGTGCAGGCGAATGTTGCGGGCGCCCGCCGACGCGGACAGGGCCACCAGGTCCTCCCAGGCGGGCAGCAGGCAGCCGGCGTCCCGCAGCGGCAGCTCCACCAGAGCCGCGGCGACGCGACCCGGCAGCGTCGGCAAGATGCTTCTCGGTGGCCACCTCGCGACCGGTGGTCAAGTGGTCGATCTCGAAGCCGTGCATCAGCCGGGGCCCGTCCAGCTCGTGGTTGAGCAGGTGGCTGAGGTCGGGAATCGCCACCCGTCGAGTCCCGGCCCGGTCGCTCCACACCCGGAGGGCCACCTGCTGAGCCATGATCCCGCTCGGGAAGAACGCGGCCGAGTCCTTGCCCAGCAGCTCTGCCACCTCGGACTCGAGCCTGGCGACGGGCCCGCGTTCGGCGTACTGGTCCCACTGGTCGATGCCGAGGCGTGTCGCAGGCATCGGCCAGCGAGCGGAACATCTCGGCGGGCGTGCGCGGGCGATGCCAGGAGACGGTGTCGGTGCAGGCAAGGGCGACCGCCCGGAAACGGTCCTGGAAGTCGTCGGTCATGGTCCCCACTCTTGCCGCTGTGCTTCTCCCCAGCAACCGCCCGGACTGCTCCTGTCAGATCCGGTGGTCGGCCGCGAACGGGCAGTCGAAGGGCCCCCTGGCTCTCAGGCCGACGTTGTTGAGATAGCCGACGACGATGGCGTACGACGTGAACAGGCTCACCTCGCTGTAGCCGACCTCGTGCCGGTCGCAGTAGTCCCGCACCAGCGGCTGGGCGCGCCTGAGATTGGGTCGAGGCATGCTCGGGAACAGGTGGTGCTCGATCTGGTAGTTGAGGCCGCCCATCGCGAAGTCCACGAGCGCGTCCGCCGCGGATGTTGCGCGACATCAGCACCTGTCGGCGCAGGAAGTCGATCTTCGACGTCCGCGGAACGATCGGCATGCCCTTGTGGCCGGAGGCGAACGTGCTCCCCAGACACAGGCCGAACACTGCGCACTGGACCGCCAGGAACGCAGCCCGCCTTGTCCAGCGGCAGGACGAGCAGGAGCACCACGACGTACGCCGCCAGCCGGACGACGACCACTGCGGACTCGATCCGCTGTTGGGGCCGGACCCCTCGTTGCAGCAGCGGCCGGACGCTGGAGGCGTGGAGGTTGAGCCCCTCGAGGGTCAGCAGGGGAAAGAAGAACCAGCCCTGGTGGCCGACGAACCAGCCCGACAGGCCGCTGCGCCCCTCGACCTGGCCGGCGGTGAAGGCGAAGGTACCCGGGGCGATGTCCGGGTCGAGGCCCTCCTGGTTGGGGGCGACGTGGTGACGGTTGTGCTTGGTCTTCCACCAGCCGTAGCTCAACCCCGCGAACCCGACGGCCATGATCCGGGCCGTCGTGTCGTTCCAGACCGCCGTGCGGAAGATCTGCCGATGTGCCGCGTCGTGACCGAGGAACCCGAACTGGGTCATCAGCAGGCCCAGCGCCGCCGCGAGCAGCAGCTGGAACCACGAGTCGCCGAGGATCAGGAAGCCGGCAGCGATGGCGAACCACGACCCGACGCAGAGCGTGATCAGGGTCCAGTAGTAGCCGTAGCGACGCTGAAGCAGGTCGCTGGCGCGGATGGTCGCCGCCAGCTCGGTGTAGAGGTTCGAGGAACCTGTCGACCGGGCCCGGGCCGCCGGGGGTTCTCGCGGAGACCGGCCGTCAGCGTGCCAGTGGCCCTTGCCAGTTGCACATCGCCCATAAGCGCGCCCCTCGAGACATCCGATTCGACGTCGCCGAGGTCTTGGGTCGACAGTTGATGTTGCGTCCAGTCTACGCCCCGTCGACCAGTCACCGACCGCAGTGACCGGACCGGGCCACCGCTTTGCCTTTTCGGGCCGCCTTCACGGCCCAGTGTTGCCGGATCCGCTGGAGGTCCTGCCGCAGCGACTTGTTCTCCTGCCGGAGCACCTCGATCCGCTTGCGCAGGCGGCGGACCTGTTCCCGCTCGCGGCGGACCCGTTCGCGCTGGCGGTCGGCGGCGGCGCTTTCGTCCGCCAGCGCCCCGAGCATCGTGTCGAGCATCCTCGACATCCTGGTCTGCAACGGATCGGCGCGCGGCGACAGCGCGGGTGCGCCGGCGGGCTGGACGATCCAGATGTTGTTCATCGCCGGCTTGAGGCGCAGCCACGCCGCCGCCCGGGCCCCGAACAGGGCCCGAGGGTTGACCCGGTGCACGCTCAGGCCCTGGGCCATCAGGATCTGCTCGAAGTCCTCGCCGTACCTCCGGACGTGGTCGTGCTGCCCGAACCGACGGATGCGTTCGTCAACGTCGGCCTCGAGATCCTCCTCGGTCGGTCCATTGGGTCGCCACGGCACCTGGATGATCCCCAGACCGCCGGGTGCCAGGACCCGGGCGAGCTCCCGCATGGCCCGGGTGTCATCCGGAACGTGCTCGAGCACGTGGAAGCAGATCAGCAGGTCGATCGAACCGGATGCGAACGGCAGGTGAGTCACCGAGGCCGTCACATCGCGAAGGCGATTGTCGTAGCCGATGTCGAGACGGACGTAGCGCTCCGGCTCGAGCTCTCGAAGGAAACGCGTCACCGTCGGGCTGGGCGCGATGTCCAGCAGCGTGCCGACGTCGCCCAGGCTGGGCCGGAGCGTGTCGAGCAGCAGGGCGAGGAACCTGTGACGTTCCAGGCTCCGGCAGCGAGGACACTTCGCGTCGGGGCGCCCGTTCGGGCCGGGCCTGAACTCGCCGCGGGTGGATTGGTCGCAGGCAGTGCAGTAACGCGTGGTCTTCGCGGGCAACGTCTCGGCCTTCCGTCAGGTCAGCGGTCGCATCGTGCGCGGAATGCCGCCGCCCCGATGGATTTCCTCGACCAGTTCTTGCAACGCGGTCAGCGCCACTCGATACGGCATCGGCCCGTAGGACACCCGGGCGACACCCAGTTCCTCGAGCCGCGCCAGCGACAGCCCTCCGGGGATGCCGAGGACTGTCAGTCGCTGCGGGCCGAACGCCTCGACCAGTGCGGTCACCTGGGCTTCGTCCAGCATGCCCGGCACGAACACGAGCGGCGCGCCGGCGTCGAGGAAGGCCTTGCCACGCTCGATCGCATCGGCAAGCACCTCGGCCGGGTCGCGATCCCGACCCATCGCGAACGCGTCGGTGCGCGCATTGAGCACGAAGTCCACGCCCTCGTCGGCAGCCGCGGCCATCACCGCCGACACCGTTGGCGACCGCCTCGTCGAGGGGCTTCATCTGGTCCTCGAGGTTGGCGCCGACGATTCCGACCCCGATGGCCTTGCGGACGGTCGCCGCGGCGTCGCCGTACCCGGCCTCGAGGTCGGCGGTCACCGGCAGCTCGGTGGCCGCGGCGATCCGGCCGATCGCCTCGATCATCAGGTCCACCGGGATGTTCTCACCGTCCGGGTAGCCGTAGGACGCGGCGATCGAGTGGCTGGCGGTCGCCAGCGCCGTCGTCCCGGGCACGCCTGCCACGGCCTTGGCGCTGGCCACATCCCACACGTTCACGACCGTCAGCAGCTTCGGATCGGTGTGCAGGCGGTGCAGCTCCGTTGCGCGGGCGGCCCTGTCCACGGCATGTCCACGGCACTGTTCGCGTCGGTCATGGGTTCTCCTTCGGAAAGTTTGCATTGTCGATCCTGGCCGTGAACTGGCCTGAGCGCCGATGATCACGCCCAGAAGATCCGATCCACGACGACCCTGGCGCGCCGAGTGGTCCGAAGGTAGTCGTTGACCATTTGGTCGGATTCTCCGGGTCGGTAGCCGAGGACCGAGGCTACGGCGGCGCGCTCCCGGTGGTCGCGCGGCAGCTGGTCGCCGGGCTTCCCGCGCACCAGCGTGATCGCATTGCGGACCCGGCTCACCAGACGCCAGGCCTCGGCCAGCTCGGCGGCGTCGGCGGCGCTGAGCAGGCCCACGGCACTGGCGGCGCTCAACGCTTCCAGCGTGCGCGGCGTGCGCAGGTCCGGCTCGGCCCCGGCGTGCCGCATCTGCAGGAGCTGGACCGTCCACTCGATGTCGGAGAGTCCGCCGCGCCCCAGCTTGAGATGGGTGTTGGGGTCAGCACCACGCGGCAGTCGTTCGTCGTCGACGCGAGCCTTGATCCGGCGTACCTCCACCACGTCGTCGAGGGCCAGCCCACCCTCGGGGAAGCGAATCGGGTCGATCAGCGCGGTGAAGCGTTCCCGCAGATCGGGGTCGCCCACGACCGCATCTGCCCTCAGCAGGGCTTGCACCTCCCACACCTTCGACCACTTCGCGTAGTAGGCGGCGTACGAGTCGATCGTGCGCACCAGCGGTCCCTGCTTCCCTTCGGGGCGGAGGTCGGCATCCACCTCCAGCGCGGGATCCGAGCCGGGGGCGATCAGGAGCTTGCGAAGCTCGTTGGCCACGGCCTGGGCGTACGACGTTGCCGGGTGCGCCTCGACGCCCGGCATCGGGTCGTGCACGAAGATCACGTCCGCGTCGCTGCCGTAGGAGAGCTCGAAGCCGCCGTACCGTCCCATGGCGACAATCGCCATCCGGGTCGGGGGTTCCTCGAGGGACTTGGCGGCAAGCACCGCGCGTTGCGCCACCTCGAGGGTGGCCTCCAGGGTGGCGTCGGTGAGGCGCGACAAGTGCCGCGCCGATGTCGGCGATGTCGGTGTGCCCGAGCAGGTCCCCGGCGGCGACCCGGAACAGCTCCCGGCGGCGGATCGCACGGATGGCGCGAACCGCGGCCTCGGGATCGTCCTGCCGGGAGGCGGAGGAACGCATCTCGGTCGTCAGCGCCTCGGCCGTCAGCGGGGTCAGCTCCTCCCCCAGCAGGCGGACGCCCTGGGGCTCGCGCTGGAGCAGGTCGGTTGCGTAGCGCGACGTGGCCAGCAGCCGGGCCAGGCGTTCCGCCACCTCGCCCTCGTCGCGGAGGAGCCGGAGATACCAGGGACTGTCGCCCAGCGACTCGCTGATCCTGCGGAACCCGAACAGACCGGCATCGGGGTCGGGCGCGTCCGCGAACCAGCCGAGCATCACCGGTAGCAGGGTGCGCTGGATCGCCGCCCGACGACTCACTCCACTCGTCATCGCCTCCAGGTGGCGCAGCGCAGCGGCCGGGTCCTGGTAGCCCAGGGCGGCCAGTCGCTGGCCGGCGGCCTCCGCAGAGAGCCGGGCCTCGTCGCCCGAGATCCTGGCCACCGAGTTGAGCAGCGGACGGTAGAAGAGCTTCTCGTGCAGGCGGCGCACCTCGCGCCGGTGGTGCAGCCATTGCTTGTCGAGCTCCACGACCGGGTGCTTGACGAAACCGAGGGACCGGCCGAGCCGGCGCAACGCCGCGTCGTCCTCGGGCACGGCGTGGGTGCGCCGCAGCTGGTGCAGCTGGATCCGGTGTTCGAGGGTGCGCAGGAAGGCGTAGGCGTTGTGCAGCGCCTCGCCGTCGTCGCGGCCGACGTAGCCGCCGCGGGTCAGCGCCGACAGGGCGCTCAAGGTGCTCGGCGACCTCAGGCGCTCGTCGGCCCGGCCGTGCACGAGCTGCAGGAGCTGTACGGCGAACTCGACGTCGCGCAGCCCGCCCGAGCCCAGCTTGAGCTGGCGCTCGGCCTGATGCGCCGGGATGTGGTCGAGGACCCTGCGTCGCATCGCCTGAACGTCCTCGACGAACCCGTCGCGGTCGGCGGCCCGCCAGACGAACGGCGCGATCCGCTCGAGGTACTCGCGCCCCAGCGCGAGGTCGCCGGCGACGGGCCGGGCCTTGAGCAGGGCCTGGAACTCCCACGTCTTCGCCCAGCGCGCGTAGTAGCTCTCATGGCTGTCGAGGGTCCGCACCAGCGGGCCGGCCTTGCCCTCGGGTCTCAGTGCCGCGTCGACCGGCCAGATCGTTCCTTCCGGCGTGTGGTCGGAGCAGACCTGCATCAGGTTCCCGGCGAGCTGGGTCGCCGCCCGCAGCGCCACCCTGTCGTCGGCGCCGTCGACCGGTTCGTAGACGAAGACGACGTCGACGTCGCTGACGTAGTTGAGCTCGTGGCCGCCGCACTTGCCCATCGCGACCACGGAGAGCCGAGCCGCTGCGGCGCTCTCGCCGACCCGGGCCCGGGCCACCGCGAGGGCGGCGTCGAGGGTGCCGGCGGCAAGGTCGGACAGCTCGGCGGCGATGTCGTCGACTCCGACGTGGTGGGCGAGGTCGCGGGCGGCCAGCCGGAGCAGGATCCGTCGGTACTCCACCCGAAGGGCGTCGCATGCGTCGCGATCCGGCAGGGTCGCGATCGGGGTCGAGTTCGGTGCCAGGTCGCCGGGGCCGGCACCGACCGAGCGGATCAGGTCGGCACGGACGGCGTACGCCGCGGGACGGCTCGATCCCAACGCCGGGTCGGTCAGCTCGCGCCAGTGCTCGGGGTGCCGGTGGAGGTGACGCGCCAGCGCCGTACTCGCTCCGAGCACGGACAGCAGCCGCATCGCCGTCCCCTCGTCGTCGGTGAGCGCGGCCAGCAGGTCCTCGCGGTCCGGCGCCGCGTCGGCCAGGGTGAGCAGGCCGTCGAGGGCAGCGTCCGGGTCGGCGGTCCGGCCCAGGATCGCCTCGATCGGCGCTGCGGCGTGGCCGAGCCGCGCCAGGCCGGCCAGCGCGGCGTCGGTGTCCTCGAAGCCGAGCTTGATCAGCTCGCTGCGGACGGTCTTGCGATTGGGCCGGGTCATCGCGGTCCGGCCGCGAGGTTCGCGAAGCTGGTGCCGAGTGGCTTCCACGCCTGGACGAGCTCGGTCCTGGCGGCGGCAACCTCCGCCAGCAGGCGGTCCGTGTCGACCCCGAGTCGCTCGGTCTCCTCGCGGTCACCCTCTGCCCACGCTCCGAAGATCCGGTCGTCGATCTCGGGATGCCACTGCACCCCCCACACGGTGTCGGTGAAGCGCGCCGCCTGGAGCTCGCCGGCAGGGGTCGACGCGAGCGCCTGCGCGCCGTCGGGCAACGCGGTGACGAGGTCGAGGTTCCAGTGCACGCCCCGGCGCGCCGACGTCACGGCACCGAAAAGCGGGTCGTCGTCTGCTCCGGGGTGCCACCCCGTGTCGAAGAGCCCGATCTGGTGCCCTCGTGGGTTGCGTCCGGCGTCGCCGCCGAGGGCCACGGCGGCGAGCTGGTGACCGAGGCAGGTGCCGAGCGTCGGCAGTCCCGGCGTTCGCCGCGGACCGGATCAGCTCCTTGACCTCGGCCAGCCAGGGATACGCCGCGTCGTCGTGGGCGCCCATCGAGCCGCCCAGGACGACCAGGCCGTCGTACGACCCGAGGCCGGGCAGGACGTCACCGGCGTAAGGACGGCAGACATCGAGTGCGCAGCCGGCCTCCTCGAGCCAGCGACCGAGGTGGGCAGGCGGGCAGCCGGCCTCGTGCTCGACGACCAGCACGACGGGTCGGCGGGTCACGTGTCCACCCGGCCCGGCTGAGCAGGGAAGTAGTGCCTTCCGAATCCCAGACAGGCCGTTGCCACGGCCATCCCGGGCACCAGGAAGTCGAGGCCGTGGTCCTCGTCGGGAGGCCGGTTGACGAGCCCGTGGCGCCACCCGACGACGGCCGCGCTCACCGCCGCCGCGAACCCGACCAACAGGAGCAGGCCCATGCCGATCCGGGCGACCAGCGGCGACGCATCCCCGCGGCCGACCAGCGCCGGCCAGAACCGGGGCAGGGTGAACAGGATCATGCCGACGCCGGCCACCACCGAGACCCAGCGCAGGTAGGCCACGTCGTCGATCCGGGTCCAGCCCTGGCTGGTCGCGATCAACACCGCGCCGGTCACCACGCCGGCGAGTCGCGCCCAGGCCTGCCCGGTCAGCCAGGCAACCAGGCCCGGGATCGCCGTGACCAGCAGGGCGATCGCGGACCAGGCCGCGACCGCCGTCAGCCCTTCCGGGATCCGGACGTCAGCTTCCGAGGCGCCGGGCGCCACGTCGATCCAGATGAGCAACCACAGCACGCCGAGCATCGCCGCGAGCCAGAAGAGCGTGTCCCCGAGCCCGCGGTGCAGCCGACCACCCATGTCAGAGAACCGGCAACATCCGGTCGCGTTCGAAGGCGCTGACCTGCCCGCGGTACTCCTCCCACTCGCGACGCTTGTTGCGCAGGAAGAAGTCGTAGACGTGCTCGCCGAGAGTCTCGGCCAGCAGCTCGGAGTTCTCGGCGATCCCGATCGCGTCGTACAGGCTCTTGGGCAGCGGATCGATGCCGAGGCTCTTGCGCTCACGCTCGGTGAGCGACCAGACGTCGTCCTCGGCCTCGCGCGGCAGGTCGTAGCCCTCCTCGATGCCCTTCATGCCCGCAGCCAGGGTGACGGCGAACGCGAGGTAGGGGTTGCAGGCGGCGTCGATCGTGCGCAGCTCGATCCGGGTGGACGGTCCCTTGTTGGGCTTGTACATCGGGACCCGGATCATCGCGGAGCGGTTGTTGTGGCCCCAGCAGATGTACGACGGGGCCTCGCCTCCGCCGACCAGCCGCTTGTAGCTGTTGACCCACTGGTTGGTGACACAGCTGATCTCCCTGGCGTGCCGGAGGATGCCCGCGATGAACTGCCTCCCGGTCTTGGACAGCTGGTACTCAGCGCCGGCCTCGAAGAACGCGTTGTTGTCGCCCTCGAACAGCGACACGTGGGTGTGCATGCCGGAGCCGGGGTGCTCGGTGAACGGCTTGGGCATGAAGGTCGCCCAGATCCCCTGGCTGAGCGCCACCTCCCGGATGACCGTGCGGAACGTCATGATGTTGTCGGCGGTGCTGAGGGCGTCGGCGTAGCGGAGGTCGATCTCCTGCTGCCCGGGACCGCCCTCGTGGTGGCTGAACTCCACCGAGATCCCCATCGACTCCAGCATCGTGATCGCCTCGCGGCGGAAGTCGGCACCCGCTTGCTGCGCGGTGTGGTCGAAGTAGCCGCTACGGTCGACGGGCCGCGGCTCCTCGCCCGCGTTCGGGGCGTCCTTGAACAGGTAGAACTCGATCTCGGGGTGCGTGTAGAACGTGAACCCCTTCTCGGCGGCCTTGCTCAGGGTGCGCTTGAGCACGTAGCGAGGATCGGCGTACGACGGGCTGCCGTCGGGCATCACGATGTCGCAGAACATCCGGGCGGTGGACGGGATCTCGCCGCGCCACGGCAGGATCTGGAACGTCGCCGGGTCGGGCTTCGCCAGCATGTCGGCCTCGTAGACGCGGGCGAACCCCTCGATCGCCGAGCCGTCGAACCCGATCCCTTCGTCGAAGGCCCCTTCGAGCTCCGCCGGAGCCACGGCCACCGACTTGAGGAAGCCGAGGACATCGGTGAACCACAGCCGCACGAAGCGGACGTCACGCTCCTCGAGAGCGCGGAGAACGAAGTCTTCCTGCTTACCCATGGCCCAACTATGTCGCATCAAATGTTTCGTGGGCGTGACGGTTCACGAACGGCGGACCCGCACGCAACAGTTGGGCGGCGCGGGGTCCAGCTCGGCCACCACGTCGGTGCAGCCGAGCCGGTCCGCGACGGCGTCGACCAGGACCAGGTTCAACCCGCAGACGAGCTCGGTGTGTCCGCTCGCCAGCCGGTCGAACGGGCAGTTGGTCAGGGTCATCACGTTGTCGTCGATCCGAGGCTCGTAGCCCTCCTCCTCGAGGACCGACGCGACCCGCCGAAGCTGCGACGTACGACGGTCGGTGGGGGCGGCCCGGTCCGCGACCCGGGCGCCGGCTGCGGCTGCGGCGGCCGAGACCGCGGCCGGGAGGGGCACCTCGCCGGTGAGACTGAGCTCGATGGCGTCGGCCAGCACGGCGCCCGCGAGGTCGTAGCGGCGGTCCGGAAGGCTGACGCTCACCTCGTCGGCGGCGCGGCGGTAGAGCTTGGCGGGGCGCCCGGCACCGGGCCCGGTGCGCCCGGTCAGGCGGCGGAACTCGGTGTCCAGCAGTCCCTCGTCGACGAGCCGCTCGAGGTGGAACTTCGCCGTGTGCCGCGGCACCTGGACGCCGTCAGCGGCCTGGTCGCGGCTGACGGGCTGAGGCTGCGCGGCGACGTACTGGTAGAGGGCACGGCGCACCGGCTCCGCCAGGGCACCCACGCGGGTGACCCTGCTGGCGAAGCCGTCGGATCCGGATGCACCCATGACTCAGTTCTAGCAGACAGACGCGTGGCTCTAACAGAATCCGGCTATTCTGAGGGATGTTCTCGACCTCGTCCAGCCAGGCGTTGGCGCTGGCGTCGGAGGGCATCCGCCAGTCTCCGCGCGGCGACATGGTGCCGCCGGCGCTGACCTTCGGCCCGTTCGGCAGCGCGGACCGCTTGAACTGGCTGGCGAAGAACCGCTTCACGAACACCACGAGCCAACCCCGGATCGCGGCGAGGTCGAACTCCGACCGGCGATCGTGGGGGAACCCTGGCGGCCACTCCCCCTCGCTGGCGTCGCGCCAGGCGTGCCAGGCGAGGAACGCGATCTTGCTGGGCCGATAGCCCCGGCGGAGCACGTGGAAGAGCGTGAAGTCCTGCAGCGAGTAGGGCCCCACCGACTCCTCGGTGGCCTGCGGCCTCTTGCCCGCCTCGGTCGGGGATCAGCTCCGGAGTGATCTCCTGCTCGAGGATCTCGCGCAGCACCTCGTTGGTGTCCTCCTCGAACTGGTTGCTGTCGATCACCCACCGGATGAGGTGCTGGATCAGCGTCTTCGGGACCCCGGTGTTGACCGCGTAGTGGGACATCTGGTCGCCCACGCCGTACGTGCACCAGCCCGAGCGCCAGCTCACTCAGGTCGCCCGTGCCGAGCACGATGCCGCGCCGGTGGTTGGCGAGCCGGAACAGGTAGTCGGTGCGCAGACCGGCCTGCACGTTCTCGAAGGTGACGTCGTAGACGGGCTCGCCCTCGGCGTAGGGGTGGTCGAGGTCATCCAGCATCTGCCGCGCGGCCGGCCTGATGTCGAGTTCCTCGAACGTGACGCCGAGTGCCTTGGACAGCCTGGTGGCGTAGGACTTCGTGGCCTCGCCTGTCGCGAAGCCCGGCATCGTGAACGCATGGATGTCGCTGCGTGGCCGGTCCAGCCGGTCCATCGCCCTGCGCCGCCACGATGAGGGCGTGCGTCGAGTCGAGTCCGCCCGAGACGCCGATCACGACCTTCGGCTGCCCGATCGCGTGCAACCGTTGCTCGAGCCCGGACACCTGGATGTTGTAGGCCTCGTAGCAGTCGAGCGCCAGCCGCTCGGGGTCGTCGGGCACGAACGGGAACCGGTCGACCTTGCGCCGTAGCCCGATGTCTCCCGCGGGCGGCTTCAGCTCGAACTCGATGGTGCGGAACTTCCGCCCCTCGCCGATCGAGCCTGTCGAGATCCCGTGCGTACGCCGGTTGTCGTCGAAGCTGCCGACCCGGAGCCGCTCCTGCCGCAGCCGGTCGAGGTCGACGTCGGCCACCGCGCGCCGTGCTCCCTCGGGGAAGCGCTCGGTCTCCTCGAGGAGGTCGCCGCACTCGTAGATGAGCGTCTGGCCGTCCCAGGACAGGTCGGTGGTGGACTCGCCCTGACCGGCCGCCGCGAACAGGTACGCCGCGCTGCAGCGGGCGCTGGCGCTGCGGACCAGCAGCCGGCGGTCCTCGGCCCGGGCCACGGTGATCGGCGACCCGGACAGGTTGGCGAGCACCGTCGCCCCGGCGAGCGCCGCTTCGGCGCTCGGCGGGATGGGTACCCACATGTCCTCGCAGATCTCGACGTGGAGGTTCAGCCCGGCGACATCGGTGGCGGTGAAGATCAGGTCGGGGCCGAAGGGTGCGTCTACTCCACCGACCCGGATGCTGCCGCCGCGGCGGTCGTCACCGGGAGCGAAGTGCCGCTTCTCGTAGAACTCGCGGTAGTTGGGCAGGTAGGACTTCGGGCTGACGCCGAGGACCGTCCCGCGGTGGATGACCACGGCACAGTTGAGCACCCGGGTGCCGTGCACGAGCGGCGCCCCGACCACGATCACCGGCAGCAGGTCGACGCTGGCGGCCACGATGTCCGCGATCGCGGCCTCCACGGCGGCCAGCAACGTGTCCTGCAGCAGCAGGTCGTCGATCGCATAGCCGCTCAGCGAAAGCTCCGGGAAGATCGCCACCGCGACCCCGTCCTCGTGGCAGGCCCGGACCTGCTCCAGGACGATGACCGCGTTCCGTCGCGGGTCGGCGATCGCGACCGGCACCGTGCACGCGGCCACCCGCGCGAACCCCTGCGCATATGCCGAGTAGAAATCCACGATGTCGAGTCTAGGGGTGGTTCACGACATGACGAGCTGGGCGATCCACAGGTCCAGGTCGGCTGAGTCCGGGAGCTCCTCGACCAGGTCCCACCAGCGCAGCTCCTCGATCTCTTCGTTGGCCTCGAACGCCTCCAGGTCGACGGGACCGAGCAGCCGGCCGCGGTACACCGCGCCGTACTCGAGGCGGTCGTCGGGCTTGAGCCGGAACGTCACGACGGCGACGAACTCCAGCTCCGGGGCGGGCAGCCCGGTCTCCTCGACGAACTCGCGGACGGCGGCCGCACGCGCCGACTCGCCCGGATCGAGCCTGCCGCCGGGCAGCTCCCAGGCGAGTCTCCAGGAGTTCATCGCCAGCAGCACCTGCCCGTCGTACTCGGCGACGACGAGAGCGAGCGGCATGGGGACTCCTGGGTCCAGGTGGGCCAGCTCGTCCTCGGCGCACTTCCGGAACGCGAGCAGCCGGTTGCCCTCGGCATCCACCGCCAGCGACGCATTCGCAGGCTCGACCATCTGCCCACCCTAGGGGAGCCCGGTCCGGCACCCGACCAGGTCAAATGCCGCGCGCCGAGGCCGACGACCCACCAGACTTGCCACCGTGCGCGAGCCTCCCGATCAGCTGACCGACGTCGACGTGCTCACGGTCGTGCGCGCACAGTGGAATGCCGCGATCGACGACGTCGCACACTTGCCCGTCGGCTTCGGCGCCCATCACTGGACGGCGTACGCCGGCGGCGAGCGCGTCATGTTCGTCACCTTCGACGGCCTGGGCCCACGGCACACGGCGGCCACGCTCGAGGATGCCTACGCAGCCGCGGCCGCCTTGGCTGGGCAAGGTCTGGAGTTCGTCCTCCCCTCGCTGCCGACAGCCGACGGCCGCTACACGGTGCCCCTCGCCGACGGCGCTCTCAGTGCCGCCCCCTGGCGACACGGCACAACCGGGGCAGGACCGCACTCAGGTCGCGACGAGGCTGCCGAGTCGGCGCGGATGCTCGCCCGGCTCCACGCAGCCACTCCCCCGGCGGCGACGCCGGCGTGGGAGCCCTTGGTCCCTGTTGACTTCGCAGACGATCTTGCACGACAGCGTGGCCGACCCCTGGATGAGCGGACCGTACGGCGAACGCGCCCGACTCGCCCTGCAGGAGCGACTCGACGACGTCACCAGATGGACTGCCTCCTACCACCGGCTCGCCGCCGAGGCGGCCCAGCGAACCTGGGTGGCCACGCACGGCGAGCCGCACACCCGGAACCAGCTGCGCACCGCGACCGGACCGCTCCTCGTCGACTGGGAATCCCTCAAGCTCGGCCCCAGGGAACGCGACTTCGCAACCCTGTTGCAGTCCGGTCTGCACTGGTTGCCCGCGTACGGCATCGCCGAGCCCGACTGGCCGATGGTCGAGATGTTCGACCTCGAGTGGAGGCTGGACGAGATCTCGTCGTTCGCCGACTGGCTCGCGGCGTAGCCACTCCGGCAACGAAAGTGACGCGATCGCAGTCGGCGGCCTGCTCGACGAGCTGGCCAGGCCGGACTGGCGCCGGCCCAGGTGACGGCTAGCTCGGCCGGATCGCCCGGAAGTGCGGTTCCCAGCGGACCGCGACGAGCCCGGTGACCGGATCAGGCCGGAAGATCGTCCAACGATCCGCTGCCAGGGCTCCGCAAGGCGATCGCCGCCGGAAGCGTGCGCAAGTCGGTCAGCCGCAGACCAACTCCGCGAACGGCATGGATCTGCAAGGGGCTACCGAGGTCGCGCAGTTTGCGCCGCAGCCGCTTGACGACCGACTGCAGGTCTGAGCGGCCGCCGAGGTGGTCGTTTCCCCACACCTGCCGGTGCAACCGTTCGAAGGTCAGGGTCCGGCCCAGATCCCCGAGCAGACATCTGAGGAGGTCGTGCTCGAGCGGCGACAGCGACACGGCCTTGTCGCGCCACGACGCAACCCGCCAATCCGAGTCGATGTCGATGCCGACCGAGTGGCCGTTCGACTCTGGCGCCCCTTTCCGCGCCGGCCGAGCCGCCGGCAGCGGCTCGACCACGGCGGCCGGCCCGCGAGCGGCGGCGGCCTGCGACCAGGTCAGGACGGACAGCCCCGGCGCACCACGCCAGGCCCCCGAGCGGCGGCCTGCGTCAAGGTCAGGACGACAGCTCCGGCCCTGCGCTTCGTCCCCACCGAGCAGCGCGATTGCCTCGTCCCGGGAGGACACGAGCAGCACCGGCACCTCGTCGTTGACCAGGCGTGCCAGCCGGAGCCGTTCCTCGGCCGACGGCGCAATCACGATCACCACGGTGGGTGACCCGACATCGGCCGGCATCCCCCGTGGCCCTTCATGGATCGGATCTTCCCCCCGAGCGAGAGACATTCCCGTCCTTTCCCCAGTAGTCACACAACTTCCCGGCTGTCGCTACCGATGTCAAGGAATTTTGCCGGGGCCGCGGATATCCAACGGTGCCTACGGATTGCCAACGTTTCGCCCAACAAGTCCCCGAGTTGCCCCAAGCCGCTCGTTGTGGCGGCACCCGACTCCTTCCTAGCGTCGACAGACGTCGGGCGAAGCCCAGCAGGGACCCTGCCCAACGAGCCCTCAGCCCGGGGTTCTCACAAGCGCCCCGGGACCCAATCTCGGGAGGAACCCACGATGTCTTCGACTCGACGCAGAACCGTGTTCCGGGGCCCGTCCCCGGCTTTGTTCGTGAAGCTGGTGGCGCTTGCCGTCGTCAGCGCGGCCCTCACCCTCACCGGTCCGGCGCGCCCAAGCGGCCTCCACAGCGGCCTCTACGGCGACCTCCAATCCGGCCTCCACAGCGGAAGCCGCCGCCAAGATCAAGCCGAAGCTCTCCCGGCAGCTGGACGCCAAGGGCAAAGCCAGCTTCTGGGTCCGCTTCGACCAGGCCGACCTGTCCTCGGCGAGCAAGATCGGCGACTGGACCGAGCGCGGCCAGGCCGTCTACGACACCCTGAAGGCAGCCGCCAGCGAGAGCCAGAAGGACACCCGCGCGCTGCTGGACGGCGAGGACGTCACCTACCAGGCGTTCTGGGCCACCAATGCGATTCGGGTCGAAGCCGGCGACTCCGAGCTGGCGATGAAGATCGCACGCAGCTCCGACGTGGTCGCGCTGTATCCAACGTTCGACTACAGGCTCGAGAAGCCGATCAAGGGCAAACCCCTACACGAGGTCGATGCCGTCGAGTGGGGCGTCGCGAACATCAACGCCGACGACGTCTGGAACCAGTTCGGGGTCACCGGTGAGGGCATCACGGTGGCGAGCATCGACACCGGCACCCAGTTCGACCACCCGGCCTTGGTCAACCAGTACCGCGGCAACAACGGCGACGGCACGTTCGACCACAACTACAACTGGTTCGACGCGGCCGGCGCGTGCCCCGACGCTCCCTGCGACAACGACGTGCACGGCACCCACACCATGGGCACCATGGTCGGCGACGACGGCGGCGAGAACCAGATCGGCGTCGCCCCCGGCGCCAAGTGGATCGAGGCCAACGGCTGCTGCCCGTCGGACGCTGCCCTGGTCGCCTCCGGCGAGTGGATGCTGGCGCCGACCGACCTGGCCGGCGAGAACCCAGACGTCAGCAAGCGCCCGAACATCATCAACAACTCCTGGGGCACGACCGAGCCCAGCAACGACCCGTTCATGGAGGACATCGAACTCGCGTGGGCCGCGTCCGGGATCTGGGGACAGTGGTCGAACGGCAACAGCGGCCCCGACTGCGAGACGAGTGGCTCGCCGGGCAGCCGGATCATCAACTACTCGTCCGGCGCCTACGACATCGACAACGAGATCGCCGACTTCTCCGCTCGCGGCGCCGGTCAGGACGGCGAGATCAAGCCGAACATCTCGGCACCCGGCGTCAACGTCCGCTCCAGCTTCCCGGGCAACACCTACGGCAGCATCAGCGGTACGTCGATGGCCTCGCCGCACGTGGCCGGCGCAATCGCGCTCCTCTGGTCGGCGGCTCCCGCGCTGATCGGCGACATCGAAGGCACCAGGGCATTGCTCGACGAGACCGCCGTCGACACTGAAGACACCAGTGCGGCGGCACCGCCGACGACAACAACGTGTTCGGCGAAGGCCGACTCGACGCGCTGGCTCTGGTCAGCGCAGCGCCCGTCGGCGACACCGGAACCCTGGCCGGCACGGTCACCGACTCCGCCACGGGCGACCCGCTGGCCGACGCGACCGTCGAGATCACCGGAGACTTCAACCGCACGGTGACCACCGGAGACGACGGGAGCTACTCGGTCCGGCTCGCTGCCGGCGACTACACCGCAACTGCCTCGATGTTCGGCTACGGCACCGAGTCCGCCGACGTCACGGTTGCGCCCGAAGAGACCACGACGCAGGACTTCGCGTTGACGGTGAGCCCGTCGGTGACCCTGAGCGGAACCGTCACGGACGGGTCGGGGCACGGCTGGCCGCTCTACGCCGCCGTCGACGTCGCGGGCCCGGGCGCGGACGTGTACACGGATCCGATCACAGGTGAGTACAGCGTCTCCCTGCCCAGCAACGCGACGTACACCGTCACCGTCGAGCTCGCAGTACCCCGGCTACACGCCGCAGGCGCTCGACGTCACCATCGGGGACTCCGACGCGACGCAGGACTTCGCCCCCGAGGTCGACAGCGCCGCCTGTACCGCCGTCGGCTACGAGGCTCAATGTGGACGGCGTCAGCGAGGACTTCAACGCTGCTGCCCTGCCCGACGGCTGGACCATCCAGGACAACCTCGACAACGACCAGGTCTGGCGGTTCGACGACCCGGGCGAACGGGGGAACCTGACTGGCGGCGACGGTGGCTTCGCTGTCGTGGACAGCGACTTCTACGGGACTGACGGCGTGCAGGACACGTCGTTGGTGACACCGGTCGTCGACCTGTCGACGCTCACCGATCCCGTCGTCGGTTTCCGGCAGGACTACCGAAACCTCGGCGACGTCGCCGACGTCGACCTGAGCATCGACGGCGGCGCCACCTGGACCACGGTGTTGCACCAGACGACCGATGTCCGCGGGCCGCGGCAGGACGTCGTCCCGCTGCCGGACAGCAGCCGGACAGGCCGAGGTCCAGGTCCGGTTCCACTTCTACGACGCCGCGTTCGGCTGGTGGTGGGAGATCGACGACGTGTACGTCGGCAACCGTACGTGCGACCCGATCCAGGGTGGCCTGGTCGTGGGCAATGTGTTCGACGGCGACAGCACGACCGGCATCAACAACGCGACGGTGACGAGTGTCGACCAGCCGGCTGAGTCCACCAAGACCGTGGGCACGCCGGATGACGACGCCCTCTCCGATGGCTTCTACTGGCTCTTCTCCAGCCTGACCGGGAGCCACGCATTCAAGGCGGAGGCCAGCCAGTACACCGCGGCGACCACTCAGGTCGACGTCGATCGTGACGACGCCACGCGGGCGAACTTCCACCTGGCTTCGGGGCACCTGACGGTGACGCCGACCAGCCTGGCCGCGACGGCCAGGCTCGGCGGCATCCCGAAGTCGAAGTCGTTCGTCGTCACCAACGACGGCGAGGCGCCGGTCAACGTGGAGTTCGGCGAGAAGCGCGGCGGCTTCGTGATGCAGCAGGCGGACGGCTCCACCATGAGCCGGAAGGCGATGCTGGCCGACAAGGGTGCTCCGCTCAAGCTCGTGCGCGGCACGTTCTCGCCGCTGTCCCAGGCCGCAGCCAGCGGTCACGGACAGGAGAAGGCGCCGGCCGCGGCCGCCCCGCACGAGGACCCGTGGACGACCGGTCGCGGACTACCCGGAAAACACCATGGACGCCGGGGCCGCGGTCGTCGACGGGCTGCTCTACTCCTTCGGCGGGGCCGATGCCGGCGACATCGTCGCCTCGGCGTACGTCTATGACCCGGCGGCCACGGCATGGACTGCCATCGCGGACATGCCGGACGGTCGGGAGAACCCGGCGGTCGCAGCCGTCGACGGCCTGATCTACATCAGCGGTGGGTGGCTGCCGGACGGCACGCCGGCCACGTCCACGCTCGTGTACGACCCGTCCAGCGACAGCTACACCGAGGCGGCCGACCAGCCCGTCGGCGCCGCTGCTTCAGGGCGAGTGGTGCTCGACGGCAAGCTGTACCTCGTCGGCGGATGCCAAGACGCATGCGGTCTCAGCGACGTCCAGGTCTACGACCCAGCCGGCCGACAGCTGGTCGCAGGTTGCGGACTACCCGGAGGACACCTCGCACGTTGCTTGCGGGGCGATCGACGGGCAGATCTACTGCGCTGGCGGTACGGCGGCGGAGTCGACCTCGGCCCACGCGTTCGTCTACGACCCGGGGGCCGACAGCTGGTCGCCCGTGGCCGACCTGCCGATCGACCTGTGGGGCATGGGCTACACCGCAGCGAACGGGACGCTCCTGGTGTCTGGTGGGGTGACGGACGGGTTCAACACGATCACCAACCAGGGCTTCGCCTACGACCCGGGTTCGGACTCGTGGACCGCGCTGCCGAACTCGAACAACAGCCTCTTCCGGAGCGGGAGTGCGTGCGGTTTCTACAAGATCGGCGGTTCACCCCAGGCGGCTTCAACCCGGTCCCCGATGTCGAGGTGCTGCCCGGCATGGACGACTGCGGCGAGGCAGGGGCGGATGTGGAGTGGCTGGAAATCGACACCACGTCGGCGGCGTTGGCACCGGGCGAATCGGTCGAGGTCACCGTCACGATGGACCCGAACGTCGCGCAGCCCGGCGTCTACTCCGCGGGTGTCACCATCTCCGACGACGCTCCCGGCTCGTTCGGGCCGGTGTCCGTCTCGATGACCGTCACCCCGCCCGCCTCCTGGGGCAAGCTGGCCGGCACGGTGTCCGGAGCCTCGTGCACCGGCGCAACGGCTCCGCTCGCTGGAGCGACGCTGCAGGTGGACTCGTGGGCCGGGTCGTGGACGTTCATCACCGCGTCCGACGGCAGCTACGCCTACTGGTTCAACGCCAAGGCCAACCCGTTGCAGCTGATCGCTGCGAAGGACGGGTACAAACCGCAGGTCAAGAAGGTCAGACTGATCAAGGGCAAGACGCTGAGGGCCAACTTCACCCTGAAGAAGAACGGTTGCTGACAGCGCACAGGAGGTAGTCGCGAGAAGGTCCGCCCGGCCTGCCGGGCGGACCTTCCGCGTGTCCGCGTGACCAGCGCCACAGCGCGGTGGCCGCGGTCCCGCACTAGCCTGTTAATGATTCAGGGGACTCCATCCGGGAGCCTCGAGAACACCGCCGAAGGAGCTCGACGATGAGCATCCAGGACCCCTCGCAGGAGACCGCGCCGTACGGCAGCGGCCCCGCCAAGAACACCCGCCAAGGACACCGCCAACCCCGTGCCGGTCAAGCGCATCCGGACCCACCACCTACGTGAGATGAAGCAGCGTGGCGAGAGGTTCGCGATGCTGACGGCCTACGAGCAGTACGCCGCCCAGACGTTCGACGAGGCCGGCATCGAGGTGCTCCTCGTCGGAGACAGCGCATCCAACAACGTCTATGGCAACGAGACCTCGCTGCCGGTGACCGTCGACGAGCTGATCCCGCTCGTGCGAGCCGTGACCCGCTCGGTCCAGCGCGCGCTGGTGGTGGCCGACCTGCCGTTCGGTTCCTACCAGGCCTCTCCGGAACAGGCGTACCTGACGGCTGTCCGCTTCATGAAGGAGGCCAACGCGCACTGCGTCAAGCTCGAGGGCGGGATGCCGATGGTGCCCCAGGTCCGCAAGCTGACGGAGGGGGGCATCCCGGTCATGGCCCACATTGGTTTCACTCCGCAGTCCGAGCACAACCTGGGTGGCTACCGCGTACAAGGGCGTGGCGATTCCGGCCAACAGGTCGTCGACGAGGCGGTGGCGCTCGAGGAGGCCGGTGCCTTCGCCGTGGTGATGGAGATGGTCCCCGGCGACGTCGCGGGCCAGGTCACCAAGGCCGTGTCGATCCCGACGATCGGCATCGGAGCGGGCGCCGACTGCGATGGCCAGGTCCTGGTCTGGCAGGACGCGTTCGGACTGCGCACCGGCCGGATGGCGAAGTTCGTCAAGCAGTACGCCGACCTGCACGGCGTACTGCTCGACGCCGCGAAGGCCTATTCCGCCGACGTCAAGGGCGGCACGTTCCCAGGATCCGGGCACACCTTCTGACGTTCGAAAGCCCGTGGACGGTGGCCGTTTTGTCCGTTCTCCGCGTAGCGTGTCACGCATGCGGATCACGATCGCTGCCGTCCTTGTCGTTGTCGTCGCAGGTCTGGGAGGCGCGGTCCCGGCCACGTCGGAACCGGTGGCGCCGACCAACCGGATCGACCGCCGACCCGAGCCCACCGGCCAGTCAGCGGTGCCCGCCCTCCGGGTGACCCGTCAGGTGTCGCGGATGAAGATCCCGTGGGACGTGAAACCCATCGGTGGCGGGCGGTTGCTGATCACCGAGCGCGACAGCGGGCATCTGATCCTGTGGCAGAACGGCCAGAAGCGCCTGGTCGCCTTCCCGAGCAGGTCGGTGTGGTCCTCGGGTGAGACCGGGTTGATGGGGCTGGAAATCGACCCCGACTTCGCGACCAACGGCCGCTTCTACACCTGTCAGGGCGGTTTCACCGGTGGCGGCAGGCACGAGGTCCACGTGATCGCCTGGCGGCTCAACGCGGCAGCCACCAAGGCGACGTTCCAGAAGGAGCTCGTGGGTGGCTTCCCAACGACCACTGGCCGACATGGCGGCTGCCGGTTGCTGATCCTGCGCGGTGGTGCCCTCCTGGTCGGCACGGGCGACGCGGCCCAGGGCACCAACCCGCAGAACCAGCGCTCGCTCGGGGGCAAGACGCTGCGGCTCGACCGGATGACCGGCGCACCTTCGCCGCTCAACCCATGGCCGAACGCGGACAACCTCAACCGCCGCTACGTCTACACCTACGGCCACCGCAACGTGCAGGGCCTGGCGCAGCGAGCCGACGGCAGCCTCTGGTCGGTCGAGCACGGCACCTTCCGCGACGACGAGGTCAACCGTCTGA
Source organism: uncultured Actinomycetota bacterium (assembly GCA_963719255.1). GTDB lineage: Bacteria > Actinomycetota > Actinomycetes > Propionibacteriales > Nocardioidaceae > Nocardioides. Next base: position 146,763 of record CAVRBN010000016.1, on the reverse strand, counting down.
TCAAGGGTGGCAACTACGGCTACAACCCGGTGCCCGGCTACAACGAGTCCGTGCCGATGACGGACTTCTCGCTCCCCGGCAGGCAGTTCGGCGCCCGCTGGCGCTCCGGTGACCCCACCTTCGCGACCTCGGGTGCGACCTGGGTCCGGGGGTCGCAGTGGGGGGCGCTGAACGGCACCCTCGCCGTCGCCGCGCTCAAGGACAGCAAGATGCGTTTCATGAGGTTCGACGCGACCGGCCGACTCGTGTCGGTCCGCATACCTCGCGCCCTCACCCGACTTCGGTCGGTTGAGGTCGGTGACGAGGGCTCCCAACGGCGACCTGTTGGTGACCACCAGCAACGGCAGCCGCGACTCGGTCTTGCGAGTACATCCTCTGCCCTGACGTACTCCGCACGGAAGTTCGGCCTCCTTTCAGGACAACCCGACGGCCTTCTGGCGCGTCATCTACCAACAACGAAAGGAGTCCGACATGAAGCGACTCACAGGCCTTGTGGCCGCGCTGCTCACCGTCCTCAGTGTCATGGTCCTCAGCTCCGGACCCGCCACGGCACTCCCCCCTTGGCAGGACACCGCGACGTCGTGGACCAACCCGAGGGCGCACGACCCGCGCGTCGTCGGGCTTCGCTATGCCACGCACCCGAACTTCGACCGCGTGGTGATCGACATCAGGGGCGCCATCCCAGGCGGCAGCGCTCACTACGCCAAGCGATTCTTCTACGACGGCTCCGGTGAGCGGGTGCCGATCGGCGGTGCGTCCGGACTGCGGCTCACCCTGAGCCCGGCGCGTGCACACAATCTCTCCGGCGACAACATCTACACCGGCCCGCAGATCGCCCGCCCGCACTTCGACACCCTGAAGGCGCTCGCCTTCACCGGTGACTTCGAGGGCCAGGTCAGCTTCGGTTTCGCCCTGACCCACCGCGCCGACTACCGCATCTTCTTCCTGCACAACCCCCAGCGGCTGGTGATCGACTTCAGGCACTGACCCCCTGCCGAGTCATCGCCGTTGGGTCAAGGCGTCCAGCCGAGCCACCGGCCGGTCAGCCCTACCCACCATCCGGGTGACCGGCTGACACGACTCGGTCTTTGCGAGTCCATCCCCTGCCCTGACGTACTCCGCAAGGAAGTTCGGCCTCCTTTCAGGCAACCGGACGGCCCATCTGGCGCGTCATCATACCAAACAAACGAAAGGAGTCCGACATGAAGCGACTCACCGGCCTTGTGGCCACGCTACTCACCGTCCTCAGTGTCACGGTCCTCAGCTCCGGACCTGCCACGGCACTCCCCCCGTGGCAGGACACCGCACGTCGTGGACCAACCCGAGGGCGCTCGAACCGCGCGTCGTCGGGCTGCGCTATGCCACGCACCCGAACTTCGACCGCGTGGTGATCGACATCAGGGGCGCGATCCCAGCCGGGAGCACTAACTACGCCAGGCGGTTCTTCCAGGAGGCTCCGGTACCCGTGCCGATCGGTGGTGCGTCCGGACTGCTGGCTCAACCTGACCCCGGCGCGAGCACACAGTCTCTCCGGCGACAACCTCTACACCGGCCCACAGATCGCCCGCCCGCACTTCGACACCCTCAAGGCGCTCGCCTTCACCGGCGACTTCGAGGGCCATGTCAGCTTCGGCTTCGCCCTGAACCACCGCGCCGACTACCGCATCTTCTTCCTGCACAACCCCCAGCGGCTGGTGATCGACTTCCGGCACTGACCTCTGCCGGCCCCCTGCCGGCGGTGTCGGGTCAGGCTGTCCAGCCGAGCCAGGCTCCGCCGGCGGTGAGGATCCCGAACCAGGCGACGATCGCTACGAGCGGCAGCAACAGCAGCCGAGCGGGGTGGGAGGACCACCAGCGGCACCCTTGCACGAAGAGCACGAGCCAGATGAACATCAGGAGGGCCAGGCCCCAGAAAGGGGCGACCAGCCCCGAGGCGGCGTACAGAAAGAACGCGCAGGCCATTCCGGCCATCCCGATGAACGGCCAGGGCGACGCCTTCCTCGGGCGCGGGCGGGGTCTCGACAAGCTCGACCACCGATACCTGCTCGACAAGCTCGCCGCCGATCAGTCTTCGAGCACGTCGTCGTTCCAGGCGGGGTCCTTGTCCCACTCCTCGTTGCGTTCCTTGACCTTCTCCAGGGCGCGCGCGGCCTCGGCTTCGCTCGGATAGGGACCGAGCCGATCGCTGGGGCTGCAGCCGTCCGGCCCTTCGACCGCGTGATGCGTGAGGCAGAACCAGTACTTCTCGCTCATGCGCCTGAAACTACACTCGCCCACATGTCCGCAGTAGCCCCTGGCGTGATCTCCCCGCGCCGCCCGGTGCCCAGCCACATTCCCCGTCCCGAGTACGTCGACAAGCCGGGGCCGGAGAAGTTCACCGGTTCCGAGGTCAAGGACGCCGAGACGATCGAGAAGATCCGGGTTGCCAGCCGGCTGGCTGCCCAGGCGCGCGACCTGGTGGGCTCCCACGTCGCGCCGGGTGTCACGACGGACGAGCTCGACCGGATCGGTCACGAGTTCCTCTGCGACCACGACGCCTACCCGTCCACCCTGGGCTACAAGGGTTTCCCGAAGTCGCTGTGCTCGAGTGTCAACGAGGTCGTGTGCCACGGCATCCCGGACAGCCGCGTGGTCGAGGACGGCGACATCGTCAACATCGACATCACCGCGTTCATCGACGGCGTCCACGGCGACACCAACGCCACGTTCCTCGCCGGCGACGTCGACGAGGAGACCCGCCTGCTGGTCGAGCGCACCCGCGAGGCCCTCGACCGGGGCATCAAGGCGGTCAAGCCGGGACGTCGGATCAACGTGATCGGCCGGGTCATCGAGTCCTACGCGAAGCGGTTCGGCTACGGCGTCGTACGCGACTTCACCGGGCACGGGATCGGCACCGCCTTCCACAGCGGGCTGGTCGTGCCGCACTACGACGAGTCCTACTACGACGACCCGATCGAGGTCGGCATGACCTTCACGATCGAGCCGATGCTCAACCTCGGCACCCACGAGTGGACCATGTGGGACGACGACTGGACCGTCGTCACCAAGGACCTGCGGCGCAGTGCCCAGTTCGAGCACACGCTCCTGGTCACTGCCGACGGCGCCGAGGTTCTCACCAACCCGTGACTCCGTCGGCAGCGCCGCCCTGGACACCTCCGAGCCGGCGCCGCGCTACGCTTCTGATGCGGATGAGCTGGCCGGGCGACCGCGGCAACCTTCGGGGAGCCGAGGAAGGTCCGGGCTCCGCAGGGCAAGGTGGTGGGCAACACCCACCCGGGGCAACCCGCGGGACAGTGCCACAGAAAACAAACCGCCGATCTCCGGATCGGTAAGGGTGAAACGGTGGTGTAAGAGACCACCAGCGCACCGGGTGACCGGTGCGGCTCGGTAAACCCCACCTGGAGCAAGATCAAGAAGGACGCCGGTCTCGACCGGAGTCCGCGTACACGTTCGAGGGCGGCCCGCCCGAGTGTGCGGGTAGATCGCACGAGGCGGCCGGTGACGGTCGTCCCAGATGGATGGTCGCCAACCGCGTGGTCGTGAGGCCACGTGGCGAACAGAACCCGGCCTATGAGCCAGCTCATCCGCACCACCCCGTCCCACCTGCTCGTTTGCACTCACAGGGCTTCCTCCATCCGCAGGGAGTCCGCAGGGAGTCCGCAGGACGTCCGAGAAGGGAGTCGATGGCCTCACGGATCCGGTCGTCGAGTCCGGCCACAGGTGCGAGTACGTGTCCAGCGTCTCCGCAGCGCTGGCATGGCCGAGCCGAGCCTGCACCGTCTTGACGCTCTCGCCGTGGCGGATGAGCAGCGAGGCGTAGTAGTGCCTCAGCGCATGTAAGCCGGTTCCCTTGGTGAACCGTGGCCGCGATGATCGGCCGCCACATGTGCCCGAATTTCTGTCTGCTGATCGGCTCGCCCGCTGACCGTGAACACGAATCCCTCGGGGCCGGCCGGATTGGCCGCCGAGTGCACCGCTAGACGTCCACGACGACCTGCGGGAGCGGGATGGTCCGAACGCTCGCTCGCGTCTTGGGCGGCCCCAGATGGGGCTTTGCGCCGATCACCGTCAAGAGCTGCTCGATCGACGACGACCTCGCGCCGAGCAGATGTGGTTCATCCCGGACGGGGCGAGGCGCGCCTTTGAGATGGCGGTCACTGACATTGCGCTGTCCGCGGATGTCACGCGCCTGTCCGCCTTTGACGGCCTAAGATCGAGTGCGCTTTTCATGTCCTTGACGGTTCCCGGAGGTGCTTCGGAAGCGTCTTGCACGAAGCCGTAGTCTGAGAGCATCCGCCCCGTCGAGCTCCGGACCAGTTGGGCTGAGTGGCCTGCCGCAATGGACATAGAACGGCCCGCGGACCCGAGATCGTGGCACGGTTCTGTCTGCCGAGCGCGCCAGCCGACCTCCGCATGTGGACCCGACGCCGGGGACCGCATCTGGGTCGGAACCGGGCAATATGGAAGCAGGCAGCGCCGGCGAAACTACATCGACACCTTCCCAGGGGACCGGAGCCGCGAGATCGTCTACAGCGACCAGTCAGCATGGTAGGCGCGGTCGCGGCGACGCCGGCCACCCACGTAGGCGACGACTGCGGCGAGGAGCACCAGCGCGACCATTGCGAGCGTGAACATCAAAGTCAGCACGGCACTCATCCTTTCTCAGACAGACTCCGAGCTGGTTCCGGCGACGCAAATTTCACCCAAAGTGGCGATACCAAAAGCGGACCAACAGGCGGACTCCCTTGTTTAAGCGGATGGGGTCGAATCGTGCATCAACGGCGCGGCCTCGCGTTGGAACCCGCCTCCGGTGTCTTGCCGAGTGCGGGGGTTGTGCGGGCGGCCCATCTCAGGCAACAGAGCCGCCCACGGCCCCAGCCGTCGGCGGTTCTGTATGCGGCGAGGAGAGGAATCACCACCCCAGTACCGGATGGGGGCCCGCCGCCCCACAAGGTGCCATACCGAGGGGGACCAGTGGGGGCATACGTTCGCGGCAGGCGGCTGGTCTCATCGATGTGACCCCCCTCGATGAACGCGAGTCGTCTAGGAAGGGCCGCCCGCGGTGACCTCCCCCGTCCCGCGGGCGGTTTCCACCTGCACGCTAGTGGCGTCATAGACGCTCAACCCAGGCGTCTCGTCAGTGCGAGGGAGGCTCCCGGCACGGTACGCCGACGGATCGGTGACAAAGCCACAAAACCGCCCACCGTGTCAGCGCCGTGGGCGGTTTTGTTGCGTCGTGTGCGGACACGTCTACCCAGTTGAGGGGAATGACCGGGAAACCCCTGCGGGATGGTGCCACCGGATGTTTACGCTTCGACCTGAGGATCCCCACAAGTGATCCTCATCGCAAGGACAGAACCGCCCGCGTCTCACGTCCGCCGGCGGTTCTGTCTGTGTTTTCTGTCAGGGCGCGTTGAGCAGCTCCACCGCAGTTCTGAGAATGCGGATCTGCCTGCCGGGCCGCACGTAGGCCAGCGTCCCGACCTCGCAGAGCGCGTAGACCTGCCCCATGGACATGTCCAGTGCTGTGGCGGCCTCCCAGACGGTCATGGTGTCGTCGGGTGTCGTCATCGGGCTTTCTCAGCGCGCTCGATCACGTCGGACGGCTTGGTGCCCCGCGCGTCACAGTGACCGACGACCTCCCCGAGGGTCACGTCGAGGGTTCAGTTCAGGGCTCCCTCGCCCAGCGCGTCCGCGAGCACCCTCACTAGGGGCCAAGACAAGTCCTCGGATGGCTGACGTACCCCGCGCTCGATACGGCCCAGGTGGCCAGCGGAGCATCCGGCGCGCTGCGCGACCTGTCCGATGGTGAGGCCGACGACCTCGCGCACGATGCGGAAAGTTGTCCCGGCGTGGGCTTCCCTCCGTGATGATCATCGCTGTCCCGCTGCCAGGGCTGCTTTGGCCGCTTGAAGTGCCGGAAATGACCCGGTCGATGTGGGCAATCTCTTGGTCGTCGTCGTCGTGAAACGCCACAGTGTCGATCGGTGCCCGACCCACACCGTCCTGCGCCAGAGTGACGACTCCGCGAGTCACTCGGTAGTCGGGATCCAGCCGGGCGCCGAGCACCTTGCAGATACCGTCCAAGTCGTTGTAGCCGTCGATGCTGCCGCCCCCGGCGTACTCCGCGAACAGCGTGGTCGGCGAGATGGCTTTCAGTAGGCCGGTCGTGGTGGTCATGCCAACCACAACTTTGCAGGGTGAGCTTTCGAGCCATGACGCGGCGGCCAAGGCGTCGCGGGACAGCTCGATGGGCGACGGTGCATGTGGGCTCCTGGGCGCGCGAGGCGCAGCCACCCGATGCCCCCACAGACTCCCCCGTTTGCCACACCATCGCTTGGATGGGTCGCCCGGAACCGATTCCGCCCGCTTCTTTAACCTGTCTACACCGGGGAGTGAGGACCTGCGACCCTGAGCGCCGTTCAATGGAAGAAAGCCCCGCCACCTGATCCCCAAAGCGGCGAAGCTTCCTGGTAGAGGAACGGACGGAACGGACAAACGTGACGCGGATATCCGACAATGATCAAATGAGCGCAAACGCCACCTGCCGGGACTCGACGTCGGCCTTGACCAGCTTGACCCGTACGTCGGTGCCCAGGGGCAGCTCGGACGATCCGGTGACGGGGGCTTCGACCGCGGGGTCCTGGATCGACACCTCACCCCTGTGTGCCGTCCTTCCCGTCGACCTCGACGACGACGCCGTCGAAGGTGTCGCCGACCCGGTCCTCGAGGACGGCCGCCTCGACCAGGTCGAGGACCGCGTTCTGGTAGTGATTGGCGCGCTGGGACGACTGCCGCAACGTGTCGGGCAGCTCTGGCAGCTTGTCGAGGACCCAGCCAGGGACCTCCTCGCCGGCACACAGGGCGACGCAGATCTCGCCGGCGTACCGGTCCCCGAGGCGCCGCAACGGCGCGGTCACGTGGGCGTACTCGGAGGCCAGCGCAGACTGTTCGACCAGGGCCGGCAGCTCGCCGTTGAACCCGGCATAACCGGAGCCGCGGAGCAGCCGCGTGCAGGCCACGACCATCGCGGCATGGTTGGGCTTGGTCGGGTCGAGCGAGCGGATGAAGTCGGGGTAGCGCAGCTCGGCGGGCCACTCGATGCCCAGCGCTCGGGCAGTGCGATGCAGGCGTTGTACGTCGCGCGGGTCGGCCGGCGGAAGCGTGCGCAGCAGCCCGACCCCGGCGGAGACCATCAGCGATGCTGCACCCATCCCGACCAGCAGCGAGATCTGGGCGTTCCACTGCTCGACGGGATGCTGGGCGCGGAACTCCAACCGCCACCGGTCGCCCTGAATGTCGATCTCCTGTTCCGGGAGTGGCAGCGAGACACCACCGCGCTCGGCTTCCTTTCTCAGTCGCAGCTCGCCGATCTCCTGCGAGCAGCGTGAACAGCTCGTCCGCCTCGTCCTCGTCGATCGAGCTTCTGGGCGCCGGCGTACGACAGCTTCTGGCGCGACCTCACCAGTGCGCGCTCCACCTTCACGTCGGTGCCCTCGCCGGTCGCGTCGACCTGGACCTGCCACAGCAACGCCGGGCGGACCTGGTCGGGCAGCAGGGACCCGGCGCCCTCGGAGATCACCTTCGGGTGCAGCGGAACCTTGGAGTCGGCGCCGTAGAGCGTCTCGCCGCGCCGGTTCGCCTCCAGGTCGATCGGGTCGCCGGGTGTGACGAACGCGGCGACGTCGGCGATCGCGTAGTAGACCGAGTAGCCGTCGCCGTCTCTCTCGATGTGCAGCGCCTGGTCGAGGTCCATGGAACCCTCGGGGTCGATCGTCACGAACGGCAGGTCGGTCCGGTCGAGCTTCGGCAGCCGGGGGCTGGCCGCCGCCTTCTGCGCGGCGGCCTCCACGTCGGCAGGAAAACCGGGCGAGACCTCCATCTCGGCCTGGATCTTCGCCACCCCGTCGCGCAGGTTCTGGGCCGCGACCCCGTCGTCGGCGGATCGGACCCTCAGCACTCTGTGCGGCATGCATTGGACACTAGCCAACCGGCTCCGCGGCCATTCCCTAGTCTGTGCAGGTGTTGATCCTGCTGCCGCCCTCGGAGGGCAAGTCGAGCCCGAGACGAGGGCAGGCGGGTCGACCTGTCGACGATGTCGTCGCCGTCGCTGACACCAACCCGGGAACGCATCCTCGACGCTCTGATCGACGTCAGTACGTCGCCCGCCGCGGCCGCCGTCCTCGGCCTCAGCCCCGGCCAGGTCGACGAGATCGGCCGCAACGCAGCCTTGCGCTCGAGCCCGACGATGCGGGCCGACCGGGTCTACAGCGGGGTCCTGTACGACGCCCTGTCCTTCGGCAGTCTCTCGACAGCCGCCAGGCGGCGGGCGACCGGCCGGGTCGCGATCACCTCTTCGCTCTTCGGTCTGGTGAGACCGGACGACCGGATCCCGGCGTACCGGCTGTCCGGGGACGTCCGCCTGCCCGGCCTCGGATCCGTCGCGGGAGTCTGGCGCGCCCACCTCGGCGGGGCCGTCAGCTGACGCCATGGGCGGCGGCCTGCTGGTCGACCTCCGGTCGACGATGTACGCCGCCTTCTGGCGGCCGACTGCCGACCTGACGCGACGGGTCGCGACCGTTCGGGTGCTGCATGAGGTGGACGGACAACGCAAGGTCGTCAGTCACTTCAACAAGGCCACCAAGGGGCGCATCGTCAGGGCGCTGCTCGAGCACGGGCGGCAACCCCCGCACGCCGGCCGCCCTGGCCGACCTGCTGCGCGACCTCGGCTGGAAGGTCGAGGACGGCTCTCCCGGTCGCGTCGGCACCCAGCTCGACGTCGTCGTCGAGACGATCTAGGCAGGTCTCAGCGCAGACGGATGGCCAGGCTGTGCGCGCCGTTACCGGCCTTGTCGACAATCAGTTCGCGCCCGCGTGCCGTGCGGACCACGTCGTAGACGACCCGCCGGCCGTCCAGCCAGACCTTGTCCACCCGGGCGCCCCGGGGCAGGACGTGGCCGATCGTGAGCTCGGTCCGCGCGCGGTGCAGGTTCACCCGGGTCATCAGCAGCCGCGACGATGCGAAGGCCCGGACTCCGATCGACCCTCCCCCGAGCCGGATGTTGGATCCCGACAGCTTGCGTTGCCCGGACGGGACCTGGGCGACGACCCGGACCGAAGTCCCTGCCCAGGTCGGGTGAGATCCCGAGCTGCTGGTGGACCACTGGCCACAGGTTCCCGTAGGCCCCCCAGGCCTGCAACACCATGGAGCGCTCCGTGAACAGGCGGTCGATGTTGGGCGTGAAGTCACCCTCCGGGGCGATCTCCGGCATCGCGCCGGGCATCTCCCACACCGCTCGGCCAAGCTGGATCCGGGCGTTGCCGGTCGTGTAGTACTGCTGCTGCCGCGGCCCGAGCCGACCGAAGTTGCCTTCGGCGACGGCCATGATCGCGGTGTTCAACGAGAAGACACTGCGCTCGCTGGGCACCGAGGAGACGACCGGGTCACAGGTCGCCCCCGGGTTGCCAGCCGGGTCACTCGTCCGTCCGGTGCCGGTGTGGTAGAGCCCGAACCTGCCCGTGTAGCAAGGCCGCTCGCGCTGGATCAGGGCACGCACACCGTTGCGCTGGGAGGCCAGCGGACGAGTCGTGCGGGAGGGGCGAACCAGCATCGCGTCCATGGGGGTGACGCCGATCCAGTGCCGTTGGAGGATGGGTTCGTTGGCGGGATCCTCGAGGGAGTCGCCGTACGCTCGGGCGTTGCCGCCGTACCACCAGGTCTCCTCGAAGATCCTCTCCATGGCGGCCGCCCGGGACGCCGCCCAGCGGCGCGTGCGGCGGTCACCCTTGCTGGCCGCCAGGTCGGCGAGGTCGCGGAGTCCGCGGATCGTGTACACGGCGTTGTCGAGCTTCTCCTCGCCCATGCCGGGGCGCTCGACGTTCCCGAGGCCCTCGGGCCAGCCGTCGTGGTCGGCGTCGAGCCGCGTGACGACGCGGCGCATCCCACGCACGGCGAAGTCGTACATCTCGTCGCGGAACCGGTCGTTTCCGGTCCAGCGCCAGATCAGCGCCACCGCGCTCGGGAACTTGGAGGTCTCGTCGGTGTTGCCGTCGTCCGCGTTGGCGCCGAAGTACACCGCACCGTCGGGTGTCACCTCGTGCACGACCTTGCCCGACCTTCGGTTCACGATCTCGCTGACGTCGCGCAGGGCGCGCAGATGGTCCTTGATCGGGCCGAACTGGCCCATCGCGACCGAGGCGAAGGCGGTGTACTCACCGTCGGTGCCGAACAGCCACGGATAGTCCGGCCAGCCCGCGCCGAGCCAGGTCGATCTCGGCCAGCCTGCCGACGGGGTCGGGGAACTCGGTCCCGGCCTTCACCGGGCGCAGGCGCAGTCCGCGGGCGGTCTGCACGGAGTCGGCGAGGTTCTGCTTGCTCCAGCGCACGGACCGCTCGAGCAACCGGTCGCCGGGGATCGAGACATGTGTTCGGGCGTCGACTGCGCGCCGCTGGGCGATCTTGCGGCCGAGGAACCTGGCCGGGTGGTCGAGCGCACGCTCGAACGCCCGCCGCGCCGCCGCCGGCCCGTGATCGGAGCCACCGACCGCGAACCACACCGTGACGTCGCGTCCCGCAGGCACCCGGACGTCGTAGGTCAGCTCTCCCCCGGTGCCCTTGCCGTACGCCGTGTCGTCGCAGCGCTCCGGCTGCTCCTCGGGCGTGCCGGACGGCGGGCAGATCACCGCCGGGTCCTGCGGCCCGCGGAAGTCAGGACCGAGGTCGCTGCCGGTCGGCGTCAGCCTGCTGCCGGCCACGGCCGCCCAGTCGTGGGCTCCCAGCGGGTGCCCGGCGCCGGCCTGCTCGCGGAACACCAGGGCGCCTCGGGAGACCCGACCGGTGTCCTGCCGGTTGACCGAGGTCTGGCTCGGGTCCGTCTCGCCCCAGGGGTAGCTCGACATCAGCTCCGAGTGCGCGTCGAAGGTCAGGGGGACCCGTCGGGTGACGTTGCTGCGCAGGGTCAGGCCCACCAGCCCCGCGCGGATCCGGTCGGGGACCACGTCGGTCCGCTCGACGGTGAGGCCACCTGTGGCGGCGTACTCGATGCGGTGGTATCCCCACCCGCTGACGAAACGCTGGGCCGGCACGTCGGAACCCAGCCAGGCTCCGTCGATCCCGAACCACATGCCGTCGAGCAGCTTCACCGGCGGCGACCAGACCCCGCCCATCTCGCCTCGCGTGTGGAAGCCCATCGCGGGATAGAGGCCGTCCTCCGTCGACGTCGCGTAGAGACGGGTGCCGATCACCAGCGCGCGGCGGTCCTCGAGGCGTCGAGTCTCCGACAGCTCCGGACTGTGCGCGAGCGCGCTGCGGGTGAGTGCGGACGCGTTGTCTGGTGACGCGGTCCCGGGGCTCGTGACGCCGAGCGTGCCCAGCACGAGTGCGGTGATCCCAAGTACGGCGACGGCGCTGTACAACCCTGCTCAGGGGACGACGGCGATGCATGTCCATGCCTCCAGATCCGAGAGTGATCTCCTCAGCATCGCAAAGACTGCCCGGTGCGCGCACGGGCACGAGTCGCCGACGGTTTGTTCGGAGCCCGGTCCCGGCTCAGCGCGGGGACGGACCGAGGAAGGGATCATCGACGGGTCGGGCGTTGAACAACCGCATCGAGGCCATCGGCTTGTCGCCCTTCTCGCCGACGTCGAAGAACGACAGGACGGTGACCGAGGCCGGCGCCAGCTCCATCCGGTAGACCGACAGCAGTGGTGCCTGCAGGACATGGGTGACCAGGGTCTTGATCGGTGTCACATGGCTGACCACGACGACCGTCTTGCCCGCATGCGCCGCCAGCACCCGGTCAAGACCCGCAAGCACCCGCGTTTCGACGTCGCGGAAGGACTCACCGCCGCCGGGGGCCACGTCCATGTTGCCCATCCACGAGTCGAGGTCCGCCTTGTGCTTCTCGGCCACCTCGGCGAACGTCATGCCGTCCCAGGCGCCGAACTCCATCTCCGCGAAGCCGGGCTCGATCTCGACCTTGAGCCCGAGGGTCTCGGCCACGATCTCGGCGGACTCCAGGGTCCGGCGTACGGGCGAGGCAATCACGGCGTCGACATCGTCGGCTATCTGCGCCAGCCACTGCGCCGTGGCCCGGACCTGGTCCCGGCCCTCGTCGCTCAGCCCCGGGTTGGCGCTGGCCAGACCGCCGGAGAAGCGTTTCTCGACCGTGTGCAGGGTGACCCCGTGGCGGACCAGGATCAGCGTGGTCGGCGGACCACCGGGAGGCGTCCAATCGCGGGGTGGCTGGGTCGCCGACCCGGCTTCTTGTTGACGGCTCGTCGCTGGAGCTTGTCGTGTCAGACCGTCGGGTCGGCTCCTCGAGGCGTGTCGGCGTACGCGGTGACTCCGGAGCGAATGCCGTCGAGGGCCTCGTTGGCGAGTCGGTCGGCGTGCTTGTTCTGCTCCCGTGGCACCCAGGTGTACGTCGTACCGAACGGCGCGAGCCGGTTCGCCTCCATCGCGAGCGGTTTCATGTCGGCGTGCTTGATCTTCCAGCGTCCGGACATCTGCTCGACGACGAGCTTGGAGTCCATCCGGACCTCGATGTCGGCCTCGGGGGCGAACTCCTCGGCGAGTCGAAGCCCGGCAATCAGTCCGGAGTACTCGGCAACGTTGTTGCTGGCCACGCCGATCGTCGTCGCGTCCTCCGCGATCACCTCACCCGTCTCGGCGTCCTTGAGCACCGCGCCGTAGCCGGCGGGGCCGGGGTTGCCCCTCGATCCACCGTCGGCCTCGATCAGGACCGATCGCCGACGTCACAACCCGGACTCTGAGGTGCGCACGAGGATTCTCGAGCACTCCTCGCATCGCAGCACTTCGTCGGAGGGTGCCTTCGCGATCGCAGCGAGGTCCATCGAGTTGAGGGTGAGCTGGCAGCCGCCGCACTGTCGGGCTTGCAGTGGAGCCGCGCCGACGCCGCGCTGCACCCGCAGGTGCTCGTAGAGCTTCATCAGGTCCTCGGGCATCCCGGACACGGCCTGGGAACGCTCGGCCACCAGCGCGCTCAGTGACACCTCGAGGTCGGCCGCCTTCTCGTCGCGGATCTTGGCCAGCGCCGTCAGCCGCTCGTCCGTGGTCGCCAGCAGCGCAGTCACCGAGTCGAGAGTGTTCTGGGCTTCCTCGAGCCGCTCCATCACCTCGAGCTCGGTGTCCTCCAGGCTCGTGATCCGGCGCTCGAGGGACACCAGCTCGTGCTGCATCCGCTCGAGGTCCTTGGGGTTGGTGATCAACCCGGCGTCGATGCGCGAGCGGTCTCGTTCGCGACGGGTCTTGACCTGCTCCACGTCGGCGTCGGCCTTGTTCTGCTCCGCCGTCAGGTCGTCGACGAGGATCTGCGCGTCTCGGGCCTGGTTGTCGAGCTCGGTCCGGTTGGAGGTGAGGCCGGCGATCTCCACGACCTCGGGCAGTGAGTCGAGCTGGTGGCGCAGCTGGCCGATGCGGGAGTCGAGCTCCTGTACGTCGAGAAGCTTCAGTTGGGCGAACGGGTCGGCTTTCAGCGTGGGCTCCTTCAGATGCGGCCGGTCAGATACGAATTGTCCACGGGTCCGTGGGCAGCGTGCTCACGCGGGTTTCCACCGTATCCCCCAGTGCGTGGGCCAGCCGCGCCTGCACCACGGGCAGCCACATCCACTCCCCCGCCCAGTGCGAGATGTCGACCAACGCGGGACCGTGCTTCTCCAGGAACTCGGCCGCGGGATGGTGGCGCAGGTCGGAGGTGACGTAGACGTCGACCTCGGATCCGGCGAGCTCGTCGAGCAGGAAGTCGCCCGCACCACCACACACCGCCACCCGTCGTACGACGCGGTCCGGGTCGCCGCCGACCCGTACCCCGTGGGCGGTCGCCGGCAGCACTCCGGAGACCTGAGCGGCGAAGTCAGCCAGCGGTGGTGTCGGCCACGGTGCCGATCCGCCCGGTCCCGTTGGGCTCGCGGCGGGCGTCGGCGAGCTCGACGATGTCGTACGCCGGCTCCTCGTAGGGATGCACCGCCAGCATCGCCGCCACGACCGCGGCCCGCTGAGAGCGCGGCAGGATCGTCTCGATCCGCGCCTCGTCCACGACCTCGGCGTCGCCGACCGCGCCGATGGTCGGGTTGGCGCCGGGCAGCGGCCGGAACCGGCCTTCGCCGGAGGTCGTGTAGCTGCAGCTGTCGTAGTCGCCGATCGCGCCGGCACCCGCCTGGGCGAGCGCGGCGCGCACCGCGGGAGCCTGCTCGTGCGGGACGTGGACCACGATCTTGTCCAGCGGTGCCGCCATCGCGGATCGGATCGGCGTGAGGTCGGTCAGGCCGAGCGCCTGCGCCAGCGCCTCCGATACCCCGCCCTCGGCCTGGTCGGCGTTCGTGTGGGCCGTCAGCAGGGCGCAGCCGCCTGTGGCGAGGGTCGGCCAGGGTCCGGCCCTTGGGGGTGGTGGCCGCGAAGCCGTGCACGGCCTTCAGGAACAGCGGATGGTGTACGACGAGCAGGTCGGCGCCCCATTCGACTGCCTCCCGGGCGACGTCGATCGTCGGGTCGACGGCGAACATCACCCTGCTGACCGGGGCGGCCGGGTCGCCGTACACGAGACCGACGGCATCCCAGGAGTCGGCCGTCGCCGGCGGGTACCACCCGTCCATTTGGTCGACAACAGCACCCAGCGTCGGAGTCATGGACGAGAGGCTATCGCCGGTCCTGCGACCAACCCGAGGTCGTGCGCCTCGGCGATCGCCTGTCGCCTCAGGGCGTGGGCGGTCGGGGCGAAGTGCCGACGCAGCGCGTCGAGGTCGGCGGCCGCGGCGCCGTCCCGGGCCACCCGCGCCACGAAACCGCTCGCCACGACCTGGTCCTGGTAGTCGCCCAGCACCTCCTGCATTCGTGCGAACCGGGTGGCGAGCTCGCGGGCCGGTCGCGTGTCGACGACGCCTGCGACGTACCGCGCCCGCTTGGCCGCCTTGCGCGCTCGGTGCATCAGTTCGTCGGCGTCATCCGACTCCGCTTCCGCGAAGCGCCGGGCGAAGTCCTTCGCTGCGCGGTCCACCGCAACGGCGATCTGGTCGTCGGTCACCGGCGCCACCCGGACGCCCGTCACGTCGGAGACCAGCGATCGGTACCGCTTCCGGTCGAGCTGTCGTCGCAGGACCGCCCAGTGTTCGGCGACCTCCTCGTCGAGTCGGCCGATCAGCACCGGCCGCAGTCGAAGGGTCGCGGCCGGGTCCGGCCACTCGTCGAGCACGTCGGAGAAGAACGCCCGGAGCACCTGGCGGTCGCGCACCTCGCCCAGCACCCCGGCGTACCAACGCAGACCATGGTCGAGCCGTCGCGCCTGACCGTGCGCGAAGCTGTCGGGGAAGGTGTGCAGGACGCTGCGGTAGCGCCGGATCGCGACCCTCGTCGCGTGCGTGCTGGCCGCGTCGCCCGAGCGCAATCCAGCTTTCGCCATCGCGCAAGGCGGCGGCCTGCCGTTCGAGGTACGCCGCCAGCCGTTTGTTCACAGCCTTGAGGCTAGCCGTGGCTAGGGTGCTGTCGTGTCGATTGAGCCGAACACGGCCTTCCAGGGAGCGGTGGGAGCTTGGCTGGCGGGGCTCGGTGGGATCCGCGACGTCGTCCGTCAGGAAGTCGTCCGCCGGCAGGTCGCCGAGATCGTCAAGCCGGCCTCGCGGGTGCTGGACGTCGGGTGCGGGCAAGGCACGCAGGCCCTGCACCTGGCCCGTGCCGGCCACGACGTGACCGGGCTGGACCCGTCGGAGGACCTGCTGGCCACGTTCCGGGATGCCGTGGCTCTCGAGCCGGCCGAGGTGGCAGGGCGGGTCACCCTCGTGCAGGCATCGCTCGAGGACGCACCCGACGCCGTGGCCGGGTCCTTCGACCTGGTGCTCTGCCACGGCGTGCTGATGTACTTCGACGACGTGGCCGCCGCGCTGGCGATGCTCGACCGGCTGGCCACGAAAGGCGGTCGGCTCTCGCTGCTGGTCCGCAACGGCCTTGCCCCGGCGATGCGCGACGGGCTGCGAGGACGGTGGTCGGAGGCGCTTGCGGCGTTCGACTCGCTCGACTACGTCAACCGGCTCGGCGTACCCGCGCACGCGCACACTCCGGAGCAGATCGACGCGCTCACCGCGCCGCTGGGTTGGCGCCGCCGCCAGTGGTACGGCGTCCGCGTGTTCACCGACCACCATGGCGAGACGCCGCCTCCCGAGGATGGCCTGGCCGATCTGCTCGACGCCGAGGAGGAGGCAGGCCGCCGCGACCCGTACCGCCAGGTGGCCGCGCTGCTCCACCTCGTCTACGACAGCGGAGGTTGAGGCGGGCGCCTGCCGCCGTCGTCAGGGGTATCGCTGGGGCGTTCGGGACAGATTGGTGTCACATCGGGCGTTCGTGCAGACCCGGATCTTGGCCGGTCGGGCATTCGTCTTGAATCTCCGCTTCGAGTCCTTGGGCTCAAGTCGCACGGGAGCTCTGCACCACTTGCATGGTTCTACTTCACCGCTGCTCTCAATGCTGATGACATGCTTCCTCTCCCGAGCCGGGTCTTGTCGCCGCTCCACGCGGTCGGATCGACGAATCGGCGACACAGGAAATGTGTCAGACCTCGAATTCGGCCAAAACCCCCTTTGGGTAAAACCGGACCAAAGTCCAAGAAGATGAGCAGCAGCGCGGGCCGGTCCCCGTCCTCGGTGACGTCACGCGTCTACCGAGACAGCCGCGCTGAGTGGGGCGACGTTGCAGACGGACGCGCGCAGGGGTGAGCTGCCGCTGATCGGGTCGCTCGGCGTCTGGCGCAGCACCAGGTTGAGATTCGCACTGTCCGGCCCGTACGGCGGGTAGCCGGGCAGTCCCAGCTCGTCGCACGCCTGCCACCAGCCGTGCTGGCCGAACACGACGTCCGGGTCGAGGCTGGCGTTGAACTTCGCGCGCGCCCGGACATTGCCGTACGGCGTCTCCAGGGAGACCCAGTCCCCCGCGGAGATCCCGCGGGCCGCAGCCGTGGACGGGTGTATCTCGACCTGAGGATCAGGCGCGCTCTTGCGCAGGGCGGCGACCTGGCGGTGCTGGGTCTCGCAGAAGAACACCGACTTCGCACAGCTGAGCACGAGCGGGTACCGGTCGGCGAGGTCCGGCCGGGAGCGAGGGCTGGTGAGCGGCTCCTCGAAGGTCGGCAGCGGTGAGTAGCCATGGGCGGCCAGCGTGGCCGAGTACAGCTCCACCTTGCGCGACGGAGTCGCGAACCCGGTGTCGGCGTACTTGCGGTACCGCGTGGTCAACGGCACCCGGACGCCTTCCGGGTGAGCCCGCAGCTCCTCCAGGGTGATCCCGCTCGGCGCAAGCTGATGGCGGAACGCCGCCTCGATGTCGCCGTCCCAGAAGTGCTCGCCGAGGCCCAGCCGCGTCGCGAGCTCGAACACGATCTGCAGGTCCGAGCGGGCCTCGCCGCGCGGCGGGACGAGCGGCTGTCGCAGCTGGACGAGCGACTGCGCCTCCTGGCTGTACTCGAAGCCGATCTTCAGTGCCTCGGACTCGAACGGCGTCGTCACGGGCAGCACGATGTCGGCGAGTTCGGCAGTCGGGGTCATGAACAGGTCGGCGTGGACGAAGAAGTCCAGGCTTCGCAGCGCATCGCGGCCGCGGGCGCTGTCTCCGTGGGCCATCACCATGTTGCCGCCGAAGCTGACCAGCGCCTTGATCCGCCGGTCGAGGGCCGCGTTGTAGAAGTCCTCGCCGGTGACGAACTCGAACCGGGCCGGCCCGAGCGGCCGCTTGTCGACGCCTACCGCGGGCGGGCGCGACGCCGGACAGGAACTCCATCCCGTCGATCCGGTTCGACGGCACCGCTTCGAACAGCACGTTCCCGCCCGGGACGTCCAGGCTGCCGGTCAGGGCGTAGAGGACGTTGATCGCGCGCATGGTCTGCGTCGTGCCGCTGTGCTGCTCCAGCCCGCTCCACGTGTAGAACGCGACCGGCCGGGCCTCCCAGAGCGTCCGCGCCGCGGCGACGATGTCCGCAGCCGGCACCCCCGTGATCTCCGCGGCCACGTCCGGCGGGAACTCGGCACAGCGCGACGCGAGCAGATCCCAGACCGTTCGGCCGTCGACCTCGTCGGCAGCGTTGGTCCAGTCGCGGACGAAGTCGGCGTCGTACCAGCCGTTCTCGATCATCACGTGGGTGAGGGACAGAGCGAGTGCCGCGTCGGTGCCGGGCCTGACCCGCAGCCAGTGGTCGGCCTTGGCTGCGAGGCCCGCCTTGCGCGGGTCGACGACGATCAGCTTCGCGCCGCGCGCGACCGCGGCGGCGGTGCTCGTCGCGTGGGCGAGGCGGGCGACGGACGGGTTGTACCCCCAGAACAGGATGCAGCCGGCGTTCTCGAGATCCGGCAGATAGAAGCCGGGCACGGAGGCGCCGAACGTGTAGAGCGGTGCGAGGTACCGGCCCCACCCGCACAGCTCCATGTAGGTGCAGAAGTTCGGGCTGCCGAAGGCGCGGATCAGCCGCTGGACCCAGTCGATGGCGTCGCTGATCGCCGACGTGGACGGCGAGCTCGAGCTGAACGCCACCGACTCGGGCCCGTCCGAGGCGGCGAGCCGTCGTCATCCGCTCGGCAACGGTGTCCAGCGCCTCGTCCCAGGTGATCCGCTCCCACCCCGGGTCCGCGGAATCCTTGGGTTTGGTCCGCCTCAGCGGGTGGAGGAGCCGCGACGTCGTGGTAGACGATCTCCGGCGCAGCCTTGCCCTTCACGCAGATTGCCTTGCCGGTCGGGTGCGACGGATCCGGGAGCAGCGCGACGAACGTCCCGTCCGTGACCGTGGCGCGCGCCCCGCAGCGCGACACGCACAACGGGCAGAACGTCGGAACCGGGTCCCCGCCCATCACCGGATTGTCGCGCGCGGCCTAGGCGCGTGCAACGGCATCAGCCACGCAACCAGCGATTGACGGTCAGTTGACCTGGCGCTCCCTGCCTTCCCAGTACTGCGCCCGCAGCTTGAACTTCTGCAGCTTGCCGGTGGCCGTGCGGGCCAGCTCGTCGCGGAACTCGATCGAGGTGGGTGCCTTGAAGCCGGCCGCCTTCTCCTTGCACCAGGCGATCAGCTCGGCCTCGGTGGCCTCCGTGTCCGGCGCGAGTACGACGAGCGCCTTGATGGTCTCGCCCCACTTCTCGTCCGGCACGCCGATCACCGCGACCTCCGACACCGCCGGGTGTGAGAACAGCACGTCCTCGACCTCGATCGAGGAGACGTTCTCGCCTCCGGTGATGATCACGTCCTTCTTGCGGTCCCTGATCGTGAGGTAGCCGTCGTCGCCGATCACGCCACCGTCGCCGGTGTGGAACCAGTCGTCGGCCAGCGCCCGCGCGGTCTCCTCGGGCTGTTCCCAGTAGCCCTCGAGCACCACGTTGGACCGGGCCAGCACCTCTCCGTCCCGGCCGGTCTTGAGGCTCACCCCGATGGCGGGCGCACCGGCGCGAACCAGGTTGTGCGCTCGCTCCTCCACCGACAGCTCGTCCCACTCGGCGCGGGTGCGGTTGATGGTCAGCAGCGGCGAGGTCTCGGTCAGGCCGTAGATCTGGATGAACTCCCAGCCGAGCTCCTCCTCGACCCGGGCGACCGTCTTCGTGGGCGGCGGCGCACCGGCCACGATGATCCGGACCCGGTCGCGCCCGGGGATCTCGCCCTCCCAGGTCGCGGCGGCGTCGAGCACGGCGGCCACGACTGCGGGGGCCGCGCACATGAACGTCACGCCGTGCTTGTCGACCCGACGCAAGATCTCGGCGCCGTCGATCTTGCGGAGCGCGATCTGGGTGACGCCGAGGCCGGCGGTGGTGAACGGCATCCCCCAGCCGTTGGCGTGGAACATCGGCAGGGTGTGCAGGTAGACGTCGCGGTCGGAGACGCCGGCATGCAGTCCGAACGTCACGGCGTTGGTCCAGATGTTGCGGTGGGTGATCTGGACGCCCTTCGGCCGTGCCGTCGTCCCGGACGTGTAGTTGATGCACGCGGTCGCGTTCTCGTCGGGAGTCCAGGGGTTCGGTTCGGCGCCCTCGGCGGCATACAGGTTCGTCGTCGTCGCCGATCAGGAACCGGTGCTCGGCAGTCACGCCGGCCAGCGCCTTCTCGAGCTCCGGGTCGATGAGCAGGACTCGCGCACCGGAGTGCTCGACGATGTACTGGACCTCGTCGGGCCGGAGCCGGAAGTTGACCGGCACCAGCACCCGGCCGTAGCCCGACACCCCGAAGAAGGACGTGAGCAGACGCGCCGAGTTGTGCGAGACGACGGCCACCCGGTCGCCGACGCCGATGCCCGAGCTCGTCGAGCTTCGCCGCCTGGCGGGCGGCCAGCGTCCTCATCTCGGCGTAGGTCACCTCGCCGAGTGACGTGGCGGGCTGGTCGGGTTCGTCGACCACGCCCACCCGGTCGCCGTACACCTGGGCGGCGCGGTCGATGAAGTCGGAAACGCTGAACGGCACGAACATGGGACCCCCTCGCGATGGCGGTTGTTGCCACCTTAGCGACGAGCGCGGGCCGGGACCTGCCAGCCGTGAGCGGTACGACGGGCGGCCCACGGCACAATCATGAGAATGTTCTCATGTGGGCCTCACCTTGGTCCCACGCCGCATGCGGAGGATCCGAGTCATGAGCACGTTCTGGAAGATCATGATCGGCCTGATGGTCACCCTGCCCGTGGGTGCCTACGTCGCCGGCAACCTGGCCGGGGCCACGGCCGACGGGCCCGCGCCGCACGACCCGATCGTGATCCGCGATGCGCGCACGACTCCACTGCCGGATCCCTCGCAGCCAGCCCGGCGGCCCCACGACTCCGGCCGACCCCGACAGCAGGAATGACGGTGAGACGCAGGACGGCGATGGGGACGACGACATCGAGGTGGTGCGCCCCGAGCCCGACGATGTCGACGACGACGACGCGGACGAGCCGGTGGTGGCGGCGACGGCACCGACGACTCGGCTCCCGACGACCGCACCGACGGTGACACCGACTCTGGTGGCGATGACGACTGACTCCCCTGCTTCCCCGCGCAGCGCCCGGCCTCGGCGGCCGGGCGTCAGCGTGCGTGCCCGCATCACCGCCGCCCTCGCCGCGCTGGCCCTGGTGGCGCTCACCGCAGCTGGACTGATCGTCTACGTGATCGAGCGAGCCCGGATCGACGAGGCCGTCTCCAGGCAGGTCGAGCAGGAGATCGCCGAGTTCGAGAAGCTCCGGGACGGCAAGGACCCGGCGACCAACGAGCCGTTCACGAATGTCGAGGCGCTGTTGCGTCTCTACCTGTCCCGCAACGTGCCGAGCGACGAGGAGCTCCTCGTGGGCTGGCTCGACAACGGCCACCGTCTCGTCTCGAGTGACGACGAACTGGCCAGGTCGCCTGCCTTCCTCGCCGCCGTACGCCGGCTGCTGGACACCGGCGGCACCGAGCGCGATCACCTCGGACGGTCAGGAGCACCTGTTCACCGTGCTGCCCGTCCGGAACAGACAGACCAGCGGCGCACTCGTCGTCTCGATCAACCTGGACGAGGTGCACCAGGAGCTGAACACCACGATGCGCACCTACACGATCGTCGCTGCGCTGTCCCTCGGCCTGATCGCGGCCCTGGCCTTCTGGCAGTCCGGCCGGCTCCTCGCGCCGCTACGGACGCTGCGCGACACCACGAACGAGATCAAGGCCACCGATCTGTCCCAACGCATCCCCGTCACCGGGAACGACGACCTGACCGCGCTGTCGGTGACGTTCAACGACATGCTCGACCGGCTCGAGGCCTCGTTCACGACACAGCGGGAGTTCCTCGACGACGCCGGTCACGAGCTCAAGACCCCGATCACGGTGCTGCGCGGTCACCTTGAGCTCCTCGATGAGGGCAGCCCGGAAGACGTCGAGGAGACTCGGGTGCTGCTCCTCGACGAGGTCGACCGGATGGCGCGCCTGGTCAACGACCTGATCCTGCTGGCCAAGAGCAATCGCCCCGATTTCCTCGCCCGGGCAGCCACGGCTCGAGCGGCTCACGGAAACGGTGCTGGCCAAAGCGAGAGGACTCGGTCAGCGTCAGTGGGAATCGGACGGGACGGGGGCGGCGCGGTCTTCGTCGACGAGCAGCGTCTCACCCAGGCCCTGCTTGCGCTCGCCGACAACGCCGTAAGCACACCCGGGACGGCGACGTGGTGGCGATTGGCTCGTCGTACGACGATGACGCGGTGCGCCTGTGGGTGCGTGACTCCGGCGAAGGGGTGCCTGCTGTGGACCGCGAGGTGATCTTCGAGCGATTCGGCCGCAGTCGTGTCCCGGCCGGCGACGAGGGGTTCGGGCTCGGGTTGTCGATCGTCCGGGCGATCGCCGAGGCGCACGGCGGGTCCGTTCACGTCGAGGACGCCATGCCTCGCGGGTCGCGGTTCGTCATCACGCTGCCGAGGGCAACACGCATCGGCTCGAAGCAGGGGAGGACAGATGGCCCGCATCCTGATCATCGAGGACGATGCCTCTAGGCGCTCAGGTTCGATCCGCGGCATTTGCGATCCCGAATCGCGTTTGTGCAGGTGACGTCAGTTCATCCCCTGGGCGGGTCTGAAGTGACGAACCTTCACTGTGACTGACGGTTTTGCTGTAGCATCGACGCATGGTCGCCTCCTTGAAGTCGGTGACTGATGGGTCTGGTGGCGCTGCCGGGTGGCGGCGCTGCTGATCTGGTATTGATGGTGCGCAGGCGGCCCAGGACTTCGAGCAGGAGATCGTCGACCAGTACGCGCTGGCGATGTCGGCGGCCGGCCTGACGTGACGGCCACATCGGCGGGACCCGGGCGATCGTGATCGAGTTCGCTCGGTCGCTGACGACGCCGCTGTGGGAGGCGACCTGTGCGGACGCGGACGCGTTCTTTGGCCGAGCAGCGCCGGCTGGGGCACAGCGTGTCGACCCGGGCAGGCAAGGCCGGCGCGCTTGTCGGGTTTCTACGACTTCGTGATCGCCCGCTACGAGGGCCGATCCGCCGCGCGACCGGGGTCTTGGTCGAGCAGCCGATCGATGAGTTCAACCGCCAGTCCGGGGCTCGCTGGGCAAGGTCCGGGTGCCGCCGTCGGATGAGGAGATCGACTCGCTGTTCACCGCGTGGCGCGGGTCGGTCCCGCAGGCCCGCAAGTACCTGCCCGCGGCCCGGGACTACTTCGCGGCCTCGCTGTGGCGCCGGCTCGGGCTGCGGATCAACGAGACCGTGATGCTCGACATCCGCGACTGGCGTCCCGATCTGGGCGAGTTCGGCAAGCTCCACGTCCGCTCCGGCAAGGGCACCGGCGGCCGCGGCCCAAGCCGCGGCTGGTGCCCGGCGATCAACGGCGCCGACCAGTTGATCGACTGGTGGCTGGCCGAGGTCCGCCCCCAGTACGGCGAGGACTGGGCCGACCCGGACGCGCCGCTGCTTCCCTCCGAGCGGTTCGACCGTGACCTGGACCGCTGCGGCCGCGTGGGCGCGAACGCGTTGCGGCGCGCCCTGGCTATCCACGTCGACCAGTGGCTGCCGGCCTGGTCGGGCCGGATGACGCCGCACGTCCTGCGGCACTACTGCGCCTCGTCGCTCTACGCGGCCGGCATGGACATCAAGGCGCTCCAAGAGCTGCTCGGGCACCAGTGGCTGTCGACCACCTCGGGCTATATCCACGTGCGCAGCGAGCACATCGAGCAGGCGTGGAACAGCGCGAACGACCGTGTCGAAGCCCGCCTGGGCTATCCGAACCGACTGACCTGATCGACGAACCGAAGGAGAGGATCCAGATGCAGTGGAACCTGCGGCTTCGGGCCGCCGACGAGGGATCTGGAAGTCGGCGCAGTTGCGCCGGATGCTGGCCGACGCCGGACTCGAGATCAGCGCCGGGAAGATGTCGTCGTGGTGGGCAGGGACCCCGCCGACGATGCGGCTCGAAGAGCTCGACGTGCTGTGCGCCGTGCTCGAGTGCACGCCCAACGACCTGATGACCCCCGAGCCGGACAAGGTCGCCGCCCGCCGTCCCCGCACCACCGACGCCGCCAACGGCAACGGCGGAAACGGGGATGGCGATCCGAACGGCAACGGCGGGACGTCACCGGCGGTGCCCCGCGGTTCGGCAAGCCCCGCTCGACCCCGCCGCTGTAGACCGACCGAGCCACGGGTCATGCCGCGTGCGTCTCGGGCACGGCTACCGTCTGCTCGTGACCAGCAACGACGCAGCCGCTGCGAGCGGCCAGTGCCTCCTCGGGCACGCGGTCACCGGATCAGCCGGCTTCGCCGCGGGCGCGGCCGTCGGCCTGCTCGGCGGGCTGGTCGGCCTGGGTGGTGCGGAGTTCCGGCTGCCGCTGCTGCTCACGCGTGTTCGGGTTCGCCGCACTCGCGGCGGTCATCGTGAACAAGGCGATGAGCCTGGTCGTCGTCCTCGCCGCGATCCCGGCACGCCTGACAGCCGTCCCGCTCGCGGAGGTCGCCGACGAGTGGACCGCGGTCGTCAACCTGCTCGGCTGGCAGCCTGCTCGGGGCATGGCTCGGTGCCTCGTGGGCCACCCGGATGGCCACCCGGACCCTGTACCGGGTCCTCGCTGTCCTGCTGGTCGTCATCGCGGTCGTGTTCACCGCCGAACGGCTCGGCACGCTCCCGACCGCGGACCTGCCCGGCCCGGTCCAACTCGTCGCCGGTGTGGTCGCCGGCTTCGGGATCGGTGTGGTAGCCGCGCTGCTCGGCGTGGCCGGAGGAGAGCTGCTCATCCCGACCTTCGTCCTGCTCTACGCCGTCGACACCAAGCTCGCCGGATCGCTGTCCCTGCTGGTGTCGCTCCCGACCATGCTGGTGGCGTTCTTCCGCTACTCCCGCGATCAGGCGTTCGCGGTCCTGGCACAGAACAAGCGCTTCGTCGTCGCGATGGCCGCCGGCTCAGTGGCCGGATCGATCGTCAGGGGCCTGCTCCTCGGTGTCGTCGCCGAGGCCGTCCTGGTGCCGCTGCTGACGCTGCTGCTCCTCTACTCCGCGGTGAAGGTCTGGCGGCACACCTGAGCCCAGCGGCCCGGCGCCAGCCGTCGGCCGGCAGCACAGGGTCCTCATCGAGTCCGCCGGCGCCCGGGCCCGACGCGCCGTTGCGGCTGCCGCCGCGGTGCAACAGCTGCCAGGCCAACCCCGTCGCCTGGACCAGTCCGCGGGTCGACTTCTGCTACCAGTGCCTGCCCGGCGGCCCGTTTCCCGCCCCGCCGTGCCGCTGGTGCCGGACTACGAAGAACTACTTCAGCCAGGGGCTGTGCATCCTGTGCCATCCCCGCAGCCCGCAACGCCCCGGGGCCTGCAAGGGCTGCATGGCCTGGGGTGTCTACCCGCGCTACAACTGGACCTGCTGGCCGTGCCGCTGGTGGCGCACCCACTACCCCGAAGGGGTCTGCGACTTCTGCGGACGGCTCGCGCGGATCGGGAACTCCGGGGCTTGTCGGCTGTGCGTCGAGCAGGCCCAGATGACCCAAGAACCCGGCCGGGCACTCGACTACGCCGGCGCCAACCGGCACAGCCAACAACTCTTCTTGGCCAACATGCTGTTCAAGAGGCGCGTCACGCCGCGCCTGACGCCCGAGCCGCAGCCGGAGCCCGGTCGCACGGCGACCCGTAAGGCGGGCAGCGAGCCGTGGAAGAGCCGGTACAAGAACCAGCTGCCCTACCCGGCCGGGACCGGATTCGACGACGAGGCGTCGGTGCAGTTGTCCTTGTTCGACATGGCCCCCGACCCCGAGGCCGTCCGTCGACGTGTCCTGATCGAGGACAGCGAGCTGACTCGCTTCTGCGCCGCGATCGTCGACGATCACGCCGAGCGCTACGGCTGGTCGGTACGGCAACGCAACGACGTGATCCGCTCGCTGCGGCTGCTGCAGACCCTGCGCGAGATCCCGACCGCGAAGATCCGCGCCAGCGACGTCCTGCAGCTGCCGCGCTACGACGGCAACATCATCTCCACCATCGACGTCCTCGCCGAAGCCGAGCTGCTCATCGAGGACCGCCCCAGCCGGGTCGAGGTCTACTTTGCCGCCAAGACCGCCGGCCTGCCGCCGCTGATGCGCGAGCACCTCGAGCTGTGGCTGCAGGTCATGCTCGACGGCTCCCGACTCGCACCCCGGCAGGTACCCCGCGACCCGCAGACCGTCCGGGTCCAGATCATGGGCCTGGTCACCGTCGTCGACGCGTGGGTCGCGTCCGGTTACCAGTCCTTCGCCCAGGTCACCCGCAGCGACATCGAGCACGCCCTGGCACCGCTGGCCCCGGGACGACGGCACGCTGCCGAGCTCGCGCTGAGGTCGCTGTTCAAGACCCTCAAGGGCCGGCGCCTGATCTTCGCCAACCCCATGCGCGGGATGAAGCACACGCCGGTCGCGGGCACCATCCCGCTCGCGCTTGACCCCGCCGTGATCCGCGCCGAGCTCAACCATCCCGACCCGGTCGTCGCACTCGCCGTCGCACTCGTCGCCTTCCACGCCCTGACCGGAAGCAGCTGCGAGCAGTCATGCTGACCGACATCGTCGACGGCCGGCTCACGATCGCTGATCGCGAGATCCCCTTGGCCGCGCCGGTCCGGACCCGGCTCGCGGCCTGGCTCGACCACCGCCAGCGTCGCTGGCCGGGCTGCATCAACCCCCACCTGCTGGTCAGCAGACGCACCGCGCCCCGGCTGGTGCCCGTCGGCCACAGCTTCCCCTGGCGCGGCATCACCCTTCGACCCCAGGCGCTGCGCGAAGACCGCATCCTGCACGAGATCCACGCCACCGGCGGCGACGTACGCCGCATCTGCGACCTCTTCGGGCTCAGCGTCGAAGGCGCCACCCGCTACCTGAAGACCGTCGAACATCCCGACCTGACCATCGGAGGGGAACGCGGCACCCGAACCTGAGCCCGCGCCGGCGCTGGGAGATTCTGTGTGGCCCGAGCTGTGGGCCGCGTCGTCAGCGTGCATCGCTGACCTCCACACCAACGACCACCGCACCAGGTCGAAGGGCGAAGGCTTGCAACTTGTACCTAGGTCCGGGTTTACCGTTGTCGGCATGGAGACCTTGCTGAACACCGACGCCTGCACGATGCCGACCGCTGAGCGGCCGCTGCGACTCGCGGAGTTCGATGCCCTGTTCGCCTCTGCCGTCCGCAGCGTCGAGCGCCACGGCGATGACGTCCGGATCCGGTTGGCCGGCGAGGACGGCCTGGTCGAGCGGGTCCGCGACCTGACCGCACGGGAGACCTCGTGCTGCTCGTTCTTCACCTTCACCATCGACGGCACCGACCAGGACCTCACCTTGGACGTCTCCGTGCCGCCCGCCCGCCAGGAGATCCTCGACGCGCTGGCCGCAGCGAGCGCGAGAGCTCTCGGCGTGAGCCTGCGGATCAACGACGTCGCCCAGGCGGCCGGTGTCAACCGGGAGACCCTGCGCTACTACGAGCGGCGCGGGCTGATCGAGCAGCCCGACCGCAGTCCCGGGGGCCACCGGCTCTACGACGAGCGGGCCGTGCAGACCCTGCGGATCATCAAGGCCGCCCAACGGCTCGGCTTCACTCTCGACGAGGTGGCCGACCTGATCGAGGTCGGCCGCCGCCGGGGCCGGGACTCCGGGCTCCAGGTGCGCGCTGCAAGTAAGCTCCTCGAGGTCGAAGCCCGGATGGCCGACCTCGCCGCGATCCGGGACAACCTGCGCGCGGCGCTCGACGCCGGCTGCGACGACCTGCACCAATGTGCGAGCAGCGACTGCTGCCCACTGCCGTTCGTCGAGATCACCACCAGAGAGGCCGACGCGTGAGCACGAAGATCAAGGACCGGCACCTGTTCGGCGCGGGCGCCGCAGCCTGCGCGGTCTGCTGCGCACCACCACTCCTCGCCCTGCTCGGCATCGCCGGCGCGGGACTGGCTGCCACGATCGCCACCGTCGCCTTCGCCGGCCTCGCCTTCGGCGCCGTCGTGCTTGCCGTGTCGCTGCTCGGCGTCTGGGCCCGCCGACGAAAGCCCGCGGCACACCACGGCGTGTGCCGACGATGGCCCCGTCGAACTCACCCTCACCGCCCGCCCGCCGGACACACCTCAAGAGACCAGCACCGGTCGCTGACAGGCTTACTGCGTGGACACGCTCCGATCGATCGCCCTGTTCGTCGCCGCCGCCATCGCCGAGATCGGCGGCGCCTGGCTGGTCTGGCAGGGCGTCCGCGAACACAAGGGCTGGATCTGGATCGGCGCCGGCGTGATCGCCCTCGGCATCTACGGCTTCGTCGCCACCCTCCAGCCCGACGCCACACTTCGGCCGCATCCTCGCCGCCTACGGCGGCGTCTTCGTCGCCGGCTCCTCGCGTGGGGCATGGCGCTCGACGGCTTCCAGCCCGACCGCTACGACATCACAGGCGCGCTCATCTGCCTCGTCGGCGTCGCCGTGATCATGTACGCCCCACGAACCAGTTGATCCACAACACAGCAGATTCGTCGAACCTGAGCACCCACCCACGCTCCGAGCGCCGAGCATGCTCAGGTTCAGGCTGAAAGCGTCAATATTCATGCGAACTTCTAACCTGCGGAACGCATCGCGTCCTTCGTCTCAAAGGCAGCGGCTCACCCAGGCGCTGCTCGCGCTCGCGGACAACGCCGTGAAGCACACCAGGGACGGCGACGAGGTTGCCATCGGCTCGTCGTACGACGCGGGGTCGGTGCGCCTGTGGGTGCGTGATGTCGGTCCGGGAGTACCTCTCGCCGACCGCGGGCACATCTTCGAACGATTCGGTCGCAGCCGAGCCCGGCCCAGCGACGAGGGGTTCGGGCTCGGGTTGTCGATCGTCCGGGCGATCGCCGAGGCGCATGGCGGGATCGTGCACGTCGAGGACGCCAAGCCTCGCGGGTCGCGGTTCGTCATCACGCTGCCGACGGGCAACGCGCATCGGCGCGAAGCAAGGGGAGGACAGATGGCCCGCATCCTGATCATCGAGGACGAGGAACGCATCGCGTCGTTCGTCTCGAAGGGCCTGCGCGCCGAGGGTCATCAGGCCACGGTGGCCAACGACGGTGCAACGGGGCTCGACTACGCGCTCACCGGCGAGTTCGACCTGTTGGTCCTCGACATCGGTCTGCCGGTGCTCGACGGTTTCGAGGTGCTCACCCGACTTCGCGACCAGGGCAGCCGCATCCCTGTCATCGTGCTCACGGCCCGTGACTCCGTCACCGACACCGTGTCCGCACTCGAGGGAGGGGCGGACGACTACATGCCCAAGCCGTTCCGGTTCGCCGAGCTGCTGGCCCGGGTCCGGCTGCGCCTGCGACAGAACCAGCCGTCGGTCGACGGTGCCAACCAGCGCGAGGACATGCTCGAAGCCGGCGGTGTCTTCCTGGACCTGCGCACCCGCCGGGCCACGGTGAACGGAGACCAGATGGACCTCTCTGCCAGGGAGTTCACCCTCGCCGAGATCTTCATGCTGAACGCCGGGCACGTCCTCTCGCGAGAGCAGCTGTTGTCGCACGTGTGGGGCTACGACTTCGACCCCGGGTCGAATGTCGTGGACGTGTACGTCGGCTACCTGCGCAGGAAGTTCGGGGCCGGCGCGATCAGCACCGTGCGCGGGATGGGCTACCGGTTCAACGCTTGAAGTTGAATCCGGCCAGCCGGCCGCGGGGCTGCCGCGCGAGGGCGGGCTCCAGGGCCTCGGCGAACTCGTGCGGAAGCGGCCGCGCAGCCGGGTCGGCCTCGAGCGCGGCGTACACCACCTTGGCGATGTCATCGGGCACCCGGGCGGGAAGCTCGTACGGCTCGGACGCTGTTTGCGGGAACCGTTCGGCGAGGCCTCGTGCGTGCGCGGTCTCCCTCGTCGAAAGCCTTGTACCCCGCAATCGCCTCGAACAGGGTCGCCCCGAGGCCCCAGACGTCGCTGGCGTGGCCGGGAGTGCCCGTCGCGGGCGGCTCGCACTGCTCGGGCGCCATGTAGGCGTCGGTACCGATCGCGTAGGTCAGGGCCCGCGTCCTGTCCAGGGTGCGGGCGACGGACAGGTCGATCAGGCGGGCGGGCGCGCCCATGATCACGTTGCTCGGCTTGATGTCGAGGTGCACGTATCCCACGCGCCGGAGGTAGTGCAGTGCCGAGGCGACCTCGATCCCGAGCGGTAGGTACTGCTGCTCCTGCAGCGGCCCGTAGCGACGGATGAGCGACGACAGCCGTGGCCCGTCGATGTTCTCGAGCACCACATGTGGGCGGGGACCGTCGAACTCGTGCCGGAGCCCCCGCACCACGACGGGATGGTTGACCGTGGCGAGTGCCTCGACCTCGCGGCGGAGGCCTCGCTGGCTCGACGCATCGTTCACCTGCGCCGGTCGCAGCACCTTCACCACGACCGGCGCATAGGTGACCTCGTCGAAGGCGAGATAGGCCTCGTAGGCCTCTCCGCCGCCGAGCAGCCGCATCGCGGTCAGCTCGGCGGTGAGGGCATCGCCCTCCTGGAGACCCCAAGTGTCCGGCCGGGTGTCCGGCCCGCTTCGTCGGTCGTGCTTGTCGAGATCGTTCATCAGCCGCGGGTGTCGTTGCGCGAACGGTCGTTGGTCCGGTTGGCGGACCAGTCGCGCTGTTGCTTCTTCTTGCCGTCCCGGGTCCAGTCCCGCGTCTTGTCCCCGCGGCTGTGGTCCCGGTCGCGGCTCACCTTGGAGAATCGGCTGTTGGTGTGGTCCCTCCGGGAGCGGCTGTTCCCGGTGTTCCGGGACCTGCTGGTGTCGTCGCGGGACGCGCCCTGCTTCTTGAGGTCGGTGTCGTCGTCATCGTCGTCGTCAGCGACCAGCACCAGTTCGGGCGTGTCGTCGTCCCGTTTTGCGAACACGTCGTCGGCGTTGGCCGCCGGTGACCGAAGGGAGCGACAGCAGCCCCACGGTGACCAGACCGACGAGCCCGAGGACTCCGGCAGGCATGAGCTTCTTCATCGTTCTGTCCCACTTTCTGGGCCGACCAGTCGACCCGCATCTCGTTGTTGGTGTCACCACCATCGCGAGCGGGCGTGAGACACCCATGAGTCGAAGATGAGACGGCTCTTAGGGGCGAGTCCTCGACTCTCCGAGGTGCTTGAGCGCCTCCCGTCGGGACAATCCCGAGATTCGGCCGTCCAGCCGGTCCACCTCGGCGCGGACCCACTCCGGGTTGGTCTTCGCCTGCTGGCGCAGCGCCCAGCCGATTGCCTTGCGCAGCCAGAACGAGGTGTCCGTCGACGTTGGCGTCGATCGCAAACCGCAAGAGGTCGAGGTCCGTGTCGGCCCCGTGCCGGAGCTGGCAGATGACCGCCGTACGCCGTAGCCACGGGTCGCCGTCGACCGCCCACTGCCTGACGACCGGGGTCACCACTCTCGCGGTGCGACGCCAGTACGTCGCCCACGAGGTGCGAGGCGATCTCGTCCACGAGGTCCCACCATGCCCCGGTCACGATCAGGTGCCGGTAGAGGTCCAGCATTCCTGGGTCCTGCCAGGCCCGGCCAACCCGATGCCGCGCCAGCGCGATGGCGGCGTACCGCTCCTCACGATGCGTCGCTCCATCCCACAGCTCCCGGATCGTCGACTCCCACGCACCCCTGTCGGCCGGGCGATATGCCGCGAACAGTGGCCGCAACAGGACCTTGAGTTCTGGGGAGCCGATTCCGAAGTAGGGCATCGCTGACTTCATGTACGCCTGCTGGATGGCGGCCCGCTCCGGGTCGGCCGCCGCGGCCAGCGTGGTGCGGATCAGCTCGATGAGCTCACGGTCGGCCGACGGCATGGGTCCATTCAACCCTCGGTCCCCGGTCACTCGAGCTTGGCGCCGCCGAAGCCGATCTCGTTGCCGTCCGGGTCGCGGTAGATCACCTTGCGTACGCCGTTGTCGTACGTCTCCTGTTCGGCGGGCTCAAGTCCTCGGGCGCCGATGTGCTCGACCCGGTCGTCGAGGTCGTCGACGAACACCGTGTGCAGTGCATAGCCGGCGCGCGCAGGCAGCTCCTCGATGTAGAGGTAACGGTGCTCGGCAAGCTCCCACACCGCCTCCGTCGCGTTCGGGAAGAACGAGGGATCGGAGCCCAGCAGCTTTGCATACCAGGCGAGCGCGCGCTGGTAGTCGCTCACCGGGACTCCCGCGAAGAGGTCGACTCACGGGTTCACGTTCACGCGGCTTCAGCGGGACCTGCACGCGGAACGAATCAACCCACCGCTGGCCACATCCCGCCCACAGGCCCGCTTAAGTCTGGGGTCCGCGGACCGATCCGGCCGGCCGACGCGGTGAGTGGCGTCGCTGCGTCTTGTCAATCGAGTTACCGATCTTCGACCTCATCGCCTTGATACTCCGGACTACGCGGCCGATCGGTTCAACCAGGTTGAACCGATCGGCCGCGTGACGGTTCCATAGGTCGGTGACGCCGATCAGCTCGAACGCGGCATCGTCCCCGCCGGTCCCGCTGGACCGTCCACGTTCACGGTCGGCGTCCCTCCGCCCGCCCGGGCGATCACGGCCACCGAGGGCTCGTCACCGGGATTGCTCTCACGGTGCACGGTGAAGGGCGGGACGTGGACGAAGTCGCCGGCGCGGGCATCGACGTACCCCTCGCCGCCCTCGAACTCCAGGCGCAGCACGCCCGAGACGACGTACAGGCTGGTCTCGTTGCGGTCGTGGTGGTGCCAGCCGGAGACGGCTCCCGGCGCGGTCTCGACCTTGCCGGCCCACAAGGTCGGCACCTCGAAGGCCCGCTGGCGCTGCATCCCCGGGGTGGGGTCGGCCGCAGTCAGCTCGTCCTTGCCGATCACGCGGACGGGATCGCTCATGGCGTCAGTCTGTCGCGACTGGTCAGGGGTTGCCAGCGCGCACCGTCGCCGAGGCACGTCTCTGGCCGTGGACGGGGTCGCCGACACGGCGCAGTCCGCCCTCCCCCGCTTCGCTCCTCCGGTGCGGTTGCGCCGGGTCGGCTCCTGCCCACGCAAGCATCGAGCCCCGCGCTTTGCGCAGGGCTCTGGCTTGCGTGGGCGCAGAGGGGATTGAACCCCCGACATCTTCCTTGTAAGGGAAGCGCTCTACCGCTGAGCTATACGCCCCTGCTTCGGGCCCGAAGCCCGCACAGACTACGCGAGGCGCATCCGGGCAACAAAAAAGCTGCGACCGCTGGCGTCTCGGGTCACCAGCGGTCGCAACGTCCTCAGTCTGCACGTCGAAACCCGATCTGTCCTGAGGAAATCGTGAAAATCTCAAACTTTTATCCAACCGGTCTAGGCCAGTGACCGCAACTGACGCAGATGTTCGTCGAGATCGCGGCCCTCGGGGCTGGGGTTGTGCACCGACCAGCGGACGATTCCGTCCTTGTCGATGACGAAGGACGACCGACGCGGGGAGCCCTTGGTGTCGTCGAACACGCCGTACGCCCGGGCCACCTCGCCGTGCGGCCAGAAGTCGGACAGCAGCGGGAAGTTCAGCCCGTCCTGGTCGGCGAAGGCCCGCACCGCGTGGATCGCGTCGCAGGAGATCCCGATGATCTCGGTGTCGAAGGTGAGGAACTCGTCGAGCCGATCGCGGATCTCCGTCATCTCGCCAGAGCAGACCCCGGAGAAGGCGTAGGGGTAGAAGAACAGGGCGACCGCCTTCGTGCCGCGAAACGACGAGAGGGTGACGTCCTGCCCGAACTGGTCCCGAAGGGTGAAGTCGGGAGCAGCATCGCCCGGGTCGATTGCGTTCACGGCGGTCATCATCCCATCACCTGCCGGACAGCCATCGAAGCGGTCAGATCGGACCTGACAGCAGGAGATCGGTCGTGACGACGTTTGCCCTACGATCTATGGCGGTAAGGGGCAGTTGCCGTTCTGGCCGGGGCGGCAGAGTCGTCCACGAGGGGGTCACATGCATTGTCGGAAGCGTCACGTGGTGCCTGCTGTACTGCTGATCGGCGCCCTGGCCGGGTGTGGTGGACAGACGACGACACTGGGCGATGCCATCCCGGCAGTCGGCGGAGCACCCGAGCCCAAGCCGATCGTCACACCAAAGGTGGGCGACTGCCGCATGCTCGACGGCACGCAGATGTACTCCCGGAGCGACACAACCCCGGCAACGGACTGTTCGGAGCAGCACAACGCCATCACCTACGCGGCCGCGGACGTCACGGACGAGCCCCCGTTCGAGGACGCGATCAAGAAGACCTGCGCGGACGGTTTCGCCGAAGCCCTGGGCCTGACCACGGAACAGGCCAACCTCACGATCTTCGCCTGGGCCTGGTACGAGCCGTCGCCGCGCGACTACGCACTGGGAGCCCGGTCCTACCGATGCGACCTCACCGCGACCAACACCGACGGCGGCGAACCCGTTCCGCTTCCCGCCGGGGATCTGCCGCTGCTGGAGGGCGAAGAGGTCCCCGACGCCTACGCGCTGTGCCGCACGAGCAAGAGCGACCAACGTTCCCTGCACGGAGCCGCACGCCTGGCGGGGCACCGGCACCTTCGAGGCCACCGGCAAGGAGTATCCGTCCGATGCGACGGTCAAGAAGTGGGCCGCGGACAAGTGCCCCGACCTGGTGACGACGGAGACCTACCTCTACTCCTGGCCGGGGCCGGGTTCGTGGGCCGACGACGACGACCGAACCATCTTCTGCTGGAGCGCGGACCAGCGGAGCTGAGCGTCAGCTGCCCCACTGGGTCAGTTCGCGCTTGAGAACCTTCCCCGTCGCGTTGCGGGGCAGCTCGTCGACGAACACGAAGTCGCGAGGCACCTTGAACCGGGCGAGGTTCTGCTTGACCCAGTCCCGCAGCTCGTCCTCCTCGACCTCGCCCTGGGTGACCACGAAGGCCCGCAGCCGCTTCCCGAAGTCGTCATCCGGTACGCCGATGGCGGCCGCCTCCACCACCCGACTGTGGCGAGCGAGGCAGTCCTCGACCTCAGTGGGGAAGACGTTCTCGCCACCGGAGATGATCATCTCGTCGTCGCGGCCCTCGACGTACAACCGGCCATCGGCATCGAACCGGCCGACGTCGCCCGTGGACATCAAGCCGTCGACGATCTCCTTGCCGCCTCCGCCGGTGTAGCCCTCGAACAGCAGTCCGTTGCCGACGAAGATGCGGCCGGACTCTCCCTGCGGCAGCTCGTGGCCGCCCTGATCCAGGATCCGGACCACGGTGCCGTACGGCGGCTTCCCGGCCGAGCTGGGCGCCTCTCTGAGATCCTGAGGGGTGGCGATCGAGGCGTACGCCACCTCTGTCGAGCCGTACACGTTGTAGAGCGTGTCCCCGAACCGGTCCATCCACGTTCGTCGCCAGGTCACCGGGCAACGCGGACCCGGAGGCGGCCACCGCCCGCACCGACGACAGGTCGTACGACGCCAGCGTGTCCTCGGGCAGCTGCAGGATCCGTTGCAGCATCACGGGGATCACCACCAGTGAGTCGCACTGGAAGTCCTGGGTGATCTGGAGGGACGTCTCGGGGTCGAACTTGCGGAACAGCACGACGGTCGACCCGAGCAGCATCGAGAAGGCCAGGTGCGCGCAGCCCCAGGTGTGGAACAACGGCGCGGCGATGTGAGTCGTCCAGCCCTCGCGCAGGGGCATCCGCGACAGCATCGCCACCGCCGCATCGACGCCGGCCTCGCCCCGGGGGGCGCCCTTGGGGGTGCCGGTCGTCCCGGAGGTCAGGATCACCGTGCGGGAGCGCCGGGTCGGCGGCGCGAGGTCGCCGTCCGGAGCCGATGCGATCAGGGACTCGAGGGTCGGGGGGTCGTTCTCCGGTGCCGTAGAGGCCGCGCCCGAGGTGTCGATCGGGCTGTCTGTCCAGGCCAGGATCCGGTCGGACGTCTCGGCCCCGGCGAGCAGCCCGGTGAACTCCTCGTCGTGGATGACGGCCTTCGGCTTCTCGCGGGCCAGCACGTCGGCCAGCTGCGGGCCGGCGAACGCGGTGTTGAGGTAGAGCACGTCGGCGCCGAGCTTGGCGACTGCCGCACTCGCGTCGACGAACCCGCGGTGGTTGCGGCACATCACCGCCACCCCGTCACCCTCGCGGATGCCCCGGGCCCGGAGGGCGCGGGCGAGGGCGTTGCTGCGACGGTGGAGCTCGCCGAAGGTCAGCGTGCCCAGCTCGTCGACCAGTCCGGCGCGGTCGGGGTAGCGGATCGCCAGGGCGATGAAACCAGCGGCCGGCCCGACGCCCCACGCCCGCACGACCGCCGCGAGCTTCGCCACCTTCGCCGGCGAGTAGGGACGGATGATGCCGGACTCCGTCAGCACCCTGACCGAGGTCAGTCCGGAGGCAACGGCGGAGGACAGGCGCCGCGAGGGGCGGGTCATGCGACTCCTCGTGAGGTCAATGCGTGGGCTTGGGTGTCACCAGCCGCGTTGCCGTCCAGTCCTTGCTGACCGCCGCTGTGGTGGTCTGGGACAGTCCGGCGATCGGAGCCGCCTCGGCGATGTCGGCCGCGTCGACGGAGTTGGGCCGTCCCACCTTGGGTGTCAGCAGCCAGATCGGGCCGCCACCCACCAGGTCGGTCAGTGAGTCCACGAGGCCATCCACGAGGTCACCGTCGTCGCGCCGCCACCACAGGAGCACGGCATCGACGACGTTCCCGTGCTCCCCGTCGACCATGTCGGCGTCGATGCAGTCCTCGATCGCGATCCGCAGCTCGTCGTCGGTGTCGTTGTCCCAGCCGAGCTCCTGGACCACCGTGCCCGGCTTGAAGCCCAACTTGGTTCCGACGTCGTACGGCGTTCCTCGGGTCTGGGCGGAGCCTCCACCCGCGGTCGAACTCACTGACTCCTCCATCGTTGTGCACAGCAATGTGGGGAGTAGTCCATCGGAGTTGTGGCGTGGGCGCAACCCTGCCCGCACAGGACCGATCCTGGGACACCCGGGTTGACGACGAGAACGCGTACCCATCGGTAGATTTCGTCCCGTCCCAGCACATGCAACGATGGGTCGGTGAACGATGCCGCACTCTCCTCGCGCCAGCCCGGAACGACCCCGTCGACTCGGGCGGTGATCCACGAGGGACTCCCCACGCAACTGCCCGACATCGACCCCGACGAGACCTTCGAATGGCTTGAGTCCTTCGACGCCCTCGTCGACGACCGCGGCCGCGAACGCGCCCGCTACGTCATGCTCCGCCTGCTCGAACGCGCCCGCGAGATGCAGGTCGGGGTGCCCGCCTTGCGCAGCACCGACTACATCAACACCATCCCGTCCCATCGCGAGCCGTGGTTCCCCGGCGACGAGGACATCGAGCGCCGGATCCGCGCCTTCATCCGCTGGAACGCCGCGGTCATGGTCTCCAGCGCCAACCGCAAGGGGCTCGAGGTGGGTGGCCACATCGCCACGTACCAGTCCTCCGCCAGCCTCTACGAGGTCGGCTTCAACCACTTCTTCCGCGGCAAGGAACACCCGGGCGGCGGAGACCAGGTCTTCATCCAGGGCCACGCCTCCCCCGGCATCTACGCCCGGTCCTATCTCGAGGGCCGGCTCAACGAGACGCAGCTGTCGCGCTTCCGCCAGGAGGTACAGCACGGGATCAACCAGGGGCTGTCCTCCTACCCGCATCCCCGGCTGATGCCTGACTTCTGGGAGTTCCCGACGGTGTCGATGGGCCTGACCGCCCTCCACTCGATCTACCAGGCACGCTTCAACCGCTACCTCGCCAACCGTGGGATCAAGGACACCAGCGACCAGCAGGTGTGGGCGTTCCTGGGCGACGGCGAGATGGGCGAGCCGGAGTCGCTCGGCGCCATCGGGCTTGCCGCCCGCGAGGAGCTCGACAACCTGAACTTCGTCGTCAACTGCAACCTCCAGCAGCTCGACGGACCGGTGCGCGGCAACGGCAAGATCATCCAGGAGCTGGAGTCGATCTTCCGCGGCGCCGGCTGGAACGTGATCAAGGTCGTGTGGGGTCGCGAATGGGACCCGCTGCTGGCTCGTGACGTCGACGGCGTCCTGGTCAACCAGATGAACAGCACGCCCGACGGACAGTTCCAGACCTACTCGACCGAGGGTGGCGGCTACATCCGCGACCACTTCTTCGGAGCCGATCCCCGACTGCGCGCCATGGTCGAGCACATGAGCGACGACCAGATCATGAAGCTCCCGCGCGGCGGCCACGACTACCGCAAGGTGTACGCCGCCTTCGACGCCGCCACCAAGCACGTCGGCCAGCCGACCGTGATCCTCGCGAAGACGATCAAGGGCTGGACGATCGACGCGCTGGAGGGCAAGAACGCCACCCACCAGATGAAGAAGCTGACCCAGGGCGACCTGAAGACGTTCCGGGACCGGCTGTACCTGCCGATCTCCGACGGCGAGCTGGAGAAGACCTACGAGGAGACCG
The DNA here is from genome assembly GCA_963719255.1 of uncultured Actinomycetota bacterium. GTDB lineage: Bacteria > Actinomycetota > Actinomycetes > Propionibacteriales > Nocardioidaceae > Nocardioides. The sequence continues at coordinate 108,509 of CAVRBN010000016.1, read as the reverse complement.
GCACCGCGCCGTTCTTCCACCCTGGCGAGAATGCCCCCGAGATCCAGTACATGTTGGAGCGCCGGCGCGCGCTCGGCGGTTCGCTCCCCAAGCGCGTGGTTCGGGCCAAGAACCTGAAGCTCCCCGGGGACGCGGTGTACGCCGAGCTCAAGAAGGGTTCGGGCAAGAACAAGGTCGCCACCACCCAGGCCCTCGTCCGGCTCCTCAAGGACTGGATGAGGGACCCCGAGATCGGTCAGCGCATCGTCCCGATCGCGCCCGACGAGTACCGCACCTTCGGCATGGACGCCATGTTCCCGAGTGCCAAGGTGTACAACCCGGCCGGCCAGCAGTACGAGTCCGTCGACCGCAACATGCTGCTGTCCTACAAGGAGTCCGAGAAGGGCCAGATGCTTCACGAAGGCATCTCCGAGGCGGGCGCGATGGCATCCACGACGGCCGCCGGCTCGACGTACTCCACGCACGGCGAGCACATGATCCCCTTCTACATCTTCTACTCGATGTTCGGCTTCCAGCGGACCGGCGACTCGATCTGGGCGATGGCCGACCAGCTGGCCCGTGGCTTCCTGATCGGTGCCACCGCAGGCCGCACCACGCTCACCGGCGAGGGGCTCCAGCACGCCGACGGACACTCGCCGCTCCTCGCGGCGACCAACCCGGCGGTCGTGCACTACGACCCGGCGTTCGCCTACGAGATCAGCCACATCATGCAGTCGGGTCTCGAGCGGATGTACGGCGAGAACGCCGAGAACGTCATCTTCTACCTGACGGTCTACAACGAGCCGGTGTCCCAGCCGGTCGAACCCGCCAACGTCGACGTCGACGGCATCCTGCGCGGCATCCACAAGGTGTCCTCGGCCGACGGCCCCGGTCCGCGGGTGCAGCTGATGGCCTCGGGAGTGGCCTACCCGTGGATCCACGACGCGCAGCGACTCCTCGCCGAGGACTGGGGAGTCCTGGCCGAGACCTGGTCGGTGACGTCGTGGAACGAGCTCGCCCGCGACGCGGTCGCCGCCGAGGACTGGAACCTGATGCACCCGACCGAGAGCCCGCGCACGGCGTACGTCGCCGACAAGCTGGCCTCGGTCGACAGCCCGATCGTGGCGGTCTCGGACTACATGTGCGCCGTACCCCTGCAGATCGCGCGCTGGGTCCCCGCGGACTACCGCGTGCTCGGCACCGACGGGTTCGGCTTCGCCGACACCCGCCCGGCAGCGCGCCGCTACTTCCACGTGGACGCGCAGTCGGTCGTGGTGCAGGCGTTGCAGGCCCTCGCCGACGCCGGCTCGGTTCCGCGTGACGCGGTCGCCGCGGCGTTCGAGAAGTACCAGATCGACGACCCCACGGCCGTCTCCGGCGTGAAGCAGGAAGGCGGCGACGCCTGATCAGGCCCTGGTGACCTCGGGGCTGACCTCGGGCGTCGGGTACGACCGGCGCCCGGCCGGCCTCGGCCTGCGCGACCTGGTGAGGCGGACCCGCCTTCAGCATCGCCCGGAAGCGGGCGCGGCTGTAGACCGCCGGCTCGGTGGTCGCCATGAAGTCGGAGACGATCTCGACGAACCGGTCCGGGTGCTCCTTGTGCGGGAAGTGTCCCGCGTCGCGCATCACCTCGGAGCGCAGTTCGGGCGCCAACGCAAGCGCGTTGTCCAGGTGTGCCGGCGGGATGACTGTGTCGTCGGCTCCCCAGATGAGGAGCATCGGCATCGCGCTGGTGAGGTAGGCGCGGTCCGACATGGTCACGATCTGGCCGCTCCAGTCGACGACGGCGCGGACGACGTGGCGGATGGCGGCCCGGGCTCGCGGGTCGCGGAACGTCTCGACGATGTCGGCCATCTCGTCCAGGTCGCGGGTGTGCGGGAGCCTCGAGCGCGACATCAGGCGCATCGTCGTGGTGGTCAGGTGCCGGAGTCCGGGGAGGGTCAGCACGCCCATGAACTGGTGGAAGCCGGGCGTCGTGATCGCCCTGATCGCGGGCGTCACGTCCGGGCCCAGCCCTCCCGAAGACACGAGGATCACCCGGTGGGTGCGCTCGGGGAACTGGTAGGCGAACTGCATCGCGACCCCGCCTCCGAAGCTGTGCCCGACCACCGTGACCTTGTCGATGCCGAGCACTGTCAACAGGTCGCGCATGCCGTTGGCGTAGCCGCCGACGCTGTAGTCGGCGCGCGGCTTGTCCGACCGCCCGTGCCCGAGCAGGTCGGGGGCGATCACGGTGTGGTGCTCGGCCAGTCGCTCGATGACCGGCGCCCAGGTGGTGTGGTCGGTTCCGAGGCCGTGCAGCAGGAGGAGGACCGGACCGCTGCCGGTCTTCACGAAGGCGCGTCGATGCCCGTGGAGCGTGACGAACGACACGTCGTACGTCGTGGCCATGACCACCTCCTGCGGGGCGAACGCCAAACCGAGATTGCAAATTCAACCAGACCACGGTTCCGGGACGTACCTGGACGTACCGGCGTTCGGGTACCGGTTTGGGAACAGATTTGAGCCCCGCGCCCCGGGAAACCGGACAAACGGCGCGGTTCGACAGGGGATTGCCGGATGGGCGATGGCCGGCCAGTTGTCGGGAAGCACTAATCTCGGCCTGTGTCCAATCGCCCGCAGGTCGCCGACCAGCTGCAGCGCTCCGTAGGCGCCCTGAGCACGGCTGCGATGAGCCGGATGGAGAGCGACCTGCCGTGGTTCGCGCGGCTCGGCGCCGACGACCGGTCCTGGGTCGGACTGGTCGTCCAGGCCGGCATCAAGGGCTTCGTCACGTGGTACCGCGACTCCGGCGAAGGCTTACCCAAAGCCGGGCTTGCGGCCGGCGTGTTCGGCGCGGCGCCCCGCACCTTGACCGGGGTGATCAACCTCCAGCAGACCGTCGACCTGGTCCGGCTGAGCATCGAGGTGGTCGAGGAGAACATCGACACGCTCGTCGAACCCGAGGACGCACCGGGCGTGCACGCCGCGATCCTGCGCTATGCCCGCGAGGTCGCCTTCGCCACCGCACAGGTCCACGCCAAGGCCGCCGAGGCCCGGGGCGCCTGGGACGCGCGGCTCGAGGCCCTGGTCGTCGACGCGGTCCTTCGCTCCGAAACCGACGAGACCGTGCTGTCCCGGGCGAGCGCGCTCGGCTGGGCGGGAGGTGGCCTGGTCACCGTGGTTTTGGGCGTGGTCCCGCCTGAACGGCTCGCCAGCGACATCTTCGATGACGTACGACGTTCCGCGCGCGAGGCCGGCATGGACGCGCTGTGCGCGACCCAGGGCGACCGGATGGTGGCGATCCTCGGCGGGGTCACCGACCCTCGTTCCGCCGCCGCCGTGGTCGCCGAGTACTTCGCCGAGGGCCCCCTGGTCAGCGGGCCCCTGACCGAGGACCTGTCCAAGGCACACATCTCCGCCCGGGCCGCCATGTCGGCCATCCGGGTCGCTGCGGCGTGGCCGGACCGGCCGCGGCCGGTCACCAGCTACGAACTGCTGCCCGAGCGCGCGCTCGCCGGGGACGGTCATGCCCGGCGCCTGCTCGTCGACGAGATCTACACGCCGCTTGCCGAGTCCAAGGTGCTGCTGGAGACCCTGACCGCCTACTTCGACCACGGCACGTCGATCGAAGGCACGGCCAGGGCGTTGTTCGTCCATCCCAACACGGTCCGCTACCGGTTGCGGTCCGCCGCCGACCTCACGGGCCTCACCCCGACCAACGCCCGTGACGCGTTTACCTACGCGATCGCTCTCGTTCTCGGGCGTTTACACAACTTGTAGGAAACCTACAAATCTCGCCGGGTGAGATTCGTCGGACCTCAAGGCGAAGCCAGAGCCCGGACGCGAGACAGTTAAGACGTGCTTGTTATCGCTGCTCCCGGTCAAGGCGCCCAGACGCCCGGTTTCCTCACGCCCTGGTTGGAGGACCCGGTCTTCGCCAACCGTCTCGGCTGGCTGTCCACGGTCGCCGGCCTGGACCTCGATCCACTACGGCACCGAGGCCGATGCCGACACGATCCGGGACACTGCGATCGCGCAGCCGCTGCTCGTCGCAGCCGGCCTGGTCACGGCCCTGGAACTCTTCCCGCACCCCTCGGACGCCTTCACCGCCGTCGGCGCCGTAGCCGGGCACAGCGTCGGTGAGCTCACCGCCGCGGCCGGCGCCGGGGCGATCTCGGCCGAGCAGGCGATGGTCCTGGTGCGTGAGCGCGGTCGCGCGATGGCCGAGGCGGCCACCGTCACGAAGACCAGCATGACCGCGGTCCTCGGCGGCGACCGCGACGAGGTCCTGGCCGCGCTCGAGGCCCAGGGGCTCACTCCCGCCAACGACAACGGCCCGGGCCAGATCGTCGCAGCCGGGACCGTCGAGCAGCTCGAGGCCCTCGAGGCGAACCCGCCCGCCAAGGCCCGGCTGATCCCGCTCTCGGTCGCCGGGGCGTTCCACACCCAGCACATGGCCCCCGCCGTCGGCCACCTCGAGAAGCTGGCGTCGGCGGTGTCCACCCACGAACCGCACACCCGCCTGATCTCCAACCGCGACGGCGAGGTCGTCCACGACGGCCGCGAGGCCGTGTCCAGGATCGTCAACCAGGTCAGCAGCCCGGTTCGCTGGGACCTGTGCATGAACACGATGCTCGACCTCGGAGTGACGGGCCTGCTCGAGCTCCCCCGGCCGGCACCCTGACCGGGATCGCCCGGCGCGCCATGAAGGGCGTCGAGACCTTCGCCCTGAAGACCCCCGACCAGCTCGACGACGCCCGCGCCTTCTGCCAGAAGCACGCAGAGGCGTCACCCATGCACTCGGAAGGTGCCAACTGAATGCTTACGATCCAGGGCGCGCCACACGCCGGCATTCTCGGAGTCGGGACCTACCGACCTTCACGCATCATCCCCAACGCCGATGTCGTCGAGGCCATCGACTCCAGTGACGAGTGGATCCAGCAGCGCTCCGGCATCAAGCAGCGGCGTTGGGCCACGCCCGAGGAGTCCATCCAGCTGATGTCGGTGGCCGCCTCCAAGCAGGCTCTGGAACGCAGCGGCATCGATGCCCGCCAGATCGACTGCGTGATCGTGGCGACGGTGTCGCACATGCTGCAGACGCCCGCGATCGCCACCGCCATCGCCTACGAGCTCGGCACCGACAAGGCCGCCGCGTTCGACATCTCCGCTGCCTGCGCCGGCTTCTGCCACGGCATGGCCCTCGCGGCCGACATGGTGCGCTCGGGCTCGGCCGGTCACGTGCTCGTGATCGGCGTCGAGCGGCTGTCGGACCTCACCGACGTCAAGGACCGCGGCACCGCCTTCATCTTCGCCGACGGAGCCGGGGCGGCCGTGGTCGGCCCGACCAAGGAAGAGGGCATCGGTCCGGTCGTCTGGGGCTCGGATGGCGAACAGTTCGACCTGATCCGGCAGAAGGAAGACTGGCGCGACGTCCTCGAGACCGAACGGCCCGAGATGCCGAACCTGGTCATGCAGGGGAACCCGGTCTTCCGGTGGGCGTCGTTCGAGATGGCCAAGATCGCGGCGCAGGCGCTGGATCGTGCCGGCGTCTCCGTCGGGGACCTCGACGTCTTCGTGCCTCACCAGGCCAACATGCGCATCGTCGATGCGATGGCCCGCGCGATGAAGCTGCCACCCCACGTGGCCATCGCCCGCGACATCGCCGACCAGGGCAACACCTCGGCGGCCTCGATCCCGCTCGCGCTGGACCGGATGATGCTCGAGGGCGAAGCCAAGAGCGGCGACCTGGCCCTGCTGATCGCGTTCGGAGCCGGACTGGCGTACGCCGCCCAGGTTGTCACCGTTCCCTGATTGCGACACGCTCGCAGAGCGACCTGCTCAATCCAAGAATTTCGTAGCAACACCACTCAACAGATAAGGAAGCCACAGATGGCCACCACCGAAGAGATCCGCGCCGACCTCGCCGACATCGTCAACGAGGTCGCCGGAATCGACGCCGCCGACGTCCAGCTCGACAAGTCCTTCGTCGACGACCTCGACGTGGACTCCCTGTCGATGGTCGAGGTCGTCGTCGCGTGCGAGGAGAAGTTCGGCGTTTCCATCCCCGACGACGAGGTGAAGAACCTCAAGACCGTCGGTGACGCCGTCGCCTTCATCGAGCGCGCCCAGGGCTGAGCCCGTTTCCACACGTTCCACCCGTTCAAGGGCGGCCGGCGGAAACCCCCGCCGGCGCCCCCGATCCGGACCGGCTGAGCAGCCGGTGCATGTGAGGATGACATGAGTCGCACAAGAGTCGTGGTGACCGGCATGGGCACCACCAGCCCCGTCGGAGGCGACGTCCCCAGCACGTGGGACGCGCTCATCAACGGACGCTCCGGCGTACGCGCCCTGACCGACGAGTGGGCCGAGGACCAGCCGGTGAAGATCGCCGGCCGCGTGGCCGTCGAACCGACCGAGGTCCTGGATCGGGTGAAGTCACGCCGGCTCGACCGCTCTTCCCAGTTCGCCATGGTCGCCGCCATGGAAGCCTGGGCCGATGCCGGCCTCGAGGATGCCGACATCGACAAGGACCGGCTGGGCGTTGCCCTCGCCTCCGGGATCGGTGGCGTCACGACGCTGCTGGCGAACTACGACCTGCTCAAGGAGAAGGGTCCGCGCCGGGTCTCCCCCCTCGCCGTACCCATGCTGATGCCGAACGCTCCGGCCGCCAACATCAGCCTCTACATCGGCGCGCGGGCCGCGGTGAACACGCCCGTCTCGGCCTGTGCCTCCGGCAACGAAGGCATCGCCCTTGCCGTCGACCAGATCCGGCTCGGCCGAGCCGACGTCGTCGTCGCGGGCGGCACCGAAGCCGCCATCCACCCGTTGCCGATGGCAGCCTTCGCCCAGATGATGGCGCTGTCGAAGAACGCCGGCGACCCCACCACGGTCTCGCGGCCCTGGGACACCGGGCGTGACGGCTTCGTGCTCGGCGAGGGCGCCGGCGTACTCGTGCTGGAGTCCGAGGAGCACGCCAAGGCTCGTGGTGCCCGCATCTACGCCGAGGTGCTCGGCGCCGGGATCACTGCGGACTCCCACGACATCGCCCAGCCCGACCCGAAGGGCCGTGGCGGCGCCCGCGCCATCATCCGGTGCCTGGCCGAGTCCGAGGCCAGCGCGAGCGACATCGTGCACATCAACGCCCACGCCACGTCGACCCCACAGGGCGACATCGCCGAAGGCCTGATGATCCACGCCACGCTCGGCGAGCACGCGTCGAACGTCATCGTCACCAGCACCAAGTCGATGACCGGACACCTGCTCGGTGGAGCCGGGGCGTTGGAGTCCATCGCCACGATCATGGCGATCCACCACCGCCAGGTGCCGCCCACGATCAACCTCGACAACCTCGACCCCGAGGTCGAGCTCGACATCGCCACGAAGCCGCGCGACCTGCCGGTCGGCGACATCGCGGCCCTCAACAACTCCTTCGGATTCGGCGGAGCAAACGTCGCGGTGGCCTTCGCGAGCTACTGAGACCACAACTAGAGCCAGCCCGGCGAGGTCGCGCGACCTGGCCGGGCTGGCTTTGGTTTGTCCCGCTAGACCACCTGGTGAAGCCAGCGGACTGGCGCGCCTTCTCCTGCGTGCCGGAAGGTCTCCAGCTCGTCGTCCCAGGGCTTGCCGAGGAGCTTGTCGATCTCGTTGAGCAGGGTGGTGTCCCCGAGTGCTGCCTTCACGACCGCGGCCTTGAGCCGGTCCTCGGGAATCATGATGTCGCCGTGCATACCGGTCACGGCATGGAAGACACCGAGCCCAGGGGTGTAGGAGAAGCGGCTGCCCTCGGAACCACTGGTCGGTTCCTCGGTGATCTCGAAGCGCAGGTGGTTCCATCCGCGCAGGGCCGAGGCGACCGCGGCCGCTGAGCCGGCGTCGCCGGCCCAGGACAACTCCGCTCGATAGCTGCCGGTCTGGGCGGGCTGGGGTGTCCAGTCCAGGCTCACGGCAACGCCGAGTACGCCGGCCACGGCCCACTCGATGTGCGGGCACAACGCGGACGGCGCGGAGTGGACGTACAGAACGCCCCTGGTTGCAGTGCGGGTAGCAGCGCGTGCGGTCACCGTGACCTCCTTCATCTCCGGCGTTGAGATACGCCTTCCCCAGCGGTCTCGTCGAAGATGAAGCGGACGGGTGTCACACGTGTGTAGTTCTGTCAATCATTGTGACTGATGTTGCCCGGGAATACCAGTGATGGGCAGTGCTGGACCGGCACGCTCAGTCGACGATGTGAACGGCCGCGGCGTCGACGACGTTGCCGACGTCGATCACGGCACCGATGAGCATGCCGTCCCCGGTCACTTGTGGCCCGTCGATCACGTCGAACACCAGACAGGTGGCGTTGTCGGTCCCGCCGGCCAGCAGCGCGTCCTCGACCAACCGCGCAGCCGCCGAATGCGGGTCGGCGATCAGCAACACCTCGGCAATCCGCTCGTCGGAGACCAGGTCGGTCACGCCGTCGCTGCAGAGCAGATAGCGGTCACCCACCCGAGGCTCGAGCTCGACGATGTCGAGGCCCTCCGGGGACTCGATGTCGTTGAGGGCCGGATCCGCGTTGAGTGAGCGCACCACGACGTTGCGCCAGGGGTGGCGACGTGCGGCATCGGGATCGAGCTGGCCCGCGTCGACCAGCCGCTGGACGTAGGTGTGATCGGACGAGATCCGGGTCAGCCGACCCTCCGCGAAGAGATAGCCGCGCGAGTCGCCGATGTGCCCCAGGACGATCCGGGTGCCGTCGGTGAGCAGCGCGGTCAGCGTGGTGGCCATTCCGGCTCGCATCAGGTCGCTCTGCACGCCGCGCTCGAGGCTCTGCCGGGCGGTGACGACCGCGTCCCTGAGCAGCTGCGCCGGGTCGGAGCCGAAACGGGCAAGCGCGTGCGCGGACACGACGTAGGCCGTGGTTGCGGAAGCGACCTCCCCGGCCGCGGCACCGCCGACACCGTCGGCCACCAGCGCGACGTACGGCGCCATGAAGGCCGAGTCCTCGTTGTGGTCACGCACCTTGCCGACATCGGTCACGCCGGCACCGCTGAAGCGCAGCATGGCGCAACTCCTCTCGCCCCGAGGCCTTCCCGTGCCGGCAACCTTATCTCGGTCCCCCGCATCGCACCGGCGAATGCGCGTGTGCACGGGCTCGGTCGCGGATCAGCCGAGCTTCGCCTCGAGCTGCTCGGCACGCTCGGACGCATCGGTGATCTCGTCGTTGTCGATCGCCAGCGTGCGGTGGAACCAGGTCAGGGCGTCGGTCTCGCGGCCCGCGGCGACGAGGGTGTCGGCATACGCGTAGCGAAGCCGCACCACCCAGGCAGCGCGAGTCTTGCTGGTCAACGGCGCCAGCTCGAGGGTGCGGATCGCCGCGTCGAGCTGTCCCATGTCGCGCCGGGCACCGGCCTCGACGATTGTCATCTCGGCCTTGGCGTCGGGCGAGAAGTTGGCGACCGAAGGGCTCTTGGCCAGCTTCAACGCCTGCTCCGGCTGGCCGAGTGCGCGGTGGCAGTCGGCCATGATCGGCAGGTAGTCGGGCGCGCCGTTCATGCGCTTGGCGGCCCGCAGCTCGGTCAGGGCCTCGGCGTAGTGCCCGGCGGCATAGGCGGCCTCACCGACCGCCTCGCGGACGACTGCCAGCCTTGACGCTCGCGCGCGAGCGGCCAGCGTGTGCTGGTACGCCGTCTCGGGCTCGCTGTCGATGAGCTCACCGGCGGCCACCAGGTGTCGCGCCACGCGAGCGGCAAGCTTCTCGGGAAGCCCCTTCAGCTGGGCCGCGATCGAGCGGTCGAGTTCCTTGCCGGTGACATGCTCGGGCAGGGGCGGGCCGTCGTACCTCGCCTGGTCGCCACTGCGCGGACCCTGTTCCGACTTGGGACGCTTCCAGTCGTCCTTGCGTGGCGCACGACCCGAGGACCGGCGGTTGTCCCGCCCCGAGGACCTGTTGCTGCTGCTTCGGTTGTCGGGACGGCCCGAGCTGTTGCGGCGGTCTTCGGCCACGGTGAATCGCGCTCCTTCAAGGGTGTATGCGAAGAAAATAGCGTAGAGGCCACCCGGGTGGGGTGGCCTCTACGTGTGGTTGTTGTCCGGCGACGTCCTACTCTCCCACAGCCTCGCGGTTGCAGTACCATCGGCGCTGAAAGGCTTAACTTCCGGGTTCGGAATGGGTCCGGGTGTTTCCCTTTCGCTATGGTCGCCGTAACATTTGTCGAGATGTTACGGTTTGCACAACATGAACGTTGTTTTGTTGTGTTGTGGCCCGTATCTCGGGAACTGTATAGTGGACGCGGAGCATGTTCGCAGGCAGGCTTGTGTTAGTGTTTTTTGGGTGTGTGACAAGCCCTCGGCCTATTAGTACCGGTCGGCTGGGCATTGCTGCTGTACACCTCCGGCCTATCAACCCAGTAGTCTGCTGGGGGCCTTACCCGGTTTATCCGGTGGGAAACCTCATCTTGAAACGTGCTTCCCGCTTAGATGCATTCAGCGGTTATCACTTCCGAACGTAGCCAACCAGCCGTGCTCCTGGCGGAACAACTGGCACACCAGAGGTTCGTCCATCCCGGTCCTCTCGTACTAGGGACAGCCTTTCTCAAGTTTCCTGCGCGCGCGGCGGATAGGGACCGAACTGTCTCACGACGTTCTAAACCCAGCTCGCGTGCCGCTTTAATGGGCGAACAGCCCAACCCTTGGGACCTACTCCAGCCCCAGGATGCGACGAGCCGACATCGAGGTGCCAAACCATCCCGTCGATATGGACTCTTGGGGAAGATCAGCCTGTTATCCCCGGGGTACCTTTTATCCGTTGAGCGACGCCGCTTCCACTTGCCAGCGCCGGATCACTAGTTCCGACTTTCGTCCCTGCTCGACATGTCTGTCTCACAGTCAAGCTCCCTTGTGCACTTACACTCGAAACCTGATTGCCAACCAGGCTGAGGGAACCTTTGAGCGCCTCCGTTACATTTTAGGAGGCAACCGCCCCAGTTAAACTACCCATCAGGCACTGTCCCTGATCCGGATAACGGACCTAGGTTAGATATCTAGTACGACCAGAGTGGTATTTCAACGTTGACTCCACAACCACTGGCGTGGCCGCTTCACAGTCTCCCACCTATCCTACACAAGCCGAACCAAACACCAATACCAAATTGTAGTAAAGGTCCCGGGGTCTTTCCGTCCTGCCGCGCGTAACGAGCATCTTTACTCGTAGTGCAATTTCGCCGAGTCCATGGTTGAGACAGCGCCCAAGTCGTTACTCCATTCGTGCAGGTCGGAACTTACCCGACAAGGAATTTCGCTACCTTAGGATGGTTATAGTTACCACCGCCGTTTACTGGGGCTTAAGTTCTCAGCTTCGCCACACAAGGTGGCTAACCGGTCCCCTTAACCTTCCAGCACCGGGCAGGAGTCAGTCCGTATACATCGTCTTACAACTTCGCACGGACCTGTGTTTTTAGTAAACAGTCGCTTGGGCCTGGTCTCTGCGGCCATCACCGCTTCACAGAGCAAGTCTGCTGACGGATCCGGCCCCCCTTCTCCCGAAGTTACGGGGGCATTTTGCCGAGTTCCTTAACCATGGTTCACTCGATCGCCTTGGTATTCTCTACCTGATCACCTGAGTCGGTTTGGGGTACGGGCGGCGCATAGCTCGCTAGAGGTTTTTCTCGACAGCATAGGATCATCCACTTCGCCCCAACGGGCTCCCCATCAAGTCTCAGACACGTGATCAAACACAGTGACGCGGATTTGCCTACGTCACGCCCTACACTCTTAGCCGTGGTCAACCATCGCCACGGTTGGACTACCTTCCTGCGTCACCCCATCGCTTGACTACTACCAGATCGGGTCATGCGCTCCACCACCCGCCCACACCCCCGAAGGGGCAGGTACGAGATGGCTTCGGGCACTTAGCATCACTAGATTCATCATGGGCGCCATGTTGCCGGTACGGGAATATCAACCCGTTGTCCATCGACTACGCCTGTCGGCCTCGCCTTAGGTCCCGACTTACCCAGGGCAGATTAGCTTGACCCTGGAACCCTTGATCATTCGGCGGAAGAGTTTCTCACTCCTCATTCGCTACTCATGCCTGCATTCTCACTCGTGTGGCGTCCACAACTGGTTCACACCGCTGCTTCACTCCCCACACGACGCTCCCCTACCCATCCACACACCTGAACCAACCCCACAAAGGGAGCCGGCTAGGAGAACATGTGAATGCCATAGCTTCGGCGGATGACTTGAGCCCCGCTACATTGTCGGCGCGGAATCACTTGACCAGTGAGCTATTACGCACTCTTTCAAGGGTGGCTGCTTCCAAGCCAACCTCCTGGTTGTCACTGCGACTCCACATCCTTTTCCACTTAGTCACCGCTTAGGGGCCTTAGCTGATGGTCTGGGCTGTTTCCCTCTCGACTACGGAGCTTATCCCCCGCAGTCTCACTGCTGCGCTCTCACTTACCGGCATTCGGAGTTTGGCTAACGTCAGTAACCTTGTAGGGCCCATTAGCTATCCAGTGCTCTACCTCCGGCAAGAAACACGCAACGCTGCACCTAAATGCATTTCGGGGAGAACCAGCTATCACGAAGTTTGATTGGCCTTTCACCCCTATCCACAGGTCATCCCCTCAGTTTTCAACCTAAGTGGGTTCGGTCCTCCACGCGGTCTTACCCGCGCTTCAACCTGCCCATGGATAGATCACTTCGCTTCGGGTCTTGATCGCGCTACTCAAACGCCCTCTTCGGACTCGCTTTCGCTACGGCTACCCCACACGGGTTAACCTCGCAACACAACGCAAACTCGCAGGCTCATTCTTCAAAAGGCACGCCGTCACCACACCACAAAGGGCACAGCTCCGACGGATTGTAGGCACATGGTTTCAGGTACTATTTCACTCCCCGCCAGGGGTACTTTTCACCTTTCCCTCACGGTACTTGTCCGCTATCGGTCACCAAGGAGTATTTAGGCTTAACGGGTGGTCCCGCCAGATTCACACGGAATTTCAGGGGTTCCGTGTTACTTGGGGTCACGCTTCAGAGCCATCGCCTTACATATACGGGGCTATCACCCTCTACGGCGCCACTTTCCAATGGACTTCAACTTCAACAACGGTTTCTCACTCTGTACCCAGACGGCAGCCCAGGTCAAACGGCCCCACAACCCCACAACAGCAACACCTGCCGGCTATCACACTGCTATGGTTTGGCCTCCTCCGATTTCGCTCGCCACTACTCTCGGAATCACTCTTGTTTTCTCTTCCTGTGGGTACTGAGATGTTTCACTTCCCCACGTTCCCTCCACACACCCTATGTGTTCAGATGCGGGTAACTGGACATGACTCCAGCTGGGTTTCCCCATTCGGACACCCCCGGATCAACGCTCGGTTGCCAACTCCCCAGGGCTTATCGCAGGCTCCTACGTCCTTCATCGGCTCTCGGTGCCAAGGCATCCACCATGTGCCCTTAGTAGCTTGTCACACAAAAAACAACAACAAAAACAGCTACAAAGATGCTCGCGTCCACTATACAGATCTCAAAATACGGACAGCACCACCACACAACCCACGCCGCCAACCAAAACACCCCCAACAAAAAAGGGGCGCCTGGCGGTACGGTGGCCGTGATGGCCCGAGAGAAACCAAACCCCCCACCCACCCCCACCACACACGGCGGCAGGGAAAAAGCGGGGGTGTTGATCCCTCAGGACCCAACAGTGTGCCAACACCAGCCCAGACCACACCACACCCTCGAGGTTCCACACCCACCCCCACACGACACCAAGGATGCGCCACGGGGAAGTGAGTAGTACTGACGAGAGGCGGGTCATGCCCAGCCCGGCCAACCAGTCGACGTTCCACCAAGTGAGCAGCCCCGGCCGCAGAACAGACGCCTGCGCAACCAGCTCTAGCTCCTTAGAAAGGAGGTGATCCAGCCGCACCTTCCGGTACGGCTACCTTGTTACGACTTCGTCCCAATCGCCAGCCCCACCTTCGACGGCTCCCTCCACAAGGGTTGGGCCACCGGCTTCGGGTGTTGCCGACTTTCGTGACGTGACGGGCGGTGTGTACAAGGCCCGGGAACGTATTCACCGCAGCGTTGCTGATCTGCGATTACTAGCGACTCCGACTTCATGGGGTCGAGTTGCAGACCCCAATCCGAACTGAGACCGGCTTTTTGGGATTCGCTCCACCTTGCGGTATCGCAGCCCTTTGTACCGGCCATTGTAGCATGCGTGAAGCCCTGGACATAAGGGGCATGATGACTTGACGTCATCCCCACCTTCCTCCGAGTTGACCCCGGCAGTCTCTTATGAGTCCCCACCACCCCAAAGGGCGTGCTGGCAACATAAGACGAGGGTTGCGCTCGTTGCGGGACTTAACCCAACATCTCACGACACGAGCTGACGACAGCCATGCACCACCTGTATACCGACTAAAAGGGCACCCATCTCTAGGTGTTTCCGGCATATGTCAAACCCAGGTAAGGTTCTTCGCGTTGCATCGAATTAATCCGCATGCTCCGCCGCTTGTGCGGGCCCCCGTCAATTCCTTTGAGTTTTAGCCTTGCGGCCGTACTCCCCAGGCGGGGCGCTTAATGCGTTAGCTGCGGCACGGAACTCGTGGAATGAGCCCCACACCTAGCGCCCAACGTTTACGGTGTGGACTACCAGGGTATCTAATCCTGTTCGCTCCCCACACTTTCGCTCCTCAGCGTCAGGTAATGCCCAGAGAACCGCCTTCGCCACCGGTGTTCCTCCTGATATCTGCGCATTTCACCGCTACACCAGGAATTCCGTTCTCCCCTGCATACCTCTAGTCAGCCCGTATCGGAAGCAGGCTCGGGGTTAAGCCCCGAGTTTTCACTCCCGACGTGACAAACCGCCTACGAGCCCTTTACGCCCAATAATTCCGGACAACGCTCGCACCCTACGTATTACCGCGGCTGCTGGCACGTAGTTGGCCGGTGCTTCTTCTGCGGGTACCGTCACTTCGCCCAAAAAGACAAAACTTCGCCCCCGCTGAAAGAGGTTTACAACCCGAAGGCCGTCATCCCTCACGCGGCGTTGCTGGATCAGGCTTCCGCCCATTGTCCAATATTCCCCACTGCTGCCTCCCGTAGGAGTCTGGGCCGTGTCTCAGTCCCAGTGTGGCCGGTCACCCTCTCAGGCCGGCTACCCGTCGAAGCCTTGGTGAGCCATTACCTCACCAACAAGCTGATAGGCCGCGAGCTCATCCCCCACCGCAAAAACTTTCCACCACCAGACCATGCAGCCGGCAGTCGCATTCGGTATTAGCCACCGTTTCCGGAAGTTATCCCAAAGTGAAGGGCAGATTGCTCACGTGTTACTCACCCGTTCGCCGCTCGTGTACCCCAAAGGGCCTTACCGCTCGACTTGCATGTGTTAAGCACGCCGCCAGCGTTCGTCCTGAGCCAGGATCAAACTCTCCGTTGAAAATCAACACCCACACCCCAACCCCAAACGCCAGAACTGGAAATTAAGATGATCCCGGCAAGAGAACCAATCGCTGACAATATTGTCAGAATCATCGATTGTTCTTACCAAAGGAACCGTCAACCATCAACCCCAACCAAACAAGGCCAGGGAAACAGTCAGACGGGTTATATCAATTAATTCGTCGACTATTGACACACTGTTGAGTTCTCAAGGATCAAACGCAAACCACGGCGCAGCCTCACGGCCTTGCTAGCGGGCGAAAGCCAAACTTACCCGGTGAACTACACCGATGCAAATTGGTTTCCAAGGGTTTCGCTCGGAGGCCGGGAGCCCCACCACGCGGTCTTGCTCCCCGCCGCACTCCGGCGACGGGAGAGAACATTATGGGAGCGATCGGGGCGGGTCAAATCGAGACGAGACGGCGCCGACCCGGTCGGCGTTTGTGCAGGTCAGCGCCCGTTTGGTCGGGGTTGGACGACGATTCCGCGCGCGTCTTCCGGACGACGACAGCCCGCCAGCCGGAGGGCCTCGACGAGTTCCTCGGCCAGGTCCGTGTGCATCCTGAGCACATCGGTCTCCCCACCGGTCAACGCGAACAGGGGCAGCCTCCCCAGGAACGTCGCTCGCGCGCCGAGCGCGAGCGCGGTCAGGACGTCGAGTCCGCTGCGCAGTCCCCCGTCGACGTACACCTCTGACGCTCCGCCCACCGCCTCCACGACGGCCGACAACGCCTGCGCCGTGGGGAGCACCCGGTCGAGCTGCCGGCCCCCGTGGTTGGAGACCCAGACGCCGGCGGCCCCGGCCTGGACACAGCGGCGGGCATCGTCGGGCCTCAGCACGCCCTTCACGACGACGGGGAGTCCGGTGGTCTCGGCCAACCAGCCGATGTCGTGCGGGCCGAGGTCGGTCGCCTTCTCGGCGGCGGGAGCGTCGGCGTACGACGCATCGAAGTTCACCCGAAACAGTCCGGGATCGGTGACCTCCCAGACCGTCGGTCCCGCGCCGTCGTACTTGGTGCCCACGACCGGGGTGTCGACGGTGAGCACCACCGCCGCGGCACCAGCCTCGACCGCCCGGGCCAGGAGTGGTTCGGCGAGGGTCCGGTCGGCGGGCAGGTAGACCTGCAGCCACCAGCTCACGCCGGTGGCGCCGATCTCGGCGAAGGATGTCCCGGCGTTGCTGGACACCACCATCAGCGAGCCGGCGGCTGCGGTGGCCCGCGCCATCGCGAGCTCTCCGTCTGGGTGAACGGCTCGTTGCAAGGTCGTCGGGGCCACTGCGATCGGGGTCGCGACGACGGTGTCGAGGAGAGTCGTGCGGGTGTCGATGGCCGTGACCTCACGCAGGACGTGGGGCAATAGCCGGGGAGCGCTCCATGCGGTGCCGGCCTCTGCCGCACTGACTCCCTCACGCGCGCCCTGGGACAGGTAGCGGAACAAGGGGACCGAGAGCGACTTCCGGGCGCGATCCTCGAGGGTGTCCAGCCACCGATCCATCCCGCGCCGCCCCTTCTCGTGACCGTCTGCGTTGCGTCCGTTCAGCCGATCTCGACGCCGGCCATGTTCTTCTTGCCGCGGCGCAGGACCAGCCATTTCCCGCCGAGCACGTCGTCCGCGGTCGGAATGTAGTCGGGGTCCTCGATGCGCTGGTTGTTCAGGTAGGCGCCGCCTTCGCCCACCGTACGGCGGGCCTGGCCCTTGCTCTCCGAGAGCCCGGTTGCCACGAAGAGGTCGACGACGCCCGGCAGGTCGCCGGTCACCGTCGTCGTCCCGGCCTCACGCAGCGCCGCGCCCAGCGTGTCTGCACTCAGGTCGTGCAGGTCGCCACCGCCGAAGAGGGCGGCCGACGCAGCCTTGATCCGCTCGGTCTCCTCGGCCCCGTGCACCAGGGTGGTGACGTGCTCGGCCAGAGCCTTCTGCCCGGCCCGCAGGAACGGCTTCTCGGCCGTGACTGCGTCGAGCTCCTCGATCTCCGCGTGCGTCAGGAAGGTGAAGATGCGCAAGAGTTCACCGACGCTCTCGTCCTCGGCGTTGAGCCAGAACTGGTAGAAGGCGTACGGCGACATCAGCTCCGGGTCGAGCCAGAGGGCCCCGTCCTCGGTCTTGCCGTACTTGGTGCCGTCAGGCCGGGCAACCAGCGGCGTGGCGAAAGCGTGCGCCTTGCCTCCGTCGGCACGCCGGATGAGCTCGGCGCCGCCCGTGATGTTGCCCCACTGGTCGCTGCCGCCGAACTGCAGCGTGACGCCGTGGTCACGGAACAGGTTGAGGAAGTCCATCGACTGCAGCAGGACGTAGCTGAACTCGGTGTAGCTGATGCCGGCTTCCAGACGCGACCTCACCACGTCGCGGGCCAGCATCCGGTTGACCGGGAAGTGCTTGCCGATGTCACGCAGGAAGTCGATCGTCGACAGCGAAGCGGTCCAGTCGTAGTTGTTGACCATGGTGGCCGCGTTGGGCCCCTCGAAGGAGAGGAAAGGCTCGATCTGGCGGCGTACCCGCTCCACCCAGTCCTTGACCGTGTCCAGGGAGTTGAGATTGCGCTCGCCGGAGTCCTTCGGGTCACCGATCATGCCGGTGGCGCCACCGACGAGGGCGTACGGCGTGTGGCCTGCGTCCTGCAGCCGCTTGGCGGTGAGGATCTGGACCAGGTTGCCCATGTGCAAACTGGGTGCGGTCGGGTCGAATCCGACATAGAAACGCACACTGCCCGTGCCGAGTGCATCGCGCAGCGCGTCGCGATCGGTCGAGTGCGCGATCAGTCCGCGCCACTCGAGGTCGTCGAGGACGTTGGTTTGCGTGGACACGCCAAGCCTTTCCGGTGGGGGTTCTGCGCCAAGCCTGCCTCATCGCCCGACCCGGCGCGCACCGGGTTTGCCCTGTGGCTGGCCGAGTGGGCGCGGCCGAGCGGCTCTCCCGCGTCGCCGCTGCGATAGCCTCGCGTCATGTTCGCGGTGCCGGCGTCCGGGTTCGTCTTCCTGGCCACGACCAAGACGGGCTCGACGGCGATCGAGGACGCGTTCGGCCCTCATGCGGAGATCGTGGCGCGGCGCCCGGCCTCGCTCAAGCATGCGAACGTCCAGTCGTTCATGAACTCCTTCGCGCCGATCCTGGCCAGACACGGCTATCCGCGGGGCTCCTACGAGCTGGTCTGCATCATCCGGGAGCCGGTCGACTGGACAGCATCGTGGTGGCGCTATCGCTCGCGTCCGGACGCCCGCAAGAAGAACTACACCGGAGACATGAGCTTCGACGAGTTCGTCGGCCGAGTCATCGACGGCGAGATCAACCTCGGCAACATGAAGAGATTCGTCTCGACCAAGGACGGCGAGATCGCGGTGTCCAGGATGTTCCGCTATGACCGGATCGACGGCGCCGTCACCTGGATGGCCGAGCGGCTGGGCATCCCCAAGCCAGAGCTGCCGACCGTCAACGTCTCCCCCGATCGGCAGACGATCATCTCGCCGTCCACCCGGGCCAGGCTCGAGGAGCACTACGCCGAGCATCTGGCGCTCTACGAAGCTGCTAGCTGACCGGCCCCGCGTCGAAGGACTGAGGCCCCGAGACTTTTCGCCCCGGGGCCCTCAGCTCAGGCGTCAAACGCGCCTGACCAGCACTCCTTTCAGCTCTGCGTCCCGTAGACCGCGAACTCGACGGTGTCGACGAAGTCACACGCGCTGAACGGCCCGGGGCATTCGCCGCCAGACACATGGAGCTGCGTCCCGAGCATCGTGTAGCGGACGAAGCTGACGCCATCGACGGCCGCCGGGTTCAGGTTGATGCTGTTCATCCGGCCCCGGCTCGGCGCGCCGAACGCGGCACCCGGTGTGGAGGCGAGCTGCCAGGTGACACCGTCATCCGAGGTCTCCACGGAGTACTTGCCCGTCCCGGCGCTCAACCCGTCGCCGCAGGTGCCGGACGGGTTGATCTGGATGTCGGCGATGTCGACGGCGACCGGCAGCTCGAGAATCACCCACCGCGGATCGACGTCGGCGTCGTCGGCCGGGTTGGTCAGCACTGCATCGCTGCTCCAGCCCGACCCCTGGGACTGGTCGAAGATGGCCGAAGGACCGCAGCCAAAGATGGTGGCGTCGTCGCCGTTGAAGTCGACAATCGACGCACCACCCGCCAGCGAGGCCCAGTCGCGGTTGAGCGACCAGCTCAAGGTGTTCTCACCCGACGAGACCGAGACCGTCTGGACATCAGGGTCATATCCGGCAGACCCGCGCGAAGACCTTCGGGTAGGTCCCGGCCACGATTCCGTTGATGTGGTAGACGCCGTTCGCATTCGTCACGGCCGCGTAGCTGCCGCCGAATCCGGATGCGTGTCCTCCGAAGGCCACGACCGCGTTGGGGACCGGAGCATTCGTGAGGGCATCGGTGACTTCGCCCTCCAGCGAGCCGCGCGGCGTGCCCGGCCTGGGCGGCAGGGAGAAGTCCTCCACCGGCTGGGCGTCGTCCCCGTCGGTGGCCCCGGCGAACCAGCCCATGCCGCGGTGGGCAAAGACGCTCCAGATCGCGGCCCGATTCTCACCACCGGTCCTCACGAGGTCGGCTTGCAGGATCGAGTTGCGCATGTCGAGGAACGACGGGTTGGCCGGCGAGAGCTCCATGGCCCGGGTCACCAGGGCCTCACTGAGCCGGCTGCCCAGTTCCTTGCGCAGATCCCATAGCGTCTCGGCCCCAGATCTCGCCGTCGGCGTGCACCTCGGGACCGCCGGCGATCTTGCCGAAGTCGCCGTACGTGTAGCCGCCGGGTCCGGCGCCGGGCGTGCCAGCGCAGTCGGGCGACGAGGACCCGACTCCACAGTCGATGGGCTGGGTCCGGATGAGGTCGTTGCCCCAGCCGACGTACTCGCCGACGCGGAGTTCGCCGTCGGCCTTGGTGTTCTTCACGAACCCCTGCTTGGCCAGAAGGTCCATCGCGTACCAGTCACTCCAGGCCTCACCCATCGATCCCGCCTGGATGTTGCCGAGCGTGG
Organism: uncultured Actinomycetota bacterium; assembly: GCA_963719255.1. Taxonomy (GTDB): domain Bacteria; phylum Actinomycetota; class Actinomycetes; order Propionibacteriales; family Nocardioidaceae; genus Nocardioides. The sequence continues at coordinate 88,137 of CAVRBN010000016.1, read as the reverse complement.
AGAGCCCGTTGGCGTCGACGACGAGTCGGTTGGACAGGCCGTGGGTGTACTCGTGGTAGACGATGTCGGCCTCGTCGCCCGAGTTGCCCGCGATGAACGGGTCCTCGTCCGGGAACGAGGTCCCGGGCTGGTGGAACAAGTACATCTGCATGAGCGGCGGGAAGCCGTCCGGAGGTGTGTTCATGTTTGCGTTGTCGACGTGGTTGCCGTCGGGAAGACCCCCGTCGAGGTTCGCGCCGTCGATGGCGTTGCCCTGCACCGCGTCGCCGTCCACGGCCTCGAAGTTGCCCGCGGCGTCGGTGAAACCGATCGGCCGCTTGGCCAGGTGGTCGTGGAACCTGCCGAGGAAGAAGAACAGCTGGGTCGCGTTCTGGTTGGCGTTGGTCCGCCAGGAGTTAGGGGTGTCCGGGTCCCATGAGCAGACGAACCCGGTCGCACAGTTGTCCCCGCCGAACGGAGTGAAGGGATAGATGAACCTCCGGGGCCCGGAGTTGCGAACCTCTTCTGTCTGTTGGGCGACGTCGTCGTCGTTCACGTCCTTGTAGACGTGGGCGACGTTGCCGGCAAGGCGCGTGGAGTTCCGTCGGCAGCCACCCGCGGAACGTGAAGAAGCGTCTCTCCTGTTGGCCGCCCCTGTCTGCACCGGGATAGTTGTCCCAGGCCCTGCCACGGTCCGAGGCGACAAGGTTCTGCCGGAACACCGCTCGCCCGGTCTGGGCGTCGATGACGCTGAGCCAACCGTTGCGCATGTCGATGACCTGCCAGCCGAGCGCGGCCCCTCCGATCGAGTTGAACACGACCAGCTTCGCCTGGTCACCGTTGGAGAACTCTGTGGTCCGAGCTGCTCCAGAGCTGGATCCGGGTCGCGGTGCCGCTCGCCTTGCCGAACACGGCCTCGGCCGCAGCGGTTCGTGCCGCCGCAGCGTCGATCCTGGGTGCCTTGAGGTGGGTCGGCAGGTTGGCAACGGGAGACCCGTCGACCTGGATCAGTCGCCCTCGCCGGTCGACGTGGGCCTTGACGCCGTTGCCGAAGACCGAGACCCCGTTGACGCTCTGGGTGAAGCTGAGGTGATGCGTGCCACCCACGTCGACGTAGTCCTTGCGGAGCTTGAGTGCCGCAACCTCACTGGGCGTTCAGCCCGAACACGTCCTGGTGGCTGCGCAGGTAGGACGTCGCGATCGCGCCCGCGTCTCCGGCACTGGGTCGGGTCAGGAAGCCGTCGAGACGAGCGACGATCCTTGGTGTCGCGGTGACCGGGTCGATGTCGACGAGTCCTTGTAGCCCGAGCTGCTTGCGGAGTTCGCGTACGCCGGCGCTCGGACGCGCGTCCAGCATGGCCTTGCGCATCTGCAATGCCTTCGCGTTCGCTCCGTCGACTCGCGAGTCGAAGTTGCCCAGCTCCTCACCCGAGTGTGACTTTGCTGGCTTCGCTCGTGGGTGAAGTGGGAGCTTCCGCCTGTCCGGCCGTGGGGACGAGGGCGAGGCAGAGCACCGCGGCGGCGCCCGCAGCAACGAACCGATGATGGGAGCGCACGCGATGAAGCACTGTTGTGACAGCTGTTGGTTTCACGACTACCTCTTTCGAAGTTGCTTCCGAGGAGCAGGACCTCGATGCTCGCGTCAGGGACCTTGCGACGGCGCGGGACGAACCGCGAACCACGGCCACGCACTGGTGGGCGCGGTCAATGTGCCGGATCACGGCCTTTCGTCGAACCCCTGCGCGAGCCATCCTGACCCCAGTGGCGACAGTGATGCCATACCCCAGGGGTGACCATTTTCGACTGGGGTGGTCGACGGTGTCTCGTGGGGCTGGTGGCGCCGATGGGGTCGGTGGCAACGGCATCACACCCCAAGGGGTGTAGGCCAAACCCGTCAAACCCGCACAAAGTGGATATGCCGGGGTCCTTAGCGGGGATCCATCACAAGGACCTTCGGGGTCGGCGCTATCGCGCTTGGGATCATCCAGTTCTCACCCGGCAGCGGCGACAAGCAGGACCGTCCGCGCGGCTGATCTAGTTCCTCCCCGCGGGCGGTCTGCCATCTGTGCCAGCCAGCGCGAGCGCCAGTTCCGTGCACGTGGTGCACCGCGAACGGCTGCGGTGGGAGCTCTGGGCTGGGACCATGGCCAAGGCGGCGACGCGGCCCGGATCGCGTCTGCCACCGGGATTCACGAGGGGGATTGTGATGGAGAACGTGGACTTGCACCTGACGCTGTTGTTTGGGTGGTTGGTGCGGACGGTTGGTCTGGCGTTGATGTGGTCGATAGTGGTGCTGTTCGTGATCGTTGGGGCTGGCGTTACTTATTGACGAGCCTGGGCTCGCTTGGGTTGCGGTGGCGGTTGGGCCGGTGGTGTTTGCCTGGGCGTTGATGGGCGCTCAGGCGCCGATGCCGTCCGGAGTCGACAAGGAGCTGTGAGCCGCCCGGGATCCGTCTCCAGCCTGACCTGCGCAAACGATTGTGTGGGGCGGGTGGGGCTCGAACCCACGACCCAAGGATTATGAGTCCTCTGCTCTAACCGACTGAGCTACCGCCCCGCTGCGAGACCGCCGCCGTACTGCTGGACGGCGCCCCGGTAGGGGTGACGATATCGGTCGGCCGTGACGTCGGCGTCGGAGGTGCTCGCGGCCGTGAGGCCCGCTTGCTCGTGGCGTCAGCCGTGCGCCGACGACAATGGCGGCCCGCTGTCCTCAGGATCCAGGGCGGAGGAAGGCGCCACGAGGACGTGGCGAAGGTCGCGCACAATCCGGCTCAGCAGGCGCGAGACCTGCATCTGCGTGACACCCAACTCGTCGGCGATCTCCTGCTGGGTGCACCCGTCGATGAAGCGCATCCGCAGGATACGGCGATCACGCAGCCCGAGGCCGCGGACGGCCGGCTGCAGGATCACCCGAGCCTCAGCGGCCTCCTGAGCGTGGTCGTTGTCGTCGACCAGGGTGTCGCCGAGTACGGCGAACCCGTCACCACGGACCGGAGCGTCCAACGAGGTCGGGCTGAAGCAGCCATCAACGAGCAGAGCCTCGTGCACGACCTCGGGGGACTCGCCGAGCCGCGCGGCCAGCTCGGCGACGGTTGGCGACTTTCCCGAGGACTCGCGGATGCGCACTCGCTCATGGATGACCTGCAGCTGCAGTTCCTGAACCCGCCGCGGCGGCCGGATCGTCCAGCCATGGTCCCGGAAGTGCTTCTTGAGCTCCCCGGCGATCGTGGGCGTGGCGTACGACAGGAAGTCGCCGCCGCGCAGCACGTCGAACCCGCGCACGGCCTTGACGAGGGCCAGGTACGCGACCTGCTCAAGGTCCTCGCGGGCGATCCCCCTGCCGCGATAACGCGAGGCGATAGCCTCGGCGACGCACATGTTGACCTCGATGACCCGACGCAAGGCCGCAGAGCGGGCCTTCTCGTCGGTGGCCTCGTGAGCTTCTGCGAAGAGCTGGGCGGTCAGCCGCGACCTGCGCTCGCGCGACAGCGCCTGGGCGGAAGACCGAGTGGACCCAATATCGACCTGCATGCGGATTCCCCAACCGAGATCACGCCATGCCCGCCGATGGTTTCAGCAAGGTAGAGACACAATCGGACTGAACCGCCAAACAGCTCGGTCCGATCCGGGACCGAAAGTAGCAATTCCGGTGGTCCCCGCCCATACCCGAAGGGGTGAAACCCCAAGACCGTCCTTCGAGACGGTTGCTAGCGCAACCTCCACAGGAGAGTTGCTCGCCGACAGCATGCGAAGCCCTCCGCTGGGTACGGGCGGCACACGACACTCGCTTGCCGCGGCACCCGACTGTCCAGGTCCCCGAGGTCAAGCCAGTGGCGTCGGGGACTGTCATCCGACCACCCGGAGAGGCGGCGCCAGGCATTCATCGGCATTGCGCCGGTGGCGTAGATTGGTAGGCACCAACAACTCACCAAGAAAACCGCAGGCGACGCGTGTCTCCGTGAACGCTTCGACTGTCGTGTTCCACGACATGCCGGAGACTCATGGGCGACCAACTGAACGTCGATGCGGCTCTTGCCGAATACGCGCGACGGATCAACTCCCCCCGGGGCGTCGACGAGCAGCTCGACGTCATCGTGCACGCTGCCAGGGACTACCTGCCCGAGATCGACCACGTCGGCGTTTCGATCGCCCACCGCAACGGGTCGGTCGTAACCCGGGCCTCGACTGACTCCATGGTGCTCGCGCTTGACCAGCTTCAGTACGAGCTCGGCGAGGGTCCTTGCCTGCATGCCATCGAGGGCGATCCGGTCGTGGTGGTCCAGGATGCGCGACATGAGCAGCGCTGGCCGCGATTCATCCCGGCAGCCGTTCGCCTCGGCCTTCGCTCGCAGCTGGGGGTGCGGCTGTATCTCGACAAGACCACCCGCGGCGGCCTGAACATGTACTCGGTCACGAGCGACACCATCAACCCCGAGACGGAGCACCTGGCCGAGATCTTCGCCACGCAGGCGGCCCTCGCCCTCGGCAGAGTCCGAAGCGAGGAGAATCTCAACGCCGCGCTCGCCAGCCGCACCGTCATCGGGATGGCGCTCGGCATCCTGATGGAGCGCCACGACATCGACCGGGAGGCCGCGTTTGCCTACCTCACCCGCACGTCCTCCAGCCGCGAGACCAAGCTCCGGGACATCGCCCAGGAACTGGTGGACGAGCGCAACCACAGCTGACTGACGCCCCCGGATCAGGAGATCAGTGGGTCATCGAGGAGGCTGAGCAACCAGTAGCCGGCGGCGTCCGCGAACCTGAGGGCTCAGCGTCGGCCGATCGATGCGCCGCCCACCAACCGGACCCCGCGCACCGGCAACGCGGCTTCGCTGGCATGCTCGGGCTATGGCAGACGAGCAGCTCGAACCCCTACGCGAGGACTGGCAGCGCGCGCTGGCCATCGTCGCGCACCCCGACGACCTGGAGTTTGGCGCAGCGGCTGCGGTCGCGCGCTGGACCGGCCAGGGCAAAGACTTCGTGTATTCCATGGTCACCAGCGGCGAGGCCGGCATCGACGGCATGCACCCCGACGAGTGTCGAGCCGTCCGCGAGGCCGAGCAGGTCGAGTCGGCTCGGATCGTCGGGGTGTCCGAGGTCGAGTTCCTCGGCCTGCCCGACGGGATCCTGGAGTACGGCGTCCCACTGCGGCGAATTCTGGCGCAGTCGGTCCGACGCCATCGGCCCGAGATCGTGATCACCGGCAACTTCCGCGACACGTGGGGCGGCCGCAGCCTCAACCAGGCCGACCACATTGCCGTGGGTCGCGCTGTGCTGGACGCCGTCCGCGACGCCGGCAACCGCTGGGTGTTCCCGGAGCAGGTCTCCGACGGCCTCGAACCGTGGGGCGGCGTGAAGGAGGTCTGGGCCTTCGGGTCCCCGCAGTCGAGCCACGGGGTGGACACCACGGACACGTTCGACGCCGGCGTCGAGTCGTTGGAGGCGCATCGTGCCTACATCGACGGCCTCGGCTGGGAGAACTTCGACGCCCGTGAGTTCCTCGAGGGGTTCTCGCGCGCGACACGGTCAGCGGATGGCGGTGGCGATGGCCGCGCCGTTCGAGGTGTTCCCGTTGGGCTGGGGCGACTGAGGCACCAACCTCATACCGCTGAACACAGGCTTGGGGTCAGGTTGTGAGTTCGTCTGATGAATGGTCTCTCGGTCGAGACCGGGGTCCGCGCCAGCATTGCGTTGAGGATGCGAATCGTCCATGCAGTAGCAGGCCCGCTCGCGGGAGTGGCAGCACGAGTGGATACCGAGGCTGCATGGTGTGCAGGGGCGCATCGTGGTCGTGGCCTCGATGCTGATCGGCTGCGCCATGGACTCCCCCTCGATCCCCCGAGCCTCGGCTAGACGTTGATATGAGTCTGAGTGAGGTCGTCGGAGAACCGCAATGGCCCAATTAGGCTGGCCCGCTGTAGTCGGTCGTCCCCGGTGAGTCGCGGCGCGCGAGCACGAACCAGACCGCGGTGCACGGCTCGTCGTACGGGTTGCTCAGGCGGTGCGGGGTCATCGAGTCGAAGTGGATCGAGTCGCCGGGGCCGAGCGAGTAGGTCTCGAACCCGACCTGGACGTCGAGCCGACCGCCGAGCAGGTGGCCGTACTCGCGGCCGCCGTGCCGCATCAGCTGGTCGGGCGCGCAGGACGACGACCCGGGGGCGTACTCGACGTGCAGGAAGTCGACGTACGGGTCGTGGTCGTGGGTCAGCCGCTCCCAGACCACGCCCGACATCTCGAGCCGCTTGCGGCCGGCGGCCGCCTGGACGGGTACGTCGACGCGCGGCCAGTGCCCGGTGAGCCGCCGTCGGCCAGGGACGCGTCGAGCAGCTCCGGGCCGGTGTCGTCGGGCTGTCCCCGATCAGGTCGTCGAGCGTGGTGCCGAGCACGGCGACGAGGGAGTAGAGCGTCCCGACCGACGGGTTGGCCTTGCCGAGCTCGATCTGGCTGACGAAGCTCGGCGAGACGCTTGACCCGCCGGGCCAGCTCGCGCAACGACAGCCCGCGCTGCTCGCGGGCGGCCCGGATCGACTGGCCGAGCTGCACCGGCGTCGTCCCGGCGACCGTCGTGGCCATGGCACCTCGCTCTCGATGTGCGACGGGACTTTACAGCATCGGCTGCCTCGAGTCAGGCTCAGATGAGCATGCTCCAGACCGGTTGTCAAGTCAGGCTTGACAACGCGTGTGCAGCAGGCATTGACTCGGGAGACCACGAGAAAGCCGGTGATGCGATGGCCATCCGCACCTTCGGGCCCAACGCCGTGGACTGGGAGCAGCGCGTCGATCTCGACCGCCTGCGCACCGAGCGGCTGGCCCGGATCCGGGCCACGCTGGACGCGTCCGACCTCGGCGCCCTGCTCACCTTCGACTTCGCGAACATCCGCTACCTGACCGCCACCCACATCGGCACCTGGGCGATGGACAAGCTGATCCGGTTCGCCGTGCTCCCCCGCGGCGGCGAGCCGGTGCTGTGGGACTTCGGCTCGGCGGCCAAGCACCACCAGCTGTTCAACCCGTGGCTCGACGGCACCGAGCGGGCCCGGGCCGGCATCTCCACGCTGCGCGGCGCGTTCCACCCCGACGCCGGCATCGCCGAGGAGGTGGCCCGCAAGGTCGCGACCGTGCTGCGCGAGCACGGCCTGGAGAACGAGCCGCTCGGCGTCGACCTCGCCGAGATGCCGATCCTCGCCGCGCTCCGGGCCGAGGGGATCGACGTCGTCGACGGGCAGCAGGTCTTCCTCGAGGCGCGGCGGATCAAGACCCAGGACGAGATCAGCCTGCTCACCCAGGCCTGCTCGATGGTCGACGCGGCGTACGACGAGCTCTACTCGCTTCCTCCGCCCCGGGGTGCGGGAGAACGAGTGCGTCGGCCTGGTCAGCAAGGTCCTCTACGACCTCGGCAGCGAGTACGTCGAGGGCGTGAACGCGATCTCCGGCGAGCGCTGCTCGCCGCACCCGCACGTCTACAGCGACCGCATCGTCCGGCCCGGCGACCCGGCGTTCTTCGACATCCTGCACAGCCACCTCGGCTACCGCACCTGCTACTACCGCTGCTTCGCGGTCGGGTCCGCGTCACCGGCGATGCGCGACGCCTACACCCGCTGCCGGGAGTACATGGACGCCGCGATCGCGATGGTGAAGCCGGGCACCACCACCGCCGACATCGTCGAGCTCTGGCCGACCGCGCAGGAGTTCGGGTTCCCCGACGAGGAGGCGGCGTTCGCGCTGCAGTACGGCCACGGCGTGGGCCTGTCGATCTGGGAGAAGCCGATCTTCAGCCGGCTGGTCTCGCTCGACCACCCGGAGGTCCTCGAGGAGGGCATGGTCTTCGCGCTCGAGACCTACTGGCCGGGCGGGCGACGGCTGGTCCGCGGCGCGCATCGAGGAGGAGGTCGTGGTCACCGCCGACGGGTGCGAGGTGATCACCAAGTTCCCGGCCGAGGACCTCCTGGTCGCCGGGCAGCGCTACTGGACCGTCGACGGCTCGCTGCCGACGGTCCGCGACTCCCAGTCGCACCTGAACACCGCGAAGGGCGAGGGGCGAGTGACGCGGCGGAGACGATCGAGCGGGTGGCCACCGCGACGCTGCTCGACTGGTACGAGCAGATGGCCGTCATCCGCGGCACCGAGAAGGCCGCGCACGACCTCTTCATGCGCGGCCTGGTCAAGGGCACCACCCACCTCGCCGCCGGGCACGAGGCGGTCGCGGTCGGCGCGAGCGCCGCGCTGCGGCCGGACGACTACGTGTTCGCCACCTACCGCGGCCACCACCACGCCATCGCCCGCGGCGCCACCCCGGAGGGCTGCCTGGCCGAGCTGATGCAGAGGTCCACCGGCGTCTGCAAGGCCAAGGGCGGCTCGATGCACCTGACCCAGGCCGACCACGGGATGCTCGGCTCCTACGCCATCGTCGGCGCGCACCTGCCGATGGCCAACGGCGCCGCCTGGTCCGCGAAGCTGCGGGGCACGACGCAGGTCGCGGTCGCGTTCTTCGGCGACGGCGCCACCAACATCGGCGCCTTCCACGAGGCGCTCAACCTGGCCGCGGTGTGGAAGCTGCCGGTGATCTTCGTGTGCGAGAACAACCGCTACATGGAGTACACCCCGATCGCGTCGGTCACCTCGGTGCCGAACCCGGCCGCCGACCGGGCCGCCGCCAACGGCATGCCCGGCGTGCTGGTCGACGGCAACGACGTGGTCGCGGTGCACGACACGATGGCCGAGGCGGTCGAGCGGGCCCGCGTCCGGCGGACGGGCCGACCGTGGTCGAGGCGCTGACCTACCGGCACTTCGGGCACAGCCGCACCGACCCGGCGACGTACCGCCCCGCCGAGGAGGTCGAGGAGTGGATGGCCCGCGACCCGCTGATCGTGGCCCGGCACCGGCTGCTCGAGTTCGGGGCCACCGAGGCCGACGTCGACGCCGCCGACGCACGCGCCGCCGAGGTCGTGGCGGCAGCGTCGCGGGCCGCGCAGGACGCCCCGCCCGCGGACCCGGCCGAGGCGTTCACCGACGTCTGGGCGGACGGAGGCTCGGCATGGCGGACCTGACGACCTACCGCGACGCGGTCTCCGACGGGCTCGCGCGCGAGCTGCGGCGCGACCCGACCGTGGTCTGCCTCGGCGAGGACATCGGCGCGGCCGGCGGGGTCTTCAAGACCACCGTCGGGCTGTTCGAGGAGTTCGGCGCCGAGCGGGTCTGGGACACCCCGATCTCCGAGCAGGCGATCATGGGCGCCGCGATGGGCGCGGCCATGACCGGCATGCGGCCGGTCGCCGAGATCATGTTCAGCGACTTCCTCGCCTGCTGCTGGGACTACCTCGCCAACGAGATCCCCAAGGCCCGCTACATGACCGGCGGCCAGGTCACCGTGCCGCTGGTGGTGCGCACGGCGAACGGCGGCGGGCTCGGCTTCGGCGCCCAGCACTCGCAGTCCGTCGAGAACTGGGCGTTCACCGTGCCCGGCCTGAAGATCGCGGCGCCCGTCGACCCCGTCGGACGTGGTCGGGCTGATGGCGTCGGCGATCCGCAGCGACGACCCGGTCGTGTTCTTCGAGCACAAGGGCCTGTTCGCGTCGCAAGGGCGAGGCCGCGCCGCCGGACCACGTCGTACCGCTCGGCGAGGCGCGGGTCGCCCGCGACGGCGACGACGTCACCGTGGTCGCGCTGGCCGCCACGGTGCCGCTGGCGCTGGCCGCCGCCGAGCAGCTCGCCGATGAGGGCATCTCCGCTCGAGGTGATCGACCTGCGCTGCCTGGTCCCGCTGGACATGGCCGCCGTGCTCCGGTCGCTGGAGAAGACCAGCCGGCTGGTCGTGGTCGAGGAGAACCCGTACCAGGGCGGCTGGGGCGCCACCGTCGCGTCGATCGTCGCGGACGAGGGCTTCGAGCTGCTCGACGCCCCGGTACGCCGGGTGGCCGGCGAGAACGTGCCGCTGCCGTTCGCCGACGCGCTCGAGCAGCGGGTCATCCCCACCGTCGCCAAGCTCGTCGAGGCGGTCCGCCGCCTCGCGTCGTACTAACCGAGCGACCAGACCGTCCGGACCGCCCGGCCGACAGAAAGGGGTCAGCACCATGGGCAAGATCCTCCTCAAGGGCGGCACCGTCCTGTCGGTCGACCCGGACATCGGCGACCTCGCCACCGGCGACGTCCTGATCGAGGACGACAAGATCGCCGGCGTCGAGGCGAGACATCGACGCCGACGCCGAGGTCGTCGACTGCACCGGCAAGATCGTCATCCCGGGCTTCGTCGACACCCACCGGCACACGTGGGAGGCGGCGATCCGCAACTGCGCGCCGAACGCCACCCTCGACGACTACTTCGTCGAGGTGCTCGACACCTTCGCGCCGCTCTACCGGGCCGAGGACGTCTACGCCAGCAACCTGGCCGGCTCGCTGGAGTGCCTCAACGCCGGCATCACGACGCTCGTCGACTGGTCGCACATCAACAACACCCCCGAGCACCCCGACGCCGCGATCCAGGGGCTGAAGGAGACCGGGATCCGCGCGCAGTACGCCTACGGCAGCGCCAACACCTCGCTGGAGAAGTACTGGTTCTTCAGCGCCGAGGCGATCCCCGGCGACGACGTACGTCGGGTCCGGTCGACGCACATCCCCGGCGACGACGGGCTGATCACGATGGCGCTGGCCACCCGTGGACCCGGGTTCACCCAGGACCAGGTGGTCAAGGCCGAGTGGGAGCTGGCCCGCGAGCTCGGCATCCCGATCACCGTGCACGTCGGCGATGGGCCGGATGGCCGGCCGCTTCGGCATGGTCGAGCAGCTCGACCGGCTCGGCCTGCTCGGCCCGGACACGACGTACATCCACTGCTGCTACTTCAGCGACCACGAGTGGCAGCGGGTCGCCGACACCGGCGGCACCATCTCGATCGCGCCGCAGGTGGAGACCCAGATGGGCCACGGCTGGCCGCCGGTCAACAAGGCGCGCAAGTTCGGGCTGCGGCCGAGCCTGTCGATCGACGTCGTCACCACGGTGCCCGGCGACATGTTCACCCAGATCCGCGCGGCGTTCGGGGCCGAGCGGGCCCGGGTCAACGCGAGCTGCTGGGACCTCGACATCCCGATCCCCGAGGACATGCTGACCGCGAAGCGACATGCTGAAGATGGCCACCCTCGACGGCGCGCACGTCGCCGGGGTCGAGGACCGCACCGGCTCGCTGACCCCGGGCAAGCAGGCCGACGTCGTGGTCATCGACGCGACCGCGATCAACGTCGGCCCGATCCACGACCCGGCCGCGGCGGTCACGCTGTCGCGCGGACGTGTCCAACGTCGAGCACGTGCTCGTCGCGGGCGAGTTCCGCAAGCGCGACTTCAAGCTCGCTCGGCGACGTGGCGCGGGCGATGTCGCTGGTCGAGGACTCCCGCGACCACCTGGTCGCCGCGGCCGCCAAGGCCGCGTCCGAGAAGCAGGAGCTGGCGCCGGCGTGACGAGCCATGACCGACCACCTCGTCGCCCGCGGCACCGTCGCTCGCCTGGGCGCCGCCGGCCGGTCCGCTGGCCGGCTCGCCCGGGCTCGAGGGCTGGTCGGTCGTCGACGCGACCACCGCGGCGGTGCACACCGGGCTTCGGCCTGAGCCGGCTCGCGCCGGGTGGCGTCGGTGCCGGCGCACGTGCACTCCTACGAGGAGAGCCTCTACGTCCTCGACGGCCAGGTGGTGGTGCAGACGCCGGGCGAGGCGGCGCGGCTCGGGCCCGGGCGACTACGGCCTGATCCCGGTCGGGGTGCCGCACTCGCTGCGCAACGACGGCGACGACGAGGCGCGCTTCGCCCGGATGTCCGCGCCGCTGCCGCGGCCGGAGCACGACCTCGACACCCAGCTGGTGCCGGAGCTGGCGGAGACCGACGCCGGTCCCGGCCGACGTGCGCGACCCGCGGACCCGCCGCTACGGCCACATCGACGCCGGCGAACATGGACCCGGCGCAGCAGACCCAGGACCGGCTCGCGGTGTCGGCGAGCATGCGCACGGCGCTGCTCGTCTACAGCGGGATCACGCGTGAAGATGATGGTCGACTCCGACCTCGGCGCGGTGCTGTCGACGATGTTCATGGTGCAGTACGAGCCGAACGGGCTGGCCGGGCGCGCACGACCACCCGTTCGAGGAGACCTACCTGATCCTCGAGGGCGCGGTGGAGGCGACGTTCGACGACGCGTCGTACGTCCTCGAGCCCGGCGACGTCGCGTGGGCCGGCGTGGGGTGCGTGCACGGCTTCCGCAACGTCGGCGACGGGCCGGTGCGCTGGCTGGAGACCCAGGCGCCGCAGCCGCCGCGCGCGGCACTCCTACCGGTTCGCGCGCGACTGGGACTACCTGCGGCAACGACTCGACGGAGGAGACGGCTGATGAGAACCGTGGTGATCGGCGGGACCTCCGGGATCGGGCTCGAGGTGGCCCGCGACCGGGCGGCCCGCGGCGACGAGGTCGTGCTGACCGGCCGCGACCCCGACCGCGCGGCCGAGATCGCGGCCACCGTCGGTGACTCGGTCTCCGGCCTCGCGCTGGACCTCAACGAGACCACAGCGCTGGCCGGTGCCCTGGCCGACGTCGGCGAGGTCGACCGGCTGGTGGTCGCCGCGATCGAGCGCGACCAGAACACCGTCGCGGACTACGACGTCGACCGGGCGACCCGGCTGGCGGTGCTCAAGCTGGTCGGCTACACCGAGGTGATCCACGCGCTGCTGCCCCGGATGGACCCGGACTCGTCGGTGGTGCTGTTCGGCGGCCGGGCCAAGGACCGGCCCTACCCCGGCTCGATCACCGTCTCGACCGTCAACGGCGGCATCGTCGGCCTGGTCAACGCACTGGCCCTGGAGATGGCGCCGATCCGGGTCAACGCGCTGCACCCGGGCATCGTCGGCGACAGCCCGTTCTGGTCCGGCAAGCCCGAGGGCGTGCTCGACGGCTACGTCTCGCGGACGCCGACCGGCCGGCTGGCCAGCATGGAGGACATCGTCGGACGGCGTCGACTTCCTGCTGGAGAACCGCGGCGTCAACGCCACCAACCTCTACGTCGACGGCGGGTGGCTGGTCACGTGAGCTCCCCGAGCGGCTCCGGGTCTCGGTCGTCGGCACCGGCCGGATGGGCGCCGCCATGGCCGGCCGGGTCGCCGCCGCCGGTCACGCGCTCACCGTCTGGAACCGGACCCGCGCCACCGCGGAGGCCGTGGCCACCGAGCTCGGCGACGTCACGGTCGCGGGTACGGCGCGGAGGCCGCGGCCGCGGCGGACGTGGTGATCGTGTCGCTGGCGGACGACGCGGCCGTCCGGGCGACGTACCGCGGCGACGACGGGCTGGTCGCCGGGCTGCGACCGGGGACGGTGGTCGCCGACACCAGCACGGTCGCCCCCGAGACGATCCGCGCGCTGGAGGACGACGTCCGCGCCGCCGGCGCGATGCTCGTCGACACCCCGGTGTCCGGCAGCGTCTCCAGCGTCGAGGGCGGCACGATCCTGGTGATGGCCGGCGGCGAGGCGGACGCCGTCGAGCGGGCCCGGCCGGCGCTGGAGTCGTTCGCGCAGCGGATCATCCTGCTCGGCCCGCTCGGGTCCGGCTCGACCATGAAGCTGGCCGTGAACGCGATGGTCTTCGGGCTCAACCAGACCCTCGCCGAGGCGCTGGTGCTGGCCGAGAAGGCCGGGGTCGAGCGCGAGCTGGCGTACGAGGTGATCGCGAACAGTGCGGTCGCCGCGCCGTTCGTCGGCTACAAGCGGGCCGCGTACGAGCACCCCGAGTCAGCCCCGGTCGCCTTCGCGCTCGACCTGGTCGCCAAGGACCTCGACCTCGCCGCCGCGCTCGCGGACGGGGTCGGCGCCCCGGTCCCCCAGCTCGAGACCAACCGCCGCGTGGTGGGCGAGGCGATCGACGCCGGCCTGGGCGCCGCCGACCTGAGCGCCATCGCCCGCCACCTCCGGGGCTGAACAGCGGGACACCGGAAACCGGGGGCCAACACGACCACGGGGCGCGACTCGACTACCTCCCAGGTAAGCGACGCGTCGACCAGGCGCCACTACCTTGGCCGTCGTGACGAACGCCACCGCGAGCCACCCGGCAATGCTGGGAAGAGTCGAGAAATCAGCAGAGCGCGGTGTCGTATTGGCGCGGATGCGTTCGTAGGACATGCGACAGCTAGACAAACCAACCTGAGCAGGAGGAAATCATGGGAGAGATCCACGTTCACGAGTTCGTCAGCCTGGACGGCGTCATCGACACGCCGACCTGGACCTTCGACTACCCTGGGACCCCAAGATGGGCGATCGGCTACGGGCGGTCACCGACCGGTCCTCGCGGGATCCTGTTGGGGCGCACGACGTTCGAGATGTTCGCGCCGGCGTGGTCCACACGAAAGGTCGAGGACGACGAGGGCGCGCCGTTCTTCAACGACACCACCAAGTACGTCGTGTCCAGCAGCCTCACCGACCCCAGCGCCGTCTGGCAGAACAGCACGGTCTTCGGACCCTATGACCCCGACGCGATCAACAAGCTCAAGAACGACGTCGGCGACCTGTACGTCAGCGGGTCGGGCACGTTGGTGCGGGCCATGCTGAACGACGGGCTGGTGGACGCTCTGCACCTGTGCGTCTTCCCGCACACTCGCGGTGGAGGTCCCCGACTGTTCCCGGAGGGCGGCCCCAAGAACCTCGAGCGAGTTGAGGCCGATGCCTACGACAACGGGGTGCTCTATCTTGCCTACCGGCCCAAGCCCTGACCGGGCCGGCGCTGGATCACGAGTGCCCAGGCGAGGCAGCCGAAGGCGATCGTCGACGCCACCGCTCGCAGGGCGTTCCAAGTGGCCCACTTCGCTTCCTCGAGCCGGTCGCGCGCGGCCGCATAGTCAGCGTCGCTGTCGAGCTCGGCGCCCGTTCTGATTGTCTCGTTCAGGGGCTCATGGACCCCGAAGGTGACTCCGGCCACCAGCAGGTAGCAGACCAGTGCCGCGCCCACCCAGATCACCACCCGCCGATGCTCCGCGCCCAGATGCAGGCCGGCTGACAGCCCGATGGACAGCAGTGCGCCCGTGAACCCCACACCGATGAACAGGGGATCGGCGATCATCGCCGCATCGAGGGCACGATAGGCCGCCACAAACGTGCGGTCGTCGACACTGCTCAGCCCGGGCATGATTGCGCTCGACCAGTTCGCGAAGACACCCGCCGTCATTCCGGTCGTCATCGTGGCAACGATCAGGATCCCCGTCCTCAGTGCGCCGAGTCGCGATCAAATTTTTTTTATCTTAATCATACATTCAACAAAACCCAAACCTACAATACCATCCATCTCCAAAGCAACATATCCATTAATTCATCTAACTTAATACACATACATCCACTCACTCCCCTACCTCAACTCCTCCCCAAACGCCGCTGATCCGGACGGAGCGAAGTGTTCGGTGCAGGACCAGCGCCACTCTCGGTGGTGGCCATGACGGCTGGGTCGGCCTGCTTCGTGCCCGACCACGGCGACCCCGCGAGGCTGGGTGCGGGTGACCTGCTTCTGATCGCCCGTCCCGACCCGTACCTGTTCGCCGACACCATGACCCGCCCACCGCAGGCCGTGATCCATCCAGGTGGCCGGTGCGATACGCCAGCCGGGGCGAACCTGGAGCTTCCGACTCATCACGGTGTGCGCACCTGGGGGAACGCCGCGACGGGACGCGACACGATGCTCACTGGCACCTATCCGAGCGTCAGCGAGGTCGGCTCCCGACTCCTCAAGTCACTACCACCAGCTGTGCTGATGCGGGCGGGCGACCATCGTCCCGGGCTCATCGACGTCCTCGCCGAGGAGATCCACAGTGAGGGGATTGGCCAGGCCAGCCTGTTGGACCGGCTGCTCGATAGCCTCACGGTCACCGCCATCCGCCACTGGGCCAACTCCTCCACCGCCGACCCGCCAGGGTGGCTCCGCGCTGGCACCGACCCCATCGTCGGCGCCGCGCTGGACCTGATGCACGACCAGACCGCTCAACCCTGGACGCTTGCATCCCTGGCCCAGCGGGTCGGGATGTCCCGGGCTGGCTTCTCCCGCAGGTTCGTGGCCGCGGTCGGCGAGCCGCCCATGACCTACCTCACCTCCTGGCGGCTCGCGCATGCCGCCGACCGGCTGCGACATGACGACGTGCCGGTCCCCCGCGTGGCCGCGGAGGTTGGCTACATCAGCCCGTTCACCTTCAGCACCGCCTTCAAACGCCACTACGGCGTCAGCCCGCTCACCTACCGACAACAACGCGTAGCGCCCGCATGAGCGCGGCGGGCCGAATTGGTCCCGGACGAACGCGTCGGTGGTGCCGTTGGTGTCCCGAGCCCCCAGGTTCGACGCGGACGAGGTAAAACAACATGCAACTGGCCGGAGAGGTCGGCGTACCCCCGTACCCTCAGTGAGGGGGACACGCCTCCGATCGTGTCAACGACAAGCAGGCTCCCATGAACAGCAAGCACGTCGGCTGTGTCCTCGCTTCTATTGCCGCCCTCGTCCTCACCTCGTGCGGCAGCGAGCCCGGCGGCTCATCGGACACCAAGGATGCCGACAACTCCTCGTCGCCGAGCCCAACGGAGTCCGAGGCGGCGAGCCTCACAGAATCCGAGTCGGCGAGCCCCAAGGAATCCGAGGCGTCGGAGCTGCCGCCCAGCTGGAGGCCGGCGACCAATCCTGTGCGTTGCGAGACATTCACGGCTCCCGCCGGGTTCGACCCTGCAGCCGTCCTGCCGCCGCAATGCGCCTTCGAGTCCAGTGACGCCCGTGTTTCGATCGGCGAGGGGCCCGCGCCGGCTTCCTTCGAGCAGCTGCTGTTCATCGAGGAGAACACCGCCAGGTCCAGCGGCGCGGCCCCGCCGGTCCTCGAACAGGTCACGTTGGACGGGTGGACCTTCGCGGCCATCTGGCCCGAGGTCGACGGCTTCACCAGGATGGACCGGTATCTCGTGGGCTCCGCCGGGAATGGCATTGCCTGCAAGCTGGTTGTCGAGGACGGCAAGGTCGACGCGACCACCCACGCCGAATTCTGTGACGCGGCCCGCGACGTCCTCCACAAACCGTGACGACCTGGTTGAGAGCCTGCGCACGAATTCGGCTCATGAGCCGGAGTGGCTTCCGAGCTGAGCCAGGACGGCGTGGACGATGTCGTCCTCGCTGAGGAGGACCGTGTCCGCTGCTGGTCCGAGCGGGATGAAGGAGTCAGCACTCGTGACCCGACTGAGGCGTCCTCGGAACCCGCCATCGACCAAGGCCGCGAAGACTCCCTCCGAGACACCCCCGCTTTGCCTGGTCTCGTCGACTACGACCACGGTGTCGATTCCCGAGGCGACATCGTTCAGGGCCTCGACCGGTAGCGGGGCCAACCACCGCAGGTCCAGCACGGTAGCCCGTACACCCTGCTCACCAAGCCGGGCCATCGCGCGCCTGCACAGATAGACGCCATTGCCGAACGTGACGAGGAGTACGTCGCGCCCCTCGCCGTGCAGAGCCACAGCACCAAGGGGTGTCTGAGACGTGGACGATCCGGGCGTCGCGTACTGCTCGGTCCAGAGCGCGTCACCTTCCTCGGTCAGATCCCGAGTGTGGTACCTGGCGATGGGCTCGAGAAAAACGCAGACGCGGCCGTCCTGTTGCGCCAGGGAGAAGCAGGTGCGGAGGAGGCCGGGCACCTCGCTGGGGTGACTCGGCACCGCCAGCACGAGGCCGGGTATGTCGCGGAGAACCGCCACCGAGTTGTCGTTGTGAAAGTGTCCGCCGAAGCCGCGCTGGTAGGCCAGTCCAGCGACCCTGACGACGAGGCCGTTTCGATACTGTCCGTTCGAAAAGAACGCCAGGGTGGCGGCCTCACCGCGAAGCTGATCCTCGGCATTGTGAAGGTAGGCCAGATACTGGATTTCCGGTATCGGCACGAACCCAGCCAAGGCAGCGCCGAGCGCAAGTCCCAGAATCGTCTGTTCGTCCAACAAGGTGTCGAAGACTCGAAAGCCGCCGAAGCGCTTGCGCAGCCCACGGGTGACCCCGTAGACGCCGCCCTTGACTGCGACGTCCTCGCCGAAGACGAGGGCGTTCGGATGTTCGGCCATCAAGTCCGTGAGCGTGGCGTTGATGGTCTGCGCAAGAGTCAGCGGTGGCCCGTCCTCCGGCAAGCGGCCGCCCCAGGCGCGGCGTCGTGCATCGAGCTGGCGGGTCCGCTCGATCACGGGAGGCGCCCCTGGCAGGACAATCGGCGCCATGACGCTTTCTCTGCTGTCCAGTGGCTCCTCGGCAAGGACCCTTCGTGGCCTCGTCCATCACCCTCTGACGAACGTGGTCGTACTCATGCAGGACTTCGGAGGGCGACATGATTCCGGCATCGACCAGTGCATACGCGGACGCGAGCAGCGGGTCCTTGGTGTAGTCGGCCAGGATGTCCGCCTGGGACCGATAGGCGATTTCTGCGTCCGAACCTGCATGGCCCATGAACCGCACGGTCCGCAAGTGCAGGATTCCCGCCGCGCGACTCTCTCGAACGTCGGCCAGCGACTCTGTCACTACAGCGAGCAGGGAGGCTGGGTCGGCGCCGTCTACATACCGGTATCGCAGCCCGGGAACCATTTGCAGTGCTGCAGCCGACCAGCCATCAGGTGTCGGCGTACTGATCCCGATGCCGTTGTCCTCGCATACGAAGAGGACGGGGCAACCGATGTTGCGGTGCACCAGGTACGCAGCCGCGTTCAGGGCACCTGCCGCCGTGGAGTGGTTTGCGGACGCATCGCCGAAGCTGCAGATGACCACCGCATCATCGGGAAACGAGGAGTGGTGGTCCACCTTGCGTGACAGATCAAGCGCGTAAGCCAGGCCGACCGCTCTGGGCAGGTGCGATCCGATGGTCGAGGTTTGCGGAATGATGGAAAGGCCGGGGTGACCGTAGACCTTGTGGCGACCACCCGACATGGGGTCCGCCTTGGCCGACGTGAGGCTGAGAAGGATGTCACGAGCCGGATTCTCCTGCCCGCTGAGAGCAGCTCGGGCGGCATAGAAGCCTCCGGAGCGGTAGTGCAGCAACGCAGGGTCAGTACGGCGGGACAACAGCCCGACTGCCGCATTGGATTCGTGCCCCGCGGACGCGATCGTGTAGTAGCCCCTGTCCTGGGACTGGAGCCAGCGCGCTGCGAAATCGAGATGCCGGCTCTCGAGCTGGGCATCGAACAATGACCGCAGCTGCGAGGCGCGCTCGACGTCCAGGTCACCAACGCCTGCGGATGCCGTCTCCTCCGCTGAGCGTTCGCGAAGCGCTCGAACGAAGCGCTGGTCGATCGTCTCCATCTCTGCCCGATTCCCGTCCTCAGGTCAACACCCGTGAAGGCGTTCCGTTTCCGGAGGGGCCGAGCACGGATGCTCTGCCCCACCGCTTATGGCTCAGTCTTGCTGGAGCCACGCCAACACCGCGAGCACCCGCCGATGGCCGTCCTAGGACGCGCAGCCCTGAGCAGCGGCGAACGCGAAGACGTGCCACCCACGGGTGGACCAGGTAGTGGTTTACGTATCTCTGCGCATGTGTCGCATCTCTTCGAGGACAACGCTGGAGGCACAAGGTCCACGAAGGAGGTGATTGGCGATGACCGAGTCATTCCGTCCCCGGGCTTCGCTCGCCGCCCCAACGCGCACCGACGCGGCCGGCGTACGACGCAGCTACCTGCGGTTCGCCGCCTTGGGCGACTCGGTCACGCACGGCATCGGCGACCCTCTGGAGGACGGCTGCCGTGGCTGGGCCCGGATCCTGGTCCAGGCCATGTTGCAAGCCCACGACGTCTCGCTGTGCAACCTCGCCCGGCCCGGTGCCACCGCGGCCGATGTCCGTTCCGAGCAGCTGACCGATGCCCTCGACCACAGGCCCCACGTGGCGTCCCTCATCGTCGGGCTCAACGACACCATGCGGTCGACCTGGAACGCAGACTGCGTCCGCGCTGACCTCCTCCACGTCGCAGAACGTCTGGCCGCCCAGGACGTACTGCTCCTCACCGTGCGCTTCCACGACCACAGCCGAGTCCTGCACCTGCCCCGGTTCCTGGCCAGGCCGATGCGGCAGCGCATCGAGGTACTCAACGAGATCTACGCCGAGATCCACGAACGCTTCGACGGCGTCCAGGTCGACCTGACCGAGCACCCTGGCGTCTACGACCGCGAGTTCTGGTCCATCGACCGGCTCCACCCCTCCGAGCTCGGCCACCGCGCACTAGCCGACGAGTTCGCCACGCTGCTGGAGGACCGAGGACTTTCCTTCGCCGGCCCCGGCCTCGACCTGGACGGTCTCGACGTCACCCGCTGGGGCGA
Source organism: uncultured Actinomycetota bacterium (assembly GCA_963719255.1). GTDB lineage: Bacteria > Actinomycetota > Actinomycetes > Propionibacteriales > Nocardioidaceae > Nocardioides. The sequence continues at coordinate 67,855 of CAVRBN010000016.1, read as the reverse complement.
GCTGCGCTGGCTGGTGTCGGCAGGGGCACCGTGGCTCCGCCGGCGGGTGCGCGACCTTGCTCCCGCGGCGGCCGCCGCCGGCCTCAGGAAACTACGGCGTCGCCACGAGGCGCCGAGTCTGCTGCGGAAGCTGCCGAGCTAGTTCGGCAGCCGCCACGGCCCCGACGCCGAGATATTGGGGGATTTGCCCGACGCGACGACGGGCCGGCCGGGGCGATGGTCGCGGCATGACTACTTCACACACCACCCGCGACCACCACTGGTCGGACATCCTGCGCTTTCTCGCACCGGGACCAATCGTTCTCGGCATGCACTCGTGCGTCGACCCGGCCGTCTGGCATGCCACGTGGCAGGCGGTGGGCGCCAGGCGTCTCGCCATGCAACCTGCCGCGGACGAGGCCATGGCTCGGGGGGCGGAGCGATGACACCCACCATCCTCGGCCTGTCGCACGTCGGCCTCAGCGTTCGCGATCGCGAAGCCGCCAGGCACTTCTGGGTCGACGTCCTGGGCTTCGAGCTCATCGACGAGGAAGCCCACTACTGCTTCGTGTTCGACCGCGCAACGGGCCTCGCCATCACCATGACCGACCACGACCAGACGGTGTCGGGCGCCTTCGACGAGCACCACCCCGGTCTCGATCACCTGGCGTACGCCGTGCCCGACGTCGAGTCCCTGCTCAGCTGGCAGCAACGGTTGGACGGTCTCGGCGTCGCACACTCGCCGATCATCGAGACCGACGCGGGTCACCACCTCAACCTTCGCGCCCCCGACAACGTTCCGATCGAGCTGTACGTGATGAAGCCCGAGTTCGCCACCCTTCTCGGCCTGGACGAGGGCGTCGACCCGGTCGCCGCCACCGCGTGATCAGCCCAGCCCGGCGGCCCCGTCACTGCCCGGGTCGACAGCAAGGGCCCTCGCCAGCTCGGTCCGGGACCGCAGCCCGCGCTTGCGCAGCACCGCGCCCAGATGATGCTCGACCGTTTTCGGACTGAGGAACAATGCTGCCGCCACTTCACGGTTCTTCAGGCCCTGGGCCACGAGCAGCGCCACCCTCGTCTCCTGTGAGGTGAGCGGCTCCCGGGTCGCGTCGCGGGCGTGAACCCGCTCCCCGGTCCCGGCCAGCTCCTGGGCGGCGCGCTCCGCCCAGAACGTCAGGTCCATCGCGACGAACTCACGCCGTGCGGCCTCCAACTGCGTCCGAGCGTCCACCCGCCGACCCCCGCGGCGCAGCCGCATGCCGTGGAGCAGCCGCGTGCGGGCCACCTCGAGCCTGTCCGGCTGCGCCTCGTGCGAGGCGAGGGAACGTTCGAACGCCCTGGACGCGTCGTCGAGGTCGGTGGCCACGAGTCCCTGGCAGCGGGCCACCATGGCAGCCACGGGGGGAATCGGCTGATCCGGCTGGGCTGCGGCGAAGCGGGCGGTCAGCTCACGGGCGTCGCCATCGCGGCCCAGACCGAGGTAGGCCTCCACCAGCAGCGGGGCGACGCCGAGCGGCTCCAGATAGTCCCCCACGCCATTGAACCGGACCACCTGGTCCTCCAACACGTCGACGACCTCGGCCAGGTCACCGCGGCACAGCGCGCACAGGGCGACGGCACGCGCGAGGTGGGGAGGCATCGGGTCGAAACCGTTGATGACGACGTTGACCCTGGCCCGGTCGAGCAGCCGCCGGGCCTCGTCATGCATGCCTCGGCAGGCGCTCTCGATCGCGGCCGCCTCGTACGCAGCCCCTGGATCCCCCGCGATGTCGAGGGCCTCCAGCAGCTCGACCGCCTCACCCGCGAACGCATAGGCACGCACGTGGTCGCCCATCCAGGCCAGCCCAGCTGAGAACAGCGGCAGTGCCACGGCCAGCACGCCGAGCGCCCCTGCCTCCCGGGCCCGGTTGATCCGGCGCTCGGCATAGCCCTCAGCCGAGATCGGGTCCATCAGCCAACGCGCGCAGAGCAGCGAGACCATGAGGTGGCGCGGGTCGTCACGGAGGACCGGGTCCGACTCGAGCAGCTCGATCGCCTGGTGCACCAGCGGGACGCCGAGATCCGGGCGCCCCTCGTTGACGCGCGCCGCGCCGGGCAGGTACGCCGCCAACATGGCCTGCTCCGGGTCGGTCCGGTCGGCGACCAGCGCCGCCCGGTCGGCGGCCGCGGTCATGCCTGCGGTGTCGTCGAGCAGATGGCAGGTGTGGAAGAGCTCGCACAGCGTCCGGACGAGCAGACGTCCGGTGGCCAGGCCGGCTGCCTGCTCGAAGAGCTCGCGGGCGCGGGCAAACGGGCCATGAGACCACTCGAGCAGCCCCAACGCGAGCAACACGCGCGCTCGGGGTTCGGCACTTACGTCGGAGCCGATGACCTCGGCCGCCAGCCGTCGAGCTCGGTCGGCGTCACCGGCGACGTACGCGTCCTCCGTTGCCGCGGCCAGCCAGTCACCTCGGAGCACGGGATCGGGAGTGAGCCGGGCCGCGCGTTCCATGGCCCGCGAGGCGGCGGCGTACCCACGACGGGAGCGGTCCACATCGGCGACCGCCGCCAGCTCGCCGGCCAGGGCAGCGTCATGGCCCGCGGTGGCCTCCGCGCGGTGCCACGCACGAGCGGCCCGATCCGGGATGACGGCGGCCAGCGAGCCGTGCGCGGAGAGTCGCTCGGACACCGGAGGCGCGCTCCCACGTGGCCGACCGCAGCATCGGATGCCGAAACGTCAACACTCCACCCTGGGCGACCAGGACCTCGCCCGACTCGGCCAAGCACGTCGCCGAGTCAAGGCCCTCGGCGGCCAGTGCCGCGACCACCGGGGCCGCCTCCTGATCGCTGCTCGCTGCGCACAGCACCGCTGCCCGCCACCCGCCCGGCGACAGTTCACCGAGCTCGCTGGCGTACACGTCCCGCAAGCGCTCGGGAACAGGGAGCGCCTGAGGCAGGGTCGCGGCCCCCGCCCGTTGCGCCCGGCTGAGCACCCGCTGGCATTCCCGCAGGGCAAGCGGGTTGCCTCCGGTCTCGGACACCAGCCTGGCCACGACATCGGCCGAGAAGCCTGGCCCGAGCAGGGCTCGCGCTGCTTTCGGTGCGAGGCCTTCGACGGCGATGATCTCGAAGCCGTCCAGCGGGACCGGGAGCGGTACCCCGACCCGATGTGTCATCACGACGGCGACCCGGTCGTGGCCGAGCCGCCGGGCAGCGAACGCCAACGCGTCCGCGGACTCTGCGTCCACCCACTGCACGTCGTCGACGGCGATCAGCAGCGGCGTCCGGGACGACTCGGACGCCAGCAGGCTGAGCGTCGCCGCGCCTATCAGGAAACGATCGCCGGACCCGGAGGCTGGTCCCCAGCCAAGCGCCGCCGACAGCGCCTCCGCCTGCACCTCGGGAACGGAACCCAGGCCCGCTCGCAGAGGCGACAGCACCGACAGCAACCCCGCTCCCGACAACACCGCCTCGGACTCGACGCCCTGCATGTTCAGGCATTTCCAGCCGTCCGCCCGAGCCCTCTGCGACCATGGCATTGAGCAGATGGGTCTTTCCGCATCCGGTCTCGCCCCGGATGACCGCCACAGCCGCACTACCCAACCCTGCCCGCGACAGCAGGTCAGCAAGCCTGGCCAGCTCAGCGTCACGGCCGACAACAACCGGAGCGGCAGCTGTCGTCTGCCGGCTCGGCGTGGGCATGTGCGGCACTGTAATCCGAATCCGGATCCTTGGGGGATTTCCCCGACGCGACACCGTCCGCTCCCGTGCGAACGTCGGGTGGAGTCGAGTCACCCGAAGGAGGTCCCGATGCGGGCATCGACCAAGGTCCTGTTGGCGATCGAGCGCGTGCTCACCTCGCCCGGTTGGACGTACTGCGCGTTGTGGCACTATCCACCGTTCGCGCCGGTGCCCCGGCGCCACCAGGTGCTGAATTAAGGGCGAGCCTCCGCGCGGGTCTCCGGTGGCCTGAAATACTTCGGTCATGCAGGGACGTCCGCTCGATGAGCGTGAGTTGTTGGATGCCGAGTCGGTCGCTGGTCATCTGGTCGAGGCGGGCAGCGTGTTCAGGTTGTTGGCCGAGCATCGGCGGGTGTTGTTCCCCGAGGCGATGTTCGAGGATCTGTTCCCTTCGGGTCGTGGCCGGCCTTCGGTGCCGGTCGACATCGCTGCGTCGATCTTGGTGTTGCAGGCCCTGCACGGGTTCTCGGATCGTGAGGCGATGGCTGCGTTGCGCTCCGATCTGCGGTGGAAGGTGGCCTGTGGTCTGCCGGTCGGACACGCCGGCTATGACCCCTCGACGTTGACGTACTGGCGCAGACGGCTGGCTGCCTCGAGTGCCCCGAACCGGATCTTCGAGGCGGTCAAGGCAGTCGTTGCCCAGTCCGGTGCGATCAAGGGCAAGAACAGGCGGGCTCTGGACTCCACTGTGCTCGACGATGCGGTGGCTACCCAGGACACCGTGACCCAGCTGGTCGCGATCATCCGCAAGGTCCGCCGTGAGGTTCCCGGCGCCGCTTTTGTGGTCGCCGAGAAATGCACTGCTCATGACTACGACGATCCGGGCAAACCGCAGATCGCCTGGGACGACGCCGAGGCCCGGGCGGTGTTGATTGATGCCTTGGTCACGGACGCGCTGGCGTTGCTGGAGGTGCTGGCTGGTTGGGAGCTGGACGGTCCGGCGGCCGAGGCGGTCGCGTTGCTGGCGCTGATCGCGGGCCAAGATGTCGAACCAGCCGATGATTCCGATGGCACCGATGGGAAGTGGCGGATCCGACGCGGTGTCGCCCCGGATCGGGTGATTTCGGTGATCGACCCACAGGCACGGCATGCACACAAGACCGTGGAGCGACGCCAGGACGGTTTCAAGGCTCACCTCGCGGTCGAACCGGAGACCGGGATCGTGACCGGATGTGAGTTGACCAAGGCCGCCGGAGCCGAAGCCGCCGATGGTGCGACCGGGATCCGGCTGCTGGACGCCGACGACACGATCAACAGTCACATACCGGTTCAGGTCCTCGGCGACAGTGCCTACGGCACCGGTGACGCACTAGCTGCGATCATCGGCGCCGGACATCTTCCGCTGGTCAAGCCGTGGGCGCTGCAGCCGACCGTCCCGGGCGGTTTCACTCTCGATGACTTCATCCTCGACCCGCGCCCGGACCGTCACCTGCCCGGCCGGGTTGACCCGCACGATCACCGCGAAACGCAACGTCACCTTCGGTACCGGCTGCACCGGTTGTCCGCTGAGGGCCCAGTGCACCACCGCGGTCGGCGGCCGCAAGCTGGTTCTGCACGAGCACCACCAACTGCAACGAGAGCACCGACGACGCGCCCAAGACCCTGACTGGCAAGCCGATTACCGCCAGCACCGGCCGATGGTCGAGCGGTCCATCGCCTGGCTGGTCGCCGGTGGGAACCGCAAGGTTCGCTATCGCGGCGTGGAGAAGAACAACGCCTGGCTCCACACCCGCACCGCTGCCCTCAACCTCCGCAAACTGATCAACCTCGGCCTCGTCCCGCGAGAAGGAACCTGGGCCCTAGCCTTAGCGCCCGACCCACGGGTTTGAACCAGACCCGCAGAGCCGGTAACGATAGGCCACAGACCGGCGAAACGACCCGTTGTCGCACCATTAGAGTGCTGACTCAAACTCGCCGCTCGACGGCCTTGGTGGGTCCGCCCGTCCCAGACACGCCAGCCCACCCCACCGCGACCTTGTTCAGCAAGCTCCTCAGGGTGCGTGACCCTGTTGTTCCGCCCCTCGAAACAACTCCTTTGAGCCCTCGTCATCCCGTGACAAGGTCATCTCCAATCCGGAGCATGAGGCAGACCCGAGGAGGCGGCATGAGGGACGTCGTGTCGTTCACCCAGATGAAGGACGGCACGGCTGAGGATTACCAGCTGCTCGGGCGGCTCGAGTCCGAGGAGATGAGGTCGTTCCCGGATCGAGTTCTGGGCTGGCTGCGCACGATGGAGGGCTCCGCCGGCTACCAGGTCACCCGGCTTGAGCACTGCCTACAAGCAGCCACGCGTGCTCACCGCGCTGGCGAGGACGAGGAGACCGTGGTGTGTGTGCTTCTGCACGACATCGGCGATCATCTCGCCCCGGCCAACCACTCCGAGGTTGCCGCCGCAGTACTGCGCCCCTTCGTCAGCGACAAGAACTACTGGATCGTCAAGCACCATGGCGTGTTCCAGGGCTACTACTACTTCCACCATGTCGGCATGGATCCGAACGCGCGGGATCAGTGGAGGGAACATCCCTACTACCAAGCAACGATCGACTTCTGCGAGAACTACGACCAGATCTCTTTCGACCCGGCGTACGACTCCAAACCGTTGACCTTCTTCGAGCCGATGGTACGCCGCATCCTGGGCGAGACCCGGCGACGCAGCTGGGCCTGATGGCACAGGCCGGGTCCTCGATCGGCGGGTCATCGTCGGCAGATCCCAGCCGGGTCGTGATCAGCCCCCAGCTCCCTCCGAAACGGTTGCCGGGATCGAAATTTCTCAACCATCTCGGAGGGAATCGGCGCCCGGGACGTCGACCACCAGGCCCACCCGCAAACCCCTGCCCGCAGTTTCCCGAGAGTTGAGAGCCGAGGGTGTCCGTGTACTCGTGCGGGCGCCTAGGTTTCGGCCAGCCGTCCCGATCGCACGACGACGACGTTTCCGAGTGCGTGGCCGGACTCGACCGTGGCCACGGCGTCTGCGGCGTGGTCAAACGGATAGCTTGCCGACACCAGCGGGCTGAGTCTGCCCGCGGCAATCAGCTCCGCCAACTGCTGGAACACCTTGCTCGTACGGCGTCGCTTGACGCCCGACCCGCCGACCTCGATCGCGGCGGCCGGGGCGGCAGCACTGACCACGCGAGGCCCGCCCGCGAGCAGGGCGATGGCGTCGGCGAGCACCGCGGTCCCGACCAGGTCAAGCACCGCGGTGACCCCCAGGGGAGCGATTCCGCGCACCCGGTCTGGCCAACCTACGCCTGAGGCCACATGGGTCGCGCCCAGCGACGTCACCACGCCAGCCTTCGCCGCCGAAGCAAGCCCGATCACCCCATCCCCGTGTAGCCGCGCAAGCTGGCATGCCGCCGTACCGACTCCACCGCCGGCACCGGTGACCAGCAGCGTGTCACCGGCCGCCAACCCGAGTTGGTCGATTGCGTCATGGGCGGTCCCGACCGAAACCGGGATACAGCTCGCCTGCGCATCCTCCACGCCGGCAGGTATGACGGCACTCGAGGCAGCGTCGAGGACCACGCTCTCGGCCAGCGCACCGGTGCCGGAGGTGACTTGGCCAAACACGCGTTCGCCGGCCTCGAAGCCAACCACGCCGGCGCCAACGGAGTGCACGACGCCCGCCGCCTCGCGGCCCATCGCCATCGGGAACACGACCTCCACTTGCTCCTTGCGCAGCCCGGACCGCACCTTGATATCGGCCGGGTTCACCCCGGCCGCAGTCATCTCGACCAACAGTTGACCGGGCCCCGGCACCGGGATCGGCGACTCGATGTACGCCTGGACCGCGGCATCGCCGTACTCCTGAAAGCCAAAGATGAGCATTGCTGGAAGACTAGGCGTCCACGGGAGGGCCGCCCTAGAGCCCTTCATGTCTCAGGCCAAGTCAGCGAGGCCACGCTCATCGTGATCTATCGGCGTCCACGGAGTTTCCCGCGTCCAGTCGAGTCCGCTCGCGACGCAGTCGGCGATCTCGTCGGCAACGGCACGAACCGCTAGAACATCTGCGGTCATCGCATGGACATCCTCGATGCCTGCGCGCACGAGGACGCCGTCGAAACTCATGAGCTGGACGACGAGCCACCCGATGGGGTCGGCACCAATCTCGGCATCCATCGTCCTGTCGCCGGGTTCACCCGAGAGCATCGTTGGGTGCCAGTGCATCCGGTCCGCGGCATGGGGCCGGGACTCAAGCAAGTCGATCCGGCAGATCGCTGGCTTCAGGACAACGGCATCCGACGCGTACACAGATCCCCGTCGGGTCGATTGCGAGGGCCTGACCTCGATCCGTACCCCGCGTTCCCGAGCATCGGCGTGATCAACGAGTGCAGGATCGAGGAAGTCGATCACCTCAACGGTGATCGCGAATTTCTCGAAGAGCCAAGCCCTCTGCACAGTGACCACCATGACATCCCATCAGTAGCTCCAGCACGTCGGTGTTCCGAGAGATGGAACGCGTCCGCGATGCCCCCTGGCCTAGACCTCGATCCCGAGCGTGGGGCCGAACCTCCACCACAAGTTCGCGCGGCAGCAGCTTCGCAAGCTCGACCGCACTCGCAAGGTCTGGAACGTCCATCAGGTAGAAGCCCGCGATCTGCTCGACGGTCTCGGCGAAGGGGACCATCGGTCACCATCCTGCCTTCGCCAGCCTGGACGGTCTGGGCGGGATCAGGTCGCTGGAGTGCATCTCCGACGATGATGCCTCCGCGAATCCAGCGCCAAGTACTTGCGGCGCGGCGAGTATGAGTACGTCTTCACCATTGAGCGCGAAGACGCCTCGACGCTCGTCGATGCGCTGGACGGCTCCACCTGGCGACGACGTACTGCAACTCCTCATAGCCAGGGCTCCCGAACTCGTCAACGTCGGCGAGATGCAGTGGCTCAAGGCCGAGTCGATCCCGTTCGACTGTTTCGCGCCATGACCAGTGGCGCAAGTCAACCTGTCTCCGGGCGGTTCTGGCTCAGCCACGAGTCGGGATTCGGTTCACCGACTGTAGGCCCCACGTGCTGCACGTCGCCCTCGGAGAACCATCGCCTCCGGCTCTGCGCGGAACCGAGCCAAGCCGAGTCGTCGCCTGTCCTGCGCTCGAGAAGCGCGTCCGAAAGTTCGGAACCCTCGAGATCCCTCTCGACGCCATGCGCGCAGCGGCAAAGCAACGACCGCCGTTGCGCCCCCGGCGTAGGGTGTGCCGGCGCGCGGGCGTCACTAGACTCGACGCGGACGAATCCGGTTGTCGGCCGTCCGCCGCCCTCGGCCGGGTGCGTCCCTCCATCTTTCGGAGGGAAGGGCTGCCATGGGCGTGTCCACGACTGGCGTTTGGCTGGAGGACCTACGCCACAGGCTCACTGAACAGTACGGCTCGGCACACGGTGACCAGGTCTTCGCGCGGTATGCCGAGGCCTTCCCGCAGACCTACCGCGAAGCCGTCTCGACCGGCCAGGCGACAGCCGACATCTCGGCGCTGGAGGGCGCACTGGCGAGTGACGGGCATCCATCGGCCAGGCTTCCTCACCTGTCGGTGCGCGTTCCGGACGGCACGCGGCTGGCCCTGCTGTGGTCGGCGCAGAGTCCGGCGCTGCTCGCCGACGTGTTCCCGGTGCTGGAGAACATGGGTCTTCGGATCGCCGACCACCGGTCTTTCGACATCAGGCCAGCCGGGTCCGAACCGGTCCGGATCGAGGAGTTCCAGCTCATCCAACGGGACTCCGTGTCGTTGGCCGACGGGACGCTTCAAGGACTCCTGGAGACGGCGTTCACCGCGATCTGGAACGGAGAGGCCGGGGACGACGGGTTCAACCGGCTGATCCTCCAAGCGCGCCTGAGCTGGCGCGAGGTGGCCATCCTGCGTGGCATCTACGCCTATCTACGTCAGGCCGGCCGCCCGTTCAGCCAGGCGCACGTCGAGCGCACCCTTGTCACCCACGCGGAGGCTGCGCGGCTCCTGATGGCATTGTTCGCCGCGCGTTTCGACCCGGCCCACCTGGGCGACGGCCCGGAGCGCGAGGTCCGCGAGCAGCTCATCGCTCAACTGCACTCGGTGGACAACCTCAACGAGGACCGCGTGCTGCGCGCCGCACTCGCGTTTGTCGACGCGACTGTGCGCACCAACTACTTCCGTCGAGACGAGACGTCGCCGAAGCCCTATCTGGTGTGCAAGCTGGATCCCGGCCGGCTGCCATTCCTGCCCGCACCCCGGCCCGCGGTCGAGACCTTCGTCTACTCGACCCGGATGGAGGGACTGCACCTGCGGGCGGCCCGGGTGGCCCGTGGCGGGATCCGGTGGTCGGACCGGCCCGAGGACTACCGCGACGAGGTGCTCGCCCTGATGAGGGCCCAGATGGTGAAGAACGCGGTGATCGTGCCGCACGGAGCCAAGGGCGCGTTCGTCGTCAAGCGGCCCCCTGCAGAGACCGACCAGGAAGCGCTGGCGACCGAGGTCCGAGACTGCTACGCCACGTTCATCCGTGGCTTGCTCGATGTGACCGACAACCAGGTGATCGGTCAAGTGGTTCCCCCGCCCGACGTGGTCTGCCACGACGGCCCCGATCCCTACCTGGTGGTCGCAGCGGACAAGGGGACGGCCACCTTCTCCGACCTGGCGAACTCGATCGCCGCCGAGTACGACTACTGGCTGGGCGATGCGTTCGCCTCCGGCGGGTCCACCGGGTACGACCACAAGGCCCTGGGCATCACCGCCCGGGGCGTGTGGGAGTCCATCCGCCGGCACTTCGGCGAGCTCGGCGTCGACGCCGACCACGACGAGCTCACCGCAGTGGGCATCGGGGACATGTCCGGCGACGTGTTCGGCAACGGCATGCTCCACCCCAACATCAGGCTGATTGCCGCCTTCGACCACCGGCACGTATTCCTCGATCCCGACCCCAGACACCGAGGTCGCCTACGAGGAGCGGCGTCGGCTCTTCTCGCTCCCGAGGTCCTCGTGGGCCGACTACGACGCCGCATTCGATCTCGCCGGGCGGGGGCGTCTTCCCCCGGACCGCGAAGACGGTCCCGCTCTCCCCCCAGGCCCGCGACACGCTCGGCACCGACGCCGAGGCGCTGCCTGCCGACGAACTGGTCCGGGCGGTGCTGCGCGCACCGGTCGACCTGTTCTTCAACGGCGGCATCGGGACCTACGTCAAGGCCCGCGGCGAACACAACGCCGATGTGCGCGACCGCGCCAACGAGTCGGTCCGCGTCGACGCGGACGAGCTCCGTGCGCGAGTCGTGGCCGAGGGCGGAAACCTCGGCCTCACCCAGACGGCCCGGATCGAGTACGCCTTGGCGGGCGGCAGGGTCAACACCGACTTCATCGACAACAGCGCTGGAGTCGACACCTCCGACCGCGAGGTCAACATCAAGATCCTGCTCAACGCCGCAGTCGCCGCTGGACGACTTGAGTCGTCACGCCGGGATCAGTTGCTGGCCGAGGTTGCGGATGAGGTGACCGCCCTCGTGCTGCGCGACAGCTACCTCCAGGTTCAGGCGATCACCGTGACCGAGGCGCTCGGGCCCGCCGCGCTGGACCGTCAGGAACAGTTCATGCGGTATGCCGAAGCGTCGGGACTGCTCGACCGCACACTGGAGAGCCTGCCCGACAAGGACGCCATCCTGGAACGCGAGAAGGCCGGCGCCGGGCTGACCCGGCCAGAGATTGCCATGCTGCTCGCCTACAGCAAGAACCAGTTGCGCGAACGGCTGGTCACCAGCACCCTGCTGGACGAGCCCTTCCTTGCAGACGAGATGGACGGTTACCTGCCGAAGGCGCTGAGGGCAGAGTTCCCCGATCTCGCCAGAAGCCATCCCCTGCGCCGCTCGCTGCTGGCGGCGGTTCTCACCAACGAGCTCCACAACCGTGCTGGTACCGGGATGCTGCTGCGGCTAGTTCAGCTCTCCGGCGACACCGACGACCTCATCCGTGCCTGGGTCGGCGCGCGTGACCTGCTCGACCTGCGCAGCATCTGGTCGGACATCGACGCGCTGGACCTGGCCCGACAGGCACGGGCACAAACGCGGCTGCTCATCGACACCCGTCGGGCCGCGGAACAGATGGCGCTGTGGCTGCTGCGCAACCGTCAGCAGATCGACGTCCCCGGGGAGCTGGCTCAAGAGGCGGCGATGCGTGAGCTTGCCGCTGGAATTCACCGGTTGATGCCTGAACGACTGCGGAGCTCGATGGAGCGAGGCATCGCCAGCCTCGTCGCATGTGGGGCGCCAGGGCCGCTGGCTGAACGAGTCGTGGTTCTCGACCTGCTGGCCTCGGGTATCGAAATCATCGAAGTCGCACGCGCGGCCGGGCGGGACGTGCTCTGGACGGCAGCGTTGCACTACGCGATCGCGGTGCATCTCGACCTTGACTGGCTGGGGATGACGATGGCCGAGAGAGGTGGCGAGTCCCACTGGACGCAGCTCGCCAAGGCGACCCTCCGCGACGACCTTCTCACTCAGGAGAGGAGGCTCACGGTCGCTGCCCTGCGCGGCTCAACCCCCGGAGACAGCCCCGCCTCGGTGGCGGAGATTTGGCTGGCACGCAACGCCACCCGGGTCAGGTCGTACCGAGAGACCATCGTCAGCCTGAAGCAAGTGCCAGACCCGGACGTGTCGATGCTGTCTGTCGCACTGCAGGAACTACGCAACCTGGCTCAGAGTGGCGGCTGGCGCGAGACCGAGCTCGGCGGGCTGACACCGTAGACGGCTTCCCCTGCCTACTGACGATCGGCTAGCCACCGGGGCGTCGGTACTCCACGCTTCGGTGACTGGCCTCGTCGATCTCCTCAGCCGTCAACAGCACTGTGGTTCGAGAACGAGCAGCGCCGCCAACGGCCGTGGTGAGGCTCAGAGCGGCAGCGGAGACGTTGTCCGGGAGCTCGCCGATCACGACCAGGTCATCTGAGCCCAACGTGTAGTAGAAAGCTTCAAGGGTCCCACCGACGCTCACAAGCATTTGCTCGATAGCCGTCCGTCTTCCCGAGCCGCCCTCAGCCAGGAGCCCCTTGGCTCCTTCCGAGGTGTACGTGACTTGCCACATGTACTTCGGCATGAGATTCCTTCGTCATTGCCCTTCCGGGGTGATCGCCACGCTAACAGAGCGGGGACGGAGCGTGGGCTGACTGCCGACCACTCGCGCGGCTGTCTGCGAGCGGTCGGTGAGTAAGGAATGCTCCCCCTGCCCACGTACACCCACTCGAGCCTGGTTCGCTGGCCCAGCGGTTTCCGCACTCGTGCTGGCGCCGTGGTGGGAGGGTGCGACATCTCATCGCTGGGTGAACGCGCGCACGAGTTCTTGGGACGCCGACGTTGCCGCGGAGTCGGAAATGCCCTGTGCCTCGACGTCCAGCTGAGCCGCGAGAGGTCGGGTGGTTGAGTCACGCACCAGTTTGCGGGTTCTTCCCAGCGCCGCCGCGGCTGGACCGCTGGCAAGCGTTTGTGCCAGCGCGAGCCCGGCGGCAGTGCACGTTGCCGTCCGCGTGCACCTCAGTCACCAGACCCCAGTCGTGTGCTTTGGTGGCAGAGATCGGCTGATTCAGCAGCAGGAACTCGAGGGCGCGCCGTTCGCCGATGATCCGTTGCAGCGCCCAGGAGAGGCTGCAGTCCGGCGTGACGGCGATCCCAGGGTATGCCGCTACGAACTTGGTCGACTCGCCCGCCAGCAGTAGGTCAGCGGCGCAGATGAGCCCGACGCCACCGCCGGCTACGGAACCGTGAACTGCCGCGACCACCGGTTTCGGCAGCTGCGTCAGGGCAAGGACAGCCTGGTGTGCCGCTGTGGCGAGCTCGTGGACGGTCTCCGCCACGTTGTCGGCGGCTGCCATCATCTTGACGTCACCGCCGGCGCAGAACGCCCGCCCCCGGCCGCTCAGCAGGACAACCTTCACATCGTCGTCCGCGGCCGCTCTCGGCGACAGCATCGCGGAGCGCAACTGCAAGCGGGATATCGAGCGAGTTGAAGGCGTCTGGGCGGTTCAGCTCGATGTGCGCTACGCCCTGGGCGGCGTGATATGCGACGGGCGAAGGTTCGGTCATTTCTTGAATCCTTTCAGAGTTCCGCGGCTACGGGCGGTGGAGGTCGGGCGAGTGGAACTCCGGGCGCACCTCGGGTCATGACGGGCGGAACGTTCGGTACGTGTGCCGTAGCGGCATCAACTGTGCCCGGGTCCAACGCACGGGTGCCGCGGCGATGTCCTGTACGAGGTGCCACCGTTCCTGCCTTGGGCTTCGAGGCACGGGCTGTACGTCGCCCTGCGAGGCCATCCACTCCAGTACGACATTGGCCGCCGTCTCGGGAGTCGTCATCGGGTAGAAGTGACCGGCCCGAGGAACCAGGCGCAGCTGCGCTCCGGGGATCAGCCGGGTGAGCGTCTCGGCGTTCTGTGGCGGGAGGAGCCGGTCCCGGTCGCCGTGCATGACGAGGGTGGGTGCCCGCACCCGGTGCAACCGGGCTGCGGCGTCGTGCGTGCTGGCGGCCAGTGGCCTGCTGGAAGGCGCCACGCCAGCTGAGCGACTCAGATCCCGGGACCGGCGAATGAGTGCCGTAGATGCTCGACCACATCGTGGAGAGTCTTGCAGGGGTGGCCGCTGTGCCACCCGCTGTGGTGGCACCGAGCACGAGGGTGCGCACCCGGTGCGGAGCCCTGATCGCGAGCTCCTGGGCGACCATGCCTCCCAAGGAGAGTCCGTGCACATGGGCGGAGTCATATCCGACGTGCCGGAGCACCTCGAGGGCGTCATGGGCCATGCTGGTCGTCGTCAGCCGGCAGGTCGCCGGCCGGGTCAGACCCGAGCCGCGGGCGTCGAAGACGATGCAGGTGTAGCTGCTCGGAGAACGCCGCGACGTACCGATCGAGAGCGCCTGAGGCGAGGACATACCCGGAGAGCCAAAGCAACGGCGGGCCCGAGCCGACGACGGAGTAGGCAAGGCCGCTGGGAGTGACGCCTTTGTCCATCGTGCTCATGGTGACAGGCCGACGTCAGACGCGACGCAGCAACGCTGCCATCGCCTGGCCGCCGCCGATGCACATGGTGACGATGCCGAGCTCGAGATCCCGCCGGACGAGGTCCTTGGCCACCCGTAGCGCGAGGATCGCGCCGGTGGCCCCCACCGGGTGGCCCAGGGCGATCGCCCCGCCGTACGGGTTCACCCGGCTGGGGTCGAGCTTGGCGTCGCGGATCACGGCGACCGCTTGTGCGGCGAAGGCTTCGTTGAGCTCGATCACGTCGACGTCCCCGGGCGTGAGACCGGTCTGGTCGAACAGCGCCGCGAGCGCGAGGACAGGTGCATAGCCCATCAGCTCGGGTTCCATCGCGGCCGTCGTGACGGCCTCCAGGCTGACCAGCGGTCGAAGCCCCCGCTCCTGCGCGGCCGACGGCCGGGCCAGCACCAGCGCGGCGGCGCCATCGTTGATGCCCGAGGAATTGCCTGCCGTCACGGTGCCGTCGTGAGCGAACGCCGGGCGAAGCCGCGCAAGCGA
This sequence comes from uncultured Actinomycetota bacterium, assembly GCA_963719255.1. Taxonomy (GTDB): domain Bacteria; phylum Actinomycetota; class Actinomycetes; order Propionibacteriales; family Nocardioidaceae; genus Nocardioides. The sequence continues at coordinate 52,687 of CAVRBN010000016.1, read as the reverse complement.
CGCGAGCGTGGTGTCCGGCTTGGGATGCTCGTCCTCAGACACCGAATGAGGGCTGCGTCCTGCGACGTCGACAGGCACGATCTCGGCTGTGAAGGCAGCCTTTGCCTCTGGGGTTGACGCTCGGCGCTGCGACTCGGCCGCGAACTCGTCCTGCTCTTCGCGAGAAACGGAGTACTTGCGGGCGACGTTCTCGGCGGTGATCCCCATGTGCACTTGCTGGAACGGGTCGGTCAGCATCGCCACCGTGCCGTCCACCAGCGTCCGGTCGCCGAGCTTGTGGCCATTGCGGGCGTCGAAGTCGTAGAAGGGCATCCGGCTCATCGACTCGTCGCCGCCGGCAAGGGCGAAGTCGAGCCGGTTCCAGCTCATCTCCATCGCGGCCGACCAGAGCGCCTGCAGACCGGAGCCGCACAGCCTGTTGACCGTGAGTGCGGGCACCCGCTCGGGGAGCCCCGCGGCCAGGGCGACGCGGCGGGCGTTGTAGGCGTCCGGGCCCACCTGCCCGATGCAGCCCATCACGACCGCCTCGATGTCATCCGCCTCGACTCCAGACCGCCGGATCGCGGCACGAGCTGCGGTTGCGCCGAGCTCGTGCGCTGGCACGTCCTTCAGGGTGCCGCCGAAGCTGCCCACCGGCGTGCGGGCGCCATCGACGATGACGATCTTCTCGTTGTCCATGGTTGGTCCTCGAAGGTAGTCGGTAGGGATGGTGCGCTGGGAGGTGTTTCTCGGCTCTGTTGCTACAGGACGAGTCCTCCACCGCAGACGACGACCTGGCCGGTGATGTAGTCCGACTCGGGGATGCAGAACAGGTAGACCGCGTTGGCAGCGTCCTCGGGTCTACCGGCTCGTCCGAGCGGGATGCCGCTCTCCATCGCCTCCAGGAGCTCGGCTCCGATGCCGACCTTGATGTCGCGGTCGTTGATCCGGATGGTGGCATCGCCACCGGCGGGCGCCTCGGTCAGTCGGGTCTTGATCAGTCCGAAGGCAACGGCGTTGACGGTGATCTGCGAGCGCCCCCACTCCTTCGCCAGCGTCTTGGTCAGACCGATCACGCCCGCCTTGCCGGCGGAGTATCCGGACTGCCCGACGTTGCCGCCGGTCCCGGCGACCGACGAGATGTTGACGACCTTGCGCACGACCGACCGGCCCTCGGCGGCGTCCTTCTTGGCAGCCGCCCGCAGGACGGGCGCGGCCGACCGCAACAGCCGGAAGGGTGCGGTCAGGTGGATGTCCAGCATCGCCTCCCACTGCTCGTCCTCGGTCTTCTGGATGACCGAGTCCCAGGTGTAGCCGGCGTTGTTGACCACGATGTCCAGCCCGCCGAAGGACTCGACCGCGGCCTCCACGAGGTCATCGGTGAACCCACGCGCGGTCACGCTTCCGGGCACCGCGACCGCTGCGCCGCCCAGCCTGTTCGATGAGGTCCACGGTCTCCTTGGCCGGGCCCGGGTCGAGGTCGTTGACGACGACCCGAGCCCCGTCGCCGGCGAGCTTCAGCGCGATCGCCCGGCCGATACCTCGCCCCGACCCGGTCACGATCGCCGTCTTGTCGACCAGCTTCATATGTCACTCCTCAACTCGAAACGGAATGAATCAATCAGATGATTGATTCTGTGACCGACTATATACCCAGGCCGTCCGGGACGAGAGCCATCGTCACTGTGTGATGCTCTAGGATCTAGTGATTCAATCAGGTGGCAGTGTGGCGCGAAGGAGCCTTCATGGGACGTCGTCCGGGGATCGACGGTCGCGAGCTGCTTCTTGCCGCGGCACTCAAGCTGTTCTCCGAGCAGGGCATCGACGGAGTCTCGATCCGCGCCGTGAACCGTGAGGCGGGCCTGGGACCGGCATCGGTGCACTACCACTTCGGGACCAAGGAAGCGCTCCTGGACGCGGTGATCAGCGCCTACGGCGACTCGGTGGTCCAGGCGACCAAGGCTCGGGCGCGCAAGATCATGGAGGCCGACGGGCCGGTTACCGCCCGGGATCTGGTGACGATGCTGGCCGAGCCGTACCTGGACCTCATCGCCGATCAGGCGCAGGACGGCGCGGCCTGGGTGCGGGTCATCAGCGGCCTGCTGCAAAGTGACCCCGAACGAATCCTCGACCGGTCTTCGGCTCGGCTGAGCTGGACCGCTGCGGCCAGCGTCTACCCCGAGGCCGCGCCGGAGACAGTCCGGCGAGCCATGCGGATGTGCTTCACGCTGCTGGTGACCCACTTGCTCACGCCAGAATCTCCTCCCGCAGGCCGAGCAGTCTGGATCTCGACCTCCTGATCGACTTCCTGACCGCGGGCCTGGACGGCGCACTACGACTTCCCGCTCCGCCCAGCAGAGCCCGACGAACACGTGCCTCCTAGGTGGGTCAGTTCGGCTGCCGCACGTAGGACCCTGGGGCAGCGGCCTGCGCCGGGAAGCGCGCGGACCCCAGGGTCTCGGGCGCCGGGATCTGGTCACCCGAGCGCTCGACGGCCCAGTCGGCCCAGTGCTCCCACCAGGATCCGGTGTGGTTCTCGGCGCTCTCCAGCCACGCCTCCGGCGATCCCGTTGGGTCCACAGGAGCGGTGTAGTAGTTGGCCTTGGGGTTGCCCGGAGGGTTGACCAGGCTGGCGATGTGGCCGGCGTTGCTCAACGCGAACGTGGTCTCCCCCGACATCAGCTGGGTGGTGCGGTAGCAGCCCTTCCAGGGCGTGAGGTGGTCGTTGATGGCACCGGTGACGTAGGTCGGGACCTTGATCTGCCGCAGGTCGATGGGGGTGCCGAGTGCCTCCATCGCGCCCTGCTCGGGCAGCGGGTTGTGCTCGAAGATGTCGAGGAACTGGCGGTGCAGGGCGGCCGGCAGGTTGGTGCCGTCGGCGTTCCAGGACAAGATGTCGAAGACCGGCGGGTCCTCGCCCATCAGGTAGTTGTTGACCCAGTAGTTCCACACCAGGTCGTTGGGTCGCATCCAGGTGAAGGCGTTGCCCATCGCGCGTGCGCGTGATCACGCCGGACCGTTTGGAGTTCCACCGGGCCAGCGAGAGCAGCTTGGCGCCGGAGAACGCTCCGATCGGGGCGGACTGCCCGAAGTCGAGGAGCGTGACGGCGTACGACGCGGTGTGCACCCGGTCGTCGCCCTTGGCGGCCAGGTGGTTGAGCACCGCGGTGTTCAGGATGCCCCCGGCGCAGAAGCCGATGACGTTGACGTCCTCGCTGCCCGTCGCCTCTCGAACCGCATCGATCGCGGTCAGGATGCGCTCGGCGTAGGTGTCGATGTCCCAGTCCGCCTGGTCCGGGCCCGGGTTGCGCCAGCTCAGCAGGAACGTCTGCAGGCCGCGGCTCACCGAGTACTCGACGAAGCTGCGGCCCGGGCGCAGGTCGAGGAAGTAGTAGCGACCGATCGGCGGCGGCACCACGAGCATCGGGCGGGCCCGCACCGTCTCGGTCGTCGGGCTGTACTGCAGGAGCTCGGCCCGGTCGTCCTTGTCGATCACGGCTCCCGGGGTCAGCGCCAGGTCCTCCCCCACCTTCAGGGCACCGGGCTTGGCCATCGACGGCATCCCGCCGTTCCTGCGTAGGTCGTGCAACCAGTGCTCCGCGCCGGCGACGAGGTTGGCGCCCCCGGTCTCGAGCGTCTTCTTCAGCGCAGCCGGGTTGCCGATCACCGTGTTCGTCGGCGCCAGCGCGCTGGTCACGATCCCCATCGCGAAGCGGGCCCGTTCGGCCCGATGTCCGGGCCCGTTGAGCTCCATGTCGGCGACGACCTTGTCGACCGCCTCGCAGGCTGCGAGATAGACCTGGGCCAGCCGCTTGTAGGCCGGGTTGGTCGACCAGGTCGGGTCCTTGAACCGCCAGTCGGATCGATGCGGTGAAACCTCCGAGCGGCCCAGTGCGATGCGCGCAAGCTCCGCCCCGAGCCCGACGCCTGCCTTCGCCACCGCGCTGCCTTGGAGCAGGGTGGCGACGACACCGTCGGCGATACCCGCGGCCGACGGAAGGGACGTGGGCTCACCGGCGGCGACGGCGTCGGCCGCAACCTCGCTCGGGTTGTGTACAGCAGTCATGCGGGTCTCCTCGACATGGATAGCGGCTTGCAGCGTAGGCGCCAAGTAGCTATCGGGTCAATTGATCGATTCTAGTGATTGATTCTTGTGGTTGAATGGGCTCCTCAGTCGGTGAATCGAGGGCTCATGACATGGATTTGGACGCTGCAGAGCAAGGCCGGCGACGCCCTGGTCGGTGCCGCGCGAAACAGCCAGGCGCTCGTCATTGAGACGCTTGACCGAACGGCCGGGGTCAGCGAGCGCAGGGCCTTGCCGCTGTTGCACCGTGTTGGCCGGCTCCAGCTGGCGTTCGTCCGCCTGATGCTGGATGATCCGGCACAGTTCGTCGACGAGGGATATGAGCTGGTCCAACGACTGACCTCGCTTCACAGAGAGTTCGCACAGCGACTGTTCGAGGTCGTGGATCCCCGTGATCTTTCCCCCGTCGTCACCTCCGACGCCGCGAGCGGCGAGGTTCTGCCGTTCCCAACCAGGCGGGTGTACACGTCCACGTCCTGACGTCGTACGTCGTGTCGTGATCGTCGGCGCCGGCAGGAGTTGCTTCATATTGCGCCCGCGAGGGATACCCGTGCGTGCCCGGTCACCTTCTCCTCGCCGAGGTCGTCGACCACCGAAAGGGCGATCCGCGCCACGTCGTCTCCGTCAGTCCGCCACCTCGACCACCTCGCCGCGACAGGTGAGACGGTCCCCGACGTGAGTCATGGCGACGAAGCGAACCTCGAACGTCTTGATAGCGATCGGGTCGAAGTTCTCCGTCAGAAGCCTTCCGAGGTAGGCCATCGAGAGCATCCCGTGCGCGATGACGTCGCTCATGCCGGCGGCGCGTGCGGCGTCGATGTCGACGTGCAGAGGGTTGTGATCCCCCGAGGCGCCGCAGTAGAGCGCAAGGTCGAGCCTGGTGATCGGTGGCAATCTCAACTCGGGAAGTCGGTCCCCGGCCTTGAACTCGTGCTGCCTCACTCCGGGACCTCATTCCTGACCACGATGAGCTTGCGCAAGTTGGCGACAAGTTCGGAGTGCTGGTTGGTAACGGTCGTCTTCTTGGTGACGAACTCCAGGGCCCCCTGGCGCTTGTCGTAGATGTCGGCGATGGAGAACTCGAAGGTCAATCGATCTCCCGCCCAGGCCGGGACGTGGTACTCGAAGTGCTGCTCACCGTGAAGGACCTGGGCGATGTCGACGCCGATCGTTTCGAGGTAGGCCCAGGGGTTGGGTTGCTCCATCTCGAGCCCGAACAGCAGAGTTGGTGGCACCGGGACACTCGGCCACCCCTTGGCCCGGGCTGCCGCCTCGCTGATGTACTCCGGACGCGCCTCGCCGATCGCCTTTGCGAACTGGCGGAGCCGGCCGAGCTCAACATCGACGTCGAGAGGCTCGAACACGTGCCCGACCCATGCGCGGTCGATCATCGCGCCACTCCCGCGTGTCACTGCGCGAGCATGCCTGCATCCACAAGGTGCTCAGCACCGGTGATGTACGACGACTCGTCCGACGCGAGGAACAGGACGAGATTGGTCACCTCACCCGGATCGGCGATCCGGCCAAGGGGGATCTGGGCGAGAGCGTCTCCACCCTGCTCGTCCGTGGCCTCGACCATCATCGGCGTCTGGATGAACCCGGGGTGGACTGAGTTGACCCGGATGTTCTGTTGCCCGTACTCGATCGCCGTGGCCTTCGTCATTCCACGCACGGCGAACTTGCTGGCCACGTAGGCGAGGCTGGGGAAGCCGTAGTTCGCCGCCATGCCCGCGATCGAGGAGATATTGACGATGGAACCCTGGCCCGCCTTGAGCATTGACGGGAGTGTGTGCTTCATCCCCAGGAACACCGAGTGCTGGTTGACCGCGCAGACCTGGTGGTAGTCGTCCTCTCTGAGAGAGGCGGTCTGGGCGATCGCCCCCAAGATGCCGGCGTTGTTCACCAGTACGGACACTGGACCGAAGGCCTCCTCGGTCCGGGCGACAACCTCATCCCAATCGGCGGCGCTGGTGACATCGTGGTGGACGTACAAGGCGTTCTCACCCAGTTTGTCTGCCAGCGCCTGGCCGGCTTCCTCGTTGACGTCGGTGAGGACCACCTGCGCGCCCTCCTCGACGAAGCGGATGGCGTGCGACTCCCCCATCCCGCGTCCCGCTCCGGTGACGATGGCGGTCTTGCCTTCAAGCCTGTTCATGTCAATCCTCTCGGTCCTGCGTTTTCGCTCGTGACGTCAGGACGTGTGTCGGCGGCCCGTTCAGGCCTTGGCGTCCTGGAGCTCTCGGACAGGCAGGCTCACCCGCGGGGCTACCTCCTTGGAGATGATCTCCAGCGACTCGAACCACGGCGCCGGGTCGTCGTAGTAGTCGTGGGACTCCAGTTGGAGGGTGCCCCAGCCCCCGGTCTTCTCGAAGAGCGCGTTCAGCTTCTCGACGACGGTGTCGGGGGAACCGACGATGAAAACGTTGTCGACAATCCACTCGAGGTCGGCGTCAGCGGGGTCGGTGCCCGGAACGTCCTTGATGAAGCCGTCCATCATCCCGAACCGCCACCAGATCGGGATGAGGTACCGCTCGAAGCAGTAGCCGATCGGACCCTCCATCACCAGGCGCTTGGCCTCCTTGTCGGTCTCGGCGCAGAACACGGTCTGGGAGACGTGGTAGCGCGCGCGGTCGGGGGTGTGGCCGTTGGCGAGCGCCGCCTCCGAGTAGGTCTCCCAGTGTGTTTTCAAGGCATCGAGGCCGCTGAAGATTGACACCGGCCGGAACCCTCGCTCGCCCGCGAACCGCATCGACGGCGAGTTGGCGCTGAAGCCCGTGACCGCGATCTCGGGCTTGCCGCCCCAGGGGCTGAAGTCGGCCAGCATGTGCTGGTCGTCGCCTTCATCCTCGGCGGCCAACTCTTCTGGGTAACCGGCGTTCCAGAAGCGGCCCTCGTAGTAGAAGGGCTCGCGCTTCCAGACCTTCTCCATGATGTCGAGGGACTCGCGAACCATCTCGTTGAGGAACTTGGTGTCCTCGCCGTTCTTGAGGCCGTGCATGTACGACGCCTGCGGGTAGGCGCCGGCGCCGATCCCGAGGAAGTAGCGGCCCTCGAGGATCTGGGACAGCCAGCCCACCATGATCGCGAGCTTGGTCGGGTGCTGGTGCGGCAGGAGGTGTGCCATCGGCGCGAACTTGATCCGCTCGGTCTGCAGCGCTGCCGCAGCGATGATCAGCTCGGGGTTGGGGATGTTCTCCCAGCGCTGCGACGCGTGCTCGGAGATCATCATCGAGGTGAACCCGGCCTTGTCGGCGGCCACCGCGCTCTGCACCCCCCACTCCAACGTCTGGCGGGCAGTGCGCTCCGGCCGCATGTACGGGTGGAAGATGAGTCCGGTTTCCATAGCCATGATGTGTGCTCTTCTCTCTGTGAGTTGAAGGACCGCCCACGGCTGCACGCCGGGCCGGGCCTGGTGGAAGGTGGGGGCGGGTCAGCCGGCACTTCCGGCGAAGAAGGTCTCGAAGGCGTGCTGGGTGTCCAGATACTCCTTGACCTCCCTGATCTGTCCGTCCTTGATCGTGAACAGGAAGTGGTACTGGGGGTTGTAGACGCGGCCGTCGTTGAGCTCGGCGTAGCCCTCGGCCTCGACCGCGACCTTGTCGCCCTGGGCGATCGCCGCAGTGGGTGTGATCTTCAGCGCCCCGCCCTTGTAGATCGTGGTCACGCCGGAGAGCAGCTGTCCGAGCTGCTCGCGGGTGTAGGACCCAGACATCCCCTCGATCTTTCCCGAGACCCAGTACGTCGCGTCGGGGTGGAGTGCGTCCACGATCGCCTCCACGTTGCCGGTGGAGAAGGTTCGTGCGAACTCCTCCGCGATCCCGATGTTTGTCGTCTCGACTGATGCTGTGGTGGTCATGGATTTCTCCCTTGGTCGGGCTTCGTCTACAGATACAATTCCACGCTAACGTTGACGTGTCAATGCTCACGTTGACAGACTCGCGTACGGCGTCCGGCCGACCTGCCGAGGATCGGCTGCTACTCAACCGGAACGTTGATGTCGTCCGTCGTCAACGCCGGCGTGTGTTTGGATTGAACCCACAGGCGGGCAATGACCAGGAGGAGCGCATATGAGCGTCAGCGACAGCCGGATCGGCCAGCGTCGGCGATTTGCCCTTGAGACCGGTGGCGCGGACTACACCCGGAAGCGCCAGGAGCTGATCTCCGTCGCCGCCTCGGTCTTCCGGGAGCGGGGCTACAAGGCGGCCACGCTGAACGAGGTGGCCGAGCGGTTCGGTACCGACCGCGCGTCCCTGTACTACTACGTCGCCGACAAGGACGAACTCTTCCACGAGGTGATCAGGGGTGTCCTGGACGCCAACCTCGAGGCGGCGCAGCGGATCCTCGACGACCGGGAGCTCGCGGTGGTCGACAAGCTCGAGGCACTGATTCACACCGTGCTGCAGTCCTACGAGGACAACTACCCCTCGATGTTCGTCTACATCCAGGAAGACATGGCCCAGATCTCCACCACCGAGTCGTCCTGGGCGACGCAGATGATGGAGCAGACCCGGCGAATGGAGGAGATCTTCTCCGGGCTGATCGAGGAGGCCATCCGGGAAGGCGCCTTCCGCGACGATCTGCCGCCGCGCCTCGCCGCCTATGCGCTCTACGGGATGCTCAACTGGACCCACCGCTGGTACCAGCCGGGCAAGGGCCTGACCGCGGGCGAGATCGCCGACGCGTTCTGCTCGCTCTTCAACCAAGGTATGCGCACGCGTCCCTGACCGGCTTCCGCGCCCCTCGACCGGTGGCCACGACGATCTGTCAACTAGAGCGTTGACAGATCGTCGTGGGTGCTGGCACCATGACATCAACGGCCGTCAACTCTCGCGTTGAAACGACGGCCCCTGAAGTCACCGACGCCGAGGAGAAGAACGTCATGGAGCGTCTTGCAGCCGAGCAGTCATCGCCGTGGTTCAGTGCCGACGCCCTCACCGAGGCGCAGGTTCGCGCGGCCGTGTCCATCGCCAACGTGCCCACCCTGCTCATGGTCGTGTTCCAGACCACCGGGGACGAGCGATGGCTGCGGGCGCCGTACCTGCCCACCCGCGGCAAGGGCCTCGTGGACCACGACGACGGCGGCCTCCCCGAGGAGGTCCAGGCGGAGGTTCGCGACGCGGCGGTCAAGGCGATCCTGGACCTGCAGCGCGGCCTCGAACCGGCGATCACGAACCCGTCGCCTGAGCTGACCACCCGGATGATGAGCGTCTGCATGGGCGAGCCCGTCGGCTCCGAGTACGGCCCCATGCTCCACTCCGAGATCGCCCGCCGGGTCGACCCGTCCCTCCCGGAGCTCCAGCTGCCGCCCGTCCACGCTCCGGAGGGCTACAAGGTCCTGGTCATCGGGACCGGCGTCGCCGGAATCGCCGCCGCCCAGCAGCTCGAGGACATGGGAATGGACTACACGATCCTCGAGCGCCAGTCCGAGGGCGGCGGCAACTGGCTGCAGAACACCTACCCCGGTGCCGGGGTGGATACGCCGAGCCACCTCTACTCCTTCTCGTTCGCGAAGAACGACTGGGAAAAGCACTTCGAGATGCGCGACAACCTGATGGAGTACTTCAACCGGGTGCTCAAGGATCTCGGGGCCCACGAGCGCATCCGGTGGGAGACGACCGTCCTCCGGGCGGCGTACGACGAGGACCGGGCCAACTGGACGGTGGAGGTGCGCGGGCCCGATGGGGCCGAGGAGACCCTCATCGCGGACGTCCTGATCAGCGCGGTTGGCGTCCTGAACCAGATCAAGTACCCACGCGTCCCGGGCATGGGCACCTTCGGCGGGACGGAGTTCCACTCCGCGGCATGGCCCGAGGACTGCAACCTGGACGGCAAACGGGTCGCCATTGTCGGCACTGGCGCCAGCTCGATGCAGATCTCACCGGCCATCGCCGGGAGCGTCGAGCACCTGACCATCTTCCAGCGCTCGCCGCAGTGGGTGGCGCCGTTCGACAAGTTCCAGCAGCCCATTCCCCACGAACTGCGGATGCTCATGCAGTCCTGCTCCCTTTACCACGCGTGGTACTGGATCCGGCTGTTCTGGCAGTTCGGCGACAAGGTGATCGAGGCACTGCGGAAGGACCCTGACTGGGAGTACCCGGCCCGGGCGGTCAACGCACGCAACGACGGCCACCGGGAGTTCTTCACGCGCTACCTCACCGACAAGCTCGCGGGACGGCCCGACCTGGTCGAGAAGTCGTTGCCCGACTACCCGCCGTTCGGCAAGCGGATCCTGCTCGACAACGGCTGGTTCGACACGATCAGAAGAGACAACGTCGCCCTGCTCGCCGAGGCCGTCAGAGAAGTGACGGAGACCGGCTTGGTCAGCTCCTCTGGGGAATTTCACGAGGTGGACGTGATCATCTGGGCCACCGGCTTCGACGCCGCGCGGTTCGTGTCCACCTACGATGTCGTCGGGCTCGGGGGAGACACGCTGCGCGAGGTGTGGGACGACGACGACCCGCGAGCCTACCTGGGCATGTCGGTCCCCGGCTTCCCGAACTTCTTCATGCTGGGAGGGCCGAACTCGTTCCCGGGCAGTGGCAGCTTCATGTACTTCATGGAGGTCCAGATGCGGTACCTCCGCGAGCTGATGACCAAGATGTTCGACCGGGGCATCAGCGCACTCGACGCGAGCCCGATGGCGAACGAGGATTACAACGCGCTGGTCGACGCCACCCACGAACGCACGGTGTGGACGCACCCTGGCATGGACACGTACTACCGCAACTCCAGGGGCCGCGTGGTGTTCGTCATGCCGTTCCTGAACGTCGAATACTGGGAGATGACCAGGTCCGTCGACCTGGACGACTACACCCTGCGGGGCGACGGGCGATGATCGATGGAATGCGAGGGACCATGGATGACGCGACCGAGCTCGAGACCTGGAATGAGGTCGCGCCCCTGGGCGACCTCCTGATCCGGTCCGCTGCGCTGTACCCACACCGCGCCGCCTTCGTTCTGCCGGATGCGCGGTACACCTTCGCGGAGCTGCGCGACCGCGCCCTGCGGGTGGCGCGCGGACTGCTCGCGTTGGGCGTCAAGCCGCGCGACCACGTGGGCCTGCTGAGCCACAACGGGATCGAGTTCGTCGAGGGGCTGTTCGGCGTTGCCTTGATGGGCGGCGTCGTGGTTCCGATCAACGCGCGTCACAAGACTTCCGAGCTGCGGCACATCGCCGCGAACGGCGATCTCGTGGCGCTGCTGACCTGCGGCAGCAGCGAGGACGCCTATGTGAACTTCCCCGAGCTCCTTGTCGATGCGTTTCCTGGTCTGGCCTCGTCCCCCGACGCCAGCCACGTCGTCGTGGCAGAGGCGCCGAAGCTCCGGTCCGTAGTCACCCTGGGTGGGGACAACAGGCCAGGCTTCCTGAGCCGCGCGGAGTTCGATGCCCTTGCCGATCGGGTGCCAGTATCCTCCGCCCACCGGGCCCGGCAGGTGACCATGGTCCGCGCTGCGGCGATGGTGCTGTACACCTCGGGTACGACGGCAAACCCCAAGGGCTGCGTCCTGAGCCACGAAGCCCTCACCCGTGGGCCCGTGCACCGGGCGCTGCACCGCTTTGGCAGCGGCGATCGGGACGTCACCTGGGGCGCCGGTCCGCTCTTCCACATCGGCTGCCTCAGCCCTTTCATCGGTTCGATCGGGTCGGGTGGCACCTACCTCACCGACCACTACTTCGAACCGGCCCGCGCCATCGCCCTGATGAGGCAGGAGGGGGCGTCGGTCGCCTTCCCGTGGTTCCCCGCGATCATGCAGCCGCTCTTGGACCATCCCACCTTCGACGCGGGGGGCTCAGCCGGCTGCGCAGCATCCTGTGCATCGGCCCGCGCCCGCTGATCGAGCGCGTTCAGGAGACCTTCCCGGACGTGGAACTGGTCGCCGCATGTGGGATGACCGAGACGGCCGGCATCTACGCCGCGAGCGATCGAACCGAGACCACGGCCGACCGAGCGGAAGCGCAGGGCAAGGCCGTGCCGGGCGTCGAGATCCGCATCGTCGACCTCATCACCGGCGAGGACGCCGAGGACGGCACGGTAGGCGAGATCCTGGTTCGCGGCTACTGCGTGATGAACGAGTACTACAAGGACCCGGTCAAGACGGCGCAGGCGCTCGACAAGGACGGGTGGCTGCACACGGGAGACCTCTACAGCCGGACCCCTGACGGACGCGTGATCTTCCACGGACGGCTCAAAGACATGCTCAAGGTGGGCGGCGAGAACGTCGCCACGCTCGAGATCGAGTCCTTCCTGTGCAGTCATCCCTCGATCCGGATGGCTTCTGTGGTGGGGAGACCCGACCCGCGTCTCGACGAGGTGCCGGTCGCGTTCGTGGAGGTCGAGGACGGCCATCATGTGACCGAGGAGGAAGTCCGCGCATTCTGTCGAGGCCAGATCTCGAGGTACAAGATCCCCGTGGAGGTGCACTTCCTCAAGGGCGAGGAGTGGCCGATGTCCACTACCAAGATCGACAAGCGCGGTCTACGCGCGCGACTCGCTTCCGAGGCCTCCGCCTCGTGACCGTGGCAAGCCTGGCCGAGCTCCGCGCCGAGGCGGTGCAGCAGCTCACCGGGAGTCTCCGACGGTGATCCGCTCGAGGAGCGAACCCGAGTCCTCATCGAGTACGCCGTGTGCGTCGCCCTCGGCAGCCTCGATGTCTCGGCTGCCCGGCCGTACGCCGAACGCGCACTGGACCTGGGAGTCTCCGCTGACCAGCTGCACGAGATCCTGATGCTCGTCTCCGGCCTGGGGGTCCACACCCTGATGGAGGGCTCCCGGGCACTCGGGACCGTATTGCGTGACCGGGGCCTGGGCCTGCCCGAGCGCGACGCCTTACGAGACCGGCTGTGGCGCGAGAACATCGGGTCCGCGCCGTACTGGGAGACCTTCGAACGTCATGTCCCGGGGTTCCTGGACGACCTGCTCTCACTGTCCCCCGAGGCGTTTGCGGCCTTCGTGGCCTACTGTGCCGTGCCCGCGCGCACCCAGCATGTCGACGCGCTGACCAAGGAGCTCGTGTCCATCGCCGTCGATTCGACGCCGATGCACCGCTACCTTCCCGGTCTCCGACTGCACCTCGACAATGCCCTCAGGCTGGGGGCAGGGCGCATCCAGCTCCTCGAGGCGATGGACCTGGGCGCCGCGGCGCCACCGCACCGCGGCGTCGGCTGAAGCACCGACGCCGAGCACGACAAGGCCCCGGCACCGTCTGACGGTGCCGGGGCCTTGCGTCGATCTGTCACCGAGACCGGGGACGTTGTCCTCAGTCCCGGAGCTGGACCAGGTGATCCGTGCGGTGGCGTCGGGTGAGCGCGAGCAGCCCGACCGTGCTGATCGGCGGCGCAGCCGAGCGTGTAGTAAGCCGCCGACAACGGGTCCCCGGTTTGGTCGGCGAGCCACGTGATGGCGTACGGCGCCGTGCCGCCGAAGACGGCAACCGAGAGGGCGTAGGTCACCGCCACGCCGGTCGCCCGGTTGCGGGTCCGGAAGCGCTCGGACAGGAAGGCCGGCATCGGACCGCCGACCACGCCGATCAGGATGCCGGCGATGAACAAGGCGACGAGCCCGCCGGCGAACCCCAGCTCGAGCATCATGTAGAGCGGGTAGGACAGGACGAGCACGGCGACGCTTCCGGCGAGCAGCACGGGCCGTCGCCCGACGCGGTCGGACAGGGCACCGAAGATCGGCATGCTCAGGCCCCCGACGAGTCCGGTGACCAGGGCCAGGAAGTAGGCCTGTTCGAACGACATCTCGTAGCTCTTCGAGAGAAAAGTTGGCATGCCGACCATGAACGTGTTGCCGATGGCGTTGTAGACCACGACGACGGCCAGGGTCGTGAGCAGGTAGCCCAACGGCTGGCGCGTCATCGCGGGCAGGGCAGCGGTCCCGCCGGAGGCTTCACGCTCCAGCACCGCCTTCTTGAAGTGCGGCGTCTCGTCCACACTGAGGCGCAGGTACATGATCACCAGACCCATGGGGACCGCGAGCAGGAAGCCCACGCGCCAGCCCCACGAGGCGAGCGCCTCGTCGGAGAGCAGTACGGCCAGGAGGGTCGCGACACCGCCACCGAGGACGTAGCCCAGGGTCGTGCCGACGAACGACCAGGAGCCGTACACGCCGCGCTTTCCTGGCGGTGCCGACTCGACCATCAGCGACACCGCTCCACCCATCTCGCCGCCGGCCGAGATTCCCTGCAGGATGCGACACAGGGTCAGCAGGAGCGGCGCGAAAATGCCGACACTGGAGTGCGTGGGCAGCAGGCCGATCGCCGCGGTCGCCGCCGACATCATGCCGATGATGAGGACGAGGACCGGCCGACGGCCGATGCGGTCGGTGAGGGCGCCGAAGATGGCAGCCCCGACCGGGCGCAGGAAGAACGCCAGGGCGAAGAGCAGGAACGTCGCCAGGATGCTGGCGGTCTCGTTCTCGGAAGGGAAGAACAGTGGGGCGATGATCGGCGCCATATAGGCATAGATCGCGAACTCGTACCACTCGGCGAGGTTGCCGAGGGACCCTGCGATCAGTGCCTTGCGAGAAGCCTTGAGGTCGATCACCTCGGCGGGGTCGAACCCCGTGATGGTCGGCGAGCTGTTGGGCCATGGTCGGCTCCATTTCGTGTACGACGAGGGGGCTACGCCGGTCCGAAACACTCCCCGAACATGACCCGGACACGGCTTGTCAACGCCAACGTTGCCAGCCGCACAGCGGTCTGTCAACGCTTCCGTGGAACAAATCAACGCGAGCGTGGAAATCAGCCGGCCACAAGCGTGATCGGCACCCCCACGGAACAGCACGAAGGCGGCGACCGGACCCCTATGTCCGGCCGCCGCCTCGGCGCTGCTGGGTGGCTGCTGCGTGGCTGCTGGAGTCAGCGGCCGGTCCACACGGGAGCGCGACGCTCCGCGAACGCGGCCCGGCCCTCCTTGACGTCCTCGCTGTTCACGTAGGCCTCGATGGCTTCAAACCGGGTGGTGAGGGCGATCTCCAGAGGCAGGTCGGAGCGCGAGAGGACCGCCTCCTTGGCTGCCTGCACCGCAAGCGGCGAGGCCGCACAGACCTTCTGTGCCCAGGCCGTGGCCGCGTCGTCCAGCGAGTCACGCGGGACCACCTCGTTGACCAGGCCGTACTCGAGTGCCGCGGCGGCGCCCAGCCGCTCGCCCGTGAGGATCATCGCCATGGCGACACGATGCGGGAGCTGCCGGATCGCACGGTGCATGACGCCGCACTCGCCGATGATCCCCGCCCTGGTCTCCGGGAGACCGAACTGGGTGTTGTCGGCTGCCACGATGATGTCGGCACACATGGCCAGCTCGAAGCCGCCGCCGAGGGCGTAGCCGTGCACGGCCGCGATCAGCGGCTTCCTGAGCTTGACCAGGGGACCCCCGATTCCGGTCAGTCCCCCGCCGAGCGCGAGCCGGGAGGCGTGGGCCTCGGTCCCGCCACTCACGTCGGCACCGGCGCAGAAGGCGCGGTCTCCCGATGCCCCCAGCACCGCGACCCAGATGTCCGGGTCGCTGTCGATGGTGCGCCAGGCGTCGTACAGCTCGAGGTCGAGGTCGTGCGAGACCGAGTTGAGCGCCTTGGGCCGGTT
Organism: uncultured Actinomycetota bacterium; assembly: GCA_963719255.1. Lineage (GTDB taxonomy): Bacteria > Actinomycetota > Actinomycetes > Propionibacteriales > Nocardioidaceae > Nocardioides. Next base: position 37,038 of record CAVRBN010000016.1, on the reverse strand, counting down.
CAGGGTGAGTCGGGCGACGTGGTCCTGGACGTCGAAGAGAAGCTCGTCGGACATCAGGACCGCCGCTCGATCATGGTCTGCTGCTCGGCCTTGGTGTGGAAGTCCACGGTGCCCGCGTGCTTGAGCTCACGACGCTTGAACCGCCAGCTGCCGTCCGCCGCCCGCACCATCGTGTCGTGGTATTGGCCCAGCACGTAGCCGTCGGGCCGCTCGCGGTTGTACTTGTGCCAGGCAAGCAGGACCGAGCGGACGGTGGCGGTGTCCTCGTTCTCGAACGCGATCGACACGTTGGACACGTGATGGCTGGTGCCCGCGAAGAACGTGCCCACGCCCTCGAGCGTCTTGCGGTACTCGTCGATTCCGTCCGCACCGAAGCCCGGGCCGTAGGCGACGTAGCAGTCGTCGACGAACAGCTCGGCGAGCTCCTTGGTCATGTTCATGTCCAGGAAGAAGGCGTAGTCGTAGAGGACGGACTTGATCGCGTCCTTCTCCACCAGGTCCTTGACGGACTTCTCCAGGCCTGCGATGTCAGTCACGGGTATCCCCTTTTTGGGTCGTGGTCGGGTGCGTGTTTCCACGGTAGCGTTGACAACCCCTTGCCGTCAACACCCGCGTAGATTGGTCACCAGGTGTCGATCCGGCGCCGCTGCGCGAGCGGCCGGCGACGGGCGTCGTACGTCGCGAACGTGGCGCTGATCCAGGCGCGTGTCTGAGCCGGGTCGATCACGTCGTCGACCTCGAACACCGACGCTGCGTTCGCCGGTCTCCCGTGCGCGACGTACTCATCGAGAAGCTCGTCGTGGCGGTGCTGCCGTTCGTCGGGATCGGCGATCTGCTCGAGCTCGCGCCGGAAGCCGAGCGAGACCGCACCCTCGGGACCCATGGCTCCGAGCTCGGCAGTTGGCCAGGCGACGATCCCCGCGGGGACTCGGAAGCTGCCGCCGGCCATGGCCTGGCCACCGAGTCCGTAGGCCTTGCGGACCAGGACCGTGCACAGGGGGACGTCGAGGTTGGGACCGGTGACGAACAGCCGGCCGAAGTGGCGGACCGAGGCGGTCTCCTCGGCGCCCGGCCCGACCAGGAAGCCGGGGGTGTCGCAGAGCGTGGCCACCGGCAGCCCGTGGGCGTCGCAGAGCTGCAGGAACCGCGCGATCTTGTCCGCGGCGTCGCTGTCGATCGCCCCGCCGAGCCGGGTCCCGTCGTTGGCCACCAGCCCCATCGGGCGCCCCTGGATGAAGCCCAGCGCGGTGACTACGCTCCGGCCGAACTCGGGCCTCAGTTCGAGCACGGAGTCGTCATCGCACAGTACGTCGAGCAGCTCGCGCACAGCGAAGGTGCGGCGCCGGTTCTCGGGTACGACGTGGCGCAGCCGGCGCTGGTCGGCACAGGTCCAATCGGCGCGCGTGCCGCGGAAGTAGCCGAGGTACTTCCGGGCCACGGCCGTTCCCGCCTCCTCGTCGTCGACCACCACGTCGACCACCCCGTTGGCCGCCTGGACGTCGGTGGGCCCGATCTCCTCCGGCGCGTGCCGACCGAGCCCGCCGCCCTCGATCATGGCGGGGCCGCCCATGCCGATGTTCGCGTCGCGCGTCGCGATGATCAAGTCACAGGCACCGGCCAGTGCCGCGTTCCCGGCGAAGCAGCGGCCCGAGGCGATCGCCACAGTCGGGACCACACCGTTGAGCCGGCCGAGGGCAACGAAGGTGCCGAGGTCCATGCCGGTTGCCTTGGCCAGGTTGTCGGTGTCGCCGGGGCGGCCTCCCCCGCCCTCGGCAAAGACGACCACCGGCGTGCGGCGCCGCCGGGCGAGCTCGAACATCCGCTCAGCCTTCTTGTGGTTCTGGATGCCCTGTGTTCCCGCCAGCACCGTGTAGTCATAGGCGAGCAGGGCCACCTGGCCACCGTCCACGTCGCCGAAACCGGTGACCAGCCCGTCGGCTGGGGTGGCGCGTTCCAGCTCCTCGACCCCCCGGCGCATGCGCTGCGCGGCGATCACCAGCGCGCCGTACTCCACGAAGCTGTCGGCGTCCAGAAGGTCCGCGGCGTTCTCGCGGGCCGTGCGCCGGCCCCGATCGTGCCGCCGCGCGACTGCGTCCGGGCGTGCGTCGTCGAGGGTGACCGCGTGTCGGCGGAGCGTGTCGGCCAGGTCGCTCCGCAGCTCGCCGAGGTCGACGTCGGGCCCGGCCGGGTCGCCGTGTTGCCGGGCTGCGTCGTCGGGGATGAGCCGCGCCAGCTCGTCCCCCTCGCGGACGACGTCACCGAGCTCGACGCAGATCTCGATGACCCGACCGCTCGTGGGGGCCACCGCTTCCTGCTCCATCTTCATCGCCTCGAGCACCACCAGCGGGGCGCCCTTCGCCAGCTCCTGACCGGCCTCCGCGAGGACCGCGACGACTGTGCCGGCTGACGCGGCGACGACCTGATCCACGGCTCCGACGTCGGCGCCGGAGCGGTCCTCGACCCAGGTCGTGGTGACCTCGCCACGCTGGAGCGCAGGGTCGAGGAGCAGCTGCTCCAGGAACTCGATGTTGGTGCCGGCGCCCTCGATCTCGAACTCCGACAGTGCCTCGGCGAGGTCATCACAGGCCGCGGCCAGATCACCGTCCGGCCGGTGGCACATCACCTTCGCCAGGAGGGGGTCGAAACTCGCTGTGGTGCGCAATCCCACGAAACCGTGGGTATCCACCCGGAGTCCCTCGCCGTGGGGCACGTCGAAGCGGCTGAGTTCGCCGCCGTCCCCCGCAAGACTGACCCTTGCCTCGACTGCAACGCCGCGGGGCTCCGGGACCGCAGACTGGGTGATGCCCTGGTCGCGCAGGCTGACGCCGCGGGCGACCTGGATCTGGGCGGTCACCAGATCCACACCAGTGACCAGCTCGGTGACGCCGTGCTCGACCTGGAGCCGCGGGTTCGCCTCGATGAAGTGGAACTCACCGGTATCGATGTCGACCAGGAACTCCATGGTTCCGAGGCCTGCGTAGTCGGCTGCTCGGGCGAGCTCAACGGCGTCGGTGCGGATCCGCTGCCGGGTGGAGTTCTCGAGGTGGGGTGCCGGCGCGATCTCGATCAGCTTCTGGTGCCGAAGTTGGACGCTGCACTCGCGTTCACCCAGGTGTACGACGTCTTGTCCGTCACCCAGGATTTGGACCTCCACGTGCCGGGCCCGGGGAAGAAACCGCTCGACCAGCACGTCGCCGGTGCCGAACGCCCGCTCTGCCTCCGACCGGCAACGGTCCATGGCCGCTGCGAGGTTCCGTGGGTCGTGCACCACGCGCATCCCGCGACCGCCGCCGCCGGCCAGCGCCTTCACGATCACCGAGGCACCTTCACCAAGCGAGGTCATGAACCGGAGTGCGGAATCGTGGTCGACGGCACCGTCCGTGGCCTCCAGTACCGGGACTCCGATCGTCTCGGCCAGCGTGCGCGACGCCGCCTTGTCGCCGAACAGCGCCAGGACCTCGGGGCTCGGGCCTACGAATCTCACCGTGGCCTCGGCGCAACGCACGGCCAGCTCGGGGTTTTCGCTCAGAAAGCCGTAGCCGGGATGCAGCAGGTCACAGCCGGTGCGCCGGGCAGCGTCCACCACCGTCCTCACGTCCAGGTACGCCGAGGGTCCCTGACCCGGCAGGGAGACGGCGCCATCTGCCTGGTGCACCGCCAGCGACCCGGCGTCGTCAAGACTGTGCGCCACGATCACGCGGAGGCCGAGCACCCGGGCGGCCCGCACGATCCGCAGGGCGACCTCGCCGCGGTTGGCGACGAGCAGGCCGCTCACGGCCCGAGCTCTCGCACGATGACCAGACCGCTGCCCGTGCGCGGGAACTCGAACCACTGGTTGCGCGGCGAAGCCGTGTCCGACGTCAACGCCGCTCACTCAGATCGGTGGTGGCCGGCACTCGGAAGGAAGCCATTACGTCCTTGAGTCCCTCGTCGCGGATGCGCTCGCGCAGTGCGAGCACCGACGGTGCCGTGTGCAGTAGCGCGTCCATCTCGGCAACCCCCGAACTGGCCGCGCGAAGGCCCATCGCCTCCATCGCCCGGTTGATCGAGAGCTTCTTGACTCTGAGCACTTCAGGAGGTGTCAGCGCCATCCGGGAGGCCAGGGTCCGCACGGTGTCGAGGAGGTGCTCCAGCGGCACCGCATGGTTCGCCCAGCCCCACTCGACGGCGGTCCTGCCGTCGATCGTGTTGCCCGGGACGAACGCGAGCTCCTTGGCGCGCTTCGGACCGACCAGCGGCGCCCACAGCGGGGCGATGTAGCCTCCCCCGATCGGGATCGACGGCTCGCCGATCCTCGCGTCCTCGGCCACGATCGTGATGTCGGCATAGACGCACAGCTGCGTCGCACCCGCGAGGCAGTAGCCGTGCACGGCGGCGATCACCGGCTTCGGGTGGTCCCAGATCGCCAGCCAGCGATCGACGTTGCGCCTGCAGCCGGTTGCAGTCCGCGACCGGATCCGCGGCCTTCGGGGTACCGACCTGGCCGATGTCGTATCCGGCCGAGAACCCCTTGCCCTCACCGCGGATCGCGATGATCGGGCCACCTGTGTCCTCGAGCGAACGAATCGCCGCGCTCAGCTCCTCGAGCATCTCGTTCGACATCGAGTTGGCGCGGTCGGGGCGGTCCAAGATGATCCAGCTGAGGTCGTCCTCGTGCTCGATGCGGATGTTCGATGCCATGCCGACCTCACCCACCCTCGGGCTCGCGGCCGCCGATCAGCTTGGTTGCCTCGGATGCCGCGGCCAGGAGGCGATCACGGCATCCGAGGAGCTCTGGACCGCTGAGTCCCCGGGGAATCTGGTACAGGCTCAGCAGGAGCGCCGGCTGTCCGGTCTCGTCGAACACGGGGGCGCTGATGATGCGGGCGTCGTAGGTACCCTCCGTGTCGATGGCCTCGGGCTCGTAGCCCTCGAGGCCCAGGCAGGAGGCTGCCTGGCTCACTTCCTCGGCACGTTCCCCAGTCGCGTCGGCGAGGGGCAACAGGGCAACCGCCTTCTCGAACCGCATCTGTGCCTGGCTGTGGAGCACCATCGACCAGCCACGGGCCCGAACTCGCTCGATCGCGGCCGTCAGCAGGTCGCTGTCGATGGCGTCGCCCGCGCGGGCGACCCATGCATCCCTCCTCCGCTGATCGGCCCACGCGATGAGGGGCAGGGCCAGGGGCGGGACCCACGGCATGCGCTGCCCCAACCGTGTATGCGGTGAGGTGTGCAGAGTGCGTGACATGCTGCTGCCGATGAGCACCAGCTGGTCGCCGATCGCGGTCGAGGCGCAACACTCCACACCGAGGTCGTCAGCCACGGCGGCCATCACGGGACGGGCCTGGTCCACGTAGCTCAGTGGACGAAACAGGTCGCCCTCGGCGGGAGCGGTCAGCGAGGTCGAGGCGAAGCGGCCGTAGCCGCCCTGGAAGAAGATCAATGGCGAGTCGACCTCGTCGACATCCAGCGAGTCGACCCGGCCGACGACGATGTAGTGGTCCCCCGCGTCGTGGATGTCGTCGATGCAGCAGTCGATCCATGCAATGGATCCCTCGACCCGCGGCAGCCCCGTGGGCGTGGGCGCCCAATCCAGACCTGCGAACTTGTCGACGCCCTTCTGTGACAGCTTGCGGCAGACATCCTGCTGCCGGGCGCTGAGGATGTTCACGCAGAAGCGTCCGGACTGCCGGATCTTGGGGAACGTGGACGAGGATTTGTCGGGCAGGAAGGCCACCAGCGGCGGGTCCAGCGACACCGACGTGAACGATCCGACAGCCATTCCGACCGGCGCGCCGTCAGCGTCGACGGACGTGACCGCCACCACCCCTGTGGGGAAGTTGCCCAGGACACTGCGGAAGTAGCGCGGATCGATCTGTACGCCCAGCTCGCTGATCGTCATCAAGCCACCTCGCTCGTCCGGTTGTCAACTCTGACGTTGACCGTGCTAGGTAGGTGATCCTCGCAGTCCGTCTCGCCCCTGTCAACCCTTGCGTTGACAGAGGCGAGGTGAACCTACGATCAGCGACCCGCAAACCTGCCGATCCGCACCTTGGCATCGTCCGTGGTCACGGCTCGGGCGATGGTCGCCCGCATTCGGTCGAGTGACGACTGATAAATGGCCGCCGCCGGCCATGTCCGACTCCTCCTGCGGTAAGAGTCCCGGGACGTGGTGGGGTTTGGGGTAGGACGGCGGGGCTCCACACGTAGGTGGGCCATCGGCGAGATCTTCGGTGTGAACGGCCAAGTACACATCGAAGAGGAGTCCACCGATGGCCCTACCCCAGTCTGCCGTGTCTGAGTTGCTCGAGGCGTTCCGTGCCGGTGATGGCGTGGATCTGGTTCGTGAGTCGGTCCGGATTGTGATGCAGGAGCTGATCGAGGCCGAGGCGTCCGAACGGATCGGCGCCGGCCGCTACGAACGCACCGATACCCGCGCCACCGAACGCAACGGGTCGCGTGAGCGGCTGCTGTCCACCAAGGGCGGCGACGTCGAGCTGCGGATCCCCAAGCTCCGCAAGGGGTCGTTCTTCCCGGTCATCCTCGAACCCCGCCGCCGCATCGACCAGGCGCTGTATGCGGTGGTCATGGAGGCCTACGTCCATGGCGTCTCGACCCGCAGCGTCGATGACCTGGTCGAGGCCCTCGGCGCCGGCACAGGGATCTCCAAGTCCGAGGTCTCCCGGATCTGCTCGGGTCTGGACGAGGTCGTCGGCGCGTTCCGGACCCGGGCGCTGGACCACGTCGAGTTCCCCTACGTCTACCTCGACGCGACCTACCTCAACGTCCGGATCGCCGCGGCGGGCGGCCAGCCCGGCCAGGTCACCTCGATGGCCGTGGTCGTCGCGACCGGGATCGCCGCTGACGGGTCCCGGGAGATCCTCGGGCTCGACGTCGGGGACAGCGAGGACGAGGTCTTCTGGCGCGGGTTCCTCACCAGCCTCAAGCAACGCGGCCTCGGCGGGGTCCAACTGGTCATCAGCGACCAGCACGCCGGCCTGGTCAAAGCGTTGAAGCGGTCCTTCCAGGGTGCCGGGCACCAGCGGTGCCGGGTCCACTTCGCCCGCAACCTGCTGGCCCACGTGCCCAAGGGCCAGCAGAGCATGGTCGCCGCGGTGTTCCGCACGATCTTCGCCCAGCCCGATGCCGCCGGGGTCGAGGCCACCTGGGACACGGTGCGCGACCAGCTCGCCGAACGGTTCCCCAAGCTCGGGCCATTCATGGACGAGGCCAAGGCCGAGGTCCTCGCCTTCACCGCCTACCCACGTGCGCACTGGACCAAGATCTGGTCCACCAACCCCCTCGAGCGGGTCAACAAAGAGATCAAGCGTCGAGCCCGTGTCGTGGGGATCTTCCCCAACCCTGCCGCCGTCATCCGCCTCGTGGGCGCCGTCCTGAACGACATGCACGACGAGTGGCAAGCAGGCGAGCGCCGGTACCTCTCCGAAGGATCGATGGCGCTGCTCTACCCCGACAGCGATAATGGAGCCATCGCTGCCATCAACAGCAGCGAGTAGGCACCGAGGATCACCTCAAAGCCCACCACCGCCCGGGACTCTGTCCTCCTGCGAGGACTCGGACCTGGCCTGACCAGCGAGTTTGGTGAAGCTGAGGGGACTCGAACCCCTGGCCCCCTGTGGGGATGTCAATTCCGCGGCATCTCGGCGAACCTCGGGCCTTCACCGCCAAACACCCGCTGACCTGGGCAGGAGCCCCGAATCCGGAACAGTGCGCCCCATCGTGTCAGCTACGGGGCAAATTCTTGGCCAACGTCGCAACACCTGAGCTTCAGGAGTTGTCATGGGCCGTCGCGGACCACAGCCGAATATGCCAAGCGCGAGGAGTTCGCGAGGCTGATTGCCGTAGGCGTGACGTCGCAGCACGCTTCTCGGATCGTCGGGATCAACTCCCGACCGGCAAGCGGTGGCGCAACGGCCGGAAGGTAAGTCCGGCGGGCGCAGAGGATGACCAGTCCCGAGCGCGCTCGAGCGCTCGCGCACAAGCTCTCCGCCCGCATCCGCGTCGTCGGCGATGGCGTGCTCGACGAACAGCCGCGGGATCTCTTGTTGGCTTGTCATTCGAGTGTCGGTGCCTTCTCGCGGCAGGTTCGACAGGAAGCCGGCTTAGTCCTTCGACAGCCCGGTCGCCGTACCACCCATGTGCAGGTCCAGGAGGGCACAAGTGTTCTCGATGCCCCGCGTGAGGATTTGGTTGGCCAGTTCACCGTCCGCGAGGGCTCGAGAGACCTGCAACGTTCCGATCATGGACGCGAAGATGCTCATCGCCTTCGCACGGGCCACTCGCCGGTCAGGTTCGTCGAGGAGCGCTGCGAGGTCATCGATCATGGCGAGCATTCCGTCGGTGTAGGAACGCTTGGTGGCGTCGGTGCCGCGGCCGATGTCCACGAGCAGGGCGGCTGAGGGACACCCCTGGTCCGCGTGGTCTCGGTGGTTGGGCGAAAGGTAGTTCCGCACGAACCTCTCGAATCCCGGCCGGTCGAGCATCCCGGCCCGATTCCGCTTACCCTGCCGCTGCAACTGGTCCGCGACCACGGTGGCGACCAGGTCGTCCTTGGAGGCGAAGTGGGCATAGAAGGCGCCGTTGGTCAGCCCCGCGTCGGCCATCAGGGTCGCGATCCCGGACCCGTCGACGCCGTCACGCTTGAATCGACGGCCAGCTCCCTCGATGATCCGGCGCCTCGTCGCCTCCTTGTGCTCCCTGCCGTATCGCGCCATGGATCTCCATTCCTCGAGCAGGTTTGCGTTCGACAGCCATCCTAACCTATTGTCTGTTGATCGTAATATTATGATCGACAGACCATGGGAGTACTTACAGATGGCAACGAGTCAGCAGGCAAGTCAGCATGTGGGTCAGAGGGTGGCGCTGGTGACCGGCGCCTCCTCGGGGATCGGCCGCGCAGCAGCCCGCGCACTGTCCGAGGCCGGGTTCGGCGTCGTCGGCACCAGCAGGGATGCAGCCAAGGCCGCACCGCTGGACGGCGTGAGGTTCCTTGATCTCGACGTGACCCGCGACGAGTCGGTCAATGCGCTGGTGGCCCAGGTCATCGACCGGTTCGGCCGGATAGACGTCCTGGTCAACAACGCTGGCGTGGGCATGGCTGGGGCGGCCGAGGAGAGCTCGATGGGCCAGACCCAGGCCGTCTTCGACACCAACCTCTTCGGCACGATCCGGATGACGAACGCGGTCCTGCCACACATGCGGGCCCAGCGTGCCGGCCGCATTGTCAACGTGTCCTCGGTGCTGGGATTGATTCCTGCGCCCTACATGGCCATCTACGCAGCGACGAAGCATGCGGTCGAGGGGTACTCCGAATCGGTTGATCACGAGGTTCGAGAGCACGGCATCCGAGTGCTGCTGGTCGAACCGGGGTACACCAGCACTGCCTTCGAGGCGAACACGGTGTGGTCCGACTCACCGCTTCCGGTCTACGCCGACCAGCGAGACATTGTCCGGGATGTGCTGACCGCGGCCATGCGCGACGCTGACAACCCCGCGGTGGTCGCGAAGGCGATCGTCGCCGCTGCGGTAGATACCAAGCCGCGGGTGCGTTACCCCGCGGGCTCGACGGCCGCGCGCGTGAGCACCTTGCGCCGGGTGGTCCCTTGGCGTGCGTTCGACAAGCAGATCCGGAAGCTCAACCGATTGGCCGGCTGACCGCGACGGCTTGGCTGGTCCGACCTGCAGGCCACCTCGACCCGGGTGCTGTGGATCACCAGCGTCTACAGCCTTGTGGTCGCCAACCTGGTCCTCAGCGCCGGGACTCTGGGCGACCTGATCGGCCGCCACCGGCGTCCTCATCGCAACCAAGGTCGCCATGGGCGTCGGCGGCGCCATGGGTGCTCCCCACCACAGGTCAGCTGAAGATCATGCAGCTCGACGTGGCGTGCGCGAGTACTCGGCCGGTCTGGTCGGTGAGTTGTGCCTCGGCGAGCGCCGTACGCCGGCCGCGGGAGATGACCTTCCCGACGCAGGTGAGCAGGCCGGACTCGGTGGTGACCGGGCGCAGGAACTTCGTGCTGAGGTCGAGCGAGGTGTAGCCCTCGCCGACGGCGAGGGTCGAGTGCACCGAGCACCCGGCGGCTGTGTCGAGCAGGGTCGCGATCATCCCGCCATGCACGCCGCCGAGGGGGTTGTAGTGGAAGGATTGCGCGTGCATCCGGACCGTCACCGAGCCCCGCTCGGCGTGGAATCCGCACATGTCGACGGTGGCCATGACCGGCGGCGGCGGCATCAGGCCCTGCTCGATCGCCTGGAGCTGACCGAGTCCGTCCATCTCCGCTAGGGCCTCGAAGTTTCCCTGACCCGGCAGCGCCCACGTCACCTCGCGGGTCTCGGTGTGCCACTGCGACAGATCGGGTGACTGCTCGGCCTGGTTCTGGGCCTGGTCCTGGGCACGGTCCTGGGTCTGCGTCATGGATCCAGCGTGCCCGCCCTTGCTGAGTCTGTCAAGTAGACTTAGCATGTGACCGTGACCACGATTCCACAAGGCGTCCGTACGCCGCCCGCCCTGGCCTTCTCCGTCGAGAACTGCACCGTCGGCCGGGCGATGGCGATCCTCGGCGAGCGCTGGACCTTCGTGGTGCTGCGCGAAGTGTTCAACGGGGTCCGCCGCTTTGACGACATGCGCCGACACACGTCGATCCCCCGGCAGGTGCTCACCGACCGGCTCTCGCTTCTCGTCGAGCACGGGATCCTGCGCAAGGAGCCGTACAAGTCGCCCGGCGAGCGTGCCCGCCACGAGTACCGACTCACCGACAAGGGCATCGACCTCTACCCGGTGCTCATCGCAATCGCCCAGTGGGGCGACCGCTACCTCGCCGACCCGGCCGGTCCCCCGGTCCAGTTCGCGCACCGCGACTGCGACGCCGTGATGCGGATGGTCGCGACCTGTCATGCGGGACACGAGGTGGACGACCTCCGCCGGATCGCGCCCCGGCCCGGCCCCGGCGCGACTCCTCGCGACGGATAGCCGGCGCTACGTGGTGTCCGCGCCGCCCACTCCCGCACACGGTCGATCCGGGTGCGGAGCTGGGGTGGCGTCGGCGATGGAGGCCGCGGGCCCGCCGTACTCGCGGCCGGGCTGGGCGTGGTGACGCCGTGGGCGGGGCGGGTTGAGTGCCTTGGGTTTCTGCATCAGACAATCCACAAGCCTCCGGTGATCGGCTCGGCCGGTCCGGCACCTGGCCGGGGATGGCCGGTTCCACGACGAGATCTATGTCAAGGTCTCCGGGGTCCGCGCGGCCCTCAATAGTGGACTGAGCGGGTGGGCTTTCCGCCTAGACGGTCAGGGCCGGCGCGGAGTGTTTGGCGTGGGCGAACCGGAGGTAGAGCGACGGCAGGACGAAAAGGTTGAGCAGCGTCGAGGTCACCAGACCGCCGAGGATGACGATCGCCATCGGATGCTCGATCTCATGGCCGGGGATGCTGCCGGCCACAGCAAGCGGAACCAGTGCCAGTCCGGTCGCCATCGCTGTCATCAGGATCGGGGCCAATCGCTCTGACGCGCCGCGAAGCACGAGTTCAGGACCGAACAGCCTGGCCCTCTTGGGCCTCGAGTCGCTGGAAGTGGCTGACCATGAGGATCCCGTTCCGGGCCGCAATCCCGAAGACGGTCAGGAAGCCGACCAGGGAGCCCAGGGAGATCACGCCGCCGCCCAGCCAGACCGCGAGCGCACCCCCGACCAGCGCCATCGGCAACAGCAGGAAGGTCAGCAGAGCCAGGCGGAAGCTGCGGAATGCCATGTGGAGCAGGAGCAGGATCGCGATGGCAGCAGCGAGTCCGAACAGCATCAGCCTGTTCTGGGCGGCGTTGAGCTCGGTGGACTCGCCGAGCACCTCCGCGTGGTATCCGCGCTCGAAGCCAACGCCCTCAAGCCGGTCCTCGACATCGTCGACGACGGAGGCGAGGTCGCGGCCCTCGACGTTCGCGCCTACGTCGATGCGGCGCGACTGTTGCTCGCGTTCGATCGCGTTCGGAGTCGGCCCCAGGCGGACATCGGCGACGTCGCTGAGCCGGACGCGCCTGCCGTCGGGAGTGTCGATCGGCAGGTTCATCACGTCGGTCACGCTGTCGCGCGCGGACGGGATGGCCGTCACGTGCACGTCGTAGGCGCGTCCGCCGGTGAAGATGTCACCGACTTCCTCGCTGGCGATCAGGGTGGAGGCCTGTCGTCGGATGTCGCCCGGGGTGATCCCGAGCCGGCGCGACGCGTCGAGGTCCGGTTCGACAACGATGTGCGGCAGGTCAGTCTGGAGGGAGGCGTGCGCGTCGATGACACCATCTACATCAGCGATCAGGCTCTCGATCTCATGCGCCTTCTCGCGCAGGGTGGCGAGGTCGGGACCGAAGATTCGTACGACGATCGACTCGCTGGTACCCGTCAGGACCTCCTTGATGCGTTCGCGGAGGTAGGTCTGCACATCCCGGTAGAGGCCTGGATAGCTCTCCACGACCTCGTGGACAGAATCCAGCGTCTGGTCGTAGTCGACCTCGGGGGACACGCTGATCCAGTTCTCGCCGAAGTCGACGCCGTACACCTCGTCGGCGAGCAGCGCCTGGCCGATGTGCGAACCGCAGTTGCGAACGCCTGGGATCTCTTGAAGGTCCTTGCAGGCGGAGACCGAAACCCTGGTCTCTTCGGGCGCCGAGGTGCCCGGCTGGGTGAGCCAGTGCATGAGGAAGTCGCGTTCCTTGAAGTTCGGCAGCAGCTGGGTTCCGAGCGTCGGGTAGACCATCAGCCCCGCAAGCGACAGCACCAGAGCCGCGGTGATCGCGGGCAGAGGCCTGCGGACCTGTGGTGCGAGCACCTTCCGATAACCGCGCTTCAGGACGCGGAGCAGCGGCGACTCACGCTGGACCAGCTTTCCCCGGGAGAGCAGCAACAGGCACAGCGCCGGGGTCACCGTGAGGGCGACGACCATCGACACGAGCACCGCCAGCGCATAGGACAACACCAGCGGCCGGAAGAACGACCCGGACAGGCCCTCGAGGAACAGGACCGGGATGACCGCGACGACGTTGATGACCGTCGCGTAGGTGATCGCTGAGCGAACCTCCACAGAGGCTTCCAGGATCGTCGTGAACACGGACACGTTCGTGTGCTCGGCGCGTGCTTGACGCAGGCGTCGTACGACGTTCTCCACGTCGATGATCGCATCGTCGACCACCACCCCGATCGCGACCACCAGTCCGGCCAGAACCATGACGTTGACGGTGACACCGCGCAGGTCGAGCACCAGCAGCGCGGTGACCAGAGACAGCGGGATGGCAATCAGGCTGATGAACGTGGTGCGCCACTCGAACAGGAACGCGATGATGATCAGCATCACGAGCAGGATCCCGAGCAGCAACGCGCGGGTGAGATTGTCGATGGACTGCTCGATGAAGGTCGCCGGACGGAAGATGGTGGTGTCGATGGTGATGCCCGGCAAACCCGGCTGGAGCTCGTCCATGGCCTGCTCGACACCGCGAGTGACCTCCATGGTGTTGGCCCCGCGGAACTTCTGCACCACCAACATCAGCCCGGGGCCGTCGTCTGATGACTGCGTCCCCCCACAGCGGCCCCGAGTCGACCAGGACGTTCCCCAGGTCCTCGAGCCGAAGGGTCTTGCCGTTGCGCTCGACGACGGGCACTTTCGCGAGCTGTTCGGGGCCGACGATCGGCTGGACGAGCCGGACATTGAGCCGACTGTCACCCGCCGTCACGAACCCGCCCGTGCCGATCATCGCGCCGTCGGAGTAGCGGAGCAGGCCGGCGTCCAGGGCGTCGGCCGCGCTGTCCATCACCTGCTGCAGCGACACGTCGTTCGACTTCAGCTTGGCGGGGTCGACCTGGACATGTCGCTGCGGTAGCCGCTCGCCCCAGATGGCGACCTGAGCGACACCGGGGACCCGGAGCAGACGCGACCGGATCTTCCAGTAGGCGATCGTGGACATGTCGATCATGCTGACGTCGTCCGACGTCATCCCGATCTTCATGATCCGGCTGGTGGAGGACAGGGCCGGCATCATGAACGGCGGGCTCGCCCAAGTCGGGAGGGTCGAGGTGATCTGAGCGATCCGCTCGGTCACGAGCTGGCGCGCGCGCAGCTCGTCTGTCCCTCGCTCGAAGATCAGCTGGATCGAGGAGAGCTGGGCGACCGACTTGGAGCGCATCGTCTCCAGGCCTTCGATCCCGCCCAGCTGGTTCTCGATCGGGACGGTGATCAGCTCCTCGACCTCGTTCGAGGAGTTGCCCAGGGCGATCGTCTGGATCTCCACGCGAGGCGGCGCGAACTCCGGGAACACGTCGACCTTGGTGTTCGGGATCTGGGCGAACCCGACGGCGAGCAGGGCGCCGGCCGCGAAGACGACCAGCCACCGGAAGCGCAGGCTGCGGCTGACGATGCGACGCATCACGCCGCCCTCACGCTCGATCATCAGTGACCCCCGGAGATTTCGAGCTCGGCACCATAGACCTCGGTCGCCCCGAGGGTGACCACCCGGGTCCCCGGCGGGGGTCCATCCGAGATCCACGCCACGTCGTCGACGATGCGGTCCACGACGACCTTGGCACGCTGGAAGGTCAGGGGCTCCGGGTTCGTGTAGACCCACGGGATCCCCTGTCCGTCATAGATCAGCGCGGCGTACGGCACCACGGTTCCGCGAGACGTCTTTCGCACCGTTGCGGTGCGCAGGGAGACACGGTCGGCGCCGGCCTGGTCGAACGTCACCCGCTTGACGTCGAGACCCGCCACCTCCTCGACGGTGGCCGGCTCGTGAACCGTCGCCGAAGCCTCCTCGACCTCCTTGCACCCGGCGAGGAGCAGTCCGGCGCTGAGGACGCCGGCAAGGAGTCCGACGGCTCGTGCTGACGAGCCGCCGGTCCGCGCGCCGCTCATGAGACGGTCTCACTGTCCGACGCGAGACGCCGGGGCGGGTAACCGTCCTCGTGATCTCGCTGCTCTGGAACATGTAGTTCGGACTCTGCGTCCATCTCGGAGGCGTCGTAGCGAACGGCCGGTGCCAGGTGCAGGTAGAGCGCGGGCATGACGAACAGGGCCATCAGAGTGGAGCTGACCACGCCGCCGAGGATGACCAGAGCCATCGGCTGCAGGATCTCCAGTCCCGGCCGGGTCCCGAGGACCGCGAAGGGGACCGCGAGCGCGGCCAGGGCAGCCGCCGACGCGGTCACCGGAGCCAGACGTTCGGACCCGGCCTGTCGGATCGTCTCCCGACGGCTCATTCCCGGCATTTCGGCCTCGAGGGAGCGGAGCCTGGCGACAAGAACGAGGTTGAGACGCGTCGCGAGTCCGAACACCGCCAGGAACCCCAGCATCGACCCGAGCGACAGGTCGACCCCGTCGACGAACCCGGTCAGCAGCCCACCGACGAGGGACAGCGGCAGCGTCACGAACACCAGGGCGGCCAGACGCCAGCTGCCGAACAACGCCTGCAGCAGCAGGAGGACCGCGAGGGCTGCAGCCAGTGCCACGCCGAGCACCCAGCCTCGGCCGACTTCCTCACCGGTGCCGCCGGTGAGCACCTCGGCGTGGTACTCGATCGGGAACGTCACCTTCGCGAGCTGCTCCCCGATCTCCGCGGCGACCGCATCGACGCTTCGGCCCTCGACCCCGGCCTGGATGTCGACGTACCGCGACACGGCATCCCGCTCGATGACCGACGGGGACGGCACGACGCGCACGTCTGCCACCTGGTCGAGGCGCACGTGTCCGCCGCTCGGGGTGTCGATCAGCATGTTGCGGATATCCTCCACGCCACTTCGGGTGGCCGGCGTGCCCCGCACGATGACGTCGAACACCTTCTGCTCTTCGAAGACGCTGCCGACCTGGATGCCCTGCAGCAACGTCGCCTCAGCGCGACGTACGTGACCCGGCGTGAGGCCGAGCGCCTGTGCCTTCTCGAGGTCGACCTCGATCTCGATCGTCGGCTCCAGGTCCGGGAGCGCACTCCGCGGGTCCACGACGCCATCCACATCGGCCATCAGGGCCCGGACCCGCTCAGCCTGCGCGCGCAGCACTGTCAGGTCCTGGCCGAACACACGCACGACGTCAGCGGCTGGTCGGCGCCGGTGAGCACATCGAGACCCTGACCCCTGACCGGGTTGGCACCGGTGGTCAACGCACCCACGTCCTGGATCCGCTTCTCGGCGTAGGTGACCACTTCGCTGTCGACGTCGGGGACGGCTCGCACTGCCGCCTCGATCGCCTCGAAGGTCTCCTGGTGGTCGGCGTCGTCCTCGATCCTCACCCAGACGGTTGCGGAGTTGACGTTCGTCACTTCGTCACCGGTGATGGCGCGTCCGACGTGCGCCCCTACCCCGTCCACACCCGGCAGCGCGGTCAACGTGTCGCTGAGCGTGGTGGCGGTCGAGGTCATCCGCTCGTTCGAGGTGCCCGGCTTGCCCGACAGTTCGACGAGTACGTTGTGGTCCTCGAACTCGGGCACGGGCGACGTCCCCGTGAACGGCAGGACCGCGATCGCGATCAACGGCGCACACGCCCGCCACCGCCACGCCGTGACGCGGCTCCGGCCGACGCGCTCGACTGCCGACAGGTACCCGGTCCTCAGCCGGGAGTGCCCGGCGGGTTCGGCCTGCCTTGGTTGCCACCGCGCCGTCAGGAACGAGGTCAGTGCCGGGGTGACCGTGAGGGCGACGACCGCGGCGGCCAGCACCCCGACGACGTACGCGATGGCAGCCGGGCCGAAGAACGCTCCAGGCCGCCCCTCCATGACCACCACCGGCGCGATGGCCAGCAGCACGATCAGTGTGGCGTAGGTGAGCGGACGCCGTACCTCCGCAGAAGCCGTGACGATGCACAGACGTCCGAGTCCGCTCGGCATCCGTCCGGGCGTTGCCGGAGCGCCCGCGTCACCCGGTCGGTCGCGACCACCGCCTCGTCGACCACGACGGCGATCGCGGCAGCGAGACCGGCGAACATGATCGCGTTGAAGCCCTGCCCGAGCAGGTCGAGCGCCAGCGCGGCGGCCAGCAAGGACAGCGGCACCGCAACCAGTGCGACGATGAGCGATCGCCACCGCAACCGGCATGCCACCAGAACCAGCAGCATCAGCACACCGCCGATGAGCAGGGCGAGAGCGAGATTGTCCAGAGCTTCGTCGACGTAGTCGGCAGGGCGGAAGACTCGCGCTGTCCGTCCGCATCCCGTCAGCCCAGGTCGCAGTGTCTCGAGGGCATCCTGTACGCCTTCGCTGATCTCGTCGCGTGTCGGCTCCGGGGAACTTCTCGATGACGAGCATGAGCCCGGGGCCGCCCTCGACGACGGCGTCCCCGATCAACGGCTGGTGGTCGACCTTGACGTCCGCCACGTCCGAGATGCGCAGCCGGCCGCCCGTCCCGACGATGGGCACCCCGCCCAAGGCCTCGGGATTGGCTATCTTCTCGATCAGATGCCGCACCTGCAGACGCTGTTGCGGAGTCTCGATGAAGCCTCCCGTACCCGGTGTCGATGCCTCCAGGAACGTCAGCGGCGAGACCACCTGGGCGTTGCCAGCCGACTCCACGACCTGGCTGAGGGTGACGCCTTGCCGCCGCAGCCGTTCGGGGTCGACCTGCACCTGCAGCTGCTGGTCACGCATTCCCCAGACCGAGACGTTGGCCACGCCGGGAACACCGACCAGCTTGGGTCGCAGCACCCACTGGGCGATGACCGACTGCTCGATGCCGGACAGCTCCTCCGACGAGAGGCCGATCATCAGGACCCGGCTCGATGACGACAGCGGCTGGAGCAGCGTGGGCGGCTTGGAGACGTGCGGGAGTGCGTGCGCCTGGGTCAGCCGCTCCTCGATGAGCTGCCGCTCCCGATAGACATCACGGCCGGGCTCGAAGACCATGACGATCGAGGACAAGACCAGGCAGCGACTTGGAGCGGATCACCTCCACGCCCTCGACCCCGTTGAGCAGGTCGGCCTCGAGCGGCACGGTGATCAGCTGCTCGACCTCCTCCGCGGACAGCCCGAGCGCCTCGGTCTGCACTTCCGCGTAGCCTGGCGAGAACTCGGGCAGCACGTCGACGGGCGCGTCTCGCAGCTGGAGAACGCCAAAGCAACACACTCCCAGGGCGACGGCCAACACCAGCAGTCGCGTCCGCATGGCCCACCGCAAGATTGATGCCATGCCAAACACCTCTGTCCCCGACAGGGTGTGGCGTCTCCCCCGAGTGAATGTGCCCGCACCGATTCTTATAACAAGCTTAGAAAGACTCTTAGGAAGCTCTTAGTCAGCGAAGCCTCTACCGCAACGCGGACGTTGTCATGCCTAATTTTGGGGATCGGATGCACAATGATGCATGCGTGTTCTCGTCGTCGAAGACGACCTCAAGCTCGCCCGTTCGCTGAAACGCGGACTCGCGCTCGACGGTTACACGGTCGAGGTCGCCGACACCGGTGACAAAGGCCTTTCGATGGCTACGCACGCTGATTTCCACGCAATCGTGCTCGACGTGATGCTCCCGGGACTCGACGGGTTCGCACTGTGTAAGTCGTTGAGGGCCCGAGGGCGCTGGACACCGGTGATCATGCTGACGGCACGGACCGAGGTGAGCCGATCGTATCCGCGGTCTCGACGGTGGCGCGGATGACTACCTGGTCAAACCCTTCGACTTCGACGAGCTACGGGCCCGGCTGAGGGTGCTGGTCCGCCGTGGACCGTCTCCTCGCGCGCCACTCCTGCAGGTCGGCAGCCTTCGCCTGGATCCGTCGACACGCGTCGCCATCCGCAGGGGTCACCAGATCGAGCTCACCGCCCGCGAGTTCGACGTGCTCGAGGCTCTCGCGCGAAGACCTGCAGCCCCGGTCTCGCGTGCGGCGCTGCTGCGGAGGTCTGGCAGAGACGACCCCGACGTCTCGCCTAACGTCGTCGACGTCTATATCGGATATCTCCGCAAGAAGCTGGAGCGCCCGAGGGGCCCACGACTGATCCGGACCGTGCGCGGCAAGGGCTTCATCCTGGAACCGTCGTGAGTCTGCCGATCCGCGTTCGCCTGGCCGCTTGGTACACCGCACTGCTGGCCACGACGATCGTCGCGCTCAGCGTGTTCCTCGTGCTTCAATTGCGCGCCGATCTGCTCGACGCGATCGATGAGCAAGTGCATCACGGCTTCGCTCGAGCTCACCAACGCCATTGTCGACTCTGGCGATGACGCAGAACAGGAGCCCGACGACGCGTCGGACGACGACCGCGACTTCCGGGAGGCCGCCCAGGCGATCCTGTCGCCAACAGACGGGGGTGCCCAACTCTTGGACCAGCAGGGAAACATTCCGTGTGCACTACGGGATTGCCGCTGGCGTCATCTCCCTTGGTTTCCGCAGACGTGCGGGCAGCCGCGATCTCTGGGACGCCACAGACCTTCACCGCGTCCCTGGGCGACGAGGGCGGGCACTACCGGGTCAGAGTCTCCTCGTTCCGTGTTCTCGGCCAGATGCGCGTGCTGGTCCTGGCCGAGAGTCTCCAACCAGTCGAGGACGCAGTGAGGCGGGTCGTGACGCTTCTGCTGATCGCCGGGCCCGCCGTCCTCGGACTCACCGCACTCGCGGCCTACTGGCTAGCGGAGCGGCCCTACGACCGATCGAACGAATAACAACCGACGCGCAGGAGATCGGGATAGACCGGCTCAACGAACGCGTCGAGGTGCCGAGCTCCCATGACGAGACACGCCGGCTGGCGATCACCCTCAACGCCATGCTCGGGCGGATCGAGAGGGGCGTTCTGGAGAAACATCGCCTCCTCGCCGACACGTCACACGGGCTGCGCACTCCCTTGGCGATCATGCGCAACCGAGGTCGACGTCGCCCTCGCTGCCGACGAGCTCTCCATCGCCGCCTGCGAGGTCCTCCTCAGCGCAAGGGATGAGGTGGACCGGATGACCCGCATGATCGACAACCTCCTGACCTCCGCCCAATCCGACGAAGGTCGCCTCGAGCTGCTCACGGTCCCCGTCGACCTGCGTCGGGTGGTCGACGATGCGGTTCGTGCGCTGGAGCCGCTTGCGGTCGCAAAGCGTGTGTCCCTGACAGCGGGCGGGGAACGCTGTGAGGTTCAGGCCGACCCGCCAAGACTGAAGCTCGTGCTGACCAACCTGGTCGACAACGCCATCAAGTTCTCGCCGCCCGGCGCGGAGGTGCGGATCGAGACATGGCGCCATGACGACGACGTCGGTGTCACCGTAACCGACGCCGGCCCGGGCATCCCCCCATCGGACGAGGAGCATCTGTTCGATCGGTTCTTCCGAGTGGACAAGCCTGGCACTCCCGACGTCGGCGGCAGCGGACTGGGGCTCGCGATCTGTCGAGAGGTCGCCCTAGCCCACGGCGGCCGGATCTGGGTCGACAGCTCACTCAGTGGAGGCAGCAGCTTCTCGTTGGCGCTGCCCGGCTGGCGCTCGCTCCAGCATGAGGCGCCATCTGGAGCCACGCAAGACGATTCGGCCTAGCCCTGTTGGGGGCAGGTCGGCGGAGCAGCGCACCGGAATGGGCGCACTCCGACTTCGACGGCGCGTCGTGGTCACCTCCCACGCAGAGCCAGCATGGGTTTCCGCTCCCGCCCGGTGGCATTCGGCCAGCAAACCCCACTGTTGTCGATCCTCTCCCATACCCGGATCTCAGTCGAGGTCAGGGGAAGTCGCCCCGTGGCGCTTATCTGGCGCCCCGACGGCAGTACGACGCTGGGTCTCGGCGAACGGCTGCCCTGCGACCCGGGTGCGCGGGTGCGCGGAAACCGCCCGCGGGTACAGGGGGAGAAAGTCGTAGCCGCGGGCGGTTCGTTCGCCGGTCCTTGTCTGGGTCTTGCATCAAGGACCAGCTTCAAAGCATGCTGCCCGGGTCGGCGGTTGGCCTATAGCCCCTTTGGGACAGCTCCCCCAGCGCCGGACAGCCGTCGCGGGTCCACCCTTCGGCGTTCCCAACGAAATCAGCCGCCGAAGTCTCGGGTCCGTGGACGGCTCCGTTCCCGTCTCCGGCACGCAGACCGCCATGGAGACCGAGACAGACTTACCCCCGGGGCAACGGTCCAGCAGGCCCCGCCATATGTCGAAGCCGGCGGTAAGAAGATTCTCCCTCGCCTGGCACAAGGAAAAGGAACCGCCCATGGTACGTGGCCGTGGACGGTTCCGGCGGCCCGATTCCCATTCGTCCGCCGCGATGGCGGGTACCCCCACGTCAGACCTTCCATGCCTCGAGACCTTTGGCAGGTCGCCGCTTCGCGTGGGTGGACACAAACCCCAGCGCAAGAGCGGCGCCGCCCCGCCGATCCATTTTCGTGTTCCCAGTCGATGCTTCGGCAAGACATAAACCTCTCAGATGTCGCTTTTCGGCTAAACCCCCTCTGGGGTAAAACCGGACCAAAGGACTCGACAAACAAGTACCTGGACGTTAACGCCCCAACCAGGTCCACGCTGGCAGAGACAGGACCGCCCGCGGGCGGAAATGAATCCGCCCGCGCGGACGGCCTGCTTGTCGACGCTCTGAGTCTGAGGAACTGGATGACCCCAAAGCTCAGCAGCGCCGACTTCCGAAAGTCCTTGTCGTATCCCCGCCAAGGACGCCGGTAATATCCACTTTGTGGAGTTTGACGGGTCTGGCTTACACCCTTTTGGGGTGGATTATTCGCCCAAACGCGCCTGTTTAGGCTGAACCGGACGAGTCGGAGAATTGGGCTAACTCCGAGCCCTCGGCGACCCTAGGGCCCGAACCACCCGAACGTGTCGGTACCTTGCTTTCCCGACTCGGCATAGTCTCGGGGCACAGTAAACCCATGGGGCGGGGACTGTTCGGGTTTCTTGGGGTCGCCAAAACGACGTGAGCACGTGGGGCGACATATGGACCGGCTTCGGCAAATCACCCCTGGAGGTCTCTTCGCAGCCTCCCCGCGTGTCACCGGGACCTGGGGGGGTATCCGCTTGGACACGCTACGTCTGCCGCAAGGGGCGTGGGACCGGACGCACACGGCTCTGGTCTTGGCGCTTCTGATCACGCCGCTGTACCTGCTCGGGCAGCTGGCTCCGTCCGGGGCGCAACTCGACGCCGCCGTCGCCACGTTCCTCAGCGCCGGCGCCGTAGGGGCGGCGACGCTGTTCGTCTACATCCACTGGCGAGCCGCCGGCGGCACGCTGGTCGCCTGGCTCGCGCTGCCGCTCGCGTTCGCGGCCGCCGAGGGCCTCGTCCTGGTCGGCCTGCTGATCGCCGCCGCGCTGCTCCACGTCACTGCGCTGCCGACCTGGGCGCGCTCGCGCTTCACGCTCTCGGCGGCGCTGCTCGCGCTGGCGAACGGTCTCGTGCTCGTGCCGTACGACGCCATCGCCGCGCTGCCCGTGGCGCTGCCGCTCGCGGTGGCGCTCACCGGGGCCATCTTGCTGCTGGCCACGGCAGCGGCGTTGGTGCGGTCCGCGCTGCGGGACAAGCGCCTCGCGATCGCGGTGCTGTCGAACCGGCTGGCGGAGATGGAGACCGACGTCCGGGAGGACCGGGGGCGGCTGCACGAGATCGACTCGATGGTGGCCGGCATCGCGTCGGCCTCCCGGCTCATCCACGACGCCGAGGCGCTCAGCGCCGAGAAGCGCTTCGATCTCGGGGTCATGGTGCAGGCCGAGGTCGAACGGCTGCAGCGGCTCATCAAGGGCCGCACGGAGGTCGACCCACGCCCGGTCGACCTCGACGAGACGATCGGCCAACTGGTGGTCTCACACCGCGCCCGCGGCCGCGACATCAGGTGGAAGCCGAGCGGACTGCAGGCCCTCGGCCGCGCCGATGACGTCACCGAAGCGGTCAACGTACTGCTGGAGAACGCCGCGCGGCACGGCAGCAGCGACGACATCCGCATCGAGACCGAGGCCCGCGACGGCCGGGTGGAGATCGCGGTCACCGACGATGGTCCGGGGATCCCGCCGGAGACCCGTGAGCGCCTGTTCGAGTGGTGCGGCCGCCGCACCGACTCGCCGGGCCAGGGCATCGGCCTGCACGTCGCCCGCCAGCTGATGGAGCGGCTCGCTGGCGACCTGCATCTCGACGACTCTTCCGCCGTCTCGGGGACGCGGTTCGTGATCAGCCTGCCGGCCGAGCCGGCCCAGCCGGCCGAGCCGGCCGAGCCGACGGCCGGCCTCGAGCCCGCCGTGCTCGCTCGGGCGGTGTGACGCGATGACTCCGACATCACGTGCCGAGCTTCGGGTTGTCATCGTCGAGGACCACACCCTGTTCGCCGAGTCACTCGAGCTTGCCTTCACCGTGCAGGGGTACGACGTCCGCCGGATCGAGGTCCCCGACCGCGTTGGGGCGCCGGGCACCCTGGTGGCCTCGGTCGTGCGGTTCCGCCCCCGAGTGGTGCTGCTCGACCTGGACCTCGGGGGATTCGGCGACGGCGTACGCCTGATCGAACCGATCGCCCGCTCCGGTGCCAACGTCGTCGTGGTCACCGGGTCGACCGATCGCGCCCGCTGGGGCGAGGCGATCCGGCACGGCGCCCGGAAGGTGCTGTCGAAATCCCGACCGCTCAACGACGTCCTGGCCACGGTGCGCCGGCTCAACTCCGGCCTGCCGGTCATGGACACCGCCGAGCGGCAGGAGCTGCTCGGGCTGTGGCTGGCCGAGCGCGCCGAGAGCCAGTCGCTGCACGACCGGCTGGAACTGCTCACGACCCGGGAGAGGGCGGTCCTCGGGCACCTGATGAGCGGCCGCGTCGTGCGCGACATCGCCCACCTCGGCGTCGTCTCCGAGGCGACCGTGCGCACCCAGGTGAAGTCGATCCTGGCCAAGCTCGAGGTCTCCTCGCAGCTGGCCGCCGTCGGCCTCGCCAGCAAGGTCGGATGGCGGGCCCCGGCGGCCTGATCCTCCCAGGAGCCCGGACCTCGGCCGAGGTTTGCCCCATTTGCGGCATGCCCGGCCGGATCCCTGCGTCCTAGGGTCGAGGCAATCTCGCCGCCATCCGACCTCGAGGAGCAGCCGTGGCCGTCGTCGCGCTACCGCTCGTCTCCGTGGACGCTGCGCCCGCGCCGCGAGCGCCCCGCCTCAGCTGGCGAGCCCTTCGATCAGTCACAGGGCTAGCACGGCGGTGTTGAGATCGAGGAGCGGCGCCATTGCGGGAGTTACCCGGGTAGGTTCGGGACCGACGCGGCAGTTGTGGTCCGCGTGCTGAGGAGGGGGCACCGTGCCGGAGAGGTTCGACCACGCGGTGGCGGGGGCCGGTCGCCGTCGGAAGTCGCCCCGATGAGCCGCCTGCTGCTCGGAGTCTGCCTGGCCGGTTCCACACTGCTGGCGGCCTGTGGGGGACCCGACCCGGCGGGGCCGGACGAGCAGGTCGACGTGTCAGCGCCTGTCCGGGCAGCGGGCCCAGATCGCACCATCAGCGTGGTGGCGGTCGGCGACATTGCCTGCGAACCTGGCGACCGAGTCAGTCCGAAGACCTGCCAGCACGAGGCGACGGCGCGACTGGCCTCCTCCCTTGACCCGGCCGCAGTGGTCGCTCTCGGCGACCTGCAGTACGCGAAGGGGTCCATCTCCGACTTCATGGGATCGTACGACGAATCGTGGGGTGCACTGCGCTCGATCACCAGGCCCGTGCCGGGCAACCACGAGTACAACTCCAACCAAGCCCGCGGCTACTTCGACTACATCGACCAGGACAAGCCCTGGTATGCGTGGGACGCGGGAGAGTGGCGGATCTACATGCTCAACTCCAACTGCGACGAGGTCGACTGCGACGCGCAGGAGGCGTGGTTGCAGACCGACCTGGAAGACGACCCCCGCCAATGTTCCGCAATCGCGATGCACCATCCGCGGTACTCCTCGGGCAAGCACGGCTCCAACGAGTCCATGGCGGAATTCTGGCGGATCGCCTACGACCAGCATGTCGATCTCGCGCTGGCCGGGCACGACCACACCTACGAGCGGTTCGAACCCATGGATGCCGAAGGGAACCCGAGCCCCGGCCGCGGGCTCACCTCGTTCGTGTCGGGCACCGGGGGCAAGTCGCTCTATGACGAGCACGACCCCGAGACCGGGTCGGTGTACTTCCAGAACACCCAGTTCGGCGTCCTCGACCTGACTCTGGCGGCAGACCGGTTCTCGTGGCGCTACGTGTCCCTTGATGGTTCGGTGCTGGACGAGGGTGAGGCACCCTGCATCTGAGCCTTGTCCGACGGCTGGGCCGCTGACCCGGCTGAAGGCTAGGCTCCGGCCGATGCACGGGTTGAAGACCCCTTCGCACGGCGAGCGTGGTGATCCAAGGGCACGCCTTCGTCCAGAACATGCGTCGTCGCCACGGATTGCGATGGTCGGCAGG
Organism: uncultured Actinomycetota bacterium; assembly: GCA_963719255.1. GTDB lineage: Bacteria > Actinomycetota > Actinomycetes > Propionibacteriales > Nocardioidaceae > Nocardioides. The sequence continues at coordinate 11,749 of CAVRBN010000016.1, read as the reverse complement.
TCCTCATTGCGGCACTTTGTACTGCGCTGTCCGGATGGTGCCGGGCCCAGGCACCTGACCAGTCCTGCTGCTGTCCTGGTGTCTGGCCACGAGGCGGTCGAGCAGCAGCCGCAGGGGCGACCAGTTCTCCCGGCCGAGCCGGGTCACGGCGTACGCCGTCAGCAGCACCGGCGGGTCCGTGAGCTCGAGCACGCGAACGCCCTTGCGGGTTACGCGTGGCAGTGGCAGCAGGCCGATCCCGTGACCCGCGACGATCAGATCCTCGACGAGGTCGAGACTGTCGATCCGATGGCTGATTCGTGGCGTGAAGCCCGCCAGCGACGCTAGGGTCCGTACGGCATCCTCGTCCGAGGTGTTTCGCGAGTTCACGATCCAGATGTGGTCACGCCAGTCGGCGAGGTCGGGGACGGCGGCGTCGGCGCGGGCATCGGCCGCCGGCACCCCGAGCCCCCACGGTGTCGTCCACAGCGGCACCGCTGCAAGGGTGCTGGCGGGCGAGGCGGGTGCGAGGTTGTAGTCGTAGGTGAGCGCGAGGTCGAGGTGGTCGTTGGCGAGCAGCTCGACGGCCTCGATCGGCTCGAACTCGTTGATCGCGACGTGCACGTTCGGGTGGCTGGCCCCGAGATCGGCGATGACCGGCAGCAGGGACCTGCGGATCGCCGTCGCGAACCCTCCGGTGCGCAGGGTGCCGGCAGGCTCGGCGTCCGGGTCGAGATCGAGTCGCGCGGCGTCCACTGCAGCGAGGATCCTCACGGCGTGGTCCGCCAGTCGCAGACCCGCAGGCGTGAGTCGAACCCGCCGTCCGTGCGGCTCGATCAGCGCGGCGTCGACCTCGCGAGCCAGAGCCGCGATCTGCTGGGACACCGTCGACGTGGTCAGGCCGTGGGTGTCCGCGACGGCACGCATGGAGCCGAGGCGGGAGAGCTCGAACAGCAGGTGCAGCCGACGGACGTCCACGGTGACCATTGTTCATGATTCACGAACGATAAGTCCACCTTTCTCGCGTGGACACGGACGGTTTGGTGGCCTTCACTTGGATGCATGACCTCGACCGTGCTTTCCCCAACGACCAGTGCGAGCCGCGTCCGCTCAGGCGTCGCGATGGCCACGGGCTCGATCATGTGCGTCCAGCTGGGGCTGGCGGTCTCGGTCCCGCTGATCGATCGTCTCGGGGCCGACGGGACAGCCTGGCTGCGGCTTGGCTGGGCAGGGGTGTTCTTCCTAGCCATCGGCAGGCCGTGGCGCGTTCGTTACACCCGCTCCGCGATCGTCGCGAGCATCCTGCTCGGCATCGCCACCGCCTCAGTCACGTTGCTCTTCATGGAGGCGGTCGCCCGGCTGCCGCTCGGGATGGCCAGCGCGCTGGAATTTCTGGGCCCGCTCGGGGTCGCGGTCGCCAGCGGTCGTGGTGCCGGCCGCTTCGTCTGGCCGCTGTTCGCCGGTGCCGGTGTGCTGCTGCTCACGGAACCCTGGGCAGGTACGGCCGACCCGGTCGGCGTGGCCTTCGCGTTGGGGGCGGCGGCCTGCTGGGCGGCGTACATCCTGCTGACGCAGCGGGTGGGCGACGAGGCGAGCGGGCTCACCGGGCTCGCGATCTCGATGCCGGTCGCCGGCTTGGTCGCTTCCGTCGTGGTCGGGCCGTCCGTGCTCGACAAGATGACTCCCGAGCTCTGGCTGATCGGGATCGGCCTGGCCGTGATGCTGCCCGTCGTACCGTTCACCCTGGAGTTCCTCGCCCTGCGTCGCCTCAACACCGCGGCATTCGGCACCCTGATGAGCCTTGAACCGGCCGCCGCCCTGTTGGTCGGCCTGGTCATCCTCAGTCAGGTGCCCGGCCTGCTCGCGGTCATCGGCATCGGGTTCGTGGTCGTCGCCGGCATCGGCGCCCAGCGCACCGGTGGGCGCCTTCAGGCGTGCTCCCCTCTTGACGCGACCCACCAGGCCGCGTAGGGCGGGAGCCAGATGATGCCGTCGGCGCCGGCGGTGACTGGGTATCCACCGATAGCGTCGTAGGGCTGCTGGATGCCGTGGTCGCGGAGCCGTTGGAGGGGGAAGGGGCGCGATGTGCCGGTCACGTTGTAGAGACCGAACATCGGGCCGCTGGCGTGGTTGCGCACCGTGGCCAGCACGCCGTCGTCGGTGTCGGTCAGCACGGTGCTGGGGGCGGATGCGTGCAACTGGGGCAGCCTGGCTCGGACCCGGGCCAGGTGGGCGATCCCGGAGAACACCCGGCCGGGCACGGTGTCTGGGTTGTCCCGCTGTGCGGCCCGCTCCCAGTCGAGCCGGGGGCGGTGCGCCCAGCGGTTGTCGTCCTCGTGTCCGGCCTCGGACCGCCAGCTGGCGTCGTTGGGTTGGCCGAGCTCGTCGCCGCTCCAGATGACCGGGATGCCGCCCCAGCCGGCGACAATCGCGTGGACGAGGAAGATTCGGGCGAGTCCGGCGTCGAGGTCGGCGTCCAAGTCGGTATGGAGTCCGGCCAGGGATGCGGCGGTCCCGCTGATGCGCTTGTCACCGGTGGCGGGGTTGTGCTGGAAGACCAGGCCGTCGGCCCAGGAACCGGGGAAGTCGCCGGCGTACCAGTCGGCAAGAAATCTCCGGTGTTCGTGGCCGTTGAGCCCGACCGCGGCGGCGTCGCCGTCGTCGACGGCCCAACCGATGTCGTCGTGACAGCGCACATAGGTGATCCAGGTGCCGGTGGTCGGGGTCGGCGGCAGCGCGGCGAGCGCCCTGCGGGCCAGCACGGTGCTTTCGGTGGCGAGCATCGACCAGACCTGCACCATCAGGCTGTTGTGATAGGCCAGATCGCTGACCCGGCCGGCGTACTCGCCGAGACCCAGGTACTGCACGAGATCACGCGGCCCGACGATCGCTTCTGCCTTGAAGGCGAGCGCGGGCGCCGCGATCCGGGCAACACTGCGCAGCACCTGGGTGACCGCATGGACCTCCGGCTGGTTCTGGCAGTTGGTGCCCAGTCGTTTCCACACGAAAGCGATCGCGTCCAGGCGGATCACCTCGACACCGTGGTTGGCCAAGAACAAGACGATCTCGGCGAACTCCACCAGCACGTCGGGGTTGGCCCAGTTGAGGTCCCACTGCCACTGGTTGAACGTGGTCCAAACCCAACCCCCGGCCTCGTCGTCCCAGGTGAAGCTGCCCGGAGCGAAATCCGGGAACACCTCGGGCATGGACGCCTCGTAGGAGTCGGGAACAGAACGGTCCCGATGGATGTGGAAGTAGTCGCGGTACGCCGGCTCCCCCGCCCTGGCCCGCACTGCCCACTCGTGCTCTCGGGCCACGTGGTTGAGGACCAGGTCAACGACCAGGCTGATCCCTCGAGCACGCAGCCTCCGGGTGAGCTCCTTCAGATCCTCGGTGGTGCCGAGGTCTGGGCGGACCGTGCGGTAGTCGCGGACGGCGTAGCCGCCGTCATTGTCGCCGTCGCGCGGCTGCAGCAGCGGCATCAGGTGCAGGTAGGTGACGCCGAGGTCTTCCAGGTAGCCGATCTTCTCGCCGACGCCTCGCAGGTCTCCGGCGAACCGCTCGGTGTAGCAGGCGTAACCGAACATTCCCGGACGCTGCAGCCAGTCCGGGGACAGCAGCCGCCGCTGGTCCAGGGTGTGCAACTCGGGCTCGCGTTCGGCATAGGCCGAGGCTGCAGCAGCCACCAGTCTGAGCCCGATCTCATCAGGCTGGTCGTAGAGCACCGAGAGCCCGGTCACCAGGTCCTCCCACCACACGTCCAGCCGAAGACCGAACGCCTCACGCCGCTCCGCAGACAGCCCAGCCAGCCGCGACACGACCGCCTCGTGCACCTCGTCGGGAGCAACCACCTGCGCATTCAAGCGCAAACCGAGTGTCGGCGCACACTGCCAGACCACCCCATGGTGTCCATGGTGTCCACTCTGGCCCAGAGCCCACTGGCGTTACCGTGCCGGCGCCATGAGGTCGAGCGCGATGTCGACGATCATGTCCTCCTGGCCGCCGACCAGGCCGCGGCGGCCGACCTCGAGGAGGATCGTGCGGACGTCGATGCCGTAGCGCTCGGACGCGGTCTCGGCGTGGCGCAGGAAGCTGGAGTAGACGCCGGCGTAGCCGAGGGTGAGGGTCTCGCGGTCGACCCGCACCGGCCGGTCCTGCAGCGGCCGGACGAGGTCGTCGGCGGCGTCCTGCAGGGCGAACAGGTCGCAGCCGTGCTTCCAGCCCTGGAGGTCGGCGACCGCGATGAACGGCTCGATCGGGCAGTTGCCGGCGCCGGCGCCGTGCCCGGCCAGCGAGGCGTCGACGCGGGTGACGCCCTCCTCGACGGCGACGACCGAGTTGGCCACCGACAGCGAGAGGTTCTCGTGGGCGTGGATGCCGATCTCGGTGCTCGGGTCGAGCACGTCGCGGTAGGCGCGGACCCGGTCGCGGACGCCGTCCATGGTCAGGCGGCCGCCGGAGTCGGTGACGTAGACGCAGTGCGCGCCGTAGGACTCCATCAGCTTGGCCTGCTGCGCCGAGCTCGGCGGCGGTCGGCCATGTGGCTCATCATCAGGAAGCCGGAGACGTCCATGCCGAGCTCGCGGGCGGTGGCGATGTGCTGGGCGGACGACGTCGGCCTCGGTGCAGTGGGTGGCGACGCGCACCGAGCGGACGCCCAGGTCGTAGGCGTGCTCGCAGCTCGTCGATGGTGCCGATGCCGGGCAGCAGCAGCGTGGTCAGCCGGGCGTGGGTGAGGTTGGCGGCGGCGGCCTCGATCCACTCCCAGTCGGTGTTGCTGCCGGGGCCGTAGTTGAGGCTGCCGCCGGCGAGGCCGTCGCCGTGGGCGACCTCGATGGCGTCGACGCCGGCGGCGTCGAGGGCGGCGACGATCCTGCCGACGTCGTCGGGGGTGATGCGGTGCCGGATGGCGTGCATGCCGTCGCGCAGGGTGACGTCCTGGATGAAGAGCCTGCTCGGCGTCGGTGCTCACTGGACTGCCTCCGGCTGCTGCTTGTTGGCGGCGATGCGCTCGGCGACGCGCAGCGCGGCCGAGGTCATGATGTCGAGGTTGCCGGCGTAGGCGGGCAGGTAGTGCGCGGCGCCCTCGACCTCGAGGAACACCGACACCTGGTGGGTGACCGGCGCGTCGCCGGCGAGGGTGTGCACCGGCTGGTCGGCCGGCACCGGCGTGAACTGCACCTGCTGCTTGAGCCGGTAGCCGGGCACGTAGGCGGCCACCTCGGCGACCATCGCCTCGACCGAGGCCCGGATCGCGTCGGCATGGCTGCCGGTCGGGGTCGGCGATCAGGCACGAACACGGTGTCGCGCATGATCAGCGGCGGCTCGGCGGGGTTGAGGATGATGATCGCCTTGCCGCGCGGCGCCGCCGACCGTCTCGATCGCGTGCGAGGTGGTCTCGGTGAACTCGTCGATGTTGGCGCGGGTGCCCGGTCCGGCCGACTTCGAGGCGATCGAGGCGACGATCTCGGCGTAGGGCACCGGGGCGACGCGGGAGACCGCGGCGACGATCGGGATGGTGGCCTGGCCGCCGCAGGTGACCATGTTGACGTTCGGCGGCGTCGGTGCTCGTCGAGGTTGACCGCCGGCACGACGAACGGGCCGATCGCGGCGGGGGTCAGGTCGATCAGCCGCTTGCCGTACGGCGCGAGGCGGGCGGCGTTCGCCTGGTGCGCGCCTGGCCGAGGTGGCGTCGAAGACGATCTCGATCTCGTCGAAGCCGGGCAGCGCGATCAGCCCGTCGACGCCCTCGTCGGTGGTCGGCACCTCGAGCGCGGGCGCGGGCGAGGCCGTCGGAGTCGGGGTCGATGCCGACCATCGCGCCCATCTCGAGGGTCTGCGAGAGGCGGAGCACCTTGATCATCAGGTCGGTGCCGATGTTGCCGGAGCCGATGATGGCGACCTTGGTCCTGGCGGTCATGAGTTGTCCCTTCCGCTGAAGCTGGTGGTGACCGACCCGAGGCCGGTGATGTCCGCGCGGACCTGTTGTCCGGCCAGCACGGGTCGCATCGGGCCGAGCGCGCCGGACAGGACGACCTGGCCGGCGCGCAGCGGGGTGCCGAAGTCGCGGGCGGTCCGGGCCAGCCAGGCCAGCGCGTCGAGCGGGTCGCCGAGGCAGGCGGCGCCGGTGCCGGTGGAGACCACCTCGCCGTCGATGCTCATCGACATCTCGGCGTCGACGGGCTCGAAGTCGGCGAGCGGGACCTGCCGGTCGCCGAGGACGAAGAGCCCGCTGGACGCGTTGTCGGCGACGGTGTCGCCGAAGGTGATGTCCCAGTCGGCGATCCGGCTGTCGACGATCTCGAGCGCGGCCACCGCGTAGGCGACGGCCCCGCGCACCTGCTCGACGTCGAGTGGTCCCTCGGCCAGGTCGTCGGCGAGCACGAACGCGATCTCGGCCTCGACCTTCGGCTGCAGCAGCCGCGCGATCGGCACCTCGGCGCCGGCGGCGTACGCCATGTCGTCGAACAGCACCCCGAAGTCGGGCTGGTCGACGCCGAGCTGCTGCTGGACCGCCGGCGAGGTCAGGCCGATCTTGCGGCCGACGACGGTGGCGCCGGCATCCGGTCGGAGCTGACACCTGTTCCTGCACGGCGTACGCCGCGGCGACGTCGGTCGATCCGATCAGGTCGCGGACCGGCGGGCACGGCGTTCCGGTCGAGGTCGCCGCGATCAGGCGTGCCGCTGCCTGCTGGATCGCCGTCGTCGGGACGCTGGTCGTCGAGGTCATGGATGCAGCCTGTGGGCAACGGTGACCGGAACCCAGCAGCGAGGTCCGCACAGCGGAACGCGGCTGATCCATTCCAGTGCGTGGCACACGGGTATCGACCGCGACCGGCAATCGGGGCACCGTGGTCACATGAACCAGCCAGCGAACACGCTCGCGCCCATCGACCCGGCCGCCTACCGCGAGGTCCTCGGCCACTACCCCACCGGCGTCACCGTCGTGACCGCCTTCGACGGCGACGAGCCGATCGGCATGGTGGTCGGCACCTTCACGTCGGTCTCCCTCGACCCGCCGCTGGTGGCGTTCATGCCCACCACCGGGTCCGGCACCTATGCCCGGCTGGCGACCGCCGCGTCCTACTGCATCAACGTGCTCGCCCACGACCAGCTCGACGTGTGCCGCACCATGGCCGTGCCCGGCGACGACAAGTTCGCCAGGTCGCCTGGCAGCGCAGCGAGCTACGGCGCCCCGTCGCTCGACGACGCCGTCGCGCAGATCCACTGCACGCCGGAGACGCAGATCGAGGCAGGCGACCACTACATCGTGCTGTGCCGGGTCCAGGCCCTCGAGGTCGACCGCGCCGGTGACGCCGCTGCTGTTCTTCCAGGGCGGTTACGGCGGCTTCTCCCCCGCCGGCATGGCGGCCAAGGGGACGCGGACCTGATCGCGGCGATCCGGCTGGCCGACACCGCCAAGACCCGAGGTCGAACGGCTGGCCCAGCGACTCCAGTGCGAGGCCGCGGCCCTGGTCGGCGTCGGCCCCGATGAGCTGACCACCGCCTTCAGTGCCTACGGCGGATCCGCGGAGATGATCGAGCCCCTGGGCGAGCGCATCCCGCTCATCCCGCCGATCGGCGAGGCCTACGTCGCCGGCGCAGCTCCCGAGGTCGTCGAGCGCTGGCTGGCCAAGGTCCACCCCCAGGACGAGGAACTGCTCGGCCAATACCGCGCCCGCCTGGCCGCCGTCGCGCGCGACGGAGTCGCGCTGTCTCGTGCTGGGCGAACGCCAGCAGCACGAGTACGACGCGTTCCGTGCGGCGCTGCGGGAGTACGGCGACGGTGAGCTCACGCCGGCCCGCGAGCGGGAGTTCCGCCAGCTGCTCGCCCAGAACAGGTGCTTCTTCGAGGACGTCGAGCTCGACCCCGACCGGACCTACACGGTCGGCGGCATCGTCGTCCCCGTGCGCAACCCCGAGGGCGACATCTCGATGGTCCTGCGCGTCACCCAGCTGCCGGCCAAGGTCACCGGCGAGCTGGTCGAGGAACTGGATCGCCGCCGTCCAGCAGGCAGCGGCCGAGGTGGAGCGTCACCTTGCCGGCGGCCGGCCAGGTAGCGCTCCAGGACTACCGCGACTGGTACGACGCCGACTTCCCGATGTGAACATGCTTGGACACAGCACGAACAGAAACGCCCCGGGAGCCGAACCTCCCGGGGCGTTCGTTATCCCGAGCTCAGTCGAGCGAGTGCATGATGCCCGGTGGCCGGTTCTTGGCCTCGGGGTCGAGCTTGTGGCCCCAGATGGCCGTCTGGTTGTAGACCTGCGGCACCCAGGCGCCGTCCACCTCGATGCCGTCGTAGCCGACCTCGACGTTGAACAACGAGGGGGTGGCGCAGTAGAAGCTGAAGGTCTTGTCGTTGGTGTGCCGGCCCAGCGACAGCGTCACCGGCACGTCGTACTCGTCGAGCATGTCGTAGGCCAAGCCCACGTCGTCGATGTCCTTCACCTGCAGCATCAGGTGGTTGAAGCCCGCCACGCCGGGCGGGCACTGACCCAGAGCGAGCGTGTGGTGGCGCTTGTTCACGTGGTAGAACCGCGAGTTCAGCGCGCCGGGGACGATGATCTTGTCCGACAGCTCGAACCCGAGAACACCGGAGAAGAACTCGTGGCCGGCCTCGATGTCCGGCATCAGCAGCAGCATGTGACCCAGCCCCTGGTCGCCGGTGACGAACCCCGAGCTCGCCCGCCCGGGACGGAACGTCGAGGGGTAGAGGTGCTGTCCCCAGATGACCTCGTGCGGGAAGCCCCACGGGTCGGTGAAGGTGATGAGCCGGTCGACGTTGCGCTCCTCGGCCAGCTCGCGCGAACCACGTTCGGCCGTGACGCCGGCGTCGGCGAGCTTCTCGACGATGACGTCGAGGTCCTCCTCGTGGTCGACCTGCCAGCCGAAGAAGCCGACCGAGTCCTGCTCGGCGGGGCGGACCTCGATGCGCCAGGCGGCGTCGTCAACCCTGACCCGCACGGCGCCGTCCGGGCCGTCGGGGCGAGCTCGCCGCCGAGGAACCCGGTGCCGAAGCGGCGCCAGTCCTCCGCGCGGGGGGAGTTGACTCCCACGTAGGCCAGTGACTTGATCATGTTTCTCCTTCAGGTGGTCGAGTGGTGGTCAGACGTAGAGGGCGGGGGCGGCTTCGCCGCCGAGGTCGTGGGCGCCCCAGGCGGCGTAGATGTTCTCGGCGACGTTGCACACGTGGCTCAGGCCGACCTGCAGGTCGCGCCAGTAGCGCTCGTTGGGGAAGTCGGTGCGGATGCCGCTGGCGCCGGAGATCTTGTAGATCCGGTCGATGGCGTCGGCCGCTCTGCGGGAGGCGCGGACCTGGTCGCGGCGGAAGACGAGCCGCTGGTCGTAGGAGACGTCGCCGCCGCGTGAGACGTGGTCGTAGAGCTCGCGCATCGAGTTGAGGAGGTGGGAGCGGCTGGCGGCGACGTCGGCGGCGGCCTCGCCGTAGACCACGAGGTGGGCGGCGTCGTTCTTGGCGACGTTGCCCGCGACGGAGACGCGGGTGGTCATGTAGTCGTGGTAGGCCGCGAGGGCGCCTTGGGCGATGCCTTGGGTGCCGGCGGCGATGGCGGCGGAGAACATGATGGGGAACTTGACGCGGTAGAGCGGCTTGCCGGCCTGGCGGTCCTCGTGGACGCCTTCGACCATCTTCATCGCTTCGACGACGCGGTGTTCGGGGACGAAGACGTCGGTCATGCGGACGTCCTTGGAGCCGGTGCCCTGGAGGCCCATGACGTTCCATGAGTCCTCGACGATCTCGTAGTCGGCGCGCGGGATGACGAAGTGCCGCATGTCGGGCGGCCCGCCGACCTCGCCGTCCTCGTTGAGCACGAAGCCGCCGAGGATGACCCACTCGGAGTGGTCGGTGCCGGTGGAGTAGGGCCATTGGCCGGTGAACAGGAAGCCTCCGTCGACGCGGGTGGCGCGTCCGAACGGGGCATAGGGGGATGCGGTCCACGTGTCGGGGTCTTCGCCCCAGATCTCCTCCTGCAGGCGCGGGTCCATCATCGCGATCTCCCACGGGTGGACGCCGACAACGCCGGAGACCCAGCCCGCGGACGGGGCTGCGATGCCGACGTTCATCACGGCCTCGAGGAAGTCGCACGGGTGTGCCTCGTAGCCGCCGTACTCGACGGGCTGGAGGAGGCGTACGAGGCCGGTCTCCTGCAAGGCCGTCGCCGTGGGTCGGTCAGCCGGCCGAGCTGATCGCTGGGCACCGCCTCCTCGTTCAGGACCTTGGCGGACCTGTTGATGTTCTCGAGAACCTCGTGCATCGGGCTCTCCTCCCGTGGGGCTTTCGGGTGTGTGCGCGGTCCGTTCGTGCGTCACTACTGCGCTGTTCGTGTGTTCAGGCCCACCACGTCGCTCGCGGTGCTGCTCGGCGGGCGCGGTCAGAACGCGACGCCGGGCGGGATCGGTCCGCCGAAGCGGTGGGCGCCCCACGCCTGGTACGGGATCTCGCTGTTGTTGCAGACGTGGGTGCCGGCGACGTGGAGGTCTCGCCAGGCGCGGGAGACCGGGTGGTTCTCCCCCATCGCGGTCGAACCGGAGTCAGGAACAGCCGGTCGATGGCTTCGACGCATCGGCCGGTGGCGCGCACTTGGTCGCGGCGGAACCGGTGGCGCTGGTCGAGCTGATCTCGTCCGTCGTCGACGTGGGCGTAGAGCTCGGCGATGGAGGTGCGGAAGTGGGCGATGCTCGCCTCGATGTCGGCTTCGGCGGCCGCCAGTCGCTCGACCTGGATGGCGCTGGTGCGCCGTGGCGCCCGGGTGGCACCTTGGTCTCCATCGCTTCGCCGAAGGCGCGGATGGCTTGGCGGGCGACTCCGAAGGTTCCGGCGGCGATGGCGGCGGGGAACATGAGGCCGAACATCATCTGGAACAGCGGCGAGTCGGGTCGCCGTTCGCCGGCGTAGCTGCCGTCGTACATCCGAGGCTTCGCTGAGCCCGGTGGTCGGGCACGAAGGCGTGCGACGACGACGTCCTTGCTGCCGGTGCCGCGCAGGCCCATCACGTTCCAGGAGTCGTCGACGATCGTCCAGTCGCCCTCCGGGAGGACGAAGTGCCGTACGTCGGGCGGGACAGGGTGCTCCCGCTCGTCGGCGACCATTCCGCCGAGGATGATCCAGCCGGCGTGGTCGGTGCCGGTCGAGTACGGCCAGCGGCCGGTGAACCGGAAGCCCCGTCGACGGGCACCGCCCGCCCGAACGGTGCGTACGGGGATGCGAAGCACGTCGGGGATCGGTGCCGTAGATCTCCTCCTGGACTGGCGGGTGCATGATCGAGATCTCCCACGGGTGGACTCCGACGACGCCGGCGATCCACCCAGCGGAGGGGTGCTCGGTGCCGACCTTGATCACCCAGTCGAAGAACTCGTTGGGATGCTCCTCGAGCCGCCGAGGTCCTTGGCCTGGAGCAGGCGCATGCCCCGGAGTCGCGGAGCATCCCCATGGCCTCGTCCGTGAGCCGGCGCGGGCGTCGCGCTCGGAGCGACTCGCGCGCAGCGCGGCGGCGTAGGTGGTGATGCTCGCCTGATGACTCGTTCATGGGTCAGCCCTTCCGGAGCGGTCGCGGACGACCTTGGCGAGAGTGACGGCAACGACCAGGCCGGCGCCGTAGAAGGCGTTCTGGATCCAGCCCTGAGTAGCCGAGGAGCTGCAGGCCGAAGATGCCGGTGGTCAGGAAGTAGATGGCCACCATCGTCCCCATCGGGTTGAACGCACCCGGCTGCACGACGGCCGTACCAAGGAACACCGCGGCCAGCGCC